>CAYYVA010000009.1:0-61354 GCA_964475015.1 uncultured Muribaculaceae bacterium
AGTTATATGGAGAAGAGGGCAACCCTTTACTTTATGCTTTTGGGTCACCCTCATTATCGTTTTATATGAATTACTGTATTGCATAGAGCGGAAGACAACTCATTTGTTCCTGCTCTATATATGGCATCATGGAATATCTGATAGCATGGATATCAGGATTCTGTTTCAGGAAGTTGCTCAAGGAATTTGCTCTTACATTACCCTCCGCCTTTACTTCAATAGGCAACAATTTTCCGTCTCGTTGAATGATGAAATCTATCTCCAGCCTTGTTCCGTTGTCAGGCTTATGATAGAAAATATTCTCTTCTCCATTGCTTTTCATTTCACCAAGGACAAATTGCTCTGTCATACCTCCTTTATATTCAGTGAATATGTCGTTTTTGATAAGCACTTGTTTTGCTTCTGTCCCAACCATTGCTCCAAGAAGGCCAACATCAAGTGTGAATAATTTGAATGCAGAAGGATCCTCATATACTTTCAGTGGAAGTTTGCATTCTTTGCATAGAGGAACTTTGTAAACAAGGCCTGCATCCGCAAGCCATTGTATGGCTATCTCAAAATCTTTAGCCCTTGCACCTTGCTTCAGGGAACCATAGATGAATTTTTTATTCTCCTTGAACAATTGTGAAGGCAGAGTTTGCCATACAAGTCTGATTCTTGCAATCTGGTCTTTTGGAGCATGTTTGGAGAAATCTTTTTCATATCCCTTCAAGATGGCCTTCTGAACCTCCCTTACAGCCAATAGTCCATCTGTTTCTACAAACATCTTTACAGCCTCAGGCATACCGCCTACATAATAATATTGTCTGAGCAGATCTACATATTTTTCATGAATCAGATTAGTGGTGGCATAATCTTTATCTTTGATTAGTTTATATGCTTCAGCCTCTCCTTTTGCAAGGAGAAACTCTTCAAAATTCAGGGGATAGACATTGATTTCGTCAACTTTGCCAACGGGATATGAAACATTTCTGTGTAGGGATATGCCCAATAATGATCCGGCAACGGCAATATGATACTCCGGTGCTTCCTCATAAAAATATTTCAATGATTCAATAGCTTCAGGGATATCCTGAACTTCATCAAGGATAATAAGCGTATCTCCAGGGGTTATATCAACTCCTGACAAGGCCCTAAGCGCTCTGAGTATTCTTTCTGTATTGAAATCTTGAGAAAATATATCCTTCAAAACCTGATTCTTCCTACATACAAGGTATGCCACCTTTGCAAAGCATCTGTCTCCTAATTCTTGTAGAAGCCAAGTCTTGCCAACCTGCCTTGCGCCATTAAGGATGAGCGGTTTTCTCTCCTTTTTGTTTCCCCATTCAATAAGTTTTTGAAATACAATCCTTTCCATGTTTATTGCTACATAAATTAGCAGATATTTTAATTGCAAAGATACATTTTTAAGCAGATAAGATAATGTGTCTGCAACATTTTTCTGCACATAAAACTTCTTTAAAATTACACAATTTTGTCCAAAAAGAAAACTTTTATTACTTTTGTGCTGCTCCGGCCGGCTTATTGGCTGGGGTTTATATAGGGTACATAAAATAAGAGACGTTTTTGCGATAATCTCTATAATCCGAATCCAGCAAATTCGAATCAGAAAGAGGTTCATGCAACAAGGCGTCTGCGTCTATAATAGTAAGGTCATAGTGGCGGACAGCCACATGGCCCCATTGCTATTTCCATTCTGACGTGGGCTGGCTGGAGTTGCTTATCCATTCTGAGAGGCCGTGCTGGAGCCCGGATTATTGGATAAGCAGGACAGATTCCCACGTCTTCTTTTTGTATTACCTGCTGTAGGGGAATTGCGGCAAATGTAAGACCTGTGCTCCACACCTGATGAAAAGGATCTTATTTGTCATCCTGACAATCTGCATATGTTCCAGAATGTATGCACTGCAGCCATACGATGACAACAAACCTGTCTCAGACACCCTGGAGGTGTACTTCCACCAGGGCAGCTCCAGGTGGGCCCCGTCATACATGGGCAATGAAGAGCGCATGCAGGCCTTTGTGGAGAGATTCAAGGCCCTTACATCAGACAAGGTATTCAACAAGATTTCCAAGATACATATAGTAGCCGGCTGTTCACCTGAAGGATTATGGGAATACAACCAGCGCCTTTCAAAAAACAGGGCATCCCGCATAAGGGGTGTCCTCAAAGAGTACATCTCCCTTCCTGACACAATGATAGTGGAGAATGCCGTGGGCATCAACTGGGCAGAGCTTAAGAAGATGGTCCTTGCAGACCCCAATGTCCCATATAAGGATGAAGTGCTTGAAAAGCTGGAGGCACCGGAGGTGGTCAGGAACGCCCAAGGCAAGCTTGTGGAGGTAAGGAAACTCCGCCTCATGTATCTCAGGGACGGCGAGCCTTGGAGATACATGTACAAGAAATTCTTCCCAACCCTCAGAAGCTTCAACCTCCTCATAGTGATAGAGTGGGAGAAGCTTGAGGCAGCGCAGCTGGAAGTAAAGAAAGAGGAGCAGCCCCCAATCCCGCCAATGGCATCTTCTTTCTTCCCGATAGCCTATCCATACCAACTTCCCCCTATAATGGAGCAACCGGCCCGCAACCCATTCTACATGGGAGTGAAGACCAACCTGCTGTATGATGCAGTGGCAGTGCCGAATGCAGGAGTTGAGTTCTATCTGGGCAGGGATTGGTCGGTAACCGCCAGCTGGATGTACGCATGGTGGAAGCACGACATGAAGCACTGGTACTGGAGGGTATACGGCGGAGACCTCGGGTTCAGGAAATGGTTCGGCAAGGCCGCGCAGGAAAAACCCCTCACCGGGCACCATATAGGATTATACGGACAGATGTTCACCTACGATTTTGAGACCGGCGGACGCGGCTACATGGGTGGCGAGCCGGGCGGTACAATGTGGGACCAGGCCCACTACGCAGGAGGTGTGGAATATGGCTATGCATTGCCTATAGGGAAGAGGCTCAATTTGGATTTTGTGATAGGCGTAGGCTATATGGGCGGCAAATACCATGAGTATCTGCCAGAGGATGACTGCTATGTATGGCAGGTTACCAAGCAGAGGAACTGGTTTGGCCCTACCAAGGCTGAAATCTCATTGGTATGGCTCTGGGGACACGGAAATTTCAACAGGAACAAGATAAAAAAGGGAGGTAAAGGTGAATAGCAAACTCAGATACTTCTTGCTGCATTTTATGTATGCTCTTGTTCCTGTCTTTTTAATCTCCTGCACCCACAAGGACCTCTGCCTCCACCATCCTCACGAGGTAAGGCTGAAGGTGGAATTCAACTGGCAGAACGCCCCGGAGGCCAATCCTCTGGGCATGTGTGTCTTCTTCTACCCTGTGGAGGGCGGGGATCCCCGCCGTGTAGACTTCAAGGGAACCCAGGGTGGCTATGTGGAGCTCACCGTGGGAAAATATCATGTAATCTCCTATAACAACGATACCGAGGTGGCCCAGTTTGCCAACAGTCACGATTTCAAGACACACCTGGCATACACCAGGGAGGGAAGCGTACTTGAACCGGCACTGGGCAACACCACCGCCAGGGCACCCCGCGCAGAAGGCTCTGAAGAGGAGAAAGTTGTGATAACCCCGGATATGATCTGGGGATGCACAGCATTTGATGTGGAGGTGACAGAGACAGGTGTCTCATACAGCTGTGTGCCATTCATTTCCAAAGGGGATCCGGTAAATGTACGGGTAGAAGAACATGTCATCACCCTTTATCCCGACGATCTGTTGTGCCATTACTCCTACGAGATCCGCAACGTGCAGAACCTCAAGCACGCCACCCAGATGTGCGCCTCGCTCAGCGGAATGGCAGGGGGAACCACCCTCAGCACCCTTGAGCTGCACAAAGAACCCGTAACCCTCCCGTTGGAGGCTAAGATAAACAGGGAAACATCCACCATAACAGGCGAGTTCCTCACCTTCGGGCACCATCCTCAGAACGCAGCACCCCACAAGATGCTCCTGTATGTATGGATGGACGACGGCCAGAAGCTCTACTTCGGCTCAGACGATGAGGACTTTGATGTAACCACCCAAGTCCACTCCGCTCCCAACCCGAAAAGGGTACACCTGATAATAGACGGCCTCGACCTGCCAAAACCAATTGAAAACGGCGGTGGTTACAAGCCAACGGTAGATGACTGGGAGAGTGTATACGAAGATATCCCAATGGGAGTGTAAAGAGATAACAACTAATTTATAACAACAACTTAATATCAATTATTATGAAAAAACTATTATTTGCAATGTTGGCGCTGGTAGCGTTGGCATCCTGCTCAAAAGACGAGGTTGTACAGCTCAACCAAGACGAAATCAAGTTCAGCGTGGTAGCTGAGAATACAACTAAGGCGACTGAAGTGTTTTGCGCATATAACAAATTTGAAGATTTTAATGTGTATGCACAATACATAAATGGGACATCAAAGAATTCTTACATAGAAGGAGACAAAATAGAATACAAAAATTCTGATTGGGTTAACAGTACAGCAACAAGATATTGGCCAAATGTGGGAACACTCAGTTTCTTCTCAGTGGTGAATGGTAATATGACTTGGAATGCTGAAAATGATTCACCTGCAACAGTTGTTGACTTTGAAGTAAATCCAACAGTTGCGAGCCAAGTGGATTTGCTATATGCGGCTGCTTCAAACAAAACAAAAACTACAACTGATGTTGCTTTGAATTTCAGACATGCATTGTCTCAGGTGGTATTCATGGCTAAGAATACCCATCCAAATCTGTATGTTCAGATTATGGGAGTAGGAGTACACAATCTATACAGCAAAAATACCCTTACATTGCCTGCTTCAACAGACGGCAATATTGTAGACCATGACCAGGCTACTACTCCAGAACGTGATTCGGAGAAATGGGGTACATGGGCAAGCTTCGGAAACGATGCCGATAAAACTTCAGATTATAGTGTGACATTAGCCCAAGGTGTTCATCTATATGGAAATGCAGACAAAACTGAAGTTCAGAACTTGACAAATATTTATGACACTGAAAATTCCGAAGAAATCTGGACAAATGTAATGTTGTTGATGCCTCAGACAATTGTACCATGGGATCCAGCTACAACTCCGGACCCTGATGGAACTACTACAGGAGAAGGAGAGGATGTTACCACTACAGGCGGAACAACAGACTCTTTCTTTATGCTGAAATGCAAGATGTATAATATAAAAGATAAAGATAAGGCAGCAACAGATGAAGGTAACCTTGTTCAGATATGGGGCGGTGATGAAGGTAAAAATGTAGCAATTCCAGTTCCAGCAATTACTTGGGAGCAGGGCAAAAAATATACTTATACATTTACTTTCAATACAGAAACCAACGGCGGTTATGACCCGGATCCAGATCCGGATACAAATGAACCAGAGCCAGTACTTTACCCAATTACACTTGATGTAACAATTGATGATTTTACAAAAGGTGATGGAATTGAAGTAACTACACCTCTTGCAACAACTGATTCCGGTTCAACAGATGGCGATAGTGGCGATGAGGGAAACGGTGGTGATAATGCATAACAATTTATCAAGCAACTTTTAAGTCGGAAGGGGTTGAATGTCCCCTTCCGATTACTGATTTTTAATGATTCTTCCCCTGATATAATAACTGGATATAAACATGAAGAGGTACTTTTTTTGTCTTTTGGTTGTATTTGCGTCAATGGTATCCTGCGAAAAGGATGAAAATGTAGGTATGGGCCGGAAGTCCAAGTTTATAGGTTATGATATTTTACTATCAGATGATTTTAAGCAAGGTAAAACCAAAAGTGGAGAGACTGTCGGCGAAGATAAAAAGGTTACCATTGATATGTTTGAAGGGGAATTGGGGGGGAGTCTTTGTATCTGCATACCATTGAGCAGGAGTGGCAGCCTGATGCCCAGGCAACTAAGGGTGCTGTAATCTCCTCTCTTGCAGGTAAGGGGATGGGTGTTTCTGCATGGGTGTATAAAACAGATGCCTATGAAGGAGGCCAGTCCTATTTTTCAAATGATGAGCATTCTGTAGGCTCGGGCGCGGTAACAACCGGCCGCTACTGGCCACAACAGAAAGATGGCTGGAACATGAGGTTCTATGCCTATGCACCTGTTGATGCCCAAAATGGCGAGGCTTCAGCTGATGGGAGTGTATCCTATGTGACGCTTCCCGATGCCTCAGAGTGGACCGGCGGTGTCCCTTCATTCTCATATACCGTTCCATCAGACGTGACCAGGCAGGCAGACCTGCTTGTTGCCTCAAGTGATGTGCAGAATGGTTCAGATGCTTATGGAACAGCAGCTGTGCCGATGGACTTCGGGCATGCGCTTACGGCGGTGCAGTTTATGGTGGACCCTGTAAGCCTGGAGAATTTCATAATTCATAGCATAACTATATCGGGAGTAAATGATAGTGGTACATATACCTATGCATATTCTGGTGTAAATGGTGATGGTACCACACAGATTGTGAATGCCCATGATGCAGGTGTATGGAATGTGATTGATACACAGGATGCAAACTATACGTTGGATTTTACGGAAGGTGATTTGGAGGCTGCGGATGGAGAGACAGGTAATGGCGGCTTTTCGTGTGCAGGTAATGGTGATAAAAAATTGAATGCAGGAAACTACGTGCTGTTTCTGATGCCTCAGGAACTGGGTGTATATTCTTATATTGAAGTAAAAGGATACGACACCGAAAATAATAAGGATATGATTCTGTCTTCAAGCATAGTGGGCAAAGTGTGGGAGAAGGGTAAGAATGTAATTTACAAGATTTCAGCAAGTGATATAGCAGTTGAGTATGTGTTTGAAGTGTCTGATGTAACTACGGAAAGTGATATTGCATTTAAGGCTTCTGAAACAGTTGAAACAAAAATACCTGATGTAGTTACAGTTCCATATTATGGGCAGTTGGAAAGGAGGTATAAGGTTATAAGCCATAAGAAAACCTATAAAGTTGGACAAGTTGATCCAGATGTTACATATTTACAGTGGAGTATAGACAGGGATGAAACAAGCGATTGGATTGATTGGATTCAGGAGCCGGTTTTTACTGAAGGGTATAATGGAGAGCTTGACGGAACATATAATGTAGTTGCAGGAGTGCCGAATGGTGCAAGTCATTATAATCTTTTCCAGAACGCTCATAAAGGGACAGCAGACTCACCATATGATTTGTCAGAAGGTACAGAAACTGCAAACTGCTATATAGTGGATGCCCCAGGATATTATAAATTGCCGTTGATTTATGGTAATGCAAGGGGTGCGGATGGAAATATAAATGCTAGTTCTTATTCTACAAGTGCAGCGCAGGGTGGTACAATAAGTGCTACAAATAATGCAGGGAACAATGTCTCTGTGAGTGTGAATGTGTTGAGCTGGTTCATGAATTATAATGGAGAACCTATTTACAGTCCTTATATTCCAATGGATGTTGAAAAATGCGGTGGAACAATAGATGAAGCGAAGGTTATATGGCAGGATGAGCCTTGTCTTGTTACAGAGCTGGAGATAAAGGATGGACATTTGTGTTTTAGGGTGAGGGAAGATTGTATTTGTGAGGGGAATGCTGTGATAGCAATAAAGGCGAAAGATACATATGAAACTGATAGTGAAGGAAAGCAGACAATTATTCCAGGAACAATATACTGGAGCTGGCATATCTGGGTAACGGATAATTTTATCTATGATCCGGTAAGTGTTGATGTCTTCAATAGAAGACTTCTTACAGAAATTGATGGTACTCAAAGTTCTGACAACTTTGCAAACTTTGTATCAGAAAAGTTCAAAATGATGCGGACTTATATAGGCTATTGTGATGGTGAACAAAAGGAATATGCAGAGAGGAGAGGAAAAATAGTCTTTATCCAAAAAGATGAGGATGGGAAGCAGCATGGAAGACCGGTAGAACTTGAGGTCGCTCAGGAGGGGAAGACGGTATCTGTGCAGGACAATACAATGTATTACCAGTATGGTAGAAAAGATCCAAGGCCGGCAGCTTATGCGCAATATGGTGACAATACCAAAACCAAAAATAAAGAGTATTATTTGGCCAATAGGAGACAGTATCACCAAGGTTATGATGGAATGGGTGCGGTTGGATTTCATCAGAGGAGTTCCCAAGAGAGCGAGAGAGAGTTGATGCCTATGAACTATGGTATCCAGAATCCCGGAATTCAAATGCCGAACTGGAACAACAACGAAACGGATCAGAATGATTACGACTATGATTCGGGTGTTTATGATGAATTAGGATCATGGAAAAATATTCGTGCAGGTTTCTGGTATAATTCAGATGTATATGGCAGACCTCTTAATTTGGTTAATTTATGGAATGCAAACAGTAATGTTTTGCCAATGTTTACCTATTTGCCACCTTCATTGAACGGTTATCAGACTTTAGCGGCAGCGAACGGCAATCTGGAACAACTTATTGCATTGGGGGTAACCAAAACAATTTATGACCCGTCTCCACGAGGCTATGAAATGCCAAGGGTAGATGCCTTTATGGGATTTACCTATGATGGACTCAATACCAAAGAGAATGATGCAGGATTTGTAAATATAAATACATCCACCGGCCTTGAAAGCATAGGCGGTTATTATTTCTTCAGGACCCCAATGGATGCTATAGGTGTACCTGATAATAGTGCCTCAAGGCCTATTCCAATAAAAGCTCTCGGGTACAGGAACAATTCTGCAGGAGCACTGGCAGGTTATAGGACTTATGGCTCGGCCTTGACCTCAGCACCTATCTGCGTTGAGTGGGGAAGTTGGACAACTTCAACTTCAACAGATGGAAGCACAAGCACAACTTATAATTACAACGGGTATTTCTCCCTGCAGTTATCTAAATTATACTTCTTGTACGATCCATCTTCACCATTGGTTTACCCGATGTCTTCAAGTGACTTTTCAATAGCATTCCCGGTAATACCTATAAAGACAGGTGCTAACCCTGTAGCCGGCTCTGCCGTTTATTACAACAATAATAATATCCCTGAAAGTTACGAAGTGCCATCCTCTTCCGGAAGCAATTGATAAAACCTAAAATAACTTTTTTCTTAATCCGCTGCATATGGCCCTGCCGTGTGCGGCGGTTTTTCGTAATCAGCAGGAACAATTCCGAAAAGTTCCTCCAAGAATAGCGCAGAGTAATTAAAACACATTACATTTGCATAAGTTTATTCCCGGTAGCCTCTGATTCGTCAAGCTATCGGGTTTGGTTTTTTCTATAGGGAGGCAAATTCTATGCTCCCGTGAGTCTCAAGCTGCTTTTTCTTTTCCTGCCCCTGTGGAGCACCCCAGCGGGAGACCGAACATTTTAAGTTACACAATTTTGCTCAAAAAGAAAACTTTATTACTTTTGCTTCGCTATTCACTTTACCCTTTAAATACATATTCCACTAGCAGCTTTGAAAAAGACTCTATTGGTATTGGCAGTGCTATTGGCCTGCGTTCAGATGTTTGCCCGGCAGTCAGACACCCTGGAGGTATATTTCCATCAGGGGCGTTCTACATGGGAACCGTCCTATTTAGGCAACGGGGAGCGTTTGCATGCCTTTGTAGAAAGGTTCAAGAAGCTGCACCAGGACCGTGTATTTAATAAAATTTCCAAAATTCATATAGTTGCCGGCTGTTCTCCGGAAGGATTGTGGCAATACAACCAGCGTCTGTCCAAAAACAGGGCATCCCGCATAAGGGGTGTCTTGGACGGCTATATCTCATTGCCAGATTCAGTTATAGTTCAGGATGCCGTGGGCATCAACTGGGCAGAGCTTAAGAAGATGGTCCTTGCAGACCCCGATGTCCCATATAAGGATGAAGTGCTTGAAAAGCTGGAGGCACCGGAGGTGGTAAAGAACGCCAACGGCAAGCTTGTGGAGGTAAGGAAGCTCCGCATCATGTACCTCAGGGACGGTGAGCCGTGGAGATACATGTACAAGAAGTTCTTTCCAACCCTCAGAAGCTTCAACCTCCTCATAGTAATAGAGTGGGAGAAGCTTGAGGCAGCGAAGCTGGAGGTAAAGAAAGAGGAAATGGACACCATCTCGCCAATGGTCTCTTCTTTCTTCCCGATAGCCTATCCATATCAGCTCCCGCCTCCAATGGAACCGCAGAAGGCCCGCAACCCATTCTACATGGGAGTGAAGACCAACCTGCTCTATGATGCAGTGGCAGTGCCAAATGCAGGAGTTGAGTTCTATCTGGGCAGGGACTGGTCAGTAACCGCCAGCTGGATGTATGCATGGTGGAAGCACGACATGAAGCACTGGTACTGGAGGGTATACGGCGGAGACCTCGGGTTCAGGAAATGGTTCGGCAAGGCCGCGCAGGAAAAACCCCTCACCGGGCACCATATAGGATTATACGGACAGATGTTCACCTACGATTTTGAGACCGGCGGACGCGGCTACATGGGTGGCGAGCCGGGCGGTACAATGTGGGACCAGGCCCACTACGCAGGAGGTGTGGAATATGGCTATGCATTGCCTATAGGGAAGAGGCTCAATTTGGATTTTGTGATAGGCGTAGGCTATATGGGCGGCAAATACCATGAGTATCTGCCAGAGGATGACTGCTATGTATGGCAGGTTACCAAGCAGAGGAACTGGTTTGGCCCTACCAAGGCTGAAATCTCATTGGTATGGCTCTGGGGCCATGGCAATGTAAACAAAGGAAAAGGAGGCCGCAGATGAGAAATGCTGTACACATACTCCTACTCCTTGCCTTTCTTATGCTGGCTGCAATCTCCTGCACCCACAAGGATCTCTGCCTCCACCATCCGCACGAGGTAAAGCTGAAGGTGGAATTCAACTGGCAGAATGCCCCGGAGGCCAATCCGCTGGGCATGTGCGTCTTCTTCTACCCTGTGGAGGGCGGGGATCCCCGCCGTGTAGACTTCAAGGGAACCCAGGGTGGCTATGTGGAGCTCACCGTGGGAAAATATCATGTAATCTCCTATAACAACGATACCGAGGTGGCCCAGTTCTACAATACCAATAAGTTTGAGACGCACGGAGCCTACACCAGGGAAGGAAGCGTGCTTGAACCGGCACTGGGCAACACTACAGCCAGGGCACCCCGCGCAGAAGGCTCTGAAGAGGAAAAAGTTGTGATAACCCCGGATATGATCTGGGGATGCACCGCATTTGATGTGGAGGTAACAGAGACCGGCGTCTCATACAGCTGTGTGCCTTTCATTTCCAAAGGGGACCCTGTAAACGTGCAGGTAGAAGAACATGTCATCACCCTTTATCCCGATGACCTGTTGTGCCACTACTCCTACGAAATTCGCAACGTGCAGAACCTCAAGCACGCCACCCAGATGTGTGCCTCACTCAGCGGAATGGCAGGGGGAACCACCCTCAGCACCCTTGAGCTGCACAAAGAACCCGTAACCCTCCCGTTGGAGGCTAAGATAAACAGGGAAACATCCACCATCACCGGCGAATTCCTCACCTTCGGCCACCACCTGGAAAATGACGACCCGCACAAGATGCTCCTCTACGTATGGATGGACAGCGGTGAAAAATACTACTTCGGTTCAGACGATGAAGACTTTGATGTAACCACCCAAGTCCACTCCGCCCCCAACCCCAAAAGGGTACACCTGATAATAGACGGCCTGGAGCTGCCAAAACCAATTGAAAACGGTGGCGGTTACAAGCCAACGGTAGATGACTGGGAGAGTGTATACGAAGATATACTTATGTAAGAAATATAATTATTAACTATTTATAATATAACTAATTACAATTTATGAAAAAACTATTTTTTGCAATGTTGGCGCTGGTAGCGTTGGCATCCTGCTCAAAAGACGAGGTTGTACAGCTCAACCAAGATGAAATCAAGTACAGCGTAGTAGCGGAGAATGCTACAAAGGCTGCAGATGTTTATTGTAATAATAACTTGATGGAAACTTTTAAAGTTTGGGCATCAACTGACAATAAGATGTTTATTACAGGAGACGTAGTTACAGGTACTAAAACAAGTACTACTACCACTTGGAAAAGTAATATTACAAGATATTGGCCAGCAACAGCGGTTAACTTTTATGCTGTTGCAGGTACAACAGAAGATATCACATGGGAAAATGTAAGCAGCAGCCCTGCAATTAATGATTATACTATTAATTCTACTGTTACTTTGCAAGAGGATTTGTTGTATGCTTATACAACAAAAACTTCTCAAAAAGCCGGTAATAGTGATCAAGTTACTTTGAATTTCCGCCATGCGCTTTCGCAAGTAGTATTTTACGCAAAGAATGAGCATCCTAATCTTTATATTGAAATTTCAGAAGTAAAAGTAGCAGGTCTTACAAGTAAAGGATCTTTCACCTATCCATCGGCAGTAACAGATCAAAACAATTATGATGGTCATACCGGAACCATAAGTAATCCTACAACTGGTTTAGGTCAGTGGAATTTAAGTGACGAGAGCTCTGTTAATAATATGACATTTTCAGTTACTGGCTTAAGTGCAATATTGAATCCTGCTAAACCTATTACTGATGGACATGAGGCTTCAACATGTAATTTGACTGATATAGCAAGTAGCACCACAGCTCATGATACCAAAAATGCATTCAGTAAAGCAATGTTGTTATTACCCCAAGCATGGAGTGCATATGGTCCAACTCCAGCTACTGAAGAACCTGCTGCAAGATTTTATTTTGGTGTAAAATGTAAGATCTACAATGTGGCAAATCCTACTTGGACAGATGACAATATAACAATAAATACTACAAATGAGGTTTTGCTATATGATGCTTATGCATTAATACCTGCAGATATAGAGTGGGAGCAGGGTAAGAAGTATATTTACACATTTGTATTTGGAGCTGAATCAAATGGTGGAGTTGAGCCAGAAGGTGATGGTGGTACTCCAGACATAGATAATCCGGTATTGACAAATATCAATTATACTGTTACTGTTGATGAGTTTGTTCCAGTCGATAATGAGGATGTGAACTGGAATGTGTCACAGAACTAACATTTCTTAGATAAATTTCCAAGGTAAAGATATTTAAGCCGGAAGGGGTTGAATGTCCCCTTCCGGTTACTAATTGAGGGCTCTTGACAGGGAGCCCGGAGGGAGGAGGATTTGTCGGGAAACAGAAAATGAATTAATGATGCAGGGTGTAAAGATGAGACATATTGGGATGTTCTTGCCTATGGTGCTGATGGTGCTGGTTGTTGCTGTATCGTGTGAGAGGAATGAGATGGATGGGGTGGTGAGGCTGAGCTCCAATAAGATTTTGTATAATGTGGGCTGGGCGGATGGCTCGGCTGCAGCAAAGGGTTCAACCAAGTTGGGTGAGGTTGGAGTGAGTGGCTCTTCAAATGGAGGGAAGGAGTTCCTTATGGCTTATGGTGAGGATTCCCTTTTTATGTACATTTCCCAGGAGGAAAACAGGAGTTTTGCATCAGTTGCTTCAGATATGGATGGGCAGACAAAAGCATCTGCCATTACATCAGTTTCATCCTTTAATGTGGCAGCCTTTACAAATGCCGGCAATGCATTCATAAACAAGGATCAGATTACAGTAAATTCAGGAAGCGGTTCAAGCAACAGGTTCTGGCCTGAGAGCGATCCGCTGAACTTCTTTGCGTGGGCAAGCTCTGTTACACCAAAATTTGCTGTAGCCAATGAGGCGGTTACATCAAACCTTAAATTTTCTGTATTTCCATCTGGAGAAACTACTGAATGTTCAGGCAGTTTCTCATACGAATTGCCGTCTCCAGATGCTTCTGCTGCAGCGGATGCCGTAAACCAGCCGGATCTGATATTTGCAATTACAACCAACCAGACCAAGACAAGCAATACAACTGCACCAGGAACAGTGGATATGGAGTTCCACCATGCCCTATCCGCAATCCATTTCAAGGTGGGGGAGATGCCTTCAGGACTCACAGTGGAAAGCATAAGGATAAGCGGTGTGTATTCTGCAGGGGACTGTACTTTTGGTCCCGACAAATCTGTCAATGAGAAGCCTCTGAACTTGGGTTTCGTCTGGGAGGCAAGTGGCTCAACTGCCAATGTATACACCCAAAACTTCAGTCAGACAATTGCAGATGACAGGACAGATATGGGAACACTTGATGAGGTGAACGGGGCTGTAAAGAAAGAGGCGGTATTCATGATGATACCACAGACAATACCTGCGGATGCTGTGCTGGAGATTACATTTAAGGTTAAATCTACAGACAAGAGTGGTAGTGGCTATGATGAAAATTCATATACTCTGAGCAAGAAATTTTCAGAAATCACCAGCGGGGCAGAGTGGAAGGCTGACAAGAAATATGTATATGTAATCTCTACACCGGCAGAGGTGGATGTGGAGATTGAGGACCAGGTGAGCGGATATGTTAAAAGTGACCTTAAAATTACAAATACAGGACTGGCAACAAGCTATGTGAGGGCAGCAATAGTGGGGTACTGGATTCTGGAAAGGGAGGAGACTGCAGGTGAAAGCACTGTTGTAAGGGAGGACATTGTTGCGGCATGGAATCCGGCTCCGGCAGCTGATGGCGGAGACGGCACATTTGATGGGCTCCCAGGTGCCAACTGGGCAAAAGGGAAAGACGGGTTCTATTATTATACAAAGCAGGTTGAACCTAATACCGAAATTACAGACAAACTTTTCAATACCTATACACTAACAGCAAATCCGCCTGTGGTAGGTGCTGAACTCAGGCTCTCAATCCTTGTACAGTCTGTAATAGCAGACAGAGTCTCCGAGAGCGGCTGGCCTGTAACGGAATCCGGCGGGGTGTTGAGTGTAGAAACAAGTGAATAGATGTGTAATCATGGGCAGATTAAAATATACAATATACTTATCATTATTTGTATTTACATTTTTGAATGTGCAAGTGTCGCCACTAATGGGCCAGAATCCATGGGGATCAGGTACAGAAGCGGATCCTTTTATTGTGGATTATAAGAATAGGGGATTCCACAAGTGGGGTTCAGAAAAATATGGAACACCAGGCCAGACACTATATTATAAGTTGACCCACGATTGCGTAATTAAAGATACTACAATCAATGGAAATAGGGTTCATTCATTTGTTGTAGGTGAGGGTGTCCATGTCATTTTCAATCTGAACGGATATAAGTTGAAACTTGATGATGAAGAGTCTTATACTGAAAATGACAGGGCTATGTTTACAATAAAGGGTAGTAATGTAAGTGAGGGGAAAAGTGCAGGGGAATTGACATTGAAATCAGTAAATGCTGAAACCCCGTCATTATCCTCCAGTGGCGCTATTGTAGGTGTGGATGGTACTATTGATGATGAGCATTATTCGAGGAGGGCATGTATAGATATACAGAATGATGCGATTCTGAATTTCGAGTCAGGGACAATCAAGGATTTTGTGAGGGCTTCTGAATATAATTCTGGAGATGAATTGGGGTGTGCAATTTATGTAGGATATGGAGCTACTGTAAACATGACAGGGGGTGTTATCCAAAATTGTGGCTTTGATTTGAGCAAGCATGAAGGTGTGGAAGCACCTCATTATGGTGGTGCCGTTTATATAGCTCCGAATGGACTTCTTGATTTTTCGGCGGGTACAATAGCGAATTGTAATGCATACAATGGAGGGGGTGTTTATGTAGATAACACAACTGGAACTATAACAGGAAGAGGATTAAAAATGAGTGGTAATGCTATAATCACGAATTGTACAGCATCACATCATGGAGGAGGAGTTTTTATTAATGCTAAAGGAGGTGCAAGCGGGTTGACCTTGTTGCCTTCCCAGAATAGTGAAGAATCGTGTGAGATCTCTTATAACAGAGCGGAGTCTTTGGGGTGTGGAGTTTATGTGGAAGGTCCTTTTGAAATGTCGGGAGGTAATATTCATCATAATTACCCATATGTGAGTTGGATTGGCAGTTACCCTACAATAGACTGGAGTAAGGCAGAGCCATATATGAAAAACTATCCTCACGGCGGAGCTGTATGTTTGAAAAATGGAGCTGTATTTAATATGACGGGAGGAAAGATTGAGTATAATATTGCAGCTTCAGGAGGAGGAATAATGGTTGAAGAGGGCTCAACATTTAACATGAATGGTACTGGAGTTTTTTCAAATAATAGTGCGGTAGGTTACCTTGGAACCGGAAATGGAGGAGCGGTTTATGTAAATAATAAAGGCACATTTAATTTTATCAAAGGAGAATTAAGCCAAAATAGGGCAAGACGTTACGGCGGGGGTATCAATATTAACGAGTCATCTGTACTGAGCATTTCTGGAGAGTGCAATATAGAGGGCAATATTGCAGGACATGGAGGGGGAGTGTCCCAAGAATCAGGGGCATGTACCATGACTATCAGTAATGAGGGAATAAATATTTCTGAAAATAGTGCGGTGGGGTGTTGGATTTCTCATGAGGTATATAAGGATAAAGTACTACAATCTTATACATTGGAGTACAAGGAGGGAAATGGCGGGGGAATATTCATTGAGAAAGGTACCTTGACAGTATCAGCCGGCACTATTTCTAATAATACTGCAAATGGCAGCGGTGGGGGAATTTCATTGAAGTCAGAGAGGTTGAGTGATAATATTACATTTAATCTCAGTGGTACGGCGAGTATAGAGGGTAATGTTGCAAATGCTGATAAGGCGAATGAAGGGGAGTTGGATGAGGGAGGAAATGGTGGAGGAATAGATATTTCAGGAGTTCCCAATGATGCCACAAAAACCGTAAGCATTGTTGCAAATATAACAGGCGGAGTGTTGAAGGAGAATGAAGCGGATAATGGCGGGGCTATAAGTATTTATGTGGACAAGTCCATAAATAGTAATAATAGCGCTTCTGTTACTATTAATGTTGCGGGCAGTAGCACAGATGTAATTCAGTCCAATACTGCAACTGAGAATGGCGGGGGAGTAATGTTGGAGAATGGAAAGGTGATAATTACCAAAGGTTCTGTAAGCGGTAATTCCGCGAATAATGGAGGAGGAATTGCGGTAACAAATGGAGATGTCACTATTGCAGAGGGTGACAGTAGGATAGAGAAGAATACTGCATTGGAGAAGGGTGGAGGACTATATGTCTATAACAACTCCACTTCATCATCAAAAACCATATCATTTACAGGTGGCAATATATTGGAGAATAAGTCTGCAAATGGCTTGGGAGGTGGCATTTGTGCTGATGGCCTGATAGATTTGACAACTACCAATACCAATGTGAAGAATAATGCTGCAAAGAATGGTGGAGGAATATATCTGTCGGGAGGAGCAGTTATGACTTTCAATGGTGGTCTTATCTGTAATAATGTGGCAGAGGGAACACCTGTTTCGGGTGGTACCACAGCTTTCCAGAATGATGCGGATAACGCAGGTGTAGGTGGTGGAGTATATTTGGCCTCAGGGACTACCCTGAAGTTTTTTGAAGGGGTTAGTAAGAATGCGTTCGGATTATACGGAAATACTGCCAGTACTGCGGCGGATGATATTTTTGCAAGAGGCAGCAATACAAGCTTGCAGTTGCCTAAGGTGTCCGGAATGGCGTTGGACGGTTTTGATGTGCCAACTACGGAATTGTATTGGGTGGAGGATTATGTTACAGCGGATGCCAATTATAAACAGGGTACTAAAGTGAACAGCTATGCAGATGGTTCCACAGATATCCTCAGATACAGGTATGCCCTCCGGAATTTCAGGGATATCAATAAAATAGATTTTGGGGATAGTGAAGCATCAAAGACTTATACATCATATGTGTGCCTGGCTTTGGGTTATGAGCAGTATTTTGTGAATCTTGTTAAAGAAGGTCTGGAGAAGGATGATTCTGCAATTTTCAATGTGTTGTATAAAAAGGATGGTTCTTATGTTCCTTACAGGACTGTCCTGTTCCATAGGGATAAATCTGATGAGAGCGGAAAAGCAACGGCATCAGTAGTTCTTACTGCAGGAGACTGGAAGTTTGTTGAAGATGCAAATTGGAGCGGAAAGAAATATAAACTGGGTAATGTTACTTCCAATTTGCCAACAGATGCTTCCTCACACAGTTTTAAAAATACAGATTCCGGATTCACTTTTAATATCAGCTCCCAAGTGTATGAGCAGTTGAGGAAAGAAAATAAAGATACATTTGATTTCACAATTACCAATATCTCTGCTGGCAACGTCCTGCCGCCATCTGCAGAGAGTGCGGTGATAAACAGAATACCAACAGTGGTGACACAATAAATAATGGGAAAAGAAAGGGCCTGATGGTTTTCCATCGGGCCCTTTTGATCTTAAAATATATGGACAATAAGTTGGATTTCCTGCAAAACACTATCCAGCTTGATGTGTTAATGGGGCGTTATGGGAGGGGTTCTTATGGATGGTGCGGCAATTTTGTTGCACCATCCAAGGTGAAGGCTGTTCTGTGCTTTACAGAGTGTTTCTTCATGGAAGGTGAATTGCAAGAAAAAATTGCAGGAATAAAAAAACAACGGTTTTTTGGAAAAGTGTGACAAATCGCGGTGTTTTACATTGGAAAAGTGTAAAAAATCAAGTAGATTTGCTTTGGAAAAATGTAAAGACCATGTTGAAGAGGAAAATTTCATCATATATAGAGCATTTTTACGAAGTAAATAAAGGTGCTTTGTTATTGGCAGGTGCGCGTCAGATTGGCAAGACTTATTCCATAAGACAATTTGCAAAAGGACGCTTCAAGAGTTTTATTGAAATAAACTTCGTTGAGTCACCGGAAGCTGTTGAGATTTTTTCTAATCCTCAAAGTAGTAAGGATATTCTTTTGCGTTTATCTGCTTTTACAGACAAACCTCTCATTAAAGGTGAAACATTGATTTTTTTTGATGAGGTACAGAAGTGTCCGGAGATAGTTACTGCAATAAAATTTCTGGTTGATGATGGCAGGTATCGTTATATCTTGAGCGGGTCATTGCTTGGGGTTGAGCTGAATAATCTGAGGTCGGTTCCTGTAGGTTATATGGATATTAAGGATATGTTTCCTTTGGATTTGGAGGAGTTTATGTGGGCAGTTGGGGTTAAGGAGGAAATTGTCGGGAAACTGAAAGAGAGTTGGGAGACAAGAGTGCCGGTAGATGATTTTGTCCATAAGAAGATGATGGAGGTGTACAGGCTGTACTTGATTGTTGGAGGTATGCCTGCTGCTGTTATGTCATATAAGGCTAACAATAATCTTCAAGATGTAATGGAGAGTCAGAGGGAGATTATCAGGCTCTATAAAAAGGACATTTCCCAATATGATGAAAGCAGGAAACTGGAGATTAAGGAGGTATTTGATTTGATACCGTCGGAACTTAACTCAAAGAGCAAGCGTTTTTTTATAAAGAGCATTAATGAAAAGGCTCGTGCGGAAATGTTTGCAGATGAGTTCCTGTGGTTAAGGGATGCAGGTGTAGCAATTCCTGTTTATAATGTGGATGAGCCTAAACTGCCGCTGAAGTTGGCAAGTTCCAGAAATCTGTTCAAGCTCTTCTCCAATGATGTGGGGTTGCTGGCTTGTCAGTATTCTAACGGGATACAATTGAAAATTCTTACGGGGGATGATGCAATCAATTATGGAGCCATATATGAAAATGCAGTAGCCCAGGAGTTTCATGCACATGGATTTGATGAACAATACTACTATAACAGCAAGAAGTTTGGAGAGGTAGATTTGGTGATTGAGAAAAATGGCAATGTTTTTCCGGTAGAAGTAAAATCTGGAAAAGAATATGCAAGGCACCGGGCATTGAATAATATTATGGCACATCCGGAATTTACTATTCCGGAGGCTGTTGTATTTTGTAATGATAATCTGTCTGTTGTAAATTCAGTTGTATATGCTCCCGTCTATATGATGATGTTTGTTCATAAAGAAGCGGTCGCTAATGTGGTATTTCAGTTGGATTTGGAGGGATTGTAATCTTACTCCCTCTCAATCCTCAGCTGCTGGATCTGGTTTCCTTTTTCCTGGGTCATTACAAAGAGGGTTACCCTGAATTTTTCACCGCCGGCGCTAAGGCTGCCTATGGCGTAGGTGAGCGGGGCCTTGCCGCTTTTGTGTACTATTGAGAAGGCTTTCGGGGTGTAGTTTACAAAGAAGTCCTTCATTATCTGGGTGGCCTGTACCTTGCTGCAGGCGCTTACCGAGCCCAGGATGTCAAGTTCAAGGTTGTTTGCAAACCATGCGGAGAGCTTGTCTGAGTCTCCCATCTGTATATATTTCCCAATTGGTACAAATACGTCTGCCTGTTGCTGCTGTGCGTATGATGCGGTAATGCATCCAAAGGCCAGCATTATTATGAGCATCAATTTTTTCATTTGTGTATCAGTCAAGTTTATAACGTGCAAATAACGGCATTAAACTTGCAAAAAACAAGCCATATTCCTACTTTTGTTTGTATGAAGATTACATTATTGGTTGTGGGGAAGACCGCCTTTCCTTTTATTAATGAGGGTATAGCGTTGTATGAGAAACGCTTGGGGCATTATGTGAATTATGTCCGTGTGGAGATTCCGGAGCTCAAGGGGGTACAGGCCCTCAGCCAGGAGCAGATTAAGGAGAAGGAGGGTGAGCTTATCCTCAAGAATATAAAGAATACTGATGATGTGGTTCTTCTGGATGAGCGTGGAAGCACTTTTTCTTCCATTGAGTGGGCAAGGAACATTGAGAAGAAGATGGTTTTTGAGGGGAAGGATATTGTGTTTGTCATTGGAGGGGCGTACGGCTTTTCGCAGAAGGTGTACCAGAGGGCAAACAGCAAGATTTCCCTCTCCAGGATGACTTTCTCCCACCAGATTATCAGGGTAATCTTCCTGGAGCAGCTCTACAGGGCGTTCACAATCATAAAGGGGGAGCCTTACCACCACGAGTGACATCACCTTGGTGATACCCTGCCGGGAACGTCACCACGGGCAATACATGGAAATATGCAGTAATTGTAATGGGCAGCATTTTGGGGAACATACAGGCATTCTACAATAAGGCGGTGCAGGGGATTCTCGGTGCCGCAAGGGTGCTCCTCAGGTACAGGACAGCGGTGTTTCTCTCGCTTGCCCTGCTTTTTCTGGCCATGTCATATTTCGCAGTTCCGTCGGGACAAGGATTGGAGGAAGAGGTGGCAAGGATGGAGAAGAAGATCCACCACAGGCAGCAGATCCTGCAGGGGTATGTGGATGCTGCCCTGGAAACCCCTGTGGAGGAGTGGCTGGGTTTTGATGATCTTCCCGACGATATGGTGATTTACCGCTACAATGCGGATACCCTGCAGTCCTGGGCAAACCAGTTCCCTGTGGCAAATGATGAGGTGGATGTCCTCACCCTGTGGTACAGGATAAACCATCTGAACAGCCGGAGTCTCTTCAGCACCCCTCTGGCGTATCTTACAGAGCAGGAGCAGTATGTGAACCTGGGTTCTGCCTGGTATGTGGTGAAGGTTTACAGGAAGGATGCGGTGAAGGTGATTTCCGGCCTCCTCATAAAGACAGAATACCTTTCAAACAATACCATTCTGGCCAGCAAGATAAATCCGGAACTTAATGTGAAGAGGAGGGTTATCCTCACCCCGGTAACCTTTGATGAGGGTCTTGTGGTGAAGGGTTCCGGCGGCGGTGTCCTGTTCTCTGTAAGGGAGGATGTTACTGCGCTCAATTCCGGTATGGCCGTTCCACTCAAGTGGATGGCTATGCTGTTCCTGGGGTTTACCCTCTATTCATATTTCTTCAACAGGCGCAATTTCAAGGCATTGCTGGTATATCTGGCCGGTCTTACAGGGGCCAGGTATCTCTGTTTCGGGCTGGCAACCAGCCTCAGGTATGATTCCCTGATGTTCTCCCCTAACCTGTATGCGGATGTGGGGATATTCTCATCATTCGGGAACTTCCTCCTCAACAATCTGTATGTCTCGCTGGTGGTGCTGGGCTTCTATCTCCTCAGGAAGAGGTTCATACTGCTGCTTAGGCATTCCGGAACCTGGGGGAAGAGGGGCATCACAGCCCTGCTGTGCCTCCTTCCGGTGGCATTGGCTGTATATATCAATTATGCATTTGCATCGCTAATAAACAACTCCAATATTGTCCTTGAGCTCTACAGGCTGCAGGAGCTTAGCATCTATTCGGTTCTGGCGTATGCCTCGTTTGCGTTGCTGTTCATCTCGCTGCTCTTCTCCCTGCAGCTCCTGATGCCGGCCTTGCCGTTCATCAGGCGCAGCAGCGTCCTTACTCCAAGGTTCATGCTGGTGTATGTCTCGCTGGTTTCCATCTATACGCTGGCAGTTGTGAGCCATCTGGGTTTCAGGAAAGAGATATCGGGAAGCAAGGTATGGGCAAACAAACTGGCTGTGGAGAGGGATATCAGCCTTGAGCTGCAGCTCCGCTCCATTGAGGCCAAACTTTCCAGAGACCCTATTGTGGCGGCCATGATTTCCCTCCCTCAGGAGAGGTACAACCTTATCCAGAGCAGGATGGAGGAGCTTTACCTGAAGGGTGTGAGCCAGAAATACGAGATAAGCATTACCATCTGCCGCCCCAACGATATGCTTATGGACAGCAAGTGGCAGCAGCTGGTGGACTGCTCTTCCTATTATCAGGAGCTGCTGGAGAGTGGTGTGCCGTTGGCTCCCGGCTCAAACTTCTTCTTCCTGAACAACTACAACGGAAGGGTGAGCTACCTGGGAGTGCTCAGATATAACAGCCCGCTGGCCGGTACAATTACCATGTACATAGAGTTTGAATCGCGCTACACCAAGGATGTCACAGGATATACCGCCGTGCTCTTTGATTACAAGCCTTCAGACAATGTGAACATGCCAAATGCATATTCATACGCAAAATACATAGATAACCGCCTGGTAATCTATAGGGGGAACTACATTTATCCAATGGTCTGTAATCCCGACGATTATCCGCATGGTTCCTCTGTGGTGAAGGAGGACCGCCATCTCCATTTTGTAACCCGTGCGGAGAATGACAACATAATCATAATCACCAGGGACAAGAGGAGCATCTACCCATATCTGGTATCCTTCTCATACCTGATGCTTTTCTATTCAGGCCTCCTCTTCATCTTCATGAGGGGAAGGCGCATAGGGAAAAGGAGCCTCAAGCTCAGGCTCCCTAAGAACTCCTTCAGGAGGAAGATTACCTATCTTATAACCATATCCCTTGTGGTATCCCTCATCTGTATGGGATTGGGAAGCGTGTGGTTCTGCATCAACTACTACAGGAGCAGCAACAGCCTCCAGATGGAGGAGAGGCTCCAGACAGTACAGGCCACCCTTACTGATTTGTGCAAGTACGCAGAGAGTTATAATCAGATAAATACCACTTCCGTGTTCCAGTCGCTTGAAAGGCTGGCAAAGAACACGCAGGCCACCATAAACCTGTATGACCCTCACGGAAGGCTTATCCGTTCAACCCAGCCGGAGCTGTTCGACCGTTACCTGCTGGCCTCCCGTATAAATCCGGAGGCCTATTACCAGCTGGTAAAGGAGAACAAGATGCAGGTAATCACTACAGAACAGCTTGGTGAATTGAAGTATTCTTCCTTGTACGCGCCTATATATAATGCGGACGGAAGTCTGGTGGCCATTGCCAATATCCCTTATTTCTCAAAAGGCTCAGATGTGGCGGGGGATGTCTCAAACATCCTTGCGGCAATCATAAATGTATATATCCTGCTGCTGCTTGCCGCAATCTTTGGTGGAACGGCACTTGCCAACCAGCTCTCAAAGCCGCTTGCGGAGATTGGAAGCAAGATGAAGCTGATAGATGTCTCCAAGAAGACGGAGCATATCAACTACAAGAACAAGGATGAATTGGGAGAGCTTGTAGGGGCATACAACAAGATGGTGGATGACCTGGAAGAGAGTACCCGGAGGCTGGCCCAGACAGAGAGGGAACAGGCCTGGAGCGAGATGGCCCGCCAGATTGCCCACGAGATAAAGAACCCGCTTACCCCAATGCGCCTGAGCATACAGCACCTGATAAGGCTCAAGCAGCGTGGCGTGGACGGCTGGGAAGAGAAATTTGAGGAGGTGGCAAACTCCATTCTGGAGCAGATAGACATCCTCTCAAATACCGCATCCGAGTTCTCAAGCTTTGCCAAGTTCTACTATGAGGAGAACAGCGTCATTAATCTGGCCGAGATGATAAATGACCAGCGGGTCTTCTTTGATACCCGTGACAACATCCGCTTCTCGTATGACTACTGCCACCGCGAATGCATGGTACTTGCCCGCAAGGGGCAGCTGATAAGGGTGCTTGTGAACCTCGTCTCCAATGCCATCCAGGCCCTCGAAGACGGCGGCGGATACATCCGCATCACCCTGCGGGAGGGTACCGGCGCAGCATCGCCTGATGCTGTCAGCTATGCTGCTGGGGGGGCTTCGGGTAGTAATGTTGCTGTAGGCGCTCAGGGACCCAGTGCTGCATCCGGAGGTGCTGTCAGCTATATTGTCTCAATTGAGGATAACGGCCCTGGCGTGAAGCCGGAAGACGAGCACAAGCTCTTCAAGCCGAACTTCACCACCAAGAGCAGCGGCACCGGCCTCGGCCTTGCCATCTGCCGCAACATCATAGAACAAAGCGGCGGCAAAATCTCCTACCGTCGCTCCGAACTCGGCGGCGCCTGCTTCTCATTCAGCCTCCCAAAATATCAGTAAGGCAAGTGTATCCTCCTCTGGCGCAGAAAAATGCCCCAAAATCTGCTCCGCAGGTGGAAAAACCTCTTCAGGCGCAGAAATACGCCCCAAAATCTGCTCCGGAGTGCGGCTTCTGCCCTATGTTTGGGGGTAGGGGATAAAAATATTCCCCGAGTGGTATTGCCATCGGGGAATGTGTATCGGTTTCTATTTCTGTCTCAGGAATATCTGGATTGGAACTCCGTTGAAGTTGAAGTGCTGGCGGAGCCTGTTTTCCAGGAACCTCTTGTATGGTTCCCTGATGTACTGCGGCAGGTTGCAGAAGAATGCGAACGATGGGCTTGGGCTTGGGAGCTGGGTGATGTACTTGATCTTGATGTACTTGCCCTTCCATGCTGGTGGAGGGTAGTTCTCAATCTCCTCAAGCATTGCCTCGTTGAGCTGTGATGTAGGGATCTTGCGCGAGTAGTTTTCATATACCTCGGTTGCAGCCTTCAGCACATCAAATATCCTCTGCTTGTTTATCACTGAAGTGAAGATGATAGGGACATCGGTGAACGGCGCTATCCTGGCAAGGATGTCCTCCTTGAACTTCTTCATTGTGTTGTTGTCCTTCTCAATGGTGTCCCATTTGTTCACCACAATCACAACACCTTTCTTGTTCCTCTGGATGAGGTTGTAGATGGCCATGTCCTGTGCCTCCACACCGGCCTGGGCGTCAATCATGAGGATACATACGTCAGAATTCTCAATTGAGCGCACCGCACGCATCACAGAGTAGAACTCAAGGTCTTCCTTAACCTTGTTCTTCTTCCTCAGTCCTGCGGTATCCACAAGCAGGAAGTCATAGCCGAACTTGTTGTACCTGGTTGCAATAGAATCCCTTGTTGTACCTGCTATGTTAGTTACAATGTTCCTCTCCTCTCCAAGGAGGGCATTGGTCATTGAGGATTTGCCCACATTTGGCTTTCCTACAATGGTGATCCTCGGGATGCTCTCATCCTCGTGGTCTATCACAACATCATTGTTGTCGGGAAGAAGCTCGCATATCTTGTCCAGGAGGTCTCCTGTGCCTCCACCGCTGGCTGCCGCTATGCAGTACGGCTCTCCAAGGCCAAGGGCATTGAATTCGTATGCTCCGTACATCTTGTCTCCGGTATCCACCTTGTTCACTGCAAGGAGTACGGGCTTCTTGCTCCTGCGGAGAATTGATGCAATCTCAGAATCGTAATCGGTGATGCCGGTTGCAACCTCGCACATGAAGAGGATTACATCCGCCTCCTCAATGGCCAGGGCTACCTGCCTGCGTATCTCTCCCTCAAAGATATCGTCCGAGTTGCTGGTGTAACCTCCTGTGTCTACAACGGAGAACTCCTTGCCGCACCACTCGCTCTTGCCGTAGTGGCGGTCTCTGGTAACTCCGGCGGTTTCATCAACAATGGCCTGTCTCATTCCTACCAGCCTGTTGAAAAGGGTTGATTTGCCTACGTTAGGCCTTCCTACAATTGCTACAATTCCCATATAAGTTTCTCTTTTAAGTTATTGGCACCCCATTCCGCAGCTTGTGCAGTCTGAGGAGCAGTCTCCACTCTCCCTCTGGCTTTTCTTACCCCAGAGTTTCTTCTCTTCCATTTTTGCGCACTGGATTCCCCTCTTGCGCATCTCCTTGTTGTTTTCAATCTCTGTTTCAGGAAACTTTCCGTCTTTCCTGAAGATGATGTTGAAGCAGAGCCCTATCACGCAGAGCCCCACCAGAAAAATTGTAAATAGAAGCACTTTCATCTTTTTGTAAAATTAGAGGAGCCATTTCTCCTTGAAGGCAAGAGGCTTCTCGCTTATGTTCATTATAGGTGGTATCTGAGCCGCCTTGAATGAAGAGCCTCTCTTCAATTTTACAATTTTCTCTACAATTTGTTTGTCTGTACCCTGTGCAATTACCTCCTCAGGTGTCATTCCCCCTTCGTGCATTGCATAGAGGG
Organism: uncultured Muribaculaceae bacterium; assembly: GCA_964475015.1. Lineage (GTDB taxonomy): Bacteria > Bacteroidota > Bacteroidia > Bacteroidales > UBA932 > Egerieousia. The sequence continues at coordinate 26,611 of CAYYVA010000009.1, forward strand.
CTGCATCAAGTACAGAGTAGTCAGGCAGCGAATCGCTGTCCTTCTGCCCCTCCCTCAGCTCTGCTGAAGGGGCCTTGGTTATTGTGGATACAGGTATCACAACACCGTTGCGGTTTATGTAGTGTGCAAGTTCATATACCTCGCATTTGTACAGGTCCGCTATCACCATTGCCGCGCCGGCAAGATCTCCGTAAAGTGTGCCGTATCCTGTGCTCAGCTCGCTCTTGTTTGAGGTGTTGAGCAGCAGTGCCCCAAATTTATTGGAATATGCCATAAGGAGGGTTCCCCTTATCCTGGCCTGGAGGTTCTCTTCAGCCACATTCCATTTGTTGTCCGGCCCGAAGACAGGTGCAAGCTCCTTCATGAACTTGTTGTAGATCTTTGCAATTGGTACAATGTGGTATTCCATCCCCAGGTTCTCGGCCAGATCAACCGCATCCTGAACGGAATGGAGGGTTGAGAACTCGCTGGGCATCATGAACCCGTGCACATTCTCTTTTCCCAGAGCCTCAACGGCCAATGCTGCAACAACAGCTGAATCTATTCCTCCCGACAGCCCAAGCACTACCTTGCCTGCGCCGGTGGAGTGTACAAATCCACGCAACCCTTCCACCAGTTTCTTGTGGACATCTTCTATAGTCAAATTTGGAGACAACATGATATTTTATGTTTCTGCTTATTAAAACTTATACTTGCCTTACCGCAAAACATTACATTGGGCGGTAGGCAAGTATAATATTTCTTTTCAAAGGTTTAGAATACAAATGATCCGCTGATTGAGGTGTCTGTGTAAACCTTGTTGATGATGTCAGCAAAGAGGTCTGCAACAGAGATTACCTTAATCTTTGAGGTATCCTGGTCTTCCCTTGCCCTCAATGGAATGGTATCCGATACTACAAGCTCGTCAAGCTCTGAGTTTGCAATGTTCTCGTATGCGGCACCGCTCAATACAGGGTGGGTTGCAACGGCCCTTACGCTCAATGCGCCTTTCTCCTTGAGCATGTTGGCAGCCTTGCAGAGTGTACCGGCTGTATCAACCATATCGTCAACGATAACCACGTTCCTTCCTTCAACATCGCCGATAGCTGTCATTGAGCCCACAACGTTTGCCCTCTCCCTTGACTTGTGGCATACGATAAGCGGACAGCCCAGGATTCTTGAGTATGCGTTTGCCCTCTTTGCACCGCCCATGTCAGGAGCTGCAATTGAAAGGTTCTCAATGTTGAGCCCCCTGAGATAGTTGAGGAACAGGCCGCTTGCGTATACGTGGTCGAACGGAACATCAAAGAAGCCCTGTATCTGGTCTGCGTGGATATCTGCTGTCATTACGCGGTCACATCCTGCAGCTGTAAGCATGTTTGCAACAAGTTTTGCACCGATAGAAACTCTTGGGCGGTCTTTTCTGTCCTGTCTTGCCCATCCGAAGTAAGGCATTACCGCAACAACCTTGTAGGCTGAAGCCCTCTTGGCTGCATCAATCATGAGAAGAAGTTCAAACAGGTTCTCAACAGGCGGGAAAGTAGACTGTACAATGAATACAGTTGCACCCCTTACGCTCTCGTCAAACGCAGGCTGGAACTCACCGTCGCTGAAAACTGTAACTACGGATTTTCCCAAATCCAGTTTCAAAGATTTTGCAATTTTCTCGGCAAGATACTGTGAACCCCTGCAAGAGAAGATTTTAATCACGTGATTATGATCCATAATTCTATAGTGTATTTAAGATTGTTTGTATGTATTCAAGCACCTCTTCCCTTCCGGTGTTCTTTTCAGATGAGGTTACAAATACAGGAGGAAGCTCTTCCCAGTATTTGAGCAGCTCTTTCTTGTTTGCCTCAATCTGCTTTGTAAGGGCATCCCTGCCAAGCTTGTCTGCCTTTGTGAAGATGATTGAGAAGGGAATTCCGGCGGCGCCCAGGCTCAGGAGGAATTCCAGGTCTATCTTCTGGATATCGTGCCTGCTGTCCAGCAGCACGAAGAGCAGTACCATCTCCTCCGATTCATTGATGAAGTTGTTTATCATTGTGTGCAGCTTCACCCTTGCGGTTTGGGAGATCTTTGCGTATCCGTATCCCGGAAGGTCTACAAGATACCAGGAATCGTTTATGAGAAAATGGTTTACAAGAAGAGTCTTGCCGGGTGTTGAAGATGTCTTGGCCAGTCCCTTGTGGTTACACAGGGAGTTTATGAGTGAGGATTTGCCAACATTTGACCTCCCGATGAATGCGAATTCCGGGTGTCTGGCTTTTGGCTTGTCCTTCAGTTTCTGGCTGCTGCCGGCAAAAACGGCCTTTGTTATTTTCATAGTGTGTTCCGGTATCAGAATACAAATGTACAATAATTTTTCGTATCTTGTGCGAAAAAGAGAGAAGAGAATGGATGAGAAGATTTCCTTGCTGGAACTGCAGCAGATGATTAAAAGGGGTGTTGAGGCGAGTGTTCCTGCAACAGTTTGGGTCACAGCTGAAATAGGGGAGGTGAACAGCCATGTGAGCGGCCACTGCTACCTGGAGCTGATAGGCTATAAGGGGGGGGAGAGGGGCGTTGCGGCCAAGGCAAGGGCCACAATCTGGAGCAATACCTGGAGGATGCTCCGCCCGTTTTTTGAGAATGCTGCAGGGGTGAAGCTCTCCAAGGGGCTGAACGTGCTCCTGAAGGTGCAGGCGGCATTTTCCCCTGTGTACGGGCTTTCGCTCAATGTGCTGGATATAGACCCTTCATATACTGTGGGAGAGCTGGAACTGAAGAGGCAGCAGACAATAAGGCGCCTTGAGAAGGAGGGGTGCATGGAGATGAACCCTTCCCTGGAGCTGAAGATGCTGCCAAGGAGATTGGCTGTAATTTCTTCCCCCACGGCTGCAGGTTACAGGGATTTTATGGAGCATCTGCATGGGAATGAGTACGGCTTCAAGTTCTTTACGGAGCTTTTTCCTGCCCAGATGCAGGGGGAGGAGGCTCCCGCTTCCATTGTGGCAGCCCTGGATGGGGTTGCGGGGAGAGAAGAGGAGTTTGATGCTGTGGTGATAATCAGGGGCGGCGGTGCGGCTATGGACCTTGTCTGCTTTGATGATTATGAGCTGGCCGTGAACATTGCCCAGTTCCCCCTTCCGGTAATCACCGGCATCGGGCATGACCACGATTTCCATGTGGCGGACATGGTTGCGCATACCTGGCTGAAGACCCCTACGGCGGTTGCGGATTTCTTTGTTGATATTTTTGTGCAGCAGGAGCAGTATGTAATGCATCTGTTTCAAAGAATTTCACTAACTTTATCACAGAAAATCACATCTGAGAGGCACAGACTTTCTGCACTGCAGGATTCGTTGAAGAACGGTGCTGCGGAACTCGTCTCGCAAGGGCGCAGGAGGCTGGAAATGCTTGAGTTGCGCATCAAGGGGGCAGACCCTGCCAGGATACTTGGCAAGGGGTTTGCCATTGTTGCGGTTGATGGGGAGAGGGCCTCGGCGGCGGATGTGGTGCTCGGGAAGAGGGTGAAGCTGGTGCTGCGGGACGGCACGGTTGAGTTCATTGTGGGTGAGGTACTGGAGAGGAAATGATGCGGCGGATGCCCCGGAGTGCGGCGGACGGGTGCCGGGAGTGCAGGAGGAGGCTGCAGCGGGGGGATTTCTGTCGGGAAGAAAATTAGGATTTATGGAAAAGAAGATGACATATGAAGAGGCGCTGGACAGGCTGGAGAAGCTTGTTGCGGTGATTGAGTCTCCGGATGCCGCAATTGCGGGGGTGGAGAAGGAGCTGAAGGAGGCCATGGAGCTGCTTGAGTTCTGCAGGAAGGAACTTGACGGCTATGAAAAGGAATTTGATAAAATAATAAATAAGCGATAGCTATGATTTACGATCACGACATCTATTTGGAGCCGTTCTGCAAGGCAATCAAGGGGCGGCACGAAAGGCTGCTCATAAGGAAAGGTGAGATTGGAGGTTTTGGCAAGAGGCTCGCGGATGCCATAAACAACCATCTTTTTTATGGCGTGCACAGGGAGGGTGACCGTTGGGTGTTCAGGGAATGGGCACCGAATGCCACCTCAATTTATGTGAAGGGTGATTTCAACAACTGGGAGATTTCTCCCGGCTACAGGATGACCAACAAGGGGAACGGTGTGTGGGAGCTGGCCCTTCCAAAGAGGAGCGTGAAGCATGGCGATATGTTCAAGCTGCACATCTTCTGGGACGGCGGCGACGGGGAGAGGCTCCCATCGTATGCCACAAGATGCGTGCAGGATACCCGTACAAAGCTTTTCTCAGCCCAGGTGTGGGCTCCTGCAAGGCAGTACAAATGGAAACACCCAAGGGCTCCTAAGGTGGAGAACCCGCTTATATATGAGACACATATAGGCATGGCAGGTGAGGAGCCTGCCGTTGCCACATTCAAGGAGTTTACAAAGAATGTCCTTCCGAGAATAGCCAAACTGGGGTACAACACAGTGCAGATTATGGCGCTGCAGGAGCACCCTTATTACGGCTCGTTCGGGTACCAGGTTTCAAATTTCTTTGCACTGAGTTCCCGTTTCGGCACCCCTGAGGAGTTCAAGGAGCTGGTGGACAAGGCGCACAAGCTGGGTCTGGCGGTGATTATGGATATTGTACACTCCCATGCGGTGAAGAATGAGCTTGAGGGGCTTAGCAACTTTGACGGCACCAAGACCCTCTATTTCCATGAGGGTGACAAGGGAGATCACCCTGCATGGGGTACCAGGTGCTTTGACTACGGCAAGGATGAGACATTATACTTCCTCCTATCCAACTGCAAGTACTGGATGGAGGAGTACAATCTGGATGGCTTCCGTTTCGACGGCATAACCAGCATGCTCTACTGGGACCACGGCCTGGGGAGGGCCTTCTGCGGATATGAGGATTACTTCAATGCCAATGTGGATGTGGATGCCCTTGTATATCTGGGTCTTGCAAATGAACTTATCAAGGAGATACACCCTGATGCCTTCACAATTGCAGAGGACATGAGCGGAATGCCGGGGCTTGCGGCACCCGTAACAGAAGGGGGCTGGGGCTTTGACTACAGGATGAGCATGGGAGTCCCTGACAACTGGATCAAATGGATCAAGGAGGTTCCCGACGAAAAATGGAATGTATGTGACATGTGGTGGCAGCTCACCAACAAGAGGGCAGATGAGAAGACAGTGAGCTACGCAGAGTGCCACGACCAGGCCATGGTGGGGGACAAGACAATCATCTTCAGGCTGATGGATGCCCTCATGTACACCCACATGGACCTTGGAATGCAGAGCCTTGAGGTGGACAGGGCAATGGCCCTCCACAAGATGATAAGGCTTGTGACAATTGCCACCGCAGGCAACGGATACCTCAACTTCATGGGCAATGAGTTCGGCCACCCTGAATGGATTGACTTCCCGAGGGAGGGGAACAACTGGTCCCATGCATACGCCAGGAGGCAGTGGAGCCTGGCGGACAGCCCGTTCCTCAGGTATGGCAAGCTGCTGGCATTTGACAACAAGATGATACATTTGTTCAGGGAGAACAATCTCCTTGCTTCCCCACCTGTCTCAATCTACAACGATGAACCCAAACAGATTCTTGTGATGGAGAGGGGAGGATATGTGTTCGTGTTCAACTTCAGCCCTGATGAATCTTACCAGGATTACAGGATAAATATCTTTGGAGGCGAGTATACAATGGCTCTGGATACAGACTGGAAAGAATTCAACGGATTTGAGAGGAACCGCAGAAAAACCGTACATTATACGCAGGAGGATACCCAGGGCACGTTTTTGACCCTCTACCTTCCTGCAAGGAGTGCGTTTGTCCTTAAACGTAAATTAGTTAAATAAAAATATTTGTTGTAATTTCGCGCGCAAAATATCTACACAATAATGGCATACTTGGAATTTAATAAAGAGGAGCTGGTAAACCTTGAGTATTCTTTGGAACGCGAGATTCTGCTCAGCAACAGGGCAGGAGGCTATGTGAACACTACCATTGTAGGCTGCAACACCAGAAAATACCACGGATTGCTGGTTGTTCCCATTGAAAACTTCGGAGGAGACAAGCACATCCTTCTTTCTACTTTACACGAGTCATTGATACAGCATGGCCAGAGCTTCAACCTTGGCATCACATCTTACGGTGATGTCTATGAGCCAAGGGGTCACAAGTACATCATTGACTTTGAGATGGACTATGCTTCTACAATCACATACAGGGTTGGCGGCATGAAGTTCAGCAAGACAATCATGTTCTTGAGGGATACAGAAGAGGTGCTTATCAAATATACGCTGCTTGAGGCCCATTCACCCACAACATTGAGGATAAAGCCGTTCCTTGCATACAGGAACATTCATGCCCTCACAGCGGCAAACACAAACGCAAACACAAGATATACAGCTGTTGACAACGGTGTGGCCTTCAATATGTACGAGGGCTTCCCAACACTTAACCTGCAGCTGAACAAGAAGAACGAGTGGATTGCCTCACCTGACTGGTACAAGGGAATCGTCTACAAGGAGGAGAGCAGAAGGGGATTCAACTGCAAGGAGGACCTCTTTGTTCCAGGCTACTTTGAGCTACCTATCAAGAAGGGCGAGAGCATCATCCTTTCAGCCTCTACAGGCAATGCAGTACCTTCAAAATCACTCAAGACAAGGTTTGAGAAAGAGGTGCTAAAGAGGGACAACACCAGAAACAACTATGAGGCCTGCATGAAGCTTGCAGCCGGCCAGTTCCTTATCAAGCATGCCGGTGAGTACAGCGTATGCTCAGGCTACTCTTGGGATTACGAGAGCCTCAGGGAGTCATTCATTGCACTTCCGGGCCTTACCCTATACAATGACGGCGATACCGAGAGGTTTGAGAAGGTAATGGACAGCACAATCAGACGCCACAGCAACAACATGCTCCAGGAGTCTGAGTGTCCCGACAGCGGATTGTGGTTCATACGCGCAATCCAGCAGTATGTTGACTTCGGCGCAGATGCCTCAGCTGTATGGAAGAAATACGGCAAGATGATGGTTGATGTGATTGAGTCATTCCTGGGCAACTGGAGGCCAAGCGTAAGGCTTCATGAGAACGGCCTTCTCTGGGCTCAGAAATACGGCGTTGCACTTACCTGGATGAACACATACGTAGACGGCAGGCCTGTAAGCGAGAGACCAGGCTACCAGGTTGAGGTAAATGCATTGTGGTACAATGCACTCTGCTTTGTAAGGGATCTGGACCTCAAGTTCGGAAAGGGCAAGCTCGTACAGAAGACAGACAATATAATAGGTAAGATAAGGGAGAATTACATGAGGGTATTCTGGTGTGAGGAGAGAAACCACCTTGCAGACTATGTGGATGAGCATGGCCAGAACATCTTCACCCGTCCTAACCAGCTGATGGCATGCTGCGTGAAATATTCACCGCTTGATGACGAGACCAAGATGGCAGTCCTTACAGCTGTAAAGAGAGAGCTCCTTACAGTAAGGGGCATAAGGTCATTGTCTCCTAAGAACCCTCTCTACAGGGGCGTTTACGAAGGCGACCAGGGCAGCAGGGACATCGCACACTTCAACGGATGTGCATTCCCTTGGCTCCTTACACCTTATATAGAGGCTACACTTGCACTTACAGGCAAGGGCTTTGTAAAGAAGGCCAAGGAGATGCTCAATGCATTTGAGGAGGACATGGAAATCCACGGCATAGGCTCTGTTGCCGAAATTTATGACGGAGACCCTTCACACAGGCCTCACGGATGTATATCTTCTGCAATAAGCGTGGCAGAGATAGTAAGGGGAAAGAGCATGTTGAACAGAATAAAAAAGTAAAGAGATGAAAGTATTAATGTTCGGTTGGGAGTTCCCTCCACATATTGCAGGTGGTTTGGGTACTGCATGTTACGGACTTACAAAAGGTCTGGCTAAACATGATGTTGAGGTTCTGTTTGTAATGCCTTCTGCATCCGGTGATGAGGATGAGAGTGCCGTAAAGATCATCAATGCAAGTGACATATCAATTGCTGAGGTTTGGGGAAAGACAGACATCAGCAGGCTTGAGAGCTTCCTTGAGAAGGTGAGCTTCTTCAAGGTTTCGTCGGGATTGGTGCCATACATTGATCCTGAGATGTTCTCTTCAATGGTAGAGGGTACCGAGAAGCGCAACCGCTATGAGGAGTATGAGCAGTTCAAGATTCACTTTGGCGGAAAATACAAGTTCTCCGGAAAATATGGTGCAAACCTTATGGAGGAGGTACAGAGGTATGCAATGGTTGCCAGCGCAATTGCACTTGAGAACGATTTTGATGTCATCCATGCGCATGACTGGCTTACATACGCTGCCGGTATAGCTGCAAAGAAGATTTCAGGCAAGCCGCTTGTTATCCACGTGCACGCAACATCATTTGACCGTGCGAGCGACAACGCAATTGATCCCCGCGTATTTGCACTTGAGAAGATGGGTATGGAGGCTGCAGACAAGATCATGGCTGTAAGTAACCTTACCAGAAATATAGTTATCAATAAATACGGTATAGATCCTTCTAAAGTTGTTGCAGTCCACAATGCTGTGGATTTCAACGAGTTCAAGCAGATGGAGGTGAAGAGGGGAGTTGATGACAAGATTGTAACTTTCCTTGGCCGTATCACATATCAGAAAGGTCCTGAGTATTTCATTGAGGCTGCCAACAAGGTGCTCAAGAAATGCCCTAACGTGAGGTTTGTAATGGCCGGTAACGGTGACCTCATGAACAGGTCCATCAGACGTGTGGCAAAACTTGGCATTGCAGACAGGTTCCACTTTACAGGTTTCTTGCGCGGAGACGATGTAAAGAAGATGTTTGCATACTCTGATGTATATATCATGCCATCAGTTTCAGAGCCTTTCGGCATTTCGCCGCTTGAGGCAATGAAGTCAAACGTGCCGAGCATCATTTCAAAACAGTCCGGTGTGGCAGAGGTGCTCAGCTATGCAATCAAGACAGATTTCTGGGACATTGATGCAATGGCTGATGCAATCTACGGCCTGCTCAACTATCCTGCCCTTGCCTCAATGAGTGCAAGATGCGGTGTTGAGGAGGTGAACAACCTCAAATGGGAGAATGCTGCCCTCAAGATGATTGACGTTTACAAGGACGCCATTGATAACCTAAAGTAAGAAACGAATAAAATTTAACATATATGGAAAAGTCACTCTGTCTTTATTTTCAGGTGCATCAGCCCGACAGGCTAAGATTGTACAGATTCTTTGATATAGGCAATGATTCTCAGTATTTTGATGAGTTTGCCAACAGAACCATACTAAAAAGGATAGCACAGCGCTGCTACCTCCCTATGAATGAGCTTATCTATGAGCTTATCCAGAAGCATGGCAAGGACTTCAAGGTTGCATTCTCAATTTCAGGTGCGGCTCTTGAGCAGTTTGAGCAGTATGCTCCTGAGGTTCTTGAGAGCTTCAAGAAGCTTGCTTCAACAAAATGTGTTGAGTTCCTTGCAGAGACTTACTCACACAGCCTTGCATCATTGAAGTCCGAGAAGGAGTTCAAGAACCAGGTGAAACAGCATGCTGCTGCAATCAAGAAGCACTTCGGCATCAAGCCCAAGACTTTCAGGAACACAGAGCTCATCTATTCTGATGCGATAGGTGAGGCTGTAGCTGAGATGGGCTACAACACAATGCTTACTGAGGGTGCAAGGCACATCCTTGGTTGGAAGAGCCCTAACTTCCTCTATACAAACGCAATCAATCCTAAGCTGAAGCTTCTCTTGAAGAACTTCAACCTCAGTGATGACATTGCTTTCAGGTTCGGTGGCAACAACATGACAAGTGACCAGTATGCCGCATGGCTTGCCGAGTCTGCAAAAGAGGCTGACATCATCAACCTGTTCATGGATTATGAGACATTCGGCGAGCACCAGAGTGCAGCTACCGGTATCTTTGAGTTCATGAGGGCATTGCCTGAGGCTGTGCTTGCAAATACAGAGCTCAAGTTCTGTACCCCTGCTGAGGCAGCTGTAAAACACCAGCCTGTAGCACCTCTTCACGTTCCATACGCAATTTCATGGGCAGATGAGGAGAGGGATACAAGTGCATGGTTGGGTAACGAGCTCCAGAACGAGGCATTTGAGAAACTGTACTCTTTGGAGAAGGGTGTAATGGCAACCAAGGACGAGGAGATCATTGCTGATTTCCGCAAGTTGCAGGAGAGTGACCACTTCTACTACATGTGTACAAAATTCTTCTCGGACGGTGCCGTACACAAGTACTTCAACCCATACGATACCCCATACGAGGCGTTCATCAACTATATGAATGTATTGAGCGATTTTGCCTTGAGAGTGGAGAAGAAAAATAACAAGCCTAAGAAGAAATAATTTTACAAACAAATAGAAATAAGTGAGTGAAATTTGACTCAAAGGGACAGGATTTTGCCCCTTTGAGTCAAATTTGAGTTAAAAAAGAGAAGTAAGAAGAATGGTAATTGAGAAAGTAAAGAAACCCGATTATCTCTTTGAAACGAGCTGGGAAGTGTGCAACAAAGTGGGTGGTATCCACACAGTTGTGGCTACCAAGGCACTCGAGCTGTCCGGCAGTTACGGCAGGAACCACATCATGATTGGTCCTGACGTGTGGATGGACGAGAGCCAGAACCCGGAGTTTGCTGAGGATCCAATCCTGTTCAGGGTGTGGAAGCAGCAGGCAGCTTCAGAGGGATTGAGAGTTAGAGTGGGAAGATGGAATGTGCCTGGAAATCCGGTAGCCATTTTGGTTGACTTCACACCGTTCGTATCCAGAAAGGACGAAATCTTTGCAGAGATGTGGAAGAATTTCGGGCTGGATTCATTGAGCGGCCAATGGGATTATGTGGAGTCTGCCCTGTTCGGCTATGCTTCAGGTAAAGTAATTGAGAGCTTTGTCAACTTCAACCTCCAGCCTCACCATAAGGTGGTGGCCCAGTTCCATGAGTGGATGACAGGTGCAGGTGTGCTCTATCTCAAGAGCAAGAACCTTGCTGTAGGTACAGTGTTCACTACACATGCCACAGTTGTAGGAAGGTGCCTTGCCTGCAACAACCTGCCTCTGTATGATTCATTGGAGCAGCTGGATGCTGATGAGAAGGCAAGACAGTTCAATGTGACTGCAAAGCACTCCCTGGAGAAGACAGCTGCCCATAATGCGGATGTGTTCACTACTGTGAGTGACATTACTGCAGCAGAATGCAGGCAGTTTGTCGGGAAGGAGGTTGATATCATCACTCCTAATGGCTTTGACAACAGCATTGTGCCTCAGGGTGAGGAATTTGACAGCAGCAGGGGTGCGGCCCGCAAGAGACTGCTGGAGGTTGCCTCAGCCATGCATGGTGTTGAGTATGGCCAGGATACCGTGATTGTTGGCATCGGCGGCAGATATGAGTACAAGAACAAGGGGCTTGATGTGTTCCTTGATGCGCTCGGCAGGATAAAGAAGGCTGGCAAGGGGAACAGGATCCTTGCGTTCCTGATGATTCCGGCATGGAGCAACGGCCCCGACAAGGAGCTTGCACTCAAGCTGAAGGGTGAAGGCAACCCTGCCTACACCACAAATTCCACCCATTACCTGGTGGAGCCTGAGTATGATGCAATTTCAGGCAAGATGAGGTATTTCGGATTCAATGCACAGCAGGATAACATTGGTGTTGTGTTTGTGCCGAGCTACCTTAACGGTAATGACGGTATCTTCAACATGAAGTACTATGATCTCCTTATAGGTATGGACCTTACCGTATTCCCTTCATATTATGAGCCTTGGGGATACACTCCGCTTGAGTCGCTGGCGTTTGGCGTACCTACTGTAACCACAACATTGGCCGGATTCGGCTTGTGGGTAAAGGATTATTATAAGGGGGAACATCCGGGCATTGAAGTTATAGAGAGGAACGATTCAAACTATGATGCTGTAGTAGAGGGCGTGATGCAGAGGATACTCGCAGTTGCAGCCCTCCCTGAGGCGGAGAAGAAGGCCTATAGCGGGAATGCCAAGGAGGTTTCAGAAATAGCCCTTTGGGACAATAATGTTAAATATTATGTGGAGGCATACGCAACTGCACTTGACAAGGTGGTTGAGCGTAAAGGTGCCTTCCCTCAAATTAAAGAAACTAAGAATATGACCTATCAGAAATACAAAGTGAATACACCGGAGTGGAAGACTCTTCTTATAAACAAGGATCTCCCTGCTAAATTGAAACATCTTGATACAATCTCAAAGAACTTGTGGTGGTGCTGGAACCAGGATGCCATTGAGCTCTTCAAGATGGTTGACCTTGAGTTGTGGCAGATTGCCAACGGCAACCCTATTGCCATGCTGGATATGGTTGACCTCAAGAGATACAAGGAGCTTGCATCAGATGAGGCTTTCCTTTCAAAGCTTGATTCAGTATACAAGAATTTCAAGAAATATATGGAGGGCAAGTCCAAACCTACCACTCCACAGATTTCATACTTCTGTATGGAGTACGGCCTTGACACTTCATTGAAGATCTACTCAGGCGGCTTGGGTATCCTTGCAGGTGACTACCTGAAGGAGGCAAGTGACATGAACGTGAATATGAACGCCGTAGGTTTCCTTTATAAATACGGTTACTTCACACAGCAGCTTTCAGCTCAGGGCGAGCAGGTTGCAACATACGATCCGCAGGATTTCACAAAGACCCCTGCAACTGCTGTTATGGATGAGAACGGCAACTGGGTTACAATTTCAGTTGCATTCCCTGGCAGGAACATCTATGCAAGGGTATGGAAGGTGGCTGTAGGCCGCATTGACCTTTACCTCCTTGATTCTGACATTGACCAGAACCTTCCTGAGGACAGGTGCGTTACCCACCAGCTTTACGGCGGTGACTGGGAGAACCGTCTGAAACAGGAGCTTCTCCTTGGTATCGGCGGTATCAGGGCCTTGAGAGCTTTGGGCATTGATTCGGAGGTTTACCACTGCAATGAAGGACACGCTGCATTCATCGGCCTTGAGAGATTGAGGGAGTATGTCCAGAACAAGGGGCTTACATTTGCTGAGGCTCTGGAGGTTGTAAGGGCTTCTTCACTTTATACAACACATACTCCGGTTGCTGCAGGTCATGACGCATTCTCTGAGGATATGATGAGGACATATATTTCACACTATCCTGGCAGATTGAACATAGACTGGACAACCCTTATGGCTCTTGGAAAGATTGATCCGTACAACCAGGGCGAGAAGTTCTCAATGAGTAACCTTGCCGCCAACTTGAGCCAGGAGGTTAACGGTGTGAGCTGGCTGCACGGAAAGGTGAGCCAGGATATCCTTGGCAACTTGTGGCCAGGCTACCTCCCTGAGGAGCTTCACGTAAGCTATGTTACCAACGGTGTACACTATCCTACCTGGACAGCACCTGAGTGGAAGGAGGTTCATGCAGAGGTGTTCGGTGAGGAGTTCAAGACACACCACTATGACAAGAGCTGCTTCAACGGCATAAGGAAGGTTGCTGACGAGAAGATCTGGGAGATAAGGAAGGCCCTCAAGACCAAGCTCATTGACAAGGTGAAGGAGGTGATTTCAAACCCATCTGCCGCAAACCACTACTCTCCTGCACAGATTGTGAAGATTAAGGAGACCTTGAGGGATGATATCCTTACAATTGGTTTTGCAAGGCGTTTTGCAACTTACAAGAGGGCTCATCTGTTGTTCAGGAACCTCGACAGGCTCAATGAGATTGTGAACAACCCTGAGCATCCTGTACAGTTCCTCTTTGCAGGTAAGGCACACCCTGCAGACAAACCTGGCCAGGACCTTATCAAACATATTGTTGAGGTTTCAAAGATGCCTCAGTTCATCGGGAAGATTGTATTTGTGCCTAACTATGACATTACAATTGCAAAACATCTTGTACAGGGTGTTGATATCTGGATGAATACCCCTACCAGACCTCTTGAGGCTTCAGGTACTTCAGGAGAGAAGGCTGTGATGAACGGTGTAATGCACTTCTCAGTTCTTGACGGATGGTGGGTTGAAGGTTACAAGGAGGGTGCCGGCTGGATGCTCCCTATGGAGAGGTCTTACGACAACCAGGGCTTCCAGGATGAGCTTGATGCAGCTACAATCTACAACATCATTGAGGGTGAGATTGCCCCAATGTATTATGACAAGGATGAGAAGGGCATTTCAAGTCCATGGATTGAGACCATCAAGAATTGTGTGGCGAACGTTGCATGCAACTTCACTACAAACAGGATGATGGAGGATTATATAAGGAAATATTACCTGCCGCTTGCAAAGAGAGCTTCTAAGCTTGTTGCAAAGGATTATGCAGTTGCAAAGGACATTGCGGACTGGAAGAAGAAGATGCGCAGGGAGTGGCCTATGATTGAGGTGCTTTCATCTTCAAATGTGGATAACGTTTCAGGTGCGCTTCTCCTCAACAACGAGTACAGGGCAGAGATGACACTTTCTGTAGGCGAGATTGACCCTCAGGATATCGGCATTGAGATTCTTCTTGCCGAGCCAAACAAGAAGGGTAAGCTCTGCATCAAGGAGATCTTTGAGTACAAGCTCAAGGAGTGCAAGGACGGCAAGGCAACCTACAGGTGCAAGATTGTCCCTGACAAGACAGGTGCATACCAGGCAGCTGTAAGGATGTATGCAAAGAACAAGCAGCTTCCGCACAGACAAGATTTTGAGTTGGTAAGATGGTTGTAGCAGCAACAGGTTTCTTTGACGGCGTACATAAAGGACACAAAAAGGTTCTTTCTCTCCTGCGCAGCATAGCGGAGCAGGAGAGAAAGAAAAGTGCGGTCATAACTTTCTGGCCTCATCCCAGGAATGTATTGCAGCAGCAGGCATACAGCCTGAGGCTCCTTACATCCCTTGATGAGAAGAAGGCTCTTGTAAAGGGTATGGGGGTGAACAAGTTCATCACCATACCTTTCTGCAAGGAGTTCAGCCGCAACACTACAAGAGAATTCCTGAAGGATTACCTGAAGGACAAATATGGGGTTTCAACCCTCATTATAGGGTATGACCATCGTTTCGGCCATGACAAGGTCTCTCATGAGGAGATGATTGCAATGGCGGCTGAAATGGGGATAAAGGTGCTGAAGGTGGATGAGTTTGTGCAGGACAACAATGTAATAAGCTCAACCAAGATACGCAATCTGCTGCAGGCAGGCAATGTGGAGCAGGCGAATGAGTTCCTGGGCTACAGGTACGGCCTAAAGGGGGTTGTGGTTTCAGGCCAGAAGGTGGGGAGGACAATAGGTTTCCCTACCGCCAACATGAAGCTCTACGAGCCGCTGAAGATGATCCCTGCAGACGGGGTGTACAGCGTGTTTGTGGAGGTGTTGGGAAAGGTTTACATAGGCATCTGCAACATTGGTACCCGCCCTACCGTGGGGGAGAGCAATGAGAGGACAATAGAGACCCATATACTTGGTTTCAACGAGGATATCTATGGCCTTGACATAAAGCTGGAGTTTGTGGGAAGGATAAGGCCGGAGCAGAAGTTCCCTTCACTTGATGCCCTGAAGGAGCAGCTGGAGAAGGACAAGGCGTTTGCCTACAGCCTCCTGAAAGACAGTATTATAAAGAAACTCAGATAAAACAGGATACAATGAATAGGCTGGATTCAGATCTGATGGGCCTTTTGCTGGCCATTCTCACCTTTGCACTCCCTGCCGTTTCCGCACTTTTTGAGAAACGGAGGAAGGAGAGGCGCAGGAGGGATGCCTCTGCCCATGAGGAGCCCGGCCGTCAGTATCCCGACAATGAATCCCCTTTTTCCTTCACTGAAGATGCCTCTTCCCAGAAGGGGCCGGAAGTTCAGATGGAGCAGATGCCCCGGCAGCCGGAGGAGGATGAGAGGGCAAGGGAGATTGAGGAGCTCTTTGAGGTGCTTCTGGGGGTGCAGAAGAAGCCTGCACAGGAGGAGCAGGTTCATGTGGAGCCTGTAGTGGAGGAGATTGTGCCTGAAGTTCAGGTGGAGCAGCTGCATCAGGTGCAGTCAGGGCAGCAGGAGGAGCTTTTTGAAGAGGCGGTCCCTGCTTTTGGGGAGGCTCTCCGGGAGGAGGATTCCCAGCCGCGGCAGCAGCCTGTACAGGAGCCCGGAGCGGATGTTCCGGCCGCAGGGAAAAGCCTGAAGGAGAGATTGAAGGAACATCCTGAGGATATGGTTCTGTTTGCTGAGATTATGAAGCCAAAGTTCAAGGAATTTTAGTGTAAATAATATTTTTATTATTATCTTTGCAAAAGAGGAAGGGTCCCGAATTCATCGGGATTCTTTTTAATTTTTATATGATTATGTCAGGTAAGGTACATTATTTTACAGAGGAAGGTCTGGAGAAAGTGAAGGCTGAATTGGCCCACATGATTTCCGTTGAGAGACCTGCCATTTCAAAGGCCATCGCTGAGGCCAGGGACAAGGGTGATTTGTCCGAGAATGCGGAGTATGATGCAGCAAGGGAGGCTCAGGGTCTTTTGGAGCTCAAGATTTCCCAGTTGCAGGATATCATTGCAAATGCACGTGTGATTGATGAGTCAAAAATCAATACAGACCAGGTTCAGCTGTTGAACAAGGTGAAGATCAAGAACCTTGCAAACGGTGCCCTCATGGAGTATACCATTGTGGGTGAGAGCGAGGCTAACCTCAAGGAGGGCAAGCTGGCTGCACAGACACCTATAGGCAAGGCACTTATCGGGAAGAAGAAAGGTGAGGTTGTTGAGGTTACAGTTCCAAGCGGCGTCATCAAGTTTGAGATTGTTGACATTTCAATCTAAGGTGCCATGGCTTCAATCTTTACAAGAATTGTAAACGGTGAGATTCCTTCGTACAAGGTTGCGGAGGATGAGAACTATTATGCTTTCCTGGATATAAATCCTCTGGCAAAGGGGCATACCCTTGTAATCCCAAAGATGGAGGAGGACTATATCTTCAACCTCCCTGCAGAGACATATGCAGGCCTGTGGAACTTTGCCAACAAGGTGGCAAAGGCCATTGACATTGCCGTGCCATGCAAGAGGGTGGGGGTTGCAGTATTGGGTATGGAGGTGCCTCATGCACATATCCATCTTGTACCGCTGCAGAGCGAGCAGGACCTTGATTTCAGGAAGGAGAAGGCTGCCCTTGCCAAAGAGGAGTTCATCCAGATTGCAGAGAATATTTCAAAAGCTTTTTCAACATTATAGTATATGATAAGAAGAACTGTTTTGATGGGTTTGGCCGCACTTATGGCGGTATCTTGCTCAAAGAGCAACACTGCTGTTGTCAATGCCCGGATAGAGGGGGCCGCCAATAAGGATTTGGTGGTTTCACAGCTGGCTGTAAACCAGATTAAGTTTGTGGATTCAGTCAAGACTGATGCTTCAGGGAACCTCAAGAGCACAATAACCCTCCAGAGTGATGCCCCTGATTTCTATTATCTGTCATACAATGGCAAGAGACTCGCTTCACTTATCCTCAAGCCGGGTGATAAGGTGAACGTTACAGTTGATACCCTTGGAAAGGGGCTTGCAATTGAGGGCTCGGAAGAGTCTGCATTGCTACAGAAATACAATGAGGCGCTTGCCGCTGCAGTTGCAGAGTTTGATGCATTGTCTGTAAAGCTTGCAGATGCATCACAGACAGGTGACAGGGAGGCTGTACAGCAGTACAACTCACAGCTGGGCAAGGTATTCGTGAAGCACAAGCAGAACATGATAAGGAACGTGATGCAGAATCCGTACTCTTTTGCAAACATTCAGGCTCTCTACCAGACATTCGTGCAGGGGCTCCCTGTATTTGGTGCAGAGAATGACTACATGCTTGTACAGAGGGTTCATGACTCGCTCCAGACCGTATATCCGGGTTCTGTATACCTGAAATCACTTCAGGAGCAGGTGGCTTCAGCCAAGGCTGCAATGGCATTTGCTGAGAAGCTTTCAAATGCACAGGAGACATCATTCCCCAATATCTCCCTTCCCGACATCAATGCGAAGAATGTGGAGCTTGCATCACTTGAGGGCAAACCGTTCATCCTCATGTTCTGGGTTTCAGCTGATGTGAACCAGAAGATGTTCAACAACGATCTTCTTGACATTTACAGGAAATACAGCAAATCGGGCCTTGAGATTTATCAGGTTGCAATTGACACAGACAAGACAGCCTGGGCAACAGCGGTTAAGGAGCAGAATCTCCCTTGGATAAGCGTATGCGACGGCAAGGGTGCCGCATCGCCTGCACTTGCTACATACAACATCTACAGCGTTCCGTCAATCTTTGTGTTTGACCGTAAAGGTGATATAGTTGCAAGCCAGGGACTCTTCTCAAAGGCTGCTCTTGAGGATGCTGTACGCAAGGCAGTAAGATAATCATGGCGGCCCGCAAGGGTAGCCTGCTTATAGAAATAATCCCCGTCAGAAATGTGATCTGGCGGGGATTTGTCGTCTTTACAGCAGCTTCTTCGGCTTGCCGGCAATAAAGTCCTTCAGGTAGAATGGCTCAAAATATGCGTTGTCCTCAAACTCGCCTGCCTCAAGCTTGTCGGCGGCAATTACCCTCATGCCGGTAGCGTGGGGTTCCTGCGGGGCAAAGTATGCGTTGGGGTTTGAGACAACCAGCTCCCTGAACTTTTCTGCTCCGTTTCCTGTAAAGAGTACAGGGCCGGCGGCAAGTTCTGCGGCATAGCTGTTTTCATCAAGTATCCTGGCCTCAACAGGGGTGAGCTGTTCCCCCTTGCTGTTGAAGTTTGCGGTATATACCTCCATCCTCCTGGCGTCAATCATAGGTACAATGAGGAAATCCCCTTCACCCTGGTAAAGCTTGTTGTCCAGGGCCATCCTGGCAATGGTGGCCAATGTGCATACAGAGACGAGCGGCTTGCCGGCGCCGTAGCACAACCCTTTTGCACACGATACCCCAACCCTCAGGCCGGTGTATGATCCGGGGCCCTTGCTTACTGCAACTGCGCTGCAGTCCTCCATATTGAGGCCGTTTTCCTCAAGGATGTCGCAGATATATCTGGCAAGGAGGGTGGCATGTGCCTTTGGCTGGTTAATGTATTTTTCAGCCACAATCTCCTTTCCTCTGGCCAATGCCACAGAGCATGAGTCCGTTGCTGTCTCTATCAGTAAAATGTATTTTTCCATAAACTAATCTTTTTTCACTGTTACAAGGGAGCCGTTCCTGAGGTCTTTGCTTATTGTACTGTATGGTGCTGTCACAATCATGCAGCTGTCGGGAAGCCCTCCTGTAACCTCTATATTTGTCATGTCCTGAATTCCTGTTGTAATCTGCCTCACTTCCACCTTGTTTGTGGCAGGATCCAGTACAAATACCTGCTGTACCACCTCATTTGTGGCATCCAGGCTGTCAACAAGCCCTTTTCTGGTGGTAATGGCCTGGAGCGGTATTGTCAGGATGTTTTCCTTCTTCTCTGTCTGGATGGCTACTGAGGCACTCATGCCCGGCCTGAAGGGGATAGGGGAGTTTTCCAGCAGGTCGCTGTATGAAGAGGGGAGGATAAGCACCTTCACCTCAAAATTGGTCACCTGGTCTGCACTTATGGCTGTGCCGGAGTTCTTGGATGAGTTTGCAACCTGGGTCACAATCCCCTTGAACTTGCGTCCGGGATAGGCATCAACCTCAATTGTTGCGGTGTCCCTGGCATTCAGGCGGATGATGTCTATCTCATTCACATCCACCAGTACCTCCATCTGGCTGAGGTCTGCAATCCTGAGCATCTCTGTACCTGCCATCTGGGTGGTTCCCACAACCCTCTCGCCAATCTCCACGCTCAGTTTGGAGATTGTGCCGGTCATAGGGGCATATATGTTGGTCTTCACCAGGTTCTCCTCGGCCTCCTTCACTGAAGCCTCGGCACTCTTCACATTATATTCCGCAGCTTTCAGCTGGTTCTTTGCTATCTGGTACTCGGCAAGCGATTTCTCGTAATCCGCCTGGGAGATTGTCTTTTTCCCGAACAGCAGGATGTTCCTTTCGTGGGCGAGCTCAATCTGCCTGAGCGATGCCTCCTGCTGCAGGTACTGTGCCTTCATGGAATTGAGCGATGCCTCAGCCCTCTCCTTGGCGGAGATATATACATCCTGTCTGATCTGGATTATCAGGTCTCCCTTCTCCACAATATCCCCCTCCTGATAGTTGAGCCTGATTATCTCGCCTGACACATCGGGGCTTATCTTCACCTCCGTAACAGGCTGTATCTTGCCGTTGGCGGGGATTGACTCAATGATTGTACCCCTCTGGGGAGGTTTTGCAGTGACCTCAAGCCCTTTGCTGCCATTGTTCTTCCCTATGATTATAAGCAGTACAATTGCGGCTGCAGCTGCAATGAGAATGAATTTCCTGTTGTTCTTTTTGGGAGCCATATCAGTGCTTTGTTAAAGTGTAAGGGGAATGTTCCTGTAATAATCCAGTATCTTCAGTTGGAAGATGTACTGGTATTTGTTCTGCAGATACTCAGATTCTGCCTTGTAGAGGTTTGCCATTGCAACGGTATAGTCTGTGCCGTTGAGGATTCCAAGGTCAAACTTCTCCTTTGTATAGCCGGCCGATTCCCTTGCGGAAAGGAGGTTTTCCTTGGCGGCATTCATCTTCTCATAGCTGGATAGGGCCTCGTTGCATGCCTGCTGTATCTCTTTCCTCAGGTTCTGCCTCTGTATGCGGAGGTCAATCTCCGAGCTCTTCACATTCAGGCGTGCGTTCCTTATGGCAGTGTTGTTCTTCCAGCTGTTGAAGATGGGGATGCTCAGTCCGAATCCCATTGAGGGATTCCGGTTGTTGTCAAACTGGGTGAAGAACGGGGTTGTCTGGTTGTCGCTGTAATAGGTGCCGTACCCTGCGCTGAATGAAATTGTAGGGAGGGCTGCCCCTTTCTGTATCCGGTACTGCAGCTCGCTGTTCTCCAGAGCAAGTTCCGCACTCCTTATGGCCGGGAGATCAAGCGCACCCGCGAAGATCTCCTCCTCATCATAAACCTCGGGTTGTGGTACAAGGTCTCCGGTTTCAGGGGCTTCAATGTCAAAACTCTCAATATCATCAATATCAAGTAGCTGGGCCAGATTCATCAGGCTGGTCCTGAGATTGTTGCCGGCTGTAACTGCCTGCACCCTCTCGTTGGCAAGCTGTGCCTGTACCTCCAGCAGCGAGCTGTATGCCTGGCTCCCCGCATCCACAAGAGCCCTGGTTCTTTCCACCTGGGCCTCCACACTGCTGCAGCTCTCCAGTGCGCTCTTCTCAATCTCCCTGCAGAGCATCACCTGGAGGAACGCCTGGGCAATCTGTATGGAGATCTCATCCTTTAGCTTCTCCACATTGCACCCTGCCAGCTCCAGCTGCACCCTGCTGCTCTTTATGTTGTTCTGCTTGCGCATCCCCTCAAACAGGGGTACTGAGGCCGAGAAGTTGAGTGATGTGCTTTGTGAAAGCTTGTTCTCTATGATTTCAAGGTCGTTCAGGTTTACCGAGCGTCCCCAGCTCATGTTGTGGTTCATGGAGGCATTCACAGAGGGGATGTATTCCAGTTTTGCCGCAGTGAGGTTGTTCTCCGCCTGCTCAACAGCAATTGCCTGCCGCTTTACCTGCAGGTTGTTCTCACGGGCATGGCTGATGCACCTTTCAAGGGTCCATTTCTCCTGGGAAAAGGCTGTACATGCCAGAAGCATGGCCAGGACAAGCAATGATGTGTGGTATCCTAAAGTCTTCATATTGCGCTCAAACAACAAAGTTATATAAATATTGTAAAAGAGGCCGGCCCAAAGGGAAAAAATTACATTGTTCCAGCCGGTATAACGCCATTTGATACGGCCGGTTCCGGCTGCCGCAGATGTGCCTCCCTGAAATCTTCCCCAGGGGCCATCCTCACCTTACAATATTGCAAACAAATTCCGTTCCCGGATATCCCGTGCCACTACATGGCGGCAGGGTTGAGGAACATTTTCCTGAACTGGTTTGCCATATAGATCATCTTTGCAATGGTGCCTATGCACTCTGCAATGAACTCAACAAGCTTTGCTGTCTCCTTGTCCTTGCCTCCATAAACTGTGGAGGCCTGTCTGATGTCAATCTCAATGAAATTTCCCATGATGCGGCCTCCTATAAGTTTTTCCACCCTTTCCTGAGCCCGTTCACAATCTCATGCCTGTACTCCTTGATGAAGGAGATGGCTTTCTGTACATACTCCCAGAAGTTGTCCAGGAATGCTACGGCAACGCCGCCCCTCACAACAACCGTTTCCTGCAGGCTGATCTCCACCAGACCGCTGTAATCTCTCTGTTTCATAAATCAAGTTTTTAATTCCCTGCCGTCAAGTGCTACGCAGGTTACCACTTCCGGAAGGGGTGTGGCCGCACCCCTTCCGGCCTATATCAACAACGTTGTCTGCAATTGTACCGTTATCCCTCTTGTGGGATATGAATAATATTGTTTTCCCGGCATCCCTCAGCCACATCAGGGCCTCAAGCACGCACCTTTCACTTTCAGGGTCAAGCGAGGAGGTGGCCTCATCCAGTATATATATGGCAGGATCCCTGTAGATTGCCCTTGCGAGGGCAATTTTCTGGCATTCTCCTCCCGACAGGCTGCAACCTCCGCTCCCTGCCCTGGTGAGGAGCCCCTGAGGGAACCTCTCCACCATCTCCAGCATCTTCAGCCTGTCGCAGATTTCCAGCACTTTCCCTATGTCAGGCTCATCTTCCCCAAGGGTGATGTTGTCCAATATGGTTGCATTGAACAGGGCGGCCCTCTGGGGGACATATCCTGTCATGCCCCTCCACCTGGAGGTGTTGAGCCGGCTGATGTCAATTCCCGAACAGCTGATCCTCCCCTTGTCCGGGGTGTTGTCCTTTAGGACCAGGGAGGCAATTGTGCTCTTCCCGCAGCCGCTTTCACCCCTCAGGAGGGTGATTTTTCCCCGGGGTATGGTGAAAGATACCCCGCCCAGGAGCTCTTCCCTTCCGGGGTACCGGAAATGTACCCCTTCAACCTCAATGTCCCCATCCAGCTTCTCGGGTGACAGGCCTGCTCCTGCTGCCACTGCCCCGGCGGATCCTCCTCCATGTGGTGCCGCTTCACCGGCTCCAGCTGATGCCGCTGTCCCGGTCCCATTTGAGCCGGCAGTCCCTGATTGATCTTCGTCGGGAAGGGAGAGGATTTCAAATATCCTGCTGCAGGAGACAGAGGTCCGGGCAATCATCTCGTTTGTCCCTATGAGGTCATCCAGAGGGACTGTAAAGAACGAGCAGAGGGAGTAGAATCCCACAAGTTCCCCTACGCTCAACTCCCCCCTGAGGAGGGCGGCGGAACCGGCTGAGAGGATGATGCAGAGCAATATCCTTGATACCCCCTGTACTGATATGGAGAAGATGTTCACGGCATCGGCGGAGCGGTTGAGGCTTTCTGCCATCCCTACATAGCTCCGTTCCATCTTTCCGGCAGCAAGGCGGTATGCCCCGTAGTGCCTTATGCATCCCTGGGTGGAGACAAGCTCCAGCAGGTCTGTCTGGAAAGCGGCCCTGGTGGCGGCCACCTCCCTGCTGTATTTCCTGTTTATGTGCCCTGCGGCCCTGTAGAGCCCGTAATATACAGGTAGGGCAAGTGTTATGAGGAGTGAAAGCCTTGCGTTGTAGCAGAACATCACTGCCAGTGCCCCGGCAATTGTAATCAGGCTGGTGAATATCCCAATGGTACCACCTGTAATGAATGAGCGGATATGGTGTATGTCTTCAATCCTGGAGGATATTTCTCCTGCCTGGAAACTGCTGAAGAACCCTGCAGGGAGCCTGAGCAGCTTCTCCATATAGCTGCATGTAAGGGAGGTTTCAACCTTCAGGCTGCACCTTATGAGGTATCTTGTGGTGCAGTAGCCTATGTAGAGCGAGGCAAAGGTGAGGGAGAAGAGCAGCAGTGCAAGTAATATGACTGCTGTGGCGTTTCCCTGCGGAATCACCTTGTCTATTGTCTGCTGCAGCAGGAATGTGGTGCTGATTCCGGCTGCCGTACAGGCTATGGAGCCGGCGGCTGCAAGTGCCAGCTCCTTCCGGTTGGCCCTGGCAAGTCCCCACAGTGCGGATGCGGTGGTGATTGCACCCTCTTCTGAAGCTCTTCCGGCAAAACGGGGTGTGGCCACAATGATATAGCCTGTCCAGATTGCGGCAAAATCCCTTTTCTTCATCTTCTTCATCTCCCCTCCGGCCGGGTCCATCACCTCCATGCTCTCCTTTCCCATGCGGTATATTACAATGAAATGGAGGAACCCCTCCTTGTCCCGGGTATGGGCTATTGCCGGAACAGGTATCCCGTTTATGGCGGAAATGTCCTTTTCAGGAGCCCTGTATCCCTTTGCATCCAGCCCCAGCTGTGCCGCCCCGTCTATGATTCCCTGAATGGAGATTCCCTCCGGGGTACAGCCGCACAGGAGCCTCGTGCGGGCAATGGAGGCCCTTATCCCGTAGAATGCTGCCACGGAGACAAGGCAGGCTGCCCCGCAGTCATACCTGTAATGCTGGCGTACCTTTACATTCTTCATGGGAGCATGGGGATTATCAGCAGTGAGACAATGCACAGCACGGCTGTGACGGCCAGCATGAACATGAATGATGTATCCCCGCTGCGGGTGGGGAGGAGTATCCTCTGTGGGGATTCTGCAAGCTGTTGGAGTGATGGTGTGTTTTCAGGCATATCTGGTCTCCTTTTCCCACAAATTTGGAAACTGGAAACGGATTATGCCAGAGTTTGGGTAAAATTTACCCTGCGAATTCCGCTACTGGAAAATTTTTTGAAGAAACGGAAAAATATTGCGGTGGAAATGCTCCAGGAAGGCATACCCCTTTGAGCCGTTGAAAACATCCTCGGGTATGATGTGCAGCATAGAGTTGAGATAATTGACAAGATAGGCTGCAATGCTGAGGAGAATTATGGCCTTCAGGGCACCGAAGAGGAAGCCCAGGAGGCGGTTGAGCCACCCCAGCATGGTGAGTTTCACTATCCCTTCAATCCCCTTCCCGACAAAATGCGTGAGTATTACAACAATGATGAAGATTACTGCAAATGTTATTATCTGGAGGGTATTCTGGGCCACGGTGAGGGAGAGGAGCTCCCTGGCCTCGGCAGAAAGCCATGCTGAAAACTTGAATGCGCACCATACCCCCAGCAGCAGCGATACAATGCTCACAATCTGTCTTACAAACCCCTTGAAAACTCCCCATACGGCTGTGGCCAGTATTATTACGAGTATTGTTATGTCAAGCAATCCTATGTTCTCCATCTCTTTTTTTTGTCAAAAGTAAGCTTTTTTATCCTATTGGAATCATACGGAGTGAAACTTTTGCTAATTTTGGAGCATGCGCAGGATTTTGGACAGAACAGTTTTGGCGGCCCTTTTTGCCGCAGCGGCGGTGCTCCTCTTCTTTGTGTGCGCCGCATGGGAGGATATGGGGGATTATCCCCACAAGATATGGCTACACAGGTGCAATTCAATAGAGAAGCTTAATGAAAAGGCCGGGATGTATCCCAATGTGGAGGTGGATGTGGTGTACAGGGGAGGAGGGGTGCTGGATGTCACCCATGACCTGGATACAACCTTCAATCTGGATGTGGAGGAGTTCTTCAGGCACTATGCCTCCAATGAGGGGAGGATGTGGCTGGACGTGAAGAACCTGCACGCTGGAAACAGGGATTCCATATTGGCGGAGCTTGTGTCGCTTACGCAGGAGCATGGGGTTGCCAGGGAGAGGCTTATAGTTGAGTCGCAGGAATGGAGGCATCTTGAGCCCTTTACCCGGGCAGGATTCTATACCTCATGGTATGTCCCTTTTGACAAGCCGCAGAGGCTGGATGATGATCAGGAGGAGGAGTGCATTGAGGCCATTGAGGATGTGGCAGGGAGCGGTTGTGTAAAGGCTGTGTCATTCCCGTACTGGTGGTATGATGAGATAAGTGATGATATGGATGCTCCGGTAGACCTGCTCACATGGAAGCACAGGAGCAGCCAGTTTCTGTTCCTGCTGTCGGGAGAAGGGAAGAGGATGCTTGCAGACCCGAGGCTGAAAGTTGTGCTTGTGAAGGATAAGGGTGATTTTCATAGATAGTTTGCCCCCCTGAAATTCTTATTAATCGGTTTTTCGTATTATCTTTGCGGATTAAAATTTAAAAAATCTCAAAAATGGGTTTCGCGGAATATAAAAATCTAGATTTAACAGAGATAAATCGCAGTGTATTGGAGAAATGGAAGGCAGAGAAGTGCTTTGAGAATACCCTCAAGGCAAGGGAAGGTGCCAAAAAGTTCGTGTTTTTTGAGGGACCACCTTCAGCAAACGGAATGCCGGGCATACACCATGTGATGGCAAGGGCCATAAAGGATGCTTTCTGCAGGTTCAAGACACAGAGCGGATACCTTGTGCAGAGGAAAGCCGGTTGGGATACACATGGACTTCCTGTGGAGCTGGGTGTTGAGAAGATGCTTGGCATCACCAAGGAGGATATCGGGAAGAAGATATCGGTTGACGACTATAACAGCGCCTGCCGCAAGGAGGTGATGAAATATACAAAGGAGTGGGTTTCACTTACAGAGAGGATAGGTTATTGGGTGGATATGGACAATCCGTACATCACATACGATAACAAATATATTGAGACCCTCTGGTACCTGCTCAAGGATATCTATGGCAAGGGGCTGCTTTATAAGGGCTATACAATCCAGCCTTATTCGCCTGCCGCAGGTACAGGCTTGAGCTCGCACGAGCTTAACCAGCCGGGCTGCTACAGGGATGTGAAGGATACAACCTGTGTGGCACAGTTCAGGATCAAGGAGCCTAAGGCAGAGATGGCACAGTGGGGTACCCCTTATTTCCTTGCATGGACAACCACACCTTGGACATTGCCTTCAAATGTGGCACTTTGTGTGGGCCCTAAGATTGAATATGTTGCAGTACAGACATATAATGCATATACCGGTGAGAAGATGACAGCAGTGGTTGCCAAGCCGCTCCTTTATTCTCACTTCAACAAGAAGGCGGAGGAGATTGCACTTGAGGATTACAAGCCTGGTGACAAGCTTGTTCCTTTCAAGATTGTGGCTGAGTACAAGGGACCTGAGCTTGTGGGTATGGAGTATGAGCAGCTGATCCCTTGGGTGAAGCCTGTTTCAGTTGATGAGAAAGGCAAGTGGCAGGATGCTTCAGACAAGGCATTCCGCATTATCCCGGGTGATTATGTTACAACTGAGGACGGTACAGGTATAGTTCATATTGCACCTACATTCGGTGCGGATGATGCTTTTGTGGCTCGTGCTGCCGGCATCCCTTCATTGTTCATGATAAACAAGGCCGGTGAGACCCGCCCTATGGTTGACCTTACAGGTAAGTTCTACCTGATGGAGGAGCTTGATGAGGAGTTTGTGAAGAACTGCATTGATGTGGAGCTCTACAAGGAGTACGAGGGAAGATGGGTTAAGAATGCATACGATCCTCAGTTTACCGTAAACAAGGTTTATGACGAGAAGGCAGCTTCTGCAGCCGAGAATCTGGATATCTATATCTGCCTTATGCTCAAGGGGGCAAACAAGGCGTTCAAGATTGAGAAGCATACCCATAACTATCCTCATTGCTGGAGGACAGACAAGCCGGTATTGTATTATCCGCTGGATTCATGGTTCATCAGGAGTACTGCAGTGCAGGATGAGCTGATTGCCTTGAACAAGACAATAAACTGGAAGCCTGAGAGTACAGGTACAGGCCGTTTTGGCAAATGGCTTGAGAACCTCCAGGACTGGAACCTTTCAAGGAGCCGCTACTGGGGTACACCGCTCCCTATCTGGAGGACAGAGGACAAGAAGGAGGAGATGTGCATAGGTTCCGCACAGGAGCTGTACAACGAGCTTGAGAAGTCTGTGGCTGCAGGTTTCATGGCTTCAAACCCATTGAAGGATAAGGGATTTGTTCCTGGCGATTTCTCTAAGGAGAATTATGAGAAGATTGACCTCCACAGGCCATACGTGGATGGATATATACTTGTTTCACCAAGCGGCAAGCCTATGAAACGTGAGCTTGACCTGATTGACGTATGGTTTGATTCAGGTGCAATGCCGTTTGCACAGGAGGGGCTTGAGAACCTTGGCAAGCCGGAGTTCGGCCAGACAGCTGACTTCATTGCTGAGGGTGTTGACCAGACACGCGGATGGTTCTTCACACTCCACGCAATCTCTACAATGGTGAACAGGCGTGTTGCATACAAGACAGTGCTTTCAAACGGTCTTGTGCTTGACAAGGACGGTAACAAGATGAGCAAGAGGTTGGGCAATGCGGTTGATCCGTTCAAGGCCCTTGACCAGTACGGTGCCGATTCGCTCAGGTGGTACATGCTTACAAATGCACAGCCTTGGGATAACCTCAAGTTTGATTTTGCGGGTGTGGATGAGGTGAAGAGGAAATTCTTCGGAACCCTGTACAACACTTATTCATTCTTTGCGTTGTATGCAAATGTTGACGGTTTTGACAACAAGGCTCCACAGATACCTGTCGGGAAGAGGCCTGAGATTGACCGTTGGGTTATCTCATACTTGAATACCCTCATTAAGGAGGTTAAGGAGTGCTATGAGAACTACGATGTTACCACAGCGGGCCGCAAGATCCAGGATTTTGTGTGCGACCATTTGAGCAACTGGTATGTAAGGCTCAACAGGAAGCGTTTCTGGGGCGGTTCAATGAGTGATGACAAGCTTGCTGCCTACCAGACACTGTATTCTTGCCTTGAGACAGTTGCAGTGCTTGCAGCTCCTATTGCACCGTTCTTCATGGAGAGGCTTTTCCTCGACCTGAACTCCGTTTCAGGAATGCATGCGGAGAACTCGGTACACCTTGTGCTCATGCCTGAGGTTGATGAGAGCTGCATTGACAAGGACCTTGAGGAGAGGATGGCACTTGCACAGCTGAGCACTTCAATGGTGCTGGCATTGAGGAAGAAGGTGAACATTAAGGTAAGGCAGCCTCTTGCAAAGATCATCATCCCTGTCCTTGATTCAAGGATACAGGAGCAGCTTGAGAAGGTGAAGGGCCTTGTGCTGAATGAGATCAATGTGAAGGAGGTTGAGTTCATTACAAATACTGAGGGATTGATTACCAAGAAGATCAAGCCTAACTTCAAGACTTTGGGCAAGAAGTACGGCAAGATGATGAAGGATATTGCAGCTGCGTTCGGCCAGTTTACCCAGAGTGACATCTCAAAGATTGAGATGGCCGGCACATACGCTTTTGCATTGCCTGCAGGTGAGGTTGTGCTTGAACCTGGTGACTATGACATCACTTCAGAGGATATGCCGGGCTGGCTTGTTGCTACTGAGGGCAAGCTTACCGTGGCACTTGACATTACCATCACAGATTCGCTCAGGAAGGAGGGTGTTGCACGTGAGCTTATCAACAGGATCCAGAACCTGAGAAAGGAGAAGGATTTTGAGATTACAGACAGGGTTGAGGTGAAGATTGCAAGACGTGATGATGTTGCGGAGTCCCTTGCAGAGTTCTCCGGATACGTATGTGAGCAGACTTTGTGTGAGAGCATCCAGCTTGTGGATTCACTTGATGCTGCAGATGAAGTTGAGTGGGGTAATGACGAAGTGTTGCAAGTGTCAATTAAATTAGTAAATTTGTCACTTTAAACCAAATAGTTATGAGTACAGAGAAAGTAAGGTACAGCGATGCTGAGTTGCAGGAGTTCAAGGAACTGATCCTACAGAAGCTTGAGACTGCAAAGAAGGATTATGAAGAGTTGAGGGCAGCCATCACCCACAGCGCCAGCAATGGTGTTGAGGACACTTCCCCTACATTCAAGGTTCTTGAAGAGGGCGCATCTTCGCTTTCAAAAGAGGAGTCAGGCCAGCTTGCACAGAGACAGTACAAGTTCATACAGTCTTTGGAGGCTGCTCTGATAAGGATTGAGAACAAGACCTATGGTGTTTGCAGGGAGACCGGCAAGCTTATCCCTAAGGAGAGGCTTATGCTCGTTCCTCATGCAACCCTAAGTGTAGAGGCTAAAAATAAGAGGTAATTTATGAGGCTTACCAAAGGCAACCTTATCTCTATTCTGGTAATTCTGCTCCTTGTGGCAGACCAGGCCATAAAGTTTGCTGTAAAGCTGAACATGACAATAGGGGAGAGCATTCCCGTTTTCGGCAACTGGTTCCAGATATGTTTCATAGAGAACAATGGAATGGCTTTCGGGATGCAGTTCGGGGGATCAATAGGGAAACTCGCATTGAGCCTCTTCAGGGTTGTGCTTATTGGGGCAATCATAATTTATCTCAGGAAATTGCTGAAAAGGGCGGAAACTCCCACAGGGGTACTTGTGGGGCTTTCGCTCGTTTTGGTAGGTGCCATAGGAAACGTATTGGACTGCCTTTTCTACGGGGAGATCTTCAGTGCCTCCACATACACCAAAGTGGCGGAACTTTTCCCTGAAGGCGGGGGATACACAGGCCTGCTCTACGGAAAGGTTGTGGATATGTTCTACTTCCCGATAATCAATACCACATGGCCGGATTGGGTCCCTTGGTACGGAGGGGAGGAGTTCATCTTCTTCAGGCCAATCTTCAATTTCGCGGATGCCTGCATCTCTGTATCTGTAATCTACATGCTCATTTTCCAGAGGAAATTCTTTGCTGCAGAAGAGAAGAAATGATTTGGGCAGCCGCCCGCCGGAGCATAGCCTGGAATGGGGCGGAACAGCCTGGAACAAATATAAAACCCGCGGAGCTGATCCGCGGGTTTCTTTTTGGGTAACCGGTTATTTCACTTCTTGATTTTTTCTATCAGTTTCTGTCGGGAAAAATGAATTCTGCTCTTTACTGTTCCAAGGTGCAGTCCAAGCTCATCTGCAATCTCCTGGTACTTGTAGCCGCTGTCGTGCATCTGGAAAGGGATCCTGAACTCCGGCTCCAGTGAATTTACCATTGCGGTAAGCTCCCTGAAGTTATAGTCACTCTCCGGGCTGGTCTCGGCCGGGCGGCTGTTGATTACAAACTCCTGCACATCCTTGTTGAAGATAGCCTGTTTCTTCACCCTCCTCCTGTAATCATTGATGAACGTGTTCTTCATGATTGTGTACATCCAGGCCTTGATGTTTGTCTGCTCATCAAATTTGTCCTGGTTGTAAAGAGCTTTGAAATAAGTTTCTTGAACCAAGTCCTTTGCGTCGTCCATGTTGGCAGTAAGACTATACGCGTATCTGGTAAGACTAGGCTCCAGGTTAATAATCTCGCTGTCGAATTTTGAATTACCCATAATTCCCTAAGATTATTAGTTTGATTAACCCTGAACAGTATGGATTGTTCAGCACTAACCGGAATAAATTTTAGTTGTTTGTAAGTGTGGTCCAGCTTCCGGGAGCGAAATTAGCAATTGGGAAAAATAATGTGATTAACAGAAAATTTAGTTATTGTTAAGATTTGATGACTTATTTCAGAATTGTTTCAGATTTTAGTTTTTTCTTTGCATAAAGAAACTTCAACCGGCTCTTATATGAAAATACTGATTGTTGAGGATGAACCTTCCATGAGGGAACTTGTAAAGGAATCCCTTGAGAGGGAGCGTTTTGTGGTAGAGACTGCAGGAGATGTGTCAACAGCCCTGCAGAAGGCAGGCACATATGATTATGACTGTATCCTTCTGGATGTAATGCTTCCTGATGGAAGCGGCCTGAAGCTCCTTGAACAGCTGAAGAAAATGCGGAAAAGGGAGAATGTGATAATAATTTCTGCAAAGGATTCCTTGGAGGACAAGGTGTTGGGGCTGGATCTCGGGGCGGATGACTACCTTCCCAAGCCATTCCACCTGGCTGAACTGAATGCAAGGGTAAAGAGTCTCCTCAGGAGAAGGCACAGGGATGGGGAACATGCCGTTGCTGTAGGGAATGTCACCCTTTATCCCGACAATTTCCGTGTTGAGGTGGATGGGTCCACATTGGAGCTGAGCAGGAAGGAGTATGATATACTGCACCATTTCATGAACAGGCCGGGGAGGATGGTAAGCAAGAGTGCACTGGCTGAATCTGTATGGGGGGACCATATTGACCAGGCAGACAATTTTGATTTCATCTATGCCCAGATGAAGAATTTGAGGAAGAAACTCTCGGATGCCGGGGCATCTGTTGAGATTAAGGCGGTATATGGACTTGGATATAAACTTGTTGAATAAGGCTGCTGTATCATGAAACTATTCTATAAGGTATTCTTCAGACTTGCCCTTGGGGCGGTGCCTGTACTGGCTGCGTGGGCATTCTTCTTCCATTATGCCATGATGGATGAGGTTACTGATGAGATAGATGATTCCCTGGAGGATTATTCAGAAATGATAATTACCCGTTCCCTGGCCGGGGAGACACTCCCGTCCAACGACAGCGGTTCCAATAACCAGTATTTCCTCAAGGAGGTGAGTGAGGGTTATGCAAGTTCACACCCTGCAATCTCCTACAGGGATTCTATGGTATATATTGCAGGGAAAAAGGAAACGGAGCCAGCAAGGATACTTACCACCCTTTTCAGGGACAAGGAGGGAAAGTGCCACAAGCTGGAGGTGTCAGTCCCTGCCATTGAGAGGTCTGATCTTGGGGAATCCATCCTGTGGCTCATTGTGTGGCTGTATGCAGCGCTGCTGGTTGCATTCCTGCTCATAAATGTGGTTGTGTTCAAGAAAAGCATGCAGCCGTTGTACTCGCTTCTGGCGTGGCTGGAAAACAACCGCCTTGGGAACAGGAAAGAGGAGCTGGCAATAGATACCGATACGCAGGAGTTCAGCAAACTGAATGAGGCAGTGAGGGAGTATTCCAACCATAGCGAGGCTTTGTTCCAGCAACAGAAGCAGTTTATAGGAAACGCATCGCATGAGATACAGACCCCAATAGCAGTGAGCATAAACAGGCTGGAGATGCTTATGGAGGATGAATCGCTTGGAGAGCGGCAGCTTGAGGAGCTGTACAAGTGTGTAAGGAGCCTTGAGTCTGTATCAAAACTTAACAGGACCCTGCTGATGCTCTCCAAAATTGAAAACAAGCAATATGAAGATGCTTATGAGGTTGAAATGAATTCCCTTGTATGGAAGTATATTGAAGATTTCAAGGAAGTGTATGCTGCCAGGAGGATGGAGGTTTCAATCAGGGAAGAGGGCAGATGTGTGCTGAGGATGAATGCCGTGCTGGCAGGTGTGCTTGTTGCAAACCTGTTGAAAAATGCGTTCGTCCATGGGGCTGACGGTGGGGAGATAAAGATAGATATTGGTGAGGATGGCTTTGTTGTAGGCAATACGGCTGCAGGTGGCCCTCTCAACAGCAGCCTTATATTTGAAAGGTTCTGGCATGATGAGGGAAAGAGTGATTCCACCGGTTTGGG
Organism: uncultured Muribaculaceae bacterium; assembly: GCA_964475015.1. GTDB lineage: Bacteria > Bacteroidota > Bacteroidia > Bacteroidales > UBA932 > Egerieousia. Next base: position 59,943 of record CAYYVA010000009.1, read on the forward strand.
GCTTCCACTGGTTGAGACGATATGCAGGCACTCCTCTCTGGCAATAACATACCGTTTTGAGGAAGGAATGCACCGGTTTGCTGTCGGGAAATGAAAAATTTCCCGATTTTTTTTTGAATATGGGCATTATTTCAGATTCTTTTCAGTTTCATGCTCCACCTTTGTACCAGGTTAATGAATTAAAAAGGTTTTTAGGTTATGAAAAAGTTTTTTTTGGCAGTTATCAGTCTGGTTGTTGCAATTCCCCTCTTTGCAGATGATGACAGACCAATTACGGTTGACAAGATGCCATCCGCTGCCCGGGAATTTATCAGCAGACATTTTGGAGGGCTTCCGGTAGCGGTTGCAAAGCAGGAGGGAACGTTCCTTTTAAAGAACTATGATGTGATATTCACCAATGGCGACAAGGTGGAATTTGACAGGAAGGGGATGTGGACAAACCTGGACTGCAAATACGGGAAGGTCCCCGCGGAAGTTATCCCGCAAAAAATTGCAGATTACATTGCAGGACAGTATCCGGGTGTGGAGGTGTTGCAGATAGAGAAGGAAGACGGTAGATATGAGGTGGAGCTCTCAAACAGGGTTGACCTCACATTCAACAGCTCAATGGAACTGATAGATATTGATTACTGATATTAAAAAAAGCATTGGATATGAAAAAGAATCTCGTTCGGGTACTTTTGGTTGTCCTGGGCTGGACAATGGGTACAAGTTGTGAAAAAGATGATGATATAAGGAGAATAGGGGTAGAGTTCTCACAAGCGCTGAATACAAGATATCCAGGAGCCGTGATGGCAGAGTGGGAGAGGAAAAGCGGCTATTATGTTGCAGAATTCTATGCAGAAGGCCGGGAGCTGAAGGTATGGTACAACAGGAATGCAGAATGGTGCATGACTGAAACAGACCTTGGCAGAGGGGCATCCGGCCTCCCTCAGGCAGTATCTGATGCGTTCACAGCCAGCGCATACGGAAATTGGGCCATTGATGACATTGACAAATATGAGAGGCCGGGAGAGACATTCTACCTGATAGAGGTGGAGAAGAGGGGAGAAAGGGACAGGGATCTCTATTATTCACCTTCCGGAATGCTTCTGAAAGATGACTATGACAGGGGAGACGTACTTCCTACGATAAAATTCTAAAAAAATACTCCTTATTTATTTGGAGAAATGAAATTTATTCCTACCTTTGCAATCCCAAAGCAAAAGCGGAGGAATTGGAGAGGTGGCAGAGTGGTCGATTGCGGCGGTCTTGAAAACCGTTGATCTGAGAGGATCCGGGGGTTCGAATCCCTCCCTCTCCGCAGCAAAGGGTGTAAATCAAGCAGTTACGAGATTTGCACCCTTTTTTACACCCAAAAAATCAAGGTTGGGTGTATTTTTTTGAATTTTTAAGATAAATGCTGGCGAAAA
>CAYYVA010000010.1:0-58074 GCA_964475015.1 uncultured Muribaculaceae bacterium
CTTTCTTCACATAGAATAGAATCTTAAATGTACTTCTCATACTCACTAATTTTTTGTTTACAAAATTACTTCTTAGTGAGTTATCTGAGGGTATGCAAAATATCGCAAATCGCTGAATACTACAACCTTACCAATAAAAAGTATCCTGACCGTCTGGTAACGATATGGGAACTCAACTTGTGCTTGGTTTTGCCAAAAGGTTGTTTTTCAACCTCTGCAATGCACTGAATCCCAAACCTAACTCGCAGACAATCAGGATACTTTCTCCTTATCGCAATATTTCGCTTTTTTCTTTTGTGTTTATTTTAAATTCACTTAGGATAAGTTTGTTTATAATAGCTAGGTTTCTGTTCAATAACTCACAGCAAGGATTCCATAAGGGCAATATCCATTTCAGCCTCACCCTGCATAAGGTACTCTTTTCTATGGGATTTGATTGAATCAAGGATTGACCCGGCTTCCTGGCGGTTATTGTGCATGAGAAGCTCTATAGCAAAGATAACCCTCTCCTTTGAACTCATCACTTTGCGGTGCTGGCTGATATATTTTTCAATGTCACCGGTATAAAGTTCCCTTGCCTTTTCTGTCTCTCCTGTAGCCAGTGAAGTGTATATCAGCTCGCATATTATCTCATTTACAAATAATGGGGCTATCTTGTCCTTGTTGGCATAAGCCTCCACAAGCATATCGTGGGCCTTCCTGATATCCCCACAATCCATTATGTATGATGCTTCCATGAGCCTTATGGAGAGCTGCAGCGGATTGCTCCAATCAAAGCTGCCGTCCTCCGGTGTCCTGAACCACTCGGCGGGCATGAGGTTAGGTCTCATTCCTCCCTGCACCAATGCGTTAACTTTCAGCTGTATGCACATAGCCCTCCTGCTCTCCGGATTATTGCGGAGCATTTTCAGATTGTACCCGTCATTCGGCATGCCGCCCACCTTGAAAGGGATGCCGTTAAGGAGGGCAAAGAAAATCCCGGTAAGGGCAAAGATGAACAGGAAAGTCTTGGCAAGAGCTGCATCATACAGGGCTGACATGCATAATGCCCCTCCCGACAGTAACAGGTTTGCCAGAAAACCTCCGGCATTGTACCATGTGGCATTTATCTCCTCTACAGGCTTTTCAGGAGGAGAAAGCAGACATTGCCCTCCGGTTCCGGCAATCTTGAACCGTTTGACTGCAATTTTTCCTCCAGAATTTATGAATGTAATGTTGAATATCCTGAATGATACAAATCTATATCCGGTAAGGAGCCCTGCCAGGAGATGGCCTCCTTCATGGAATATGACATGCAAAAGGAGTGAAAGCAGAAAACTTAACACGGAGAACAGGACAACTCCTGCCATTTCCAGCAATTGTACATTGTTGAATTTTCCCAAAAACTCCTGCAGGGTAAGGTCTGTTGTAAGTATTACGAACAGTGTGGCAATCCCGAAGCCAAATGCCGCCCCAATGATAAGGGAGCCTATAATCTTTACAGCCTGTTTCATAGCGGGTACAAATTTAATTCAAAAATCAGGATATTACATGGAAGGTATCAGATAAAAGGGTAAATTAGCGGTGAAGAAATATATATAATGGCATTATGAGGAGAAAAGACAGGGAGATGGATGCGGCTTTTGCTCTGGAGGTTTTGCAGAAGGCACCATATATTACAGTAAGCATGACACGCCCGGACGGTACGCCGTATGCGGTTCCGCTATCATTGGCGGCTGGTGAGGCAGGTGATGGGGATATTTTTTATTTCCATTGTGCAAAGGAGGGGAAGAAGCTGGAGTGCATCAGACATAATCCGGCCGTGTGCCTTTCGGCGGTTTCGTATTGCCGCCCGGTTGTGAGCCCCAAGGAGGGGGATTTCACTCTGGAGTACAAGTCTGCAATTGCAATGGGGCATGCGGAACTTGTGGAGGATGAACAGGAGAAGGTTGTGGCCCTGAGGGCAATCTGCAGCAGATTCCTCCCCCAACACATGGATGCCTTTGATGATGCGGCGGCAAGGTCATTGCATGTCACTGCGGTTGTGCGGATAAGGCTCACGGAAAAACCGAGGGGAAAGAGGAAACAATATGACAGCAATGGTGATGAAATGAAATACGGCAGGATATGATAGCAACACTTATAATACTTCTTGTGGCGGCGGCCTTTTTTGTGAGCGGCAGGGTGAGGTCAGACCTGATTGCACTGTGCGCCCTCTTGTCGCTGCTGCTTTGTCAGATACTTACTCCGGCAGAAGCTTTGTCGGGATTCTCAAATACTACTGTTATAATGATGGTGGGGCTGTTTGTTGTGGGGGGCGGAATTTTCCAGACAGGCCTGGCCAAGATGATAAGCAGTAAGGTGATGGTGCTTGCAGGAGAGAGCGAGCTGCGCCTCTTCCTGCTGGTGATGCTGGTTACAGGTACCATAGGGGCCTTCGTGAGCAATACAGGTACCGTGGCCCTCATGCTCCCTATAGTGGTGAGTATGGCGGCAAGTGCCGGCACTTCGGCCCGCCGCCTCATGATGCCTCTGGCCTTTGCCAGCAGTATGGGTGGTATGATGACCCTCATCGGTACCCCGCCCAACCTCATTGTGAGTGAGACCCTTGCAAGTGCAGGCTTCAAGCCCCTTGGGTTCTTTACATTCCTGCCGGTGGGCCTCATAACCCTTGTGGTAGGTATCCTTGTCCTCCTCCCGATGACAAAAATCTTCCTGGCCCCCAAGGAGAAGAGCAAGGACAAGAAGAAGTCCGGCAAATCCCTGAATGAACTTGTACGGGAATATGGTATCACTGAAAACCTTTTCAGGGTACACCTGAACAATGAATACTCCAAGGCCATAGGAAAAACTGTAGTGGACCTGAACATATACAGGGAGTATGGCATCAATGTGCTGGAGCTCAGGCGCAGTGCCGGGCAGAACCATTTTGTGCGTACTGTGAACCAGCAGCTTGCATCACCGGACCTTGTGCTCAAGCTGGGTGATGTGCTGTATCTGCAGGGAGAGCTTGAGAATATCCAGAAGTTTGCAGAGGATTATTGGCTGAGGCTGCTGGATAACCATATTGATGAGATTGAGGGGAGCTCTTCCAACGCATCAATGGATTTCTTTGATATAGGTGTGGCGGAGATTCTCATCATGCCTTCTTCATCTATGATAAACCGTACTGTAGTGGAGGCCGGCTTCCGTGCGAAGTTTAATGTAAATGTGCTGGGCATAAGGAGGAAACATGATTATCTGCTCCGGGATCTGGGCCAGGAGAAGATTCATGAAGGGGACATGCTACTGGTACAGGGTGCCTGGAAGGACATTGCCCGTCTGAAGAGCGAGTCCAGCAACTGGGTGGTGCTTGGTGAGCCACTGCAGGAGGCTGCAAAAGTAACACTGGACCACAAGGCCCCAATGGCAGCCCTCATCATGATAGGAATGATTGTGGCAATGGTCTTTGACAGTATCCCTGTGGCTCCTGTAACAGCAGTGCTCCTTGCAGCGGTATTTATGGTGATAACCGGTTGTGTGCGGAGTGTGGAGGCAGCCTACAAGACAATCAACTGGCAGACAATTGTCCTTTTTGCGGCCATGATGCCAATGTCAACCGCCCTGGAAAAGACAGGTGTCTCAACCCTCCTTACAGATACTCTTGTAGGGGGCCTGGGACTTGGGAATCCTGTTGCCCTGCTGGGTGTTGTGTATGCGGCCACCTCTGTAATGACAATTTTCATAAGCAATACGGTAACAGCCATGCTTATGGCCCCTATTGCCCTCCAGTGTGCCCTCCAGATTGATGTGAGCCCGGTACCTTATATGTTTGCGGTAACGGTGGCGGCCAGCATGTGCTTTGCCTCGCCGTTCTCCACCCCGCCCAATGCCCTTGTAATGTCTGCAGGACAATACTCGTTCATGGACTATGTGAAGGTGGGACTCCCGCTGCAGATAATCATGGGAATAGTGATGGTATTCCTGTTGCCGCTGCTCTTCCCGTTTAAGGGAATCTTATGATAGACTGGTACGACGCCGGCTGACTATGCGGTAAACGGTCTTCAGCCCCGGCAGCGGCCTCTCAATATGCTTCTTGAAGCGGGATGAGGCAATTGCCACAAGTACCACTACTCCAAAGATGAAGGTGTATCCGTAGAGTTCCTGCAGGGTTGCCACAAAGGCCTGGGAATATTGCTCCAAGGCTGTAAGGTGCCTGCCAAGCAGTCCTGAAATGCCCCTCTGGTAGAGTGCGTCCCCTATTGGGGAGGCTATTCCCGTACGGATGAATCCCAGGATGCACAGTATCTGGAAATAGTTCTTGAAAGGGGCTGTTGCCTGTATGTACGAGGTAAGGGCAATGAAGATTGCCAGGTGCCCGAAATTGCACAGCATCAGCGGCAAAAACAGCTTTTCCAGATTGGTATACGGGGTAACGGTAAAATACATCATCCCCACATATCCCACTACAGCGGCAAATCCTATAAAAGTTACGCTTTTGTAACCCAGATTGAACCTTGTGAGGGCCTGCCAGCTGAACACGGCTCCCAGAAGACCGCCTGCAAACTCAACCCATTTGAGGGTGCTGAGAGTCATCTGTACGTAGTGAAGTACCCCACCCGTGAAGGTATTCTGCAGCACATTCTTGGAGGCAAGGAGAATTCCCAGGCACAGGAACAGCACCATAAGGTTCCAAAGGTTCCTTACCCGGAATGCCGCAGCCTCCAGAAAAGGGTGTCTGATGTATGTCATCCTCCCTATGTTGAACGCCAGGGATATGCACACCACTCCAATGGCAACCCTTATGTAAGGTGAGCCCAGCCATCCCAGCTGGTGCCCGTACTGCGCCACAAAGATTGCTGAAAGGATGAATATGCTCCAGAGGATGAACCCGCCCCAGTCAATTCCCAGCAGGGGCATCTTAGGGGCCGGACGGAACGGGCGCATGAGCCCCATTGCCATAAGGAATACCATTATCATTATCCCGACAGCCATAATGTGAAGGCATTTCCACCCGAAATGATATACAATGTATATGCCCACAGCATCAAACACATGTATCACCGCCAGCACCACAAAGAACACAAACGAGAGAAACACCCTGTAATTGAATGTGGGGGCAATCTTGGGCAGTATGTTGGAGAAGCATTCAAACGTACCATAGAGGCGGAAGAATCCTCCGGTGAATCCCAGCAGCACCAGCAGCCATGGATGATCCACATGCGGAACAATGAGATTGCACAGGGCAAGTCCTGTGGAGGCAACCATCAGCGACGTGCGGTTTGTAAACCGGAACTTCAGCCTGAATGCCAGCGGGAAGTACATTGTGAGCCCTATGAGTACAGCATGGCTGGTCATCTTCACATCATTCATCGTAATGGAAAATTCCCCCTCCATCTGGCTCATGGCTGTAAAGTACATTCCGTTGGAGAACTGGAATGCCACCAGAAAAAGGATGTATATCCAGAAGCGGAGCCTGTCGGGAACCCACTCCTTGAAATTCATGAACCTGAAAGGCCCCTGATTGTATTGTGCCATATTTCCGGTTCCTTACTTTACCTTTACCTCTGCATTCATTCCGGCACTCAGCTGCCCCACTTCTGCGGGGTTTCCCTCCGCGAATACAATCTTTACGGGGATTCTCTGCTCAACCTTTACAAAATTGCCCTGGGAATTGTCGGGAGCAGCATATGAATACTGGGCTCCTGTTGCATTGGAAATGGATTCCACTGTTCCCTTGAATTCCACTCCAGGAAAGGCATCCACCTCTATCTCCACTGCATCCCCAACTGCAATGCCCCCTCTCTGGGTCTCCCTGAAATTTGCCTCAATCCATGCGGCTGAATTGTCAACAACTGAGAAGAGCGGCTTGCCCGGCATTACAAGCTCCCCAACCTGTATTGTCCTGCGGCTCATTATGCCGTTGCAGGGAGCCAGTACATAACAATAAGAAAGGTTCAGCCTGGCCAGTTCAAGTGCGGCCTGGCAAACCTCTATGCGGGCCTGGGTCTGCTCAAGGCGCTGCAGCTGCTCGTCCTTTACCAGGGAGGTGCTCCTTTTCTGCAGCTTCATTGTCTCAAGCTTGGCCTTGAGGGATTCATATTTTACGGTTATACCCTCAAACTGCTGCTTTGTAACCGCATTGTTCTCATAGAGCACCTTAAAGCGGCTGTAGTCTGCCTCGGCCTGTTCCAACAGCACCTCCACCTCTGCAATTGCCGCATCATTCACCGCCACATTATTGGAAATTGTGGAGATTGCCGTACCCATGGCATCTTTCCCCACAAGGGCATTCTGGTAATCAGCCTTTGCCTGGGCCAGGCGCAGCCTGTACTCGGCATCCTCAATTACCACAAGGGTATCCCCCTCCCTTACCTGCTGGAACTCCTCAAACCTTATCTCCTTGATGAATCCCTGCACGCGTGAGGCTATCGGGATTATGTCCTGCCTTACCTGGGCATTGTTGGTATATTCCCCTCCAAAATGGAAGAATGCCGATGCAACCCAGCAGAGGCCGCACAGGCAGAATGCAATTATAACTATATTGGCTGCTGTCTTTTTTGTTTTCTTGTTCATGTCTGTAAGATTAAAGTATTCCTGAAATGTAATGGAGCTTATAATAATTGTATAGGATGTTCATGCGGGCATTCACCTCCTGCAGCTGTGCATCCAGCTTCTGGGAAGAGGCGTCCAGCAGGTCGGTGATGAGGGCAAGGCCGTTCTGGTAACGGTAGCTCACCAGATCATAGTTTGCAGTTGCAAGTTCAACGCTCTTCAGCTTTGTCTCCAGCAGCTGGTATGCTTCCCTGTAGCTTATCTCAGCGGCCTCCACCCCAAGGAGTACCCCCTCCACGGCCACCTGCTCCTGCTGTGCGGCCCTTGTTACCGCAAGCTTGTCCTGGCGTATCTTCTTTCCTGATTTGTACAGGCTGCCCAGATTATACTTCAGACCTATTCCAAAACCCCAGTAGTTGAAGTTCTTGTCCAGTACCGGAATCTCAAAGGTTACCGGTCCGTTGAGGCTGTTGGTGGCATAGAGGGCCACTTTAGGGAGCCTCTCAGATTGGGTTATCTTAAGCTTGTGGCCGCTCATCTGGGTTGCAGCCCTGGCCATCTGTATCCCATATGCGGAGTTGAGTGCACAGCTGCGCCAGTACTCGCTCTCCTGCTCCTGAAGGGAGCTGATATCCACAGGTGACACCTCAATTACAGTCCCTTCCTCAAGGCCAAGGGCGGTATTGAGCTGTGCATTGATTATCCTGCGGGCATTTGTAAGCTTCACCTTATTATATTCAAGGTTCTGCAGGAGAAGCTCCATCCTGGTGACATCATTCTGCAGAGCTGCTCCCTGTGCCACCCTCACCTTCATCTGCTCCAGCACCTGTCCTGTCTGGGCAATATGGCTCTCCAGCACCTGCATCTGGTTCCCTGTCTTGCACAACTCAATATAGTTCCCCACTATCAGGAAGCGTACCTCCTCCCGGTTGTGCCTGTAATCCAGCTGGGCCATCTTTTCCGCAAGGGTACTCATCTCCACCCCGCTCTTTATGGCCCCGCCGGTGTAGAGCACCTGCGCCACCTCAACTGCGAAGCTGTTCCCGAAATCGGGAATCTCTGCCGACATTATATTCTTGAAATCCCTGTCCCAGACTGTCCCGTCCCCATTATAGGATGCGGAAAGCGAGACATCAATATCCGGCAGCCATGCACTCCAGGCCGCCATAATGCCCTCCCGGGCCTCCATAACTGCGGTGCCGTACGCCTTTATGCTGCTGTTGTGCTCATCCGCAAGGGAGAACATCTGCTGGATGTCCAGCTTTACAACCTTGCCTTCCAGCACAGAAGCAGCATTCTGGGCACAGACACCATAACCACATAACATTGCAGAGCACAATGTTATGAGAAAATGTGTTTTTCCCATATAAAATATTTTTGATTTGTTTGCTTTGATTTTATCTTCCCGACATAGAATCCGTCGGGAAAAAGATGAGGGAATACCCCTCTAAATGATTTGGTTGAAAGGATACTCACTGCCCCACAGGAAAACCTTTGGAGAGCTACAAATGCTTGATGTATAAATAGATGCCATACGTATATATCCTTTCAAATGTACCGCAAAGGTAGTAAAAATCCCCAACCTCCCCAAAAATGACGACTGTGGACAAAAAAACACCTGCATTCCTGCAGGTGCCTTAACTTTTTTAGTAGCGCGACCCAGGACTGAACCGGGGCACTCATGATTATGAAGCACCGGAACAATACACAGTCATAAAACTACAGCTCAAGAACTCACTACGAAACGAACATCACCGCAAATGTAATGCATCTTTTTGATTATCTTTTCAATGTTTCTAAAAAAAGTTTGCTTTTTTACTAATCTGTTTTGTATAAACAGAAATTCTCAAAGTCACATTCTAAGTTTACAATTATTCACCTTAGGAATGAGCAGTTCCCTTATCAACCTTTTTTTCATTTCCACCGGCATCCTATCTCTGCCTGCAGCTATAATCTCAGCCGCCAACTCCTTTTTGTGACCTACAATATACTTGTACCGTTTGCCATCTATCACTGCCTCTATATGAAAATCATGCTTATGAGTTTCGGTCAAACTGAATTCTTCCACATTTCTACCCCCCTCCTCTTGATATGGCTCAACAACTGTCGGCAAATATCCAGTCATCATATGCTGATACTTTTGTGGCACAAGCTCATGAAGACACGCTTCAATATTATCTATCCAGAATGCATCCACGCCATTGGACTCAGCCAATCTACGAAACTGTGCTACAGCCGAAGCCACCTCATCCAAAATCCTATTTGCGTTTCTTATAGCATACATTCCAGCAAAATCCACCAAGTCCCGCACCTCTATATCGCTACTCTTTCCGGAAATTGTCATTGAATGGCAATTCTCATATCCCATTCCTCTGATGTTTACTGTAAACATCAAGTCGTAAGCAGGTGTGATATGCCAAGAGCCATCTCTCCCCATCATAAATGAAAAGTTTTTGACATGGTCATCTACATTTGCCGCAAAGACATTGAACACCATACGTCTGAACAGTTGCCTAATTTCTGCCTCTGGCACATTCAATTCAAATGCAGTGTCAAACAGGCCTTCATAACTGTCCATACCAGGATTTATGGCTGCCAGCGTCAGAACATGCTTTTTCTCCCCATTCTGTCTATCATACCTTTCAGTTAAAAAATGCTTTATTCCTTCAACCTCATACAAAGAAGAGGGCATCATATCAATATGGGCCAATGTTGCCATATCATAATATGTTTTCTCAATCAGGGTATAAGGGAACTCATCATTCTCGGCAAACTTGAGTATATAGTATTTATAATCCTCTCCCAATGCAATCTGGCCACTCTTTACATCGCCACTAATTTGATTAATAGCAATAATGGCTTTTGGGTGCATACCACCCGCAGATGTACCAATCTCATACAAGGCCTGCAATGTAAGGTCATCTTCCGGACGTATTATAGCCTGACTCCTGCTCTCAAAAATATCTTTTGAAATTCGATAAAGTTCATCAATCCTCAAATCCTTATCAGTCAACATATCTTCAACATCAGGGACAAACTCCAATGCGCCCATTGCCCGTTTCCCTATAAAAGAAAGCATATCAACCGCATTCAATTTACGAAGGGGAATCTTATTCCTCATTGCCCAATGTTCAAATACCTTGCTTCCCCATTTGTCCGGCAAAGAGTCTGAAAGGAATTCCGGCAGTCCCTTATAAAGCTTGTCACGATTCCCTGCAACAGGAAAACCTTTACCAGCGGTTCCCGCTATGGAATTTTTCAAGGGAGAGATATCCAATCCCTTTTTTACAAATGCCGGATCATAAGTAAAAACAGCCCGATTCCCCCTGGCATCCCAATAGAGCTTACCTACAGGCTCATCCCATAACATTACATTTAGCTTATTGTTTAACATTTCTTGCTCTCCTTGGCTTGTTACTTGTCATTTTATCATACATGTATGCGGACATCGGTATCTCAGGTAGAAGCTGATCAATATATTCTAACCTATCAAGAACCTTGAGTAGTCTCAAGAATGTCTGTAGCGTTATATTGTACAACTGCCCATTCTCAAACTTCCGTATTGTTATAATGTTTATTCCCGTCCGCTCAGACACTTCCTTTTGCGTCAGATTATACGATAGCCTATACTCCTTAAAACGTTTTCCCAACATTACTACCGCTTGGGAAACCGGCATTCTATTTATTGATTCTTCAATCATACAACAAAGGTAATTATAATATCGTTTAATACAAATATTTCATATTAAAGATAATTATAATAACTCTTATAATTTTAAAGAACATTTCCTCTCTAATCCAACTCTCATCTTATTTATATTCTGAGACTGTCAAACAACAACACATCACAATTTTACACCTCTTACAAGTCTTCTTTGTTTGGACATTAATCTATGATTTTCAGCGATCAAACGAGCATGGTTTTCATGTACACCGCAGTCTTTCGCATATGTATTCCACAAACTTACAGTATGCACTACTTCTTCAATTACTGCGTCAGCATTCTTTACATCCATTCCTCTCCCCACCTCCGACAGATCTTTCCATACAAATCCATCACGTTTGCCGTTAATAGACATCTGGTGAACGCTCGTCCACTTGCCGGCAGGAGAATATGAGTAACATAAGTCGTATGCAGGGGCTAACCTCCACTTGCCCTGCCTATCCATCAAAAAACTATGATTCTTGGTATGGTCATCATGATTCCTGGCAACAACATTAAACACCATCCTCCTGAAGAATTGTTCAGCCTCGCCATATCCCAACCCAAGTTTTCTCAAGATACGGAAAGCTGCCTCATAGGAATGGAGCGAATCTCTGTCATAATGGGCTATGGCTGCTAAAGTCTGCATATGTATCTTTTCTCCGCTATCTGTCCTGTCAAACCTTTTGGTCATAAAGTGATAAGAATCGCCCTCCTGCAGAAGCCTGCACTCAGTCATCTCTATACCACAATCTTTGGCCATCCTGTAATATGCATACTCAATATTGCCGATACCTTTAGGATGGTCTATCTTCATCCCATTTTCATTGAAAGTGGTACCATCAAATTTGAGCAGCCAATAAGTAAAGCCTTCGGGAGCCCTTACCTGTCCGGAACGAACTTCCTCCGTTTGCTCGTTAAGTGCTATAATCGCTTTAGGCTTTGCTCCACCGGCAGAAGTACCAATCCTCAATATATCCAATATAGCCTTATCTTCCTGCCTTATACTCTCCCTGAATGCAGCCCTGTCCTTGTACACTTTATCAGCCAAATCAACGAGACTTTCCATTCTAAGGACTGTTGACTCATCCAATTCCTTGATATCTTTACTTGGATAAAACTCCAATGCGCCCATAGCCCTGCTGCCGATATAGCACAGGCGGTCCAATGGGGTCACATCAGCCTCTGCAATTCCATGGGCAGCAAACCATGCATCAATAATTTCATTTCCATACTTATCCGGCAAAGAATCTGCCACCATACCAGGTAATCCATGGAAAGAATTATTTCTGTTTGACGGAAAAGCGTAGACTATATCCTGCGATGAATTACGTATCGGCATTACTATAGGAGATACCTCTAACCCCCTACGCATAAACTCAGGATAGTATTGGAATTCCGCAAGACCACGTCTTTCATTCCAAGAAAGCAGACCTACCTTTGTGTCATATAATCTGACTTCAACCAATAACTCATTCATAATCATTCTTAGACTTCTTTACTCTTTGCTTCTTCTTTCCCATCAGTTTCTTCATCAATATTGGACTTCTTGGAGGTTCTGGAACAAACTCATCCAAATTATCCAACATATCAAGCACCCTCAATACCCGGAGATAGCTGTCTATGCTGATATTGCAACCTTTCTCAAGACGGATTACCGTACTGACATTAACGCCAGCTCCCTCAGCAAGTTCAGATTGTTGCATGTTACGCCTCATCCGATACTCCTTAATCCTTTCACCTAAGGTCTTAAGGATAGCACCATTTGTCATTTCGGTCCACATATTTCACATTCTATAATATTGCATAAATACAACTTTATACACTGATTAATCTATAATATTGCAAATATACAATATTATTATTGGAAACAAGTCCGTTCTTATTCAATTATGTTTTCTCAAGGCTGTTACCCATGACTCTTGCTGAAGCATTCATTATCTGCGCTCGTGAATCTGGACAAAAAAACTGGACAAAAAAGGTAGCTACAGACAATCGTTTGTACCCAATTTTGTCCAGCGAAGAGTGTCTAAACAAAAAAAAGCACTCACGAAAAACTCGTAAGTGCTTGACTTTCAATTGTAGCGCGACCCAGGACTGAACCGGGGCACTCATGATTATGAATCATGCGCTCTAATCGGCTGAGCTATACAACTTGCTTTGCTCTATCTTTCTCTGGTTAATAAATTCACACCGCTATCAATTCCTGTCCCAAAGTCCTCAAGGCCTCCTTTATCTGCATCTTCCTCTGCAAACTGGGCTTTTTAACGCCATAAATATATTTTGAAAGCAGACTTTTGTGGATGCCTATAGATTTGGCAACTTCAGAAACATTCAACTGAGGGAAGCGCCTGAATATCTCTGCAATTTCATTATCATAATCAGGCTCTGTTGTCTCATAGAAACTGTCTATATGAATATCCTCATCAATACTCTCCCAACGGACAGCATCTCCAAAACGGTCAATCTTATAACCAAGCCTTTCTTCATCCGTTGCATCCTTTAACGATGGGAAAGCCTCTAATGGACGGCTCAAAACTTGCTTCTCATCTGTGCAAATATAAATCCGCCCATCCTCAAACCATAGTTTTTCAATCCTTGCCATAATAAACATTATTTAGTTGTGGAACTCATCCCATTTCTGGATGAACTCCTCTCTGTACTCAACAGCCAAATTCAATGCCCGTTTAATATCCCTTGGCTTTACTCCTTTGTTCTCCACCAGTTCAATCTCTGGCTCCAATGCAATCTTTGCCCTTCCATCACTGCTCTCCAAATGAACGTGAACAGGTTTATGTTCATCTGCATAGAAATAAAACTGTCGGCATAATAATAAGTTCAATTTTTACAAATGTAGGTCTAAATTTTTAGACCTACAATTCTTTTCACTACATTATTTTGAAAATCTCCTAATCTCCCTAACTCCATATATGCAAGGCTCCAACTGTTTTTATGCTTAGATAGCCTTAACAAATTACCGACCAAAACGCACAAAAAAACACCTGCATTCCTGCAGGTGCCTTGATTTACCTCTTGTCCATGAGTCCGAATCTGGCCCACTGTTCCTGGGGGTAGTTGAGCCTGATGGCCTGCCTTATTTCAGCGTAATTGCCCTTGACACTTTCAAGCTGGGCATTGGCGGCCTGAAGCTTTTGGGAAACAATTTCCCTGAGCTCTTCAACCTCCCTGATCATTGCAAGTGCCTTGGCGGATTCCTCCTCAAGTTTTGCAAGATTCTCCATCCTGATTCCATACTTTTCAACTTCTGCGAAATTCTTTTTGATACCGGCAACAAGAACCTGTGCCTTCTCAACATTCTGATCAAATGTCTTTGACATAATTTTTGGATTAGATTCAACAAAGAACCTACGGGCCGGAGTACAAGGCAAAATGCTGTCTCACACCACGGATTCAACGGCAAAGTTACAAAAAAAATGGTTTTACATTGCCAATGCCTTCTTGCGGTATGCTGCAGGAGAGGTGCCTGTATGCCTCTTGAAATAGCGCCCAAGGTATGACTGGTCCGGGAAGTTGAGGTGGTCTGCAATCTGCTGGAGGGTCATCTGGGAGAATGTGAGGATAAGCTTTATCTCCTGTATTATCATAAAGTCTATTGTCTCTTTGGGAGTTTCCCCGGCTATGGAGCCGGTTATCTCTTCAAGGTATCTTGGGGTGATGCAGAGTCTCCCTGCATAGAATGCCACGTCCCTGCGTTCCTTGCCGTACTCGCTTATCAGTGCCATAAATCTGTTGTAGAGTTCCTCTTTCCGGGTTTCAATGAATTTTTCCTGCTGTGAACTGAACCGGATGTGTTTGTCGTAGATGTTCAGCATCATGCTCCTCAGGAGATTCATTGCAATTATGGTGCGGAAAGTATTCCTGGAGTCAGACTTTATGTTGTGCAGTATACGGAAGTAGCTCAGTGTTATCTCTTCTCCGCCTGCCTGGTGCAGATACGTGGGTTGGGTGTATATCCTCTGGAAGAAGGTGGAGTTGAACTTTATGAGTGCCTGGCTGAATATCTGTCGGGAGAAAATGAACATTGAAAGGGTGAAGTCATTGCTGCATTCTTCAAAAAGGAATGTCATATCGGGGAAGAGGATTATCTCTGTACCCTGTTCTACGCAGTGGGTTGCAGTGTCTATATTCAGCAGTGCTTTTCCCCGGCGGCATACGCAGATTGCCCCTCCATCTATCTTTATGGGGTGTATCCCAGGTTGTGGAAGGTTTATGTCTGCAATGAGGAACTCACTTTCAGACTCTATGGCATTGGTTATATGTGTGCTGAGGATATCCATTTTCAAGTGGGCTTTGGTGAGTCAAAGTTATGGATTATTTTACAATTCAAGTTCGTAAATTGAACAATTTAAATCATCTTTTGAAATCGGCCCGCACAAAACCTCCCCCTACCTTTGCGCCCGCAAAAATTATATGGAATGAAGAAATTGATGTTTTTGGCTGCATTTGCAATATGCAGCATTGTAATGGCCGGCTGCAGCGGAAACGGGCAACAGGGCCAGAGTGAGGCTCCGGCCTATTCAGCCATGAAGGTGGCGGCTGAAGATATTGTCTTATCGGATGTTTATCCGGCATCCATTGAGGGACGGCAGGATATTGCCATTTATCCTCAGGTACAGGGTACAATCTCAAAGGTTTGCGTAAAGGAGGGTGAAAGAGTGAAGAAGGGGAAATCGCTGTTCATTATTGACCAGGTCCCTTTCAAGGCAGCCCTGCAGATGGCGCAGGCAAATGTTGAGGCAGCCCAGGCGGGTGTGGCTACCGCCCAGCTGGTGTATGACAGCCGTGTAAAGCTGTATGAGGAGAATGTGGTTTCTGAGTTTGACATGCTTACAAGCAGGAACCAGCTGCTTACTGCCAAAGCCGCCCTGTCACAGGCTGAGGCTGCGCTTACAAATGCCAGAAACAATTTTACCTATACCCAGGTGCTCAGCCCTGCAGACGGTGTTGTGGGTACAATACCATTCAGGGAGGGTGCGCTGGTTTCTCCGGCAGCTCCAATGCCACTTACCACTGTGTCTGACAATTCCAGGATGTATGTCTACTACTCCCTCTCCGAGACAGGCTTGCTGGACCTTGTTTCGCAATATGGTTCTATGGACCAGGCTCTTGCAGCACTCCCTCCTGTAAGCCTTGAGCTTGCAAATGGTGCAATATATGGGGAGCAGGGAAGGATTGAGTCCATAAGTGGTGTGATTGACCCTTCCACAGCAAGTGTATCGGTAAGGGCTGTGTTCCCTAATGAAGGGGGGATACTGCACAGCGGTTCGTCGGGAAGGGTAATCCTTGCCTCTACACATGAAAATGTGCTTGTAGTACCTGTATCTGCTACATTTGAACTTCAGGACATTGTATTTGTGTACAAGGTTGTTGACGGCAATGCCGTTGCCACCCGTGTTGATGTTGCACTTTCTGATGACGGAAAGAAATACATTGTAAAATCCGGACTTGCACAGGGTGATACAATAATTACAGAGGGTGTAGGCCTTATCCGCGACGGACAGCAGGTAAACATTAAATAAGGGGGACAGCAGTTATGAAATTAAGGACATTTATTGAGCGTCCGGTACTTTCTGCAGTAATCTCAATTGTAATTGTACTTGCCGGACTTATTGGGATAAAGACGCTTCCGGTAGAGCAGTTCCCGGATATCGCCCCTCCTACAGTTATGGTTATGACTGCATATCCGGGCGCATCTGCGGAGGCAGTGCAGAAATCTGTAATTGCCCCTCTTGAGGAGGCTATAAATGGTGTGGAGAATATGGACTATATGCAGTCCACTGCCACAAACTCGGGAAATGTGGAGATTATGGTCTATTTCCGCCAGGGTATGGACCCGGATATGGCGGCTGTGTATGTGCAGAACCGTGTTGCACAGGCTACAGGTTCACTCCCTGCGGAGGTTACCCGTATAGGTGTCTCCGTAATCAAGAGGCAGAACAGTATGATTAAGGTTATAGACCTCCATGCGACAGAGGAGAGCGGCTACGACACCAAATTCCTGGCCAACTACTCCAAGATAAACATTGAGCCCCAGATGAAGCGTATAAAGGGTGTGGGTACAGTGGTGCTCCTTTCAGACCAGTACAGTATGAGAATCTGGTTCAACCCTGCAGCAATGGCCCATCATCACCTTGTTCCCGACGATATTATAGGGGTGCTTGCAGAACAGAACATTGAGTCAGCAACAGGCTCATTCGGAGAGAGTTCAGGCTCCACCTATGAATATATAATGAAGTACTCCGGACGTAAACAGACCCCGCAGGAGTTTGGTGAGATGGTGATTTCTGCACTTCCTGGCGGGGAGGTGCTCCGTCTGAAGGATGTGGCCCATATTGAGCTTGGCATAGAGTCCTATGGCTACAAGTCAACTACAGACGGGCACCCTGGAGTGGAGATGATGGTGTTCCAGATTGCGGGTTCCAACGCAACCCAGGTGGTGAATGACATTGATGCCCTTATGGAGGAGTGCCGCCAGAGCATGCCAAAAGGGATGATGATAGATACAATGATGTCTGTGAACGAGTTCCTTTTTGCCTCCATAAAGGAGGTGGTGAAATCGCTCATACTCGCAATCCTGCTTGTGGTGCTGGTGGTATATTTCTTCCTTCAGGACTGGAAGGCCACCCTTATCCCTACAATTTCCATATTTGTATCCGTAATAGGTACGTTTGCGTTTATGGCGGTTGCAGGGTTTACAATCAACCTCCTTACCCTGTTTGCCCTTGTGCTGGCCATAGGTACTGTGGTTGACAATGCCATTGTGGTTGTGGAGGCAGTGCAGGCAAAGCTTGAGGTTGGCTACAGGTCTTCATACCATGCCACTGTAGATGCCATGGACGGCATATCATCCGCTATCCTTACCTCTACACTTGTATTTATGGCGGTGTTCATTCCGGTTTCCATGATGGGCGGTACATCTGGTGTATTCTATACCCAGTTCGGTATTACAATGGCGGTATCTGTGGGCATCTCGGCCATCAACTCCCTTACCCTTGCCCCTGCTTTGAGTGCAATGCTCCTGAATCCGTATGTGGATGAGAATGGCGTTGAGGTGGACAACTTCTCTGCAAGGTTCAGGAAGAGGTTTGCCACCGGATTCAACGCGGTGGTGGACAAATACAAGAATGGAGTGAAGTTCTTCATAAAGAGGACCTGGCTTGTATGGACCCTAATTATGGGGTGCGTTGTATTGCTGGTGCTCTTCATGTCAACCACAAAGACAGGCCTTGTCCCTAATGAGGATATGGGTGCCATCATGATAGACGTGCAGGCTGCACCGGGAAGCTCATTGCAAAATACCAACGGGAGGCTTATGGAGGTGTATGGCAGGATAGCAGATATTCCTGAGATAGAGCTTGCCTCCACTGTTGCAGGTTATGGACTTATCTCCGGGGCCGGTTCCTCATACGGCCTTATACAGATTAAGCTGAAGGACTGGTCACAGCGTCCCAACAAGGAGCAGAGTGTGAATGCCGTAATAGGACAGATTATGGGGCGCACGGCAGATATAAAGGATGTTTCAATAATCCCTATGTCTCCTCCACTCATTACCGGTTATGGTATGACCAACGGATTTGAGATGCACCTGCAGGACAAGATGGGCGGGGATATAAATGAGTTCTTCTCAATAGCCCAAAACTTCCTTGCCCAGCTCAACAGCAGACCGGAGATTGCACAGGCATACACTGCGTTCAACCCTAACTTCCCGCAGTATCTGGTGAGTGTGGATGCGGCAAAATGCAAGAGGGCAGGTGTATCTCCTGCATCAGTACTCTCTACCCTTGCAGGATACTACGGAGGTTCCTATGTCTCAAACATCAACCGTTTCTCACACGTATACCGTGTTATGATACAGGCTGATCCAAAATACAGGATGACCCCTGAGGCCCTGGACAAGACATTTGTAAGGATGCAGAACGGTCAGATGGCCCCTCTGGGACAGTTCATCTCGCTTGAGAAGGTGTACGGGGCCCAGACCCTTTCAAGGTTCAACATGTACAACTCAATTGCCATAAACGGTTCGGCAGCAGAGGGATACTCTTCAGGAGATGCCATCAATGCCGTAAAGGAAGTGGCACAGCTCACACTTCCAAGGAACTTTGATTTTGAGTTTGCAGGAATCTCAAGGGAGGAGGAGCGCACAGGAAACAATGCAATGGCGGTATATGGAATCTGTATTGTCCTCATATATCTTATCCTCTGTGCCTTTTATGAGAGTTTCCTCATCCCGATGGCTGTAATCCTTTCAGTCCCTTGTGGAATTATGGGAAGCTTCATGTTTGCCAAGCTGTTCGGACTGGAGAACAACATATATCTGCAGACAGGTGTAATTATGCTCATAGGTCTGTTGGCCAAGACTGCCATCCTCATTACCGAGTATGCTTCCAGCCGCCGTAAGGCCGGAATGAGCATACATCAGGCAGCAATGGGTGCGGCAATGGTGCGTCTGAGACCTATCCTCATGACAGCCCTTACAATGATATTCGGTATGATTCCAATGATGTTTGCATCCGGCGTTGGAGCAAACGGAAACAATGCCCTTGGTACAGGTGCCGTAGGAGGTATGGTTGTGGGAACACTTATCCTGCTGTTCCTTGTACCTGCCCTGTTCACCGTATTCCAGAAGATAGAAGAGAAGTTCAGGCCTGTGCAGTTTGAAGAGACTCCCGACAACCAGATAGATTATGAGATAGACCAGGTAAGGGAACAGAAGAAGGCAAAGGGAGAGCACGACAATACAGTACATTTTTAATGGGTGATACAGATGAAAAAGATAATTGTTATGGCAGCGGTTGCGCTGATGGCAACCGGATGCGGATTGTACAAGAAATATGAAAGGCCTGCGGGGGCAGCTCCGGAGAACCTTTTTGGGGTGGAGAATGTTACCTCAGATACCGCTTCCATTGCGGATTTGGGCTGGAGGGAACTCTTTACAGATCCATATCTGCAGACATTGATAGAGAAGGGGCTTGAGGCCAATACGGATTTGCGTACAGCAGAACTCAGGGCTTCACAGGCCAGGACCGCACTTGGCATTGCAAGGATGTCCTACCTCCCTTCATTCAATTTCGTGCCGGAGGGGAGCATAGGCAAGTTTGATGACTATGACAAGGTTGCCTTTGATATAGACGGCGTATATTCAATACCGGTTGCCGCAAGCTGGGAACTGGATGTTTTAGGAAAGAAGACAAATGCCAAAAGGGGGGCAAGGGCCTCGTATGAGATGGCAGAGGATTATGGCCAGGCCGTGAGGACAGGACTCATATCGGGAATAGCAATGCAATATTATACATTGCTGATGCTGGATGAGCAGCTGCTTGTTGCATCGCAGAGCCTTGAGAAGTTCAGGGAGAGTGTGAGGGTGCTGAAGGCCATGAAGGAGGCCGGTATGGCAGATGATGTTGCCGTTTCCCAGATGGAAGGGGCAAAATATGAGGTAGAGGCGGCAGTTGAGGATATAAAGAAGGCTATTGTTGAACTTGAGAACTCCCTCTCCACCACACTGGCCATGACTCCACAGAGGATAGAGAGGGGGGTACTCTCTGCCGCGTCATTCCCGTTGGTGCTCAAGACCGGAATCCCGCTGCATCTGCTTTCCCGCAGACCTGACGTGAGGGCTGCAGAGCATAAGCTGGCGCAGGCCCATTACAACTGGAATGCTTCAAGGGGAAAAATGTACCCGTCAATATCCCTTTCAGGTGTGGCCGGATGGACAAACAATCTTGGAGGCAACATTATGGACCCTGCCGGGCTGCTGCTGAATGCAGCCGCCTCTTTGGCCCAGCCTATCTTTAATGCACGTGGCATAAGGGGAGAGGCCAAGATAAACAAGGCGGAAAGGGAAGTTGCGGCTCTGGAGTTCCAGCAGACGGTATTGGATGCCGGTGCGGAGGTGAACAATGCACTTGTCCTATACCAGACAGCTCTGGCCAAGGAGGAACTCAGGGCCAGACAGGTTGAGGCATTGGCTTCTGCTGTGGACAAGACGGAGAAGCTTATGCAGTATGGGCATACTCCATATCTGGAGGTGCTTGTGGCACAGCAGTCTCTCCTTCAGGCCAGGAATCTCCAGGCTCAGGATACCTATGAAAAGATAAAGGGTGTAGTTACCCTGTACAGGGCGCTGGGTGGCGGACAGAATTAATATTGGTTATAAATGCAGGAGAGGCGGCATGGAGTTCATATCCAGGCCGCCTCTCTTCTGTTTTCCAAAGCCGGTTTTTACCTCAGCTCCCCTATCAGCCAGTTCCACATGGCGGCTGTCTGTTCAGGGTAGAGCCAGTGGCCGCTGTTCTCGCTTATCACCAGGGTTTTTGGAGCCTGTATTGCGTTGTAGGTGGCCCTGGATGTGGTTGGGCCGCAGGTGAGGTCGTTATAGCCGTAAGCAAAATATACCGGAGCGGAGAGCTTGCGGGCAAAGTTGGCCGCATCGTAGTGGCGGATTGTCTCCAGCTTCTCCTTTGCGCGGTTTGCCTCATTCCTGAAGTAGTGCGGCCAGCCTCCGGTGCGCCCCTCCATGTATGCTTCGCAGTCGCAGAAGGCAGGGAAGTAGATTGCGGTTGCAGCCACCCTCTTGTCAAGTGCAGAAACAGCTATTGAGAGCATTCCTCCCTGGCTGCCTCCCAGTGTGCCCACCTTTCCGTTGCATTCAGGGAGGGAGAGGAGGAAGTCAATCCCCTTCACACAACCCAGATATACCCTTTTGTAGTAGAAGGCATCCTTGTCCTCAATGCCGCTTGTGTAGTATGAGGAGAGGGCTCCGTAAGAGAGGTCTGTATATATGCTTCCCGACAGATTTACAGGTATGCCGTGTATTCCCAGTTCAAGGATGATTGCCCCCTGTGCTGCATTGGCAGTATTGCCTCCTATTGCATGTACCCCTGCCCCTGGGAGGCGGAGGATGCCGGGGTATTTTCCCGGAGCCTTCGGCATTGTGAGGATGCCGTACATCCTGGTGCCGTTGATGTTTCCGTATGAGACCAGATATGAATTTACCTTGTCTGTACATCTGTCGGGAAGAAGCTCCATTTTAGGGTTGAGCTCCACCTTTTCCACTCTGGAGAGGTTCTTCTCCCAGAACTCGTCAAACCCTTCAGGGAGCTGCACCACGGGTTGCAGCTTCTCCGCTTCAAACCCCACTGTGGAGTATGCGGTATATTTCTTCCCCTCATGCTCTACGGTTGCCTTTACCCTCAGGTAGCCGGGCTTCTTCATTGTACCGGCATTGATGTTCCCTTCGTAGCCCTTCAGCTTGAGGCTCCCCTCCTTGTGTGCAGGCATGAGGTCTTCGCTTACCTGCCATTTCACCTCCACATCATTGAGCATCACGCCGCAGTCCAATGTGGTGACCTTAATCTTTACCTGTTCCCCTGTCATGTATGTTGCATCTGCGTGGTCAGGGACAAGGATTACCTGTACCTTCTTCATTGAGGGCTGGGCAATTGCAGCTGTGGCAATCATTGCCGCCAGCAGCATGAGGAAATGTTTTTTCATTGTTGCAGTCTGTTTTTCTTGTGAAGACAAATATAAGAAATCCCGCAAAATGTAATTACCTTTGGAGTATAAATATATGGATATGACACAGCAGGAATATAACCGTGAGATAGAGTTCATCTTTAACCGCTTCCCTTCTTACCAGACAGTGGGGAAGGTGGCCTACAAGCCCGGGATTGAGACAATGGAGGCGCTGGACGGGATGTTGGGGCATCCGCACCGCAGTTTCAGGTGTATCCATGTGGCGGGGACAAACGGAAAGGGTTCCACCAGCCATATGCTGGCGGCTGCATTACAGAAGAATTATAAGGTGGGGCTCTACACTTCACCGCATCTGGTGGATTTCAGGGAGAGGATAAAGGTTAACGGGGAGATGGTTCCGCAGGAGTTCGTGTATGGTTTCCTGATGGAGTACAAGGAGAGGTTCGTGGAACTTGGAACCAGCTTCTTTGAGATAACAACCGCCCTGGCGTTTGCATGGTTTGCCGCCTGTGGGGTGGATGTGGCTGTGATTGAGTGCGGCCTTGGAGGAAGGCTTGATTCCACAAACATCATAACTCCGGTACTTTCGCTCATTACCAATATAGGGCTGGACCATTGTGAACATCTGGGCTTCACCCTTGAGGAGGTTGCCCGGGAGAAGGCGGGGATTATCAAGCCGGGGGTTCCGGTTGTGGTAAGTGAGAAGGGGTGCGTGCAGGTGGAGGAGGTCTTCAGGAAAAGGGTTGCGGAAGTTGGGGCACCTGTATATTTTGCGGAGGAGGTTGTGGAGAGTGGGGAGGAAATGCTGTCGGGAAGATTGTACAGGGAGCTGCTTGGTGCGGAGATGGATTTGAAGGGAGCGTGCCAGGAGAAAAACATAAAGGGGGTATGTACTGCGCTGGGATTGTTGGCAGGGGAGTTCAATGTGGAGGGCGTTGCGGGGAACATCTGCAATGCAGCCGCAATTACCGGGCTGAGGGGGAGATGGGAGACTTTGTGCAGCGTGCCGCTGGTGATTTGTGATACGGGGCATAATTCCCATGGGTTCAAGGTGCTGGGTCCGCAGATTTCCTCCAAGGCCGTGGAGGTTGCAGCGGGGAATGCAGGGAGCAGGTTCCGTATGGTTTTTGGAGTGGTTGCAGACAAGGATCTGGATTCAATAACGGATTATCTTCCACGCGGGGCATACTATTATTTTGTGAATGCCCGTGGCAGCAGGGCCTTGCCTGCATCAAAGCTGGCTGAGAGGATGCTTGCAGCGGGATTTGAGGGTGAAGCCGTGGAAGGGGAGATAGGAGGGTTCCTCCGGAGGCTGGTCCCTTTGGACGGTACGGAGGGGCTTGCCGGGAAAGGTGATTTCATCTTCATTGGGGGAAGCACCTTTGTGGTGGCCGAAGCTATAGAGTATTTTTAAAGAATATGCCCGGACCAAACTTCTGTTTGCCCCGGGCATATTCCTTAACCTAAAATTTAACCTATGAAAAAACTATTCGTAATAGGTTTTTACAAACGGTGTGCCAAAGTTGTCGGGAAGAGAAAAAATTTATAATTCCTCTGAAAAGGTGTTGTCTTTATTCGCTTGGCATGAACTTTGCATTTGTTTTTACAGACGAAGATTAGGTTAAATTTTTAGGTAAATAAGGAAAAACAGCGTGTCCCTTCAGCTCCAGGGCACGCTGTTTTTCCTTATTAAGATACGTGATTGCTATTTGCTCCAGCCCTCAATCTTGTTCTTAGCAAACAAATAATATACTGCAAGGCCAATCCATCCGGTAACAAGGAGAAGGATTGTCCAGATAATTTTCCAGCCTGTGCTGATGTTTTTCTTGAATACATCCAAAACAGCCATGATAGCCAGAACTGTTCCAACCAACCAAATGATAGTTCCCATAATTGTAATTTTTTAAGATTGATTAAATTTGCGTTAACAATAACAAAGGTAAAAAATTTTTATAAACTATGGAACATATAGACAGGAGAGGCTCATATTCCGTTAAGGTGGATGCCCTTGCAAAATATTATGGCAGTGAAGACCTTATCCCCCTTTGGGTTGCAGACATGGACTTCAAGACACCTGATTGCGTGAGGGAGGCCCTGGAGGGTGTGCTGGAGAAAGGGGTGTATGGGTACAATTTTATTCCCGACAATTATTTCCCTACAATCGCATCCTGGCTCAAGGAGCAGCAGAGGTGGGAGGTGGAGCAGGAGTGGCTTGCCTTCATCCCGGGAATACTGAAGGGAATAGGCTATGTGATAAACTATTTCACCCGTCCGGGTGACGGCATCATAGTGCAGCCTCCCGTTTATCCTCCGTTCATCAATCTTCCAAAGGGGAACGGAAGGGAACTGGTATTCAATCCTCTCATAAGGGTGGAGGAGGAGGGGGGCCCGCTTCCTTACCGTATGGACCTTGACAATCTCAGGGAGATTGCCTCAAAGGGGAACTGCAGGCTGCTTATCCTTAGCAACCCCCACAACCCGGGCGGAATTGCATGGGATGCGGAGAGCCTGCGTGAACTTGCATCAATCTGCCATGAGCACAACATTATTGTAATCTCAGATGAGATACACGCCGATATGCCGCTCTTCGGGACTGAACATATTCCTTTTGCATCTGTTAGTAAAGAGGCTGCGGATATAAGCATCACATTTGGGGCACCTTCAAAGACATTCAATATGGCAGGCATAGTAAGTTCGTTTGCAGTTGTTCCAAATCCCGGACTGAGGGAGCCGTTCTACAAATGGATGCAGGTAAACGAATTGAGCAGCCCTACAATTTTTGCCACACTTGGAGCGATTGCGGCATATACAAAGGGAGGAGAATGGAGAATGAAAATGTTGGATTATATAGAGGGGAATGTGGTGTTCGTTGAGGACTACTGCAAACACAGGCTGCAGGGGCTCATCAAGCCGGTGAGGCCATTGAGCTCATTCCTTATCTGGCTGGACTGCAGGGAACTGAGCAAAAAGCTCTTCGGCTGCATAGACCAGAGCCGTCTTGTACATCTGTTTGTACTCAAGGCCGGTCTGGCTCTCAATGACGGAGCTGCGTTCGGCCCGGGCGGAGAGGGCTACATGAGGCTTAATGTGGGCTGCGGCAAGGAGACTCTGGAGGAGGCAATGGGCAAGCTCAAGGAGGCCATAGATGAGTACTAGGAATGGAATTACTGTGGAGCTGCCCGAGATAAAGGCAGGCTTCCCCAGCCCTGCGCAGGATTATGTGGAGAACGGCATAGACCTCAACAGGGAGCTGGTAAAGAACCCCTCAAGCACCTTCTTCGGCAAGGCCAGCGGCTGCTCAATGGAGGGGGCCGGCATCTTTGACGGCGACCTGCTCATAATAGACAAGTCCCTTGAACCATACGAAGGGGCCATTGCTGTATGCTTCATAGACGGGGAATTTACCCTCAAGCGTATCCATTTTGAGAGGCGGGACGGCCATCTGGAAGCCATCTGGCTCCAGCCGGAAAACAGCACTTTCCCGCCAATAAAGGTGACGGACGGGAACCAGTTCATCATTTGGGGAATAGTAACCCATTCAATCAGAAGCTTTTAACTTGAAGTCGTGTCACGACTGTATATGTAGTCGTGTCACGACTTACAACTGATATGTTTGCTGTAATAGACTGTAATAATTTCTTTGTTTCGTGCGAAAAGGTCTTCAATCCGGCTCTGGAGGGGAGGCCGGTGGTTGTGCTGTCCAATAATGACGGATGTGTGGTTTCAAGGAGCCAGGAGGCTAAAGACGCGGGGATAAAGATGGGGATGCCGGCGTTCCAGATGGCACAGATGGGTATCAGGGATGTGGTGGCGTTCTCCAGCAACTACAGGCTTTATGGCGATATGAGCCGGAGGGTGATGCAGATACTGCATGAGCTGGTACCGGGGATGGAGGTGTATTCCATTGATGAGTGCTTTGCAGCCTTAAGCGGCATGGATGCCGGGCAGATTGCGGCAAAGGCGGAGGAGATAGTGTACAAGGTGCGCAAGTATACCGGAATACCGGTATGTGTTGGGGTGGCCCCAACAAAGACACTCGCAAAGGTGGCCAACTGGTATGCAAAGCATTACAAGGGATATAGGGGATATTGCATCATAGACAATGAGGAGAAGAGGGAGAAGGCCCTCAAGCTCCTGGAGATAGGTGAAGTGTGGGGGATAGGGAGGAGATATGCCAGATTCCTGAAGGGGGAGGGGGTGAATACGGCATTTGCCTTTACGCAGAAGAGTGCCTGGTGGGTAAAGAAGAGCATGGGGATAACCGGCCTGAGGACACAGATGGAGCTGCAGGGGAAGGCGGTAAGCGGACTGGAGCTCCGGGAGGAGAAGAAATCCATAACAACCAGCAGGAGCTTTGGGGAGATGGTCTCTTCGCTTGAAGAACTGGAGAGTGCGGTTTCAAGCTTTGCTTCGGCATGTGCCGGCAAGCTCAGGCAGCAGCACTCGGCGGCGGGGTGCATTACGGTGTATATCCTTACCAACTATTTCAGGGAGGACCTCCCTAAATATTACAACAGCATAACGGTAAAGCTTCCGGAGCCTACGGAAAGTACTCTGGAGCTGATTTCCACCTCCTTAAAGGCACTCAAGCAGATATACAGGAAAGGGTTCCTCTACAA
Source organism: uncultured Muribaculaceae bacterium (assembly GCA_964475015.1). Lineage (GTDB taxonomy): Bacteria > Bacteroidota > Bacteroidia > Bacteroidales > UBA932 > Egerieousia. The sequence goes on from CAYYVA010000010.1 coordinate 26,332, forward strand.
GAAGGCCGGGGTGATTGTGGGGGATATCGTCCCATGTAACGGTGTGCAGCAGAACCTGTTTGAACAAAAGGACACAGGGAAGATGAAAAGCATAAACCAGGTGCTTGACCAGGTGAATGCGAAGTATGGAAGGGATGTCCTGAAGGTGGCGGTACAGGGGGGATTTGCGGAGAAGGGTGAGGAGAAATGGGTGATGAAGAGGGAGAATCTGAGCAGAAATTACACTACCGACATAAATGATGTCATAAACATTAAGGCGTAATTCTTATCTTTGCATTCCAATTTTTAAAACTTTTGCAACAATGCCGCACCCTGTGCAGTCAGATGCCGGCGGGTGCCCAAAAAGATCATTATGGAGAAAGTAAGTTACGCTTTAGGAATGAGCATTGCCAACAACATTATGGCAAGTGGGGTAAAGAACCTCAATATAGATGAGTTTGTAAAGGCCATCAAGGCTTCAATGGCAGGTGAGCAGCCTGCAATCAGCATAGCTGAGGCACAGCAGGTGCTGAATGATTATTTCACAAGACTCCAGGAGGAGCAGGGCGCTGCCGTAAAGGAGGAGGGCGCTGCTTTCCTTGCTGAGAATGCAAAGAAGGAGGGTGTCGTAACCCTTCCAAGCGGCCTTCAGTACAAGGTGCTTGTTGCCGGAAACGGTGCAACTCCAAAGGCTTCAGACAGCGTTGAGTGCCACTATGAGGGACGCCTGATAGACGGCTCTGTATTCGATAGCTCATACAGGAGGGGTGAGACCGCCACATTCGGTGTTACCCAGGTTATCGCAGGCTGGGTTGAGGCACTCCAGCTCATGAAAGAGGGCGACAAGTGGCAGCTCTATATCCCTTACAACCTTGCATACGGCGAGCATGGTGCAGGTGCACAGATCCCGCCATACGCAACTCTCGTATTTGACGTGGAGCTTGTGAAGGTTGTGAAATAATCCCATCCCCATGAAAAAACAGAGGCTGACTCAAAAGGGTAAATTTTGCGTTACGCTTGCCTCGGAAATCCTCATTAAATTTCCACCTTTTGGGTCAGCCTCTTCTTCTTCCCGACAGCCTCCAGCCTGCCGGGTCATTGTCTCTCCCCACTCAGGGAGGAGGCTCTGTCTGCGGGGGATTCCGTTATTTTGCAGGGAATACCTCTGTTATATCCAGTATCTTCCCGTTCCTGTCCAGCAGGGTGAGGGCCATTTTCTTTTTGGAAACCTGCATGTGCATTCCTCCAACTGTCTGCCCGCCCTCTGTCCAGCGGAACTTTATCTTTTCAGCATTGTGCTCAAGCGGCTTTTCAAGGTCGCATGCCACACCCCTCTCATTGTCTGAAGAAGGTGTCTGGATATACACCGTGCCTTTTCCCGGCTCCACCACCTCACCGCCATACAGCGGGTGGGTGCTTACATAAATGTGGTTGTTGCCGGCAAGGGCAAGGCTTATCCCCAGCTCATCAAACAGCTGGCTCCAACGGCCGTACTGTGAGGTCTTGCCGTTTGCCCCAAAGAACCACTGGTAGTGTTCGCAAACCACCTTGTAAGGGGCAGGATTCTCCTCCACCACCTTCCTTACCCAGGCCTGGGCGGCCTGCAGCCCCTCTTCGCTCTTCATGTTCTCGTTGTTGAGCATAATGAACAGCACATCCCCATAACGGAAGTGGTAACAAACACCCATCTCCCCCTCATAGCCATTGTGCGGATATGCAGCCGCATCCCTGAAGAACTCATTTGTGGTATTGCTGTAGTTGCGGGTCATGTTATCATGGTTCCCGTTCACACCTGCCCACATGTACTCCTTGAAAGGCTCCTCCTCATAAAGGTTCTTCCAGAAGGAATAGCTGCCTCCCCAGGCGGTGATGTCCCCAAGGTGGAGCACCCAGCTGAAAGGCAATCCATGCTTTCCTGCGGTCCTTACCATATCCATTCCAGCCTTGGTCCTGGCATACAGGGGAGAATATGCATGGAAATCAGAGATGATGCAGGCACTCCACTCCCTGGCACCCGCAGTCCTGAAATGGCGCACCTGTGAAGTGTCACCATCAGCAATTATCCTGTATTTATACTCAGTATCCCTTTTCAGCTTCCCTATGGCAGCATTATACTTGCTTATCTTCACATCCTCATAGAAGTTCTCCCCCTTGGCTGTCTTGGAATAGATGCTGTCAAAAGTATTGCAGTACCTCCCCCCGACATTTTCCCTTATGGACTTCTTCCAATCCTTGGACTTGGCAGGGGCAACCTCTATTGTTGCACTGGTTATGGATTTATCTGTGGCCCAGCTGAAGTTCATGCTGCTTTCAGGACTTTCAGAAGTGCAGGCGGTGATGGAGAATATCTTCTCCTGAGCAACAGCGGCGCCTGAAAGCGCCGCCAAAGCTATAATCAGAAAGAGTCTTTTCATTTGAGCAGGGTTATTTTACCATACCGAACTTCTTGAGCAAAGCATCAGGCTCAGGATCCCTTCCGCGGAAGTTCCTGTAGATTACATCAGCATCCTCAATGCTTCCCCTTGAGAGTATCTCCTTGCGGAATTTCTCTGCAGTCTCCTTGTTGAAGATTCCGGTCTCCTTGAATACCTGGAAGGCATCTGCCTCAAGTACCTCAGCCCACTTGTAAGAGTAGTATCCTGCAGCATATCCACCGCTGAAGATGTGGCCGAAAGAAGGGGAGAATGCAGTCTCAGGTGCATCAGGCATAAGGGCACAAGCCTTTACAGCCTCCTTCTCAAATTCAACGATGTCACCTTTTGGAGCCTCTGTAAGGACATGCCATGCCATATCGTTTATGCCGAACTGCAGCTGCCTTACGCTTGAGTATCCGCTGTTGTAGTTCTTTGACTCAATGATCTTGTCAATAAGTTCCTGTGGGATCACCTCACCGGTCTTGTAGTGTTTTGCAAAAGATGCAAGATACTCCTTCTCGGTTGCCCAATTCTCCATAATCTGTGAAGGGAGCTCCACAAAATCCCTTGCAACATTTGTACCTGTGAGTGAAGGGAACCTGCCCTCTGCCAGGATACCGTGCAATGCGTGGCCGAACTCATGCAGGAATGTAGTCACCTCATAGAAGGTGAGCAATGAAGGCTCTGTCTCGGTAGGTTTTGTGAAGTTGCACACAATTGAGATATGTGGCCTCTTCTCAACCTTGCCGTCCTTGGTGAAGCTCTGCTCGCGGAAAGCGGTCATCCATGCTCCGCCTCCCTTGCTCTCCCTTGGGAAGAAGTCTGCATAGAACAGCGCCATGTGTCTGCCTGAGGCATCTGTAACATCATATACGGTAACATCAGGATGGTAGCCTGGGATATCCTTTGCCTCGGCAAACTTAAGGCCGTAGAGTGAATCAGCAAGGGCAAATACCGCCTCCTTCACATTCTCCAGCTTGAAGTAAGGTTTCAGGATCTCATCATTCAGGGAGTATTTCTCCTTCATAAGCTTCTCTGAATAGAAAGAGAAGTCCCAAGGCATCAGCTCACCCTTGAAGCCGTTGGCTTTGGCATAATCAGCAATAGCCTTCACATCCTTCCTTGCAAATGGCATTGATTTCTCAAGCAGGTTCTTCAGGAAAGCATTTACGGTAGGGGCATCCTTTGCCATGCGGTCCTTGAGGGCCATATCTGCGTATGTATCGTAGCCTAGGAGGTTTGCAGCCTCAATCCTTAGGGCAACAATCTGCCTTATCACCTCAAGGTTGCTGAACTCGCCACCAATACATTTTGAGTTGTATGCTTTCCACAGCTTCTCCCTCAGTTCCCTGTTCTCGCTGTACTTCAGGAACGGGCTGTAGCTTGGCTGTTGCAGGGTGAATACCCACCCCTCAAGGTTCCTGTTCTTTGCCTCAAGGGCGGCTGCATCCTTTACAAAATCAGGAAGCCCTGCAAGCTGTGCCTCATCAGTAATGTGCATTGTGTATGCGTTGGTGGCTGAAAGTGTATTCTTGCCGAACTTCAGGGTAGCAAGGGAAAGCTCCTCCTGAATCTTGCTGTATTTCTCCTTGTCCTCAGGGGAGAGGTTTGCACCGTTGTCGGCGAAGCTCTTGTATGTCTTCTCAAGAAGCTTGGCCTGCTCCTGGTCCAGGTTGAGGGACTCCCTCTGCTCATATACAGCCTTTATGCGGTTGAAAAGCTCACCGTTGAGCATTATGGAGAGGGAATACTCTGTCATCATAGGTGAAATCTGCTCGGCAATCTCCTGCATCCTGTCGCTGGTGTTTGCCTCGTTGAGGTTGTAGAATATGCCGGCCACCCTGTTCAAGGTTGCACCCGCATACTCAAGCTCAAGGATTGTGTTCTCAAATGTTGGGGCATCAGGATTGTTCACAATGGCCTCAATCTCCTTCTTTCCCTCGGCAATGGCAGCCTCAAAGGCAGGAAGATAGTGCTCTTCGGTTATCCTGTCAAATACCGGCGCCTCATACCTGAGGGTTGATTCTGTCAATAGTGGATTTGTCATCTCTGTTTTACAAGACATTAAAGAAATGGCAGCACAAGCTGCCACCAATGTTAAAGTTTTTTTCATCAGGTTATCTTAATATTATTACATTACTTGGATTACAAGATATTTGGTCTGCTCCCAGAACTCCTCCGGATTGGAGATGTTCAGCACCATCTCGCCGTCATTCTCTACAAAGGCGTAGGTCCCCTTAGGGTGTACCGACATCACCTTGGCCTTGCCGGCGTTGGTGTTGATCTGGGAAATCTCCCTCAGGTCAATCTTTACAAAAGCATCCTTCTCAGACTGGTATGAAACCTTTGAAGACTTGAACAGGCCACCCTTGGTCATTACACCCGCCTCAATGAGCTCAGCCTTTGAGCCTACAATATAGTATACCGAGTATATCTCCTCCTCCTGGTCTGCCACCTTTGCCTTCAGCAGCGAGCCTTCGCTCTCAAGGCTGGAAACCTCTTCCTTCAGGTTTGAGACAACCTCATCAAGGGAAGCAATCTGCCTGGTCTGCAGTACAATCTGGGCATCCTTCTCCTCAAGCTGCCTTGAGAGGTCCGCAATTATGCCCGATTTCTCCTTCAGCTCCTTCTGCATTGCGGCAAGCCTCTTCTTGAACTGTGAAGACTGCAGCCTGTTGTCATTCTGGAGCTTCTTTATCTCATCCTGATAATTCTTTATGGCATCCTGTATGGCCTCAATATCCTTCTTGAGCTGCTCCTTGGACCCTGCCTTTATCTCCATCCCGTCTGCTGTCTGGACTGTAAGGATGCTTTCGCTCTCCCTTATGGATGTGAGCCCCTGTTCAATCTCATTGATTGTGGCAAAAACCTCATCAAGTTCGGCCCCCTGTACACTATAGTTTACCTGCAGGGAATCAAGCCTTGCCTGCAGGGCCTTGTATTTTGCGGAATTTTCCACGCAGGAACCCAGTCCCAGCGCAATCAGCACAACTGCTGGAAAGAAGATGACTTTTCTCATAAGTGTCTGTTTTTATCGCTCAAATTTATACAATATTTTACAAAACCGGGTTATAAGGGCAATGAATTTGATGTATCTCCAGCCCCGTTCCCCCTCCAGAACCTTCAGGTCCCGGTTTATGGAACACACGGCATCACTCTCCCTTAGCCGTTTCCTCGCCTCATTCCCCCTCCGGTTTGCCGCAAGTATCCTGCAGCCGTCACTGCAATATCTCTTGTCACTCCTCCCTATGACCCTCTCCCCGCACACAGGGCACAGCTTCACATCTTCCATAATCATCATATATTTCTTCCCGACAAATTATCCCATCCCCCCTGCAATCCGGATGTAAAGTTACCCTTAAATATCTACAAAACGCCCTCAGGGATTGTTCATGGCAGGAAATATTTCTTTTTCTGCAAAAGGCAAATGCACATTCAGCAAAATTAAACGTTTATATACGTATAGAATATGGCACGGCCCGAGTGGAACCACTTTTTTTGCGGTTGAAGAAATATCTGTTTCAACAACTCAAAAAAGAAAAATTATGGAAAAATCACTCAACAGGGTAGAACTCAAGCGGAGGGTGGGGCAGGATGCCAGGATCCTCAGGACAGACAACGGTGCAACGGCTGCAAGGTTTACATTGGCCACCAACGAAATGGTAAGGAACAGGGATGAAACCTACAGGGAGGAGACCACATGGCACAATGTGGTGGCCTGGAGCAGGAAGGGGATGCCGGACTTTGAGAAGATAAGGAAAGGGACCTTCATGGAACTTGAGGGGAAGATAAGGTATGTGAAGTACACCTCTGCGGCCGGTGAGGAGAAAAGTCTTACGGAGATAGTGGCGCAGAAAATTATTATACCCCTTGTAGAGTAGTTTTTAACTTATTTCTCACTATCTTTGCAAGATAAAGCAAAGCATAAATGGAAAACATGAGAGATATTCTTATTTACAACACCCTTACCAGGAAGAAGGAGCTTTTCAAGCCTGTGACTCCCGGGATGGTGGGATTGTATGTATGCGGCCCTACTGTATATGGTGATGCCCATCTTGGACATGCCAGGCCGGGTGTCACATACGATGTGCTGGTACGCCTGTTCAGGCATCTGGGCTACAAGGTAAGGTATGTGAGGAACATTACGGATGTGGGACATCTTGAGAGCGATTCGGATGCCGGTGAGGACAAGATTGCAAAGAAGGCAAGGCTGGAGCAGCTTGAGCCTATGGAGGTGGTGCAGTTCTATACACTCCGTTACCACGATGCAATGAAGAAGCTGGGCAACTGTCCGCCGAGCATTGAACCGAGGGCTTCGGGGCATATCATAGAGCAGATTGCCCTTGTACAGGAGATCCTCAGGAACGGATATGCATACGAGAGCAACGGTTCGGTATATTTTGATGTGCAGGAATACAACAGGAAGCATAACTACGGTGTGCTGTCGGGAAGGAACCTTGATGAGATGATTTCAAATACAAGGACTCTGGACGGGCAGGATGACAAGCATTCTCCAGCGGATTTTGCCCTTTGGAAGAAGGCTTCCCCTGAGCACATCATGAGATGGCCTTCACCTTGGAGTGACGGCTTCCCTGGATGGCATCTTGAGTGCTCTGCCATGAGTGCAAAATATCTTGGCGAGGAGTTTGACATCCACGGCGGCGGAATGGACCTCATGTTCCCTCATCACGAGTGCGAGCTTGCACAGAACACCGCTTCAAGGGGCAAGGGTGGCGTGAGATACTGGATGCACAACAACATGATTACCATAAAAGGGCAGAAAATGGGCAAGTCCCTGGGAAATTTCATCACTTTGGATGAACTTTTTACCGGCAAGAATGTTGTATTGGAGCAGGCATACTCTCCAATGACCATCAGGTTCTTCATCCTGCAGGCCCATTACAGGAGCACTCTTGATTTCAGCAATGAGGCGCTGCAGGCGGCAGAGAGGGGCTTGAAGAGGATGCTTCAGGGTGCCAGGGATGTGAAGGAGCTGAAGGTTACAGCCTCATCTGCGGAACTCGCAAAGGAGGTTGCTGCCATCAGGGAGAACGTTTACGCGGCGTTGTGTGATGACCTCAATACCCCTATTGCAATGTCCCATCTGTTTGATGCAGTAAGGATTGTGAACCAGGTGAAGGACGGCAAGCTTGCAATTGGGGAGGAAGAGAAGCAGACCCTTGAATTCCTTCTCACCACAATTGCAACTGACGTGCTGGGAATAGCTCCTGAGCAGGAGGCGGCAGCCGGTGATGCAGGTGTGGTGAAAGTGATGGATGCACTTGTAAACATGGTGCTGGAGGAGAGGAAGGCTGCCAAGGCCAATAAGGATTGGGCCAAATCGGACAAAATCAGGGATGACCTCAAAGCTATAGGTGTCCTCATCAAGGATACCAAGGATGGAGTTGAGTGGAGCCTTGAATAATACTTAAACTATAAAAACAATTATGAAGAGATTCTTTGCGTGCCTGGCCTTTATGGTTGCTGCCCTTGCAGCGGCTGCCGGAATGCACCCACAAGGTGATGAAGCCTGTGGCGCGCAAGGGATGCTCTATGACTATACAGCCGTTGGCGGCAGCGGATGCAGCGTGGAAGAATGTATGGAGCATGCTGTAGCGTATGCCGAGAACGGAACATTTACCCAGTCTGTAACAGGCACGAACCATTCCCCAAGGTCCGGCTTTCCAACCGTCTCGATTGGAAACAACATTCCTTCCCCTTCATTCAACGGAAGGAGCATAGGCTTGTGGGATGGAATCACAATCGGGAGGCCTTATCAGGTTCATGCCAAGCTCTATGTCCTTAGAGTATAGGATTCAGTTTTAAAATTAAGTTGTTGGTGCTGTACTGCCTTATGGCGGTGCTGCCTTTGTGTGTTTTATAGTTATCCTCCTTTTGAGACACTCTCAGGGGAGCTTTAACCGTTCATAATTTAACTTGAAACTGAATAATCATGAGAATAGAAGAGATAATCAAGACAGATGAGCTGGTAGCTGAAGAAAAGGAGAAGCCATTCATTTATACCTTTATCCTTGTTGCCGCCGTGGTGCTGGCTTATTTTTCAGTAAAAGTCCCTGCAAGTGGAGGAGTGGGCTTTGCAATGACATTTGTGTCAATCATAGTTGCCGCAATGGGGCTCAAGGGGGTCATCTGGCCAAAAAAACATTACGTGTACAAACCTACAAGGGAGAAGCTGGTGAGGAAGGAGTATTATTTTGACATGAACCAGATTGAGGCTGTAAAGAAATGTGTTGCAGTGGACAATCCCAAGCACAGTATGGACATGATAGAGTCTTTGCCCAGGGACGGTGCTACAAGCCTCAGGGTGATTGTTTATGCCACAAAAAGCAGAAGCTATCTGAAATCGCAGATACAGAAATACATACCTTACGAGTATGTCCCATATTAATGGGATCCCAAATTCATTCAATTAGTTGTTAAGTTTAGTAAAAGAGGGCGCCTGTAATGAACGGGCACCCTCTTTTCAGTTCAGGCAGCAGCACCTGCTATTTGCAGTATTTGTCAAGCCATCCGAAGAACTCGCGGTTCCAGTGTACCGAGTTCTGTGGTTTCAGGATCCAATGGTTCTCTTCAGGGAAGAGGAGCAGCCTGCTCTCGACACCCATCATGCGCGCTGCATTGAATGCCGCCATTCCCTGGTCAACAGGTACGCGGTAATCCATCTCACCGTGGGTTATGAGGATAGGGGTGTTCCAGTTCTTTATGAGGGTATGAGGTGAGTTGCTGTAGTGGCGTCTGGCAACAGGGTTGTTGTCCCAAGGTGCACCGCCGTTGTCCCATGTAGGGAACCACATCTCCTCAGTCATCATGTACATGTGCTCCTGGTTGAAGATTCCTGCGTGTGCAATGAGGGCCGAGAACCTGTTCTCATGTATGCCTGCAAGGTAATATACGGAGTAGCCGCCGTAGCTTGCACCGGTTGCTGCAACCTTGCCCACGTATGGCTCCTTCTTCATGTTGTCAACAGCCTTCAGGTAATCCTGCATGTTCAGGCCTATATAGTCTCCTGAAATCTGCTCGCACCAAGGCTGGCCGAATGCGGTTGTACCCCTTCTGTTAGGGAGGATGACAATGTAGCCCTGTGAAGCCATGAGCCTGTAGTTCCATCTTGTTGAGAATCCCTGGCTGATGGTGCCCTGAGGGCCGCCGAGGCACATGAGGATTGCAGGGTATTTCTTGGTCTTGTCAAAGTGAGGAGGATAGAGGATCCATGTATGCATCTTCTTGCCGTCTACGGTTGTCATCCATCTCTGCTCCATGAGAGGTGTGTCAAGTTTCTCCAGGGTAGCCTTGTTCTCGGCAGTAAGCTCCTTGTACTCGCCGGTCATAGGATTTACAGCAACAATCTCTGCAGGGCGCATCATGCAGGTGTTGGTGGTGATTATCTGCTCAACCTCACCAATCCCGTTTGCAACAAGTGCAGGGCTGCCGAAATCAAACAGCGCCTCCGGAGAGGTAATCCTCCTGATGCCGTTGCCGTATGATACAGGAAGCGAGCCTGTCTCCTCATTGTCCTCTATAGGGAGTCCCACAACCTTGTTTACATCTACAACAAACAGTGCGGTAAGGGCATTTACACAAGAGTTGAAATAGATCTTGTCACTCTTTGGTGCCCATGCGATGCCGTCAACATTATATTTGTAGTCTGTGGTAAGCTCCTTCATGAAAGGGCGGAAATCCTTGCTTGAAAGGTTTGCAAGCACCTTGTCCATATCCACAACAAACAGCCTGTTCTTGTCGGCCTCATAGCCACCCCTCTCCATGCTCAGGAATGCGAGCTGCTTTCCGTCCGGAGAGAAGAGAGGTGCAGTGTCATAGCCCATCATTCCTGCAGTAAGGTTCTGGGTAGCGCCTGTCTCCACATTGTAAAGGTAGATGTCTGTGTTGGTAGAGAATGCATAATCCCTTCCTGCAAGTTTCCTGCATGAGTATGCAATGTATTTTCCGTCAGGGCTCCAGCTGAGCTGCTCAAGTCCTCCGAACGGGAGGGTAGGGAGCTCGAACATCTTCTCAGGAGTCTCAGGATTTGCTGTGTCACCTGCAAGGATGTCAGTTGCCTGGCCCACCTGTGCCCCTGTAAAATCAGCAATGTAGGTATGGGGAACCTCCTCAACAAAATGGTCCCAGTGGCGGTACATCAGGTCTGTATATGTCCTTCCCGACGATTTCCCAAGGTCAGGGTAAAGGTCTGTAGGCTTGATGGCAGCCTTCACGCTCTTTACAAACATAATCTTGTCACATGCAGGGGAGAGCTCAAATCCCTCCATCCCCTCACCGCCGGCAACCTCAGCCTCAGCCGAGAGGGTTGTACCGTTGAGGGTGGCGGTGTAGAGCTTGCCGCCCCTCATATATACAATCTGTGAATCATTTATCCAGCGGGCATTGGACTCGCTCTTAGGGGTGTTGGTGAGCTTCACATTCTCGGAACCGTCCGGGTTCATTATGTAGAGTTCCCTGTTACCCTTGTTCTGCTCAATGCTGGTGTAGGTCACTCCATAAAGGATTCTTGCTCCGTCGGGAGAAAGCTGTGGGTCACCTACCTTGCCCAGCTGGTGCATTATCTCAGGGGTGAACTGTCCGTTCTCCACCTTTATGTCCGTTTTGGTAATTATTGGCTCGGAGGCATCTGAACCGCCGCAGCCGCAAAGGGCAGCTGCCATAATCATTACAGGTATAAAATGTTTTTTCATATAGCTTTATAAGTGGAACCCGGAAACCGGCATCCGCAATGCAGGCCGGCAACCGGGTTCGGGTTTATCAGTCAACTAGTTCATATCCAAGGTCAAATCCCTTCTCTGTTGCAGGGCGCCCGTGCTTCATCCATTTTGGCATAGGGGCACCTTTCAGATAATGGTCAAAGAACTGTGAAAGCCTTATGCTCAAGTCCTTGGTGTTCTTCCTCTCCACAAGGTTGTGCTCCTCGTCATTGTACTGGAGCAGCCAGGCAATCTTGCCGCAGCGGCGCAGTGCAGTGAAGAACTCAATGCCCTGGTACCATGGAACAGCGCCGTCCTTGTCGTTGTGCATGATGAGCACAGGGGTGGTTACATTAGGGACAAAGAACAGAGGAGAGTTCTCATAGTAGAGGTCATAACCGCTCCAGAGGTCTTTTCCGATACGGCTCTGTCCCTGCTCGTACTGCACCTGGCGGGTGATTCCGCTGCCCCAGCGGATACCGCCGTAGGCACTGGTCATGTTTGAAACTGGGGCGCCGGCACCGGCTGCCTTGAACTTGTTTGTCTGGGTAATCATGTATGCAACCTGATATCCTCCCCAGCTCTGGCCCTGGATTGCCATATTCTCACCGTCTATCCAAGGGTAAGTCTTCTCAAGCATCTCAACGCCAGGCATTATTGAACGCATTGCACTCTGGCCGGGGTGGCCGTCCTTGTAGTAGATGTCCGGTATGAACACCACATAGCCGTTGCTCACGAAATAAGGGATATTTACAGTAGAGCGGCTTGGGGCAGGGTTGCGTGAAGTGTAGAGTGATTCTGAGTATTTCTCATAGAAATAGATCATCACAGGATACTTCTTTGATGCGTCAAAATCCTCAGGCTTGAAGAGGAGTCCTTCGCAGAAGATGTCATCCTCTGTCTGCCAGTTCACCAGCTCAACTGTACCCCAGTTGTAATTCTTCTGCTGAGGGTTGATGTCTGTAACCTGTTTCTGTGTCTTGAAGTTGTCGGCAGTTGTGAAGAGGTTGTTGCCGTCCTCAAAATTGCCCCTTGCAAATACATACATTGCCTTTTTCCCCTTTGAAGGTTTTGAGTAGGCAAAGTTGGCGTATGTGTAAGGCCCCTCAACAAGTTTTGTTACAGGGCTCTTCTTCCTGGTAATGTCCTTCACTGCAAGGCCGGTCTCCTTTGTCTTGAAGTTGAAGGTTGTGAAGTACAGCGGATCCTTGCCTGTAATCTGTCCTGCACCGCGGAACATAGGTACAGCCTCGGCATCAGGGTCCTCAATTATTGTTGTAAGTGAGAGGCGTGTATTGTTGTTGCGGCCGTAGCTCTCTGTAAGCATTACAGGGGCAGCTGCACCCTTAGGGTCGAACTTCCAGTAGTCAAACCTGTCATTGATCAGGAATGCGCTGTTGTCCTTGAACCATACAGCCTGTCCGTATGCACCTGCAAGGCTTGGGGTATCGTGGTCCTCATCGTGGAACGCAACGCCCAACGCACTTGTAAGGTCCTTCATCTCACCTGTAGCAACTGTATATTGGAACCATGCCTTTGCAAGCTTGTCATAAACAATCACCCACTTGCCGTCAGGGGATACGCTCATGGCACCGAAGCATGCCTTCTCCTTTACCAGCTTCCTCTCCCCGGTCTTCACATCTACAAGGTAAAGGTCTGTATAGCGGCTGTAGTCCCACTGGCTCTGTACTCTGTAGGCCTTGTCATTGCCAACAAGCACCCAGTCTGCCATCTTCTTGTCAGGCACGTTCACTGAAGGTACATCAAGGTCTCCCAGCTGTACGAAGCCTTCAGTCAAAGAGGTGTTTATGTATGCGGTATAGGCCTGCTTGAGGTCCCTGTTCCTTCTCATGAGCTGTACAGGCTGCAGGTAATCGTCATGCCATGACCAGATGTCCAGCTGCGGCTGCTCAAAATCAACCAGTGTGGTATCCTTCTCAAGAGGTTTTGGTGCTGTGCCGAAGAAGAGCCTTCCGCCATCCTCGCTGAAGCTGAGGGAACCGTTCTCGCTCACAATCCATCCCTCCTGCAAACCTTTCATTTTATTGTTTGCAGCAACCTTCAAGTCTCCCTGCGGAATATTGTAGAGGTAAATCTCCACATCCTTTTTGGCAGCCTTGGTGGTATCTGTATTGGCATAGAAAGCCATAGTGCCCACCTTGCTGAACTCAGGAAGCTTAATCTTTGAACCCTTAGGGCCGCTGATCACCTCCCTGCTCTCACCTGTGGCGGTTGTGTAGAGGTACATTGCAGCCTTTCCTGTAGAATCCTTCTTGCCAGGCTCAACTGTATATGCGAGGAGGTCTCCCTCCTTGTTGAACTTGTATGAAGCAACATTCTTGAGGGTATCAACAGCTCCGGTTGTGATATTCATCACATAGAGCTCCTTCACATCCTCCTTCTTGGCAGGCTTTTTTGCGTCCTTTCCCTCAGGTTTTCCCTCGGGCTTCTCCTCTGCAGCAGGCTTTTCCCCCTTTGCGGCAGGCTTCTCCTTTGCAGGGGTAAGTTCAAAGGCTATGTGGGATGATAATTTGTCGGGAAGATTATGTGACTTGTAGTTTGCAAACTTCTCAATCTTTCCGGTAGCAACGTCAATGATTGCAAGGGTATCCTTAGGCATGTCATCCTTCTTGGCCTTCTTTATCTTGGCATCCCTTGTCTGGCTGAAAAGGGGTTTGATGACTGCCACTACCTTGCTGCCGTCCTGGCTCAGCTTTGCGCGCTGGCCTCTTGGCACTTCAATCTTGCGGCCGGTCTTGAGGTTCTCAATCATAAGCAATGCATCTCCCTCGCCGGGCATGATGGTGTACATGAGCACATCACCGTTCTGCGGGATGGAGATGGCCCTCAGGCTTTTCCATGAATCATAGACCGAGTGGTCAAGTGCAGGTTTCTGCGCGTATGCCAGAGCAACCGCAAATAGGAGCGTAAGTGTAAGGGTTAATCTCTTCATATTGGTGTATTTGAATTTATTTTTGGTTTCAAGGTCTTTTGGTTGGTAAAAATACACTATATTTGCAAATTCACAAAGGAATTGTTAACTACAAACATATTATTAAAGGTATGACTTATACTCACGAAGTACAGCACATGTGTGTTGTTAAAAAGGGTCCTAACCACGGACCAGCACCTATTCCTGAAGAGGGAAAATGGGTGAGAAGCAAGGAGATCAAAGACATTTCAGGTCTTACTCACGGTATTGGCTGGTGTGCTCCACAGCAGGGTGCATGCAAGCTTACCCTTAACGTAAAGGAGGGTATCATTCAGGAGGCTTTGATTGAGACAATCGGCTGTTCAGGTATGACCCACTCAGCTGCTATGGCTGCTGAGATTCTTGCAGGCAAGACTCTTCTTGAGGCTTTGAACACAGACTTGGTTTGTGACGCAATCAACACTGCAATGAGAGAGCTTTTCCTTCAGATTGTTTACGGACGTACACAGTCTGCATTCTCAGAGGGCGGCCTTCAGATTGGCGCAGGTCTTGAGGATTTGGGTAAAGGCTTGAGAAGCCAGGTAGGTACAATGTTCTCAACCAACGCCAAAGGTGTAAGATATCTTGAGATGGCTGAGGGTTATTGTACAAGAATGGCTCTTGATAAAGATGACCAGGTAATCGGATACGAGTTTGTCCACATGGGCAAATTCATGGAGGAGATTAAGAAAGGTACTGACGCTAACGAGGCTTTGAAGAAAGTAACCGGTACTTACGGCCGTTTCTCTGCTGAGCAAGGTGCTGTTAAACACATTGACCCACGTAACGAATAAGGAGGAAAGAAAATGGCTATTAGAGAAGTAAAATTTGAGAGTCAGGACCGTAGAATGCCGCAGATTCTTGCTGCATTGAACGCTAACGGTATCAAGAGCATAGAGGAGGCTAACGAGATTTGCGAGCAGTATGGCCTGGATCCATACAAGACTTGCGAGGAGACTCAGCCAATCTGTTTTGAGAACGCAAAATGGGCTTACGTTGTAGGTGCCGCAATCGCACTTAAGAAAGGTTGCTCAAACGCAGCTGATGCTGCTGAGGCAATTGGTCTCGGTTTGCAGTCATTCTGCGTACCAGGTTCAGTAGCTGATGACCGTAAAGTAGGTATCGGCCACGGTAACCTTGCTGCACGTCTTTTGAGGGAGGAGACAAAATGTTTCGCTTTCCTTGCAGGCCACGAGTCTTTCGCTGCCGCTGAGGGTGCAATCAAGATTGCAGCTAAAGCAGACAAGGTAAGGAAAGAGCCGCTCCGCTGTATCCTTAACGGTCTTGGCAAGGACGCCGCTATGATCATTTCAAGAATCAACGGCTTCACATACTGCCAGACTGAGTTTGATTACGCTACAGGCGAGGTTAAGGTTGTAAACAAGATAGCTTACTCAGACGGCCCACGTGCAAAAGTTAACTGCTACGGCGCTGACGACGTACGCGAGGGTGTTGCAATCATGCACCTTGAGGGCGTTGACGTATCAATCACAGGTAACTCAACCAACCCAACCCGCTTCCAGCACCCGGTTGCAGGCACTTACAAGAAAGAGTGCATGGAGATGGGCAAGAAATATTTCTCAGTTGCATCAGGTGGCGGTACAGGCCGTACCCTTCACCCAGACAACATGGCTGCAGGTCCTGCATCATACGGTATGACCGACACAATGGGCCGTATGCACTCAGACGCCCAGTTCGCAGGTTCATCATCAGTTCCTGCACACGTTGAGATGATGGGCTTCCTCGGCATTGGTAACAACCCTATGGTAGGTGCTACCGTTGCCGTTGCTGTGGATGTTGCAACTGCATTGAGCAAATAATTGACACTCTTCCCGATGGTTTCTGTCGGGAAAAAGATAGAAAGAGGTGGTCATTTGGCCACCTTTTTTTTGTGGTTGATCTTGTTGCAATCGTGCCTATAGCGGTTTATGCAATTCATTGTCCACGGCAACCCCCTTAGGAAGGCCCTTATGAGGGGGTATGTGTGGACAATGCCCCCGGCCATGTTGTGTTGTCCACGGCAACCACTTACCTGGAGGTCTGTAGGGCATATTGGTGTGGACAACGAATTGCAGGAACTTAACAAACGAACGAACTTAACAAACAAACCCCGCAACCTCATCCCGAGACTGTAGGGTTTGCCCGACTTAACCTAACTTAAAAAACTATTTCATCTAAATAACAATGCAGTAGTGAGAATGTTCACTTCTGCATGTTTTTAATCAGATAAAGCGTTCTTGAAATTCTCGTTATTTACAGGTACAACTCTTTTCATTCCAGCAAAGTCTACAATTGTTTCTACTTCTGTATGACAATATAATGTCTTTACATTTCCAGGCTGAAAAATGACCTGTTGGAACAATTCCCATATAATGTCTGTAGCCAGGGGTGTCTTATTCTCCAGGCTGCATGTATATGTATGCAGTACGTTGATCAGATACCCTTCATCATCTGTCAGTTCATATGCTGAGTCCTTAAATTCTGCTATATGGCTGAACTCTTTCAGGGAGTCATACATTTCATTAGGGAAAGAGCCGTAAGTGTGCACGTCCTGTTCCAACAACCTGAACGTTATTGTCAATTTGTTGTCATAACAGAGAATGAGCAGGTCTCTTTCCAATTCAAACCATACACCGGCCCCTGAATAATCCTGGAATCTGTACATACATTCTTCAACTGTATTGAAATCTTCCAGAATGGAATAATCCGTATCATTCAAATGATACTGTTCCTGAGCAAATTTTATTCTCACATATGCATTGGACAATTTGCTTTGAATCCTGCAATTCAAATCCAAAATCTTTCCAATATCATGTTTGGATAGTCTGATTTTCTTCATTGTAATTATAGAGCAGGTGCATGATGTCCTTTATGGGGACCAGCAGGGTGCTTTACACAAGTGCAGTTTGTCAGCTGATTAATTGACGTGAATGATTGTCCGCAGTACTTGCATGTGTAACGTGATTTCTCTGAACCTTCATACAATTTGTGTTTTCCTTTGTGGGGGCCTGACGGGTGCCTTACACAAGTGCAGTTTGTAAGTTGGGTTACACTGGAGAATTTTTGTCCGCAATATTCACAATAAAAGTTTGGCATGGTGATAGTGTTTTAAAATAAGACTTTTACAAATATACGAAAAAGTTGCCAGCGATATTGGCTAAAAAGCTGAATTTACATTCAGGAATCCGGCATCTGCCAGCATGGAGGCAAATTCTGGTCCGGTTACCAATTGGATACCTTTGTCTAGTGCTGTTTTTTTGCAATCATCATTGAAATCTGTGGCTGAGGTTAATGCCCAATATACACGGGTGTATCCGTCTCCATTGCCTGATTTTTCATGTATCTCCTTTGCTTTGGCAATCTGTTCGGCAGCCCACTCCGCTGTAATGCCGCTATGGTGTTTTACCTGAATATAGAATATGGTCTTGAGATGGTCAAAAACGGCCGTTACATCAATATCTTCAAAACTTTCTTTGTCAGAAGGGTTTCTGCTTGGAATTTCTACGCTTGATGCTCCAATCCGTTCAAAATACCATTTTACCAGTTTTTCAAACTTTGTTTCAGTGAGTGTGTCTTGAATGCTTTTGCATATGTGTGGGATAATTGTATCCAGTTCGCTCCTGAAATCTATGGGCCTTGTCTCTTTTGCACGTTCGTATGCATCTATGATTGACGGTTCAAGGTCGCTTATATCCGAAATGGCCTGTCTTATTTTCATTCGGGAAGTAAGGACAGAATTGGCATATTTATATCTCGATATATGTTCAGCAACAGGTTTGACATGCCTTAAAAAGCCAAGGTCAATTGCAGAGCCGTCATCTTCAGCCAGCAGACCATTGTCATTCCTGGAATAAGCCTTCCCCGAATAGTCTGTAACAGTGCCGTTGAATTCTGTTATTGATATAGGAGAGTCGTCTACTATTTCAAATATGGAAAATTCCCCAGATGACGGCACAATTACCCAATCCCCAGATTTCATCCCAACTATGAACCTCCATAATTGATATCTGGCTCTGCTCAGGCCTCCCCAACATTGCAGCATGCGGGTTTCCAGATATTGCCAGCCATCTTTGTCTCTAACATTGCCTATAAAATCATCTGAAACAAAATCCGACCATCCGATACTTAACCATCCCTGTTCCAGTAATGGGAATGATAGCCTGGGTATATATCCTATTCTATGTAGCCAATAGTTCCTTTTTGCCATTGTCTCAGTCTTCCAATAGTTTGTATACTTCCATCATTACATCGGCAGGATGGGCATGCAGTTCGTAAAGTGCCTTAACGGCAATCTTATATGCCATAATCTCTTTTACGCACTCTTCTTTAACTTTGGACAATGTTTCTTCCAGTTCATCTTCTGTGATGAAATATCCCATCCCCATAAGGGTTGCGAGTATGTGATTTGCAGCCTCCTCTTCATCAATGTTCTTTGCTGCACAGTCAATGGCCATAAATATCAGCGCCCTGTTTTCTTCCAGAGATTCGTCTTCATTGAGACGTCTTAGTGCATATCCTGTAATGAACTCGAACAGGTGATTTATGCCATCTTTACGCTCATCTTCGTCCATGTCTTCGCAGTTGTCAAATTCATCCTCTTCCAGATTAAAATCTGCTGTAAAATCTCTGTTCATACCTTTATCGTTTGATGTTATACCTGCCATTCCAAAGGTAGCAAAATATTCTCAAACTCATTCGCTGGGAAATATTTATGTATGGAGATATTGCTCTTGGAGAATAAGGTGTGATACTTTTATTAAATTTGTATAGTATCATCCTTTTAAAGGATTATCAGTTGAAAAAACAATATTAAATAAATAACATGATGAAAAGCAGCGATATTATATCATGGAACCTCTATGTCTGAACTTTCACAATACTATGATAATTTCATTTACAAAATTTTAAACAACCCAATGGTAGGTGCTACTGTTGCTGTTGCTGTGGATGTTGCTACTGCATTGAGCAAATAATTGATTATATATCAATGATTTATATGAAAGAGTCTTCCTTTGGGGAGGCTCTTTTTTTGTACCTTTAAGTGATGTGAAAATGGTTGTTGAATGATGTGTTTGAGGGGATTTTTGAGGTTGTGGGTATTGGGTTGGTGTGTTGTCGGGAAGAGTGAAAATATGTTGAAAAAGGGGGATTTTGTCTATATGAGATTTGCAAAACCTTTTTTGGAGGGATGAATGTTGGGGCCTTGCATTTGTGAAGTTACGGAGGTTTTGGGGATTTTCAAAATGAGGGAGTGCCAAAAATCTTGTTGAGAATAAAGATAGGTAGAGAGGGTGCAATAACGGCTATTTTTTATGGTGTTAACTCTTTAAAAGAAAAATTGTTATATTTGTAGCAGTATGTAAAGTGTGTGCTGTATGGATGACAAGGTTATTTATTGGGTAGAGATGTCTGATTATGATATTGAGACTGCCGATGCGATGTTGGCAACAGGGCGTTACTTATATGTCGGTTTTATGTGTCATCAGACAATTGAAAAAATATTGAAAGCGTATTGGACCAAGAATTTAACCGAGATTCCACTTAAGATACATTCTTTGTCCCGTTTGGCTGAGAAAACAGGCTTGTCCGAAAAGTTTACAGAAGAACAATTGGATTTTATTGACAGATTGGAACCATTAAATATAGAGGCAAGGTATCCATCTTATAAGGAAAGGTTAATGAATAGCCTGACAAAGGAATATTGTACAACGTTATTACAGGATACAAAAAATCTGCAACAATGGATAAAGAACAAGCTATAATCCTGGCAAGGAAATATAAAGAGGCGGTGGCGGAAAAGTTGCCGTTAAAGGCCTTGTATCTGTATGGTTCATATAGCAAAGGAACTTATACAGAGGATAGCGATATTGATATTGCCGTTGTTGTGGATTATTTGAGCGATAATTATTTTGAGGACACCCCGTTGCTTTGGAAACTTAGAAGAAAGGTGAGCAATCTTATAGAGCCAGTGCTGCTTACAGATGATATGAATAATCCACTTTATTGTGATATAAAAAAGACGGGAATTCTTATCTGATTTCCGTTTTTGCGCCTTATTTGCGACCACTTCCTGAAAAAACAGCTCTAGAGATATCTGTAGACCATAATCCCACGGTATGACCGACACAATGGGCCGTATGCTGCTCAGAGGCCTTCGCTTGAATATGGTTTGGGACGCTCAGTTCGCAGGTTCATTATCAGTTCCTGCACACGTTGAGATGATGGGCTTCCTCGGCATTGGTAACAACCCGATGGTAGGTGCTACCGTTGCCGTTGCTGTGGATGTTGCAACTGCATTGAGCAAATAATTGACACTCTTCCCGATGAATTGTCGGGAATAAAAATACTCCCTGTAACTTAGCGGTTGCAGGGAGTTTTGTATATTTGTGGGGTAATTGATATTTTAAGGAGAGGTTTATGGAAACGGCAATAAACAGTGGACTTGAGGTATGGCTGCAGCAGATGGGTGTGGCTGAGGATTATATTATGTTGGTGGTGCATACTGTGGCAATTCTGGTTGTCCTGCTGGTGGCGGTTGTGGTGGATAAGGTTTGCAAGAGAATCATTATTCCGGTGGTGAGGAAGGTTACAAAGAAGACGGAGTCTGATTGGGATGATTATCTTCTGAGTGATGAAGTTCTCAAGAATGTGTGCAGGCTTGTTCCTCCAATGGTGGTGTATGCCATGATTCCGTTGGCCCTTCAGGGGGAGCCTGGGCTGGTGTCATTTATCCTCAAGGTGTGCTGGATCTATATAACCATTGTGGGGGTGAAGCTGATGTGTGCATTCATCTCTTCAGTTTATGATATTTCCAGCAGGCATGAGAAGCTGAAGGACCATTCCCTTAAGGGGTTCTATCAGATGCTCAAGCTGGTGGTGGTGTGCATTGGTGCAATAATTGTCATCAGTACCATAATTGACAAGAATCCTGTTGCGGTGCTTACCGGTCTGGGTGCCGGTACTGCTATCCTTATGTTGGTTTTCCAGGATACCATCAAGGGACTGGTGGCAGGGATACAGCTGATGGTGAATGATATGCTCCGTCCGGGAGACTGGATTACCATGCCCAAGTATGGTGCGGACGGTGATGTGATGGAGGTTACCCTTACCACCGTGAAGGTGCGCAACTGGGACAAGACAATTACCACAGTGCCTCCGTATGCCCTGGTGAATGATTCTTTCCAGAACTGGCGCGGGATGTTTGATATCGGCGGCAGGAGGGTGAAGCGCTCTATCAATATTGATATGAATACCATACGTTTCTGTACACCGGAGGAGCTGGAGAATTTCAGGAAACAGCCGTGGATGGAGGGTTTTGAGGCTACCGGCAATGAGGAGGTGAACCTCTATATTTTCCGCCATTATGTGGAGTATTATCTCCGCAACCATCCTCAGGTGAACCAGGAGATGATTATGCTGGTGCGCCAGATGCAGCCTACGGCGCAGGGTCTCCCTATAGAGCTCTATTTCTTCTCGGCGGATACCGCCTGGATCAGGTACGAGCATCTGCAGGGTGAGGTGTTTGACCATGTGCTGGCAATGCTCCACATCTTTGACCTGAAGGTATTCCAGAGCCCTACGGGGGAGGATGTGCAGAAGCTGCGCAGCTGATTTACCGTTGTCCTTTTGTACAACAGCTTGTGCAACAAGCAGATAAAAAACAGAACCGTGGGCAAATCCCCATGGCTCTGTTTTTTATTTGTCTGAATCCCAGAAAGTTGTACAAAAGGACAACGTAAAAAATTACTTTGCAACGGCCCTCTTGTAGGTATCCGAGTAGCCCGGGAACATCGGCTGCGGAGGTATGCGGTCTGAGTGGCCGTTGTTCATGAATGAACCGTCGGGATTCTGGCGCTTGGTGTTGCCGTCCATGAATTTTACAAGGAGGTATTCATCCAGGGCCTTCCATTTCTTGAAGAGGTCCCCGGCCTGTTTTACGGAGAAGCCGGTGAGGAATACGCGGATATCTTCAGAGTGCTGCATCTTGAGGGCCTCCTTGTCTGCTGCAGCCACCGCCTCCATCATTGCGTATTCATGGGCATCCACATTCTCGCGCACCTCTTTCCCTATATGGTTGTAGCGGAGGTATGCGAATTGTGCAATGCGGTTCTGGAGCCAGAACATTGAGGTTGGGGAGTATTCCAGCATGCTGCCGTTGCCCAGGGCATAATGTTCTGAAATCCCCTCAGAGCATGCGTAGAACGGTGAAAGCGGAGAAGTGCCGGCATCATCTACGGCAAACCAGAAGAGGCCGCCAATCTCATCGGGGAGCCAGCCGCGGCACTGCCCTACAAACCAGAATCCGGTCTGCTGGGTTGCAATGGCGCGCTCGTTGTAACCCTTCTTGCCGTCTATCCCAAATGATGAAGGCCTCCAGCGGTAAGGTAGCTCATGTCCTCCGGCAGCTATGCCAACGGTCATGTCAAACTCGGTACCCTCATAGTGGTCACGCATCATGTCGGCCACATCCTTAACTGAAAGCTTTGCCTTTGCCTTCACATAAAGTGGCATCCTGTTGGAAGGGTTTTCGCCTCTGGCAAAATCAATGTATTTGTCCATATTCTCAGCCCCATGCTTGCGGAAGAAGCTCCATACGCGGGCTTCACAGCCCCTCATGGCCGAGAAATCCAGCGGGCAGAATGTGTCTGCAAAGCTGAAGTCGCTGCCGTTGCCCTCATACAGGCCGCACTCCCTGGCATGTTCCACCACATCCGGTGAGTAGAGGCAGTTGGCAGGGTCATCCTTGGGGAAGGTGGTGATGCGGGCACAGTTGGCATGGGCAGAGATATATCCGTCGGGAATACGGATGGCAACCCATACGGCACCCTTGTTGAGGTTCCTGCCATTCTCATATTTGGGCTTGCGGGCAATTATGTCCATGAACCACACTTCATTTTCATCTGCAAAGGAGATTGACTCGCCGCTTGAGGCGTAGCCGTATTCATCAGCCAGGGTTGTGAAGATTTCTATGGCCTCGCGGGCTGTCCTGGCCCTCTGCAGGGTTATGTAGATGAGGGAGCCGTAATCCAGGATGGCAGTTGTGTCGCGGAACTCAGGCCTTCCGCCCCAGGTAGATTCCCCAATGAGCACCTGATGCTCATTCATGTTACCTATTACATTGTAGGTGTATGGCACCTGTGGAATATAGCCCAGGAAACGCTCCTTGCCCCACTCCCTAACCTCAATCATCTCGCCTGGAGCATGCTTTCCGCGTGGCATGTATACCAATGTGCCGTAACGGGTATGGGAATCAGCGGCATAGCTCACCATAACGGAGCCATCGCGGCTTGCCCCCTTTGAAACCAGAAGGTTTGTACAGGCAAATGCCCCAACCACAGAGGCCATTGCCAGCATCAGAAGAATCAGTCTTTTCATATATATGCATTTTTGTGTTTTCCCAGTGGCAAATATAAAAAATCTTAACTTTGTAACCATTATGAAACGGTATATTGCATTTATCCTGTTTGCCCTCCTATGGGCATCCTGTTCAAAAGATTCAGCAATTGTTCCTCCCGACAATGATGAAAAGGGGGAGGTGGAGCTCCCTTATACCCCTTCAGCAGCTGTAGCGGGGAGGGCTGTGATAGCTTATGTGGCATACTACGGGACAACTCTTCCCGACGTAAGGCTCTGTACCCATATAAACTATGCATTTGCAGAACTATACATGCAGGGAGGAAAGTACAGGGGCTTCAAGCCCCAGGGGAAGCTTGAGAGGTTTGAGAGTGTGGTTGCCCTGAAGCAGCAGAACCCGAACCTGAAGATACTCCTCTCCTTCACCAACAATGTATCCAATTCAGACAACACAAAAGGATGGGGATTCTCTGTCCTGGCGGCGAGTGACGAGCAGAGGAAGGCCTTTGCAGCCGACTGCCTGGAGTTTTGCAGGGAATACGGCATTGATGGTATAGATATAGACTGGGAGTTCCCGGGGCTGAGCTGGAGCGGGCAGGTTGTGGATACCATGAACGATGTGGAGAATCATGTCCTTCTGATGAAGCAGCTGAGGGAGACCTTGGGGAATGATTACCTTCTTACATATGCAGGCTATGTAATGGACCGCAGGAGCCTGAGCCAGGGGGGATACAGATATATAGACATCAAGGCCCTTGACCAGGTGGTTGATTATGTGAACATCATGACATACGATATGGATGAAGGGGCAGCACCGCACAATGCCATAAGCAGCTCCCAGGCCTATTGGGACATTGCCAGGACATACAGTGCATATATGGCTGCGGGGGCAACTCCTGGGAAGCTGGTCCTCGGCATCCCTTTCTACGGGAGGGTGTCGTTCTCCAAAAGCCCCGGCGCATTGAGCTACAAGACCATAAAGAAGCTGGGTTCCGGCTACAAGATTGACAACTGGGATGATTCAGCCAAAGTGCCGTACGTCACCTATAATGGTGCGCGCTACTGCTATTATGACAACCCACAGAGCATAGAATACAAGTCCAAGTGGGCCTTGGGGAAAGGCTTCTACGGAATCATGTACTGGGAGAATGACAGCGATGATTCCAGCTTTACCCTCCGCCGTGCCGCGTGGGAGGGGGTAATGAACTGACTTGAACAACTTGAAACATAAAACACTATGAAAATTCCTAGATTATTCCTTTCCGTTGCAGCATCTGTGATGATGCACATCAACTATGGTGAGCTGGACGGTGTGCGCATCATTTCTGAAGAGAGCGCCAGGACAATGCAGACAGCAGTCCCATTCACCAAGGGTGATGGCATAAACACCTATTGTCTGGGACTCGGCGAGTTCCCGTACCAGACAAGGGAACCTAAATATAATGTTCCGGGCAATTACCTCATAGGACACTCTGCCGGCTCCTACGGCCTCAGCGGCATCATGCTCTGGAGCCCTTCAGACAAGTGGGGCATGGTTGCAATGGCCACCGGCCTGGTCCCTGTAGAGGGCAAGAGCTTCCTGCAGGCCATTGCCAGCGAGGTTTATGACGCCTGTGTAAAATAAGGTTTTTACGTTGTCCTTTTGTGCAACTTTCTGGGATTCAGATAAATAAAAAACAGAACCATTGGGCCGGGCCCACGGTTCTGTTTTTTATTTGCTTGTTGCACAAGCAGTTGTACAAAAGGACAACGGTAAATTAATACTCTACAAGACCCGCCTCCTTCAACATCTCAACATACTTGGTTACAGTTGCAAGGTCATCAGACTCAGGGAACTGTACGGCAAGCATCTTCTGGATATCCAGCAGGCTGTTGGTTCCGGTGGTGGTAAGCTTGGCAATCTCGGCGCTGTTCTTCACGGCACCGCGCTGGTCAAAGCCGTATTTTGCCTGCAGTTCCCTTGGGATGGTGCGCAATACGCCGTAACCGGTCTCAAGAACTTTTGCAGTACTCTTAGGATATACCTTTGAAGCGGCTTTCTCTGCAGCGGTAAGGGGAATCCCTTTTATAGGGGCAACGCCGAGTGCTGCAGCGCGGGCCTTCATGGCAGCGTCAATGCTCTTGCCGTTGGAAGCCCATCCGGCCTTCACATTCTCCTGGAGAGCTGCAACAAACTCCTTCAACATAGCAGAAGCAGGGGCAAGCTCAAGGACTGTAGCCAATGTTGCAACCTCGTTGTTCAACATGGCATCCTGGTGCCATCTTGCATCCTTGTAAAGTGCAGCAAAATCAGCGGCAGAAGCGTTGTTCAATGCAGCAAGGTCCTGCTTCATCTTTATGGACATGCGTTTTGCAGAGTTGGCTGCAACCTCAGATGCAATCTTCACGGCACCCTGCTCGTCAGCGCCTGCAATGGTATATGCAGAAGCGGCGGCAAGCACAATTGCCCTGTGGAGCTGTGTAGGGTCACAGATCTCAGCCCTGTCTCCCGATGTATGGTAATAGTTGTCTGGCCAAGTGATCATGATCACGCCGGGAGCCTGCACGCCCCAGTCGCTGAACACCTCATGGTCTGAAGCGCCATAGTGGGCGTTGATTGAATAATAGAACGGATCCCTTGACCCTATTACGCTATATACAGGCTTGAGGGCCTCAGGCCTTCCTACACCAGTGGCAACAAAAGCCTTGTTTGTGGCACCCATGTAGTGGTAGAAGCTCTCGGCCACGTCATTCAGGTAATGAGGGTTGCCCATTGTGGTCCTGTGTAGGCAGTAGAAGGACTGGCTCTTGCTCAACCACAAGCCAACCATATCCAGGTTGATGTTGCAGAGGGTCCTGCTCAGGATCTCCTTGTTCTGCTGTGCCCATGGAATTGAGCCCTGGAACTCAGGAATCCAGATGAACCTGATGGAACGTTTCGGCCTCTCAATCTGGCCTGTCTCAATAAGGTGGTTCAAGGTGCGGGCAACCTCAATGAGGGCTGCAGAACCTGAAATGTTATCATTTGCACCAAGCTTCACATACCCCTCAAAAAGGTGTGCGCAAAGGATAACCTCCTCTGCATTGGCATCAGAACCCTTGATAAGGCATGTAGGCACCTCAATGTTGGTCTCCTCTGTAGCAGTCTCAATGTCTGCCTTTACGGTAATCTTCTCACCCTTGAGCAGCCTGTCCCTGAGGGCATATCCGTCCCTTGGGGTAAGGTTGATGCAGAAAGTTGCATTTGCGCCTCCCCTGATGCCGCTGTTGGGAATCTGGATAGGATCCACAAGCGGACGTGGTGAATAGAAGGTGATAACGCCAACTGCACCGGCCTTCACTGCAGCATCATGGACCCTGCCGGCAGAAGCCTCGGTAACTGCAATTTTCCCTTTCAGGTCAGCAGCAGCAATCTCATCCTGTGTGCCGCGCCCTATCCAGGCAAGCTCAGCTGTAACATGGGCACTCTTGCTCCCCTGTCCCAGGATGGCAGCCAAATCCCTGTAATCGGCAAGTTTGGCAGTATTTGGGGCAACCTCCCAAAGCTCCGCGCTTACTCCGTCCCATGTGCTTGTCTTCCCGACAATCTCTGTCCTTGCATCAGCAAACCCATAACCCTTGAGCTTGTCAACAACATATACAGACTCCATGAAGAGGCCCTTGTAGTCAGCACTGCTGCGGTCCCTCTCGTATGGGGCAATGTCCAGAATGTGATAATATGCCCTGTCACCAGAAGACTCGCCTACGATAAGGTCATACACCTTCTCACTCATGAGGCTGTGGCTGAAAGGGCTTGTGTACTCTTGTCCCATAAGATTGGTAATAAAAAGGGACAAGACCAATGTAAGGATTGATTTACACTTTTTCATAATTTGTAAAATAAGGTTAATGAAAAAGAGAACCTCCCCCAAGGGAGGCTCCCGAGTTGTTATTTGTTGATTAATGATTTGCTTATGTTACTCCACGTAGCTGCTGTTGTCCCAGCAGTGGGTGCAGAGCTTGCATTTGGGGAGTCCTATCGCATCCACCAGGTCATCAATCCTCTGGAACTTGAGGGTGGTGAGCTGCAGGTGCTTGCGCATGGTATCCACCATCTCGTGATGCTTCTCGCTGTCGGGATTCACATACTCCTGCAAAACCTCCTCTGAAAGGTTCTCTGTCCCCTCAAGGTCCCTGATTATCCTCCTGGCATAAAGCTCAAGGGAGTTGCGGGAGGTAGAGAAGTTGAGGAAGCGGCAAGGGAAGATGAGCGGAGGGCATGCAATCCTCATGTGCACCTCCTTCACTCCTGAATCCAGCAGCTTCACAACATTATCCTTCAGCTGGGTTCCCCTCACTATGCTGTCATCCATGAATACAATCCTCTGGTCCCTGGTGAACTGCTCGTTAGGCAAAAGCTTCATCTTTGCTACAAGGTCCCTCATCTTCTGGTTCTGCGGCATGAAGCTTCTCGGCCATGTAGGGGTATATTTCACGAAAGGCCTCTTGTAAGGGATCCCCTTCTCATTTACATATCCAACTGCGTGGCCCACTCCCGAATCAGGGATGCCGGCGGCAAAATCGGCCTCAATGTCCTTGTCCCTGCGGGCCATGGCTGCACCGCTGCGGTAACGTGAATCCTCCACGTTTATCCCCTCGTAGTTGGCGCTCGGATAGCCGTAATATACCCATAGGAAAGAACACATCTGCATGCGCTCCTGCGGTGGGGTAACCACCCTAACGCCGTCTGCGGTCATCTGCACAATCTCGCCCGGCCCCAGGTCCCTCACATGTGAGTAGCCCAGGTTGTCAAAGCTCGAGCTTTCGCTTGCGCACACATAACCCTTGTCATTCTTTCCAATAATTATAGGGGTACGGCCGAACCTGTCCCTTGCGGCATATATTGCATGGTCTGTAAGCACCAGCATTGAGCATGAGCCCTTCACCTTCTTCTGTACAAGCTCAATGCCCTCCTTCAGGCTGTTGGCCTGCCCTATGAGGATGGCCACAAGCTCCGTGGCGTTTATCTTTGAATCAGAAAGCTCTGCAAAGTGGTGCCTCTTGGCCAGCAGCTCCTCAGTAAGCTCATCCATGTTGTCAATCCTGGCAACAGTCACAACCGCATATCTGCCAAGGTGGGAGGTGATGGTGATAGGCTGTGACTCGCAATCTGAAATCACACCCACACCCATATTGGATTCCCCGAACTTGGGGAGGTCATCTTCAAACTTGTTCCTGAAATATCCGTTTTCCAGGGAGTGGATTGAGCGGACAAACTTTTCTCCGTTGTAGAATGCCATTCCGGCACGCTTTGTCCCCAGATGCGAATGGTAGTCTGTTCCGTAGAACACATCATTCACACACTCATTGCGGGAAACGCAACCAAAAAATCCAGACATAAAAGTGTTTGTTTAAAATCGTACGCAAATATATAAAAAGGTATCTTTTTTCCCGACAGTTTTTTTGCTTATCCTTCCATTGCCCTGAAAATCTGTCGGGAAGATGAAAATTTTTTTGCTGTTTTGGGAATTATTAGTACATTTGCAGCCCCGCAAAGTATGCGAGGAGTTGTAACCAGTTGAATCTCAGCGCTGAGAAGCGAAAAATGCCAAATCTGAAAAAATCGCTGGCAATGCAACTAATGTTTAACTAAACAACTGATTAAAACCAATGTCTGGATTAATTGGAAAAAAAATCGGAATGACTTCCGTTTTCGATGCAGAGGGTAGAAATATCCCTTGCACCGTTATTGAGGCTGGTCCGTGTGTTGTTACGCAGATTCGTACAGAAGAAACAGATGGTTATGCCGCTGTACAGCTTGCCTATGACGAGAAAAAGGAAAAACACACCAGCGCCCCGCTTATGGGACACTTCAAAAAGGCAAATACCACTCCTAAACGCAAACTTGTTGAGTTCGCAAACGATTTCAACAAAGAGTTGCAGCTAGGTGATACCATTACCGTGGCAGACCTTTTCGTTGACGGAGAGGACTCATGGGTAGATGTAACAGGTATCTCTAAAGGTAAAGGATTCCAGGGTGTTGTTAAACGTCACGGCTTTGCCGGTGTAGGCGGACAGACCCATGGTCAGCACAACAGGCTCCGAGCTCCAGGTTCTCTTGGTGCATCTTCATGGCCTTCAAGAGTATTCAAGGGCATGAGAATGGCCGGCCGTACAGGTGGTGACAGAGTTAAAATCCTGAACCTTAAAGTTATCAAAGTAATTCCTGAGAACAACCTTCTTCTTGTTAAAGGTTCAATCCCAGGCGCTAAAGGTTCTTATGTAATTGTGGAGGAATAATGTCTATGGAATTAGCAGTATTGAAAATTGACGGAACAGAGTCAGGCAAGAAAGTGACTTTGAACGAGCAGGTTTTTGGCTTGGAGCCAAATGACCACGCAATTTACCTGGACGTTAAGCAATACCTTGCAAACCAGCGTCAGGGTACTCACAAGAGTAAAGAGAGATGGGAAGTTGCCTACAGTACCAAAAAGATCGTAAGACAGAAAGGTTCTGGCGGTGCACGTCACGGAAGTATCAAGTCAGGTACTTTTGTAGGTGGTGGCAGGATTTTCGGACCACAGCCAAGAAACTATGGTTTTAAACTCAACAAAAAGCTGAAACAGCTTGCACGTTTCTCTGCTTTGTCATACAAGGCTAAAGATAACGTAATCACAGTTGTAGAGCCATTTGCTATGGAGGCACCTAAGACTAAAGAGTTCATCAGCATCTTGAACAACATCAAGGCTAACAGCAGAAGAGTTCTTTTTGTGCTTCCTGAGAATTCAAATAATATTTACTTGTCGTCACGTAACTTGGAGAACGTTAAGGTAGTTACTGTAAACGAGATGAACACTTATGACATTGTAAATGCATACAGCGTTGTATTCGTTGACGGTACTCAGGACGCTCTTTGCACAGAGTATGGACGCTAAAAAACCGGAAAACGATGGGAATTTTAATTAAGCCTTTAGTAACAGAGAAGATGACGATTCAGGGCGAAAAATTGAATCGTTACGGTTTTGTAGTTGATCGTTCAGCTAACAAGCTTGAGATCAAAGCTGCGATTGAGCAATTGTATGGTGTTAACGTTAAGGATGTAAACACTGTTAACTACCACGGAAAGAAAAAGAGCCGCTACACTAAAGCGGGTTTATTGACAGGCCGCGCAAACCACTTCAAGAAAGCGTATGTGACTTTGGCCGGTGAAGATAAGATTGATTTCTACAGCAACATTTAAGAGATGGCAGTACGTAAATTTAAACCGGTAACTCCCGGTCAAAGAAATAAAGTAATCAGCGCATTTGACGAGATTACATGTTCAGTACCTGAGAAATCGCTGTTGGCTCCTCTCAAGAGGACCGGTGGCCGTAACAATCAGGGAAAAATGACTATGCGCTATATCGGTGGCGGTCACAAGAAGATGTACCGTATGATAGATTTCCTTAGAAACAAGGATAACTACACCGCTACAGTTAAAACTATTGAGTATGATCCAAACCGCAGTGCAAGAATTGCATTGGTGGTATATGGTGATGGTGAGAAACGCTACATTATTGCCCCTAAAGGCATTCAGGTAGGTCAGGTTATCGCTTCAGGTAAAGGCGTTGCCCCTGAGGTAGGTAATACTCTTTTCTTGTCAGAAATTCCGTTGGGAACATTTGTACACAACATTGAGCTTGTTCCTGGTCAGGGTGCTGCTATGGCACGTTCTGCAGGCTGCTACGCTCAGCTTACTGCACGTGAGGGTAACCACGCTATTCTCCGCTTGCCTTCAGGCGAGACCAGAATGGTATTGGTAACTTGCCGCGCTACAGTTGGTGTTGTATCAAATGGCGATCACAACTTGGAGTCACATGGTAAAGCAGGACGCAAACGTTGGTTGGGCCGCAGACCTCGCGTGAGAGGTGTTGTAATGAACCCGGTTGACCATCCTATGGGTGGTGGTGAAGGCCGTGCTTCAGGAGGTCACCCTCGTTCAAGAAAAGGCTTGCCAGCTAAGGGTTACAAGACTAGGAATCCTAAGAAGACTACCAAGAAGTTTATCATTGAAGGTAGAAAGAAATAACGGATTAAACTGAATAGAGTATTATGAGTCGTTCAATAAAAAAAGGTCCTTATATTGAGGCTAGCCTAGAGAAAAGAGTTCTTGCCATGAATGAGTCAGGCAAGAAAGACGTAGTGAAAACCTGGTCAAGAGCCAGTATGATTTCGCCAGACTTTGTTGGTCATACTATAGCTGTTCATAACGGAAACAAGTTTATTCCGGTATATGTTACTGAGAATATGGTAGGTCACAAGCTCGGAGAATTTGCACCGACTAGAACCTTCAAAGGTCACTCGGGTAATC
>CAYYVA010000011.1:0-57570 GCA_964475015.1 uncultured Muribaculaceae bacterium
GCTGCCGTCAATTACATTTATTGAATCTCCCACGGAGTGCCTGAGCACCTTTGCACAGTGCCTGCTCTCCTCCTCCGTTAGGGTACAAAGTCCGTTCCCGACTTCTGTGGAATAAAAAAGCTCCATAAAGGTATATTTTCGCAAATATATCAACAAAACATGTTACTTTTGTGCGAATTTGGAAAAATTATATACCAGATATGACACAACTTAAAACACAACGTTATGTAGCACTTGACGTGCTCAGGGGTATGACAGTTGCAGGTATGATACTTGTGAACAACCCCGGATCATGGGCCCACATCTTCCCGCCGCTGGCACACGCCAAATGGGCAGGATGTACCCCTACTGACCTCGTTTTCCCATTCTTCCTCTTTGTAGTGGGAGCCGCCATGGCCTTCTCGTTCGCAAAATACAATGAGGGGCTTACACCGGAGAGCGTAAAGAAGCTGATCAAGAGGGGTATCCTCATCTTCCTTGTGGGATTCGGCCTCAACTGGTTCCCTTTCTACCCTACCTCACCTAACCCGGACCTTTCATTCTGGGAGAACTTCATCTACCGCATTGAGCATGTGCGCATAGTGGGTGTGCTCCAGAGAATTGCAATGTGCTATGTACTCGGAGGCCTTGTGGCCCTGTGGCTGCAGAGTGCCAGGAAAATCATTCCTGCCATGGCTGCCCTCATGGGACTCCACTGGCTTATCCTATGGCTCATTGGTGATTCTTCGGCAGAGCTTGTCAACGGTGCTGCAGGTGCATTCTCACTTGCAGGACAGGGTGCGGATAACATAGACCTTGCCATCTTCGGAGTTGACCATATCTACAAGGGATTCGGCATTCCGTTTGACCCTGAGGGGCTGCTCGGTGCGCTGTCGGGAGCATGTACAGTACTGTTGGGATACCTCATCGGGAAGAAGATACAGCAGACCAAGGAGAAGATTGATGTGGTTGCCCAGCTTTATACAATAGGTCTCTGCTGCCTTGCAGGAGGTCTTGTGTGGAGCATCTGCTACCCTATCATCAAGGCTCTGTGGACCGGTTCGTATGTGCTTTATGCAGGTGGCTGGAGCATAATTATGCTGGCATTCTTCATTTACCTCATTGACATAAAAGGAAAGGAGAAGATCTTCACCCCTTTCAAGGCCATGGGCATGAACCCGCTGTTCGCATTTGTAATGGCAGGGCTGTTCGCCAAGGTATTGGGGCAGATCATCAAATGGAAAGCTACTGTTGTAATGGCTGACGGTGCCGTGAAGGAGAAGACCTGGAGTGTCCTCAGCTGGTTCTACAACAATGTATGTGTGGCTATTGTAGGGGAGAACAATGAGATTTCATCACTCATGTTCGCACTTGTATATGTGGCAGTGTTCACCGCAATGGCAATGTGGCTCTACAAGAAGAAAATTGTAATCAAGCTTTAACTTCCGGCCATCCGGAGAGTCATATATTATGGCATACATAGGACTTATATCCGATACCCACGGGGTGTTTGACGAAAAGCTCAGGAAGTTCCTGGAGCCGGTGGACGAAATCTGGCATGCCGGGGATTTCGGAAACATTGAAACGGCGGATGCCATTGCAGCATTCAAGCCCCTGAGGGGTGTATACGGCAACTGCGATGACCAGACGGTGAGGCTTGCCCACCCGTATGTGCAGTTCTTTGAGCTGGAGGGGATGAGGATACTTATGATGCACATAGGAGGCTATCCGGGAAGGTATGATTTCAAGGCCTTCCAGCTTATAAATGCCCATCTTCCCGACATATTCATCTGCGGCCACTCGCACATCCTCAAGGTGATAAATGACACCAAGTACAATGTGCTCACCATCAACCCGGGAGCTGCAGGGATACAGGGATTCCACAATGTGAGGACAGCCCTGAGGTTCAGGATAGAGAACGGCACCATAAAGGATATGGAAGTGGGCGAGTGGGAAAGGAAATTATAAACACAGGAACCCCAAGGGGATCCGCCTAACACAAAATATACATGAAAAGACTGTTTCTACTCATTGCATTGGCAGCATGCAGCCTGGCTTACGCACAGCAGACTCCTGTCACCAAGGCAAACTACGACCTTGCGGAGAGATTCTCTGCAAAGAAAGTGGGCCAGATGGTTTTCTCTACAGACGTGAGGCCGAACTGGTTCAAGAATTCAGACAAATTCTGGTACACCTATAAGACAACCCAAGGTGAGGAGTACTATATTGTAGATCCTGTTGCCGGAACAAAGAGGAAAGTATGGGACATGGGCAAGCTTGCAGCCGAGATCTCATCAATCACAAAAGATCCGTTTGACGCACAGCACCTCCCTATCCAGAAGCTCAAGCTTGTGGATGACGACAAAGCCTTTGAGTTTGAGATAAAGACCTCTATCATGGTGCCTAAGAAGGAGAAGCCAGGTGAGAAGAAACCTGCAAAGGGTGCAAAGGAGAACAAGATATTCCGCTTCAAATGGGACATTGCCTCAGGCAAGCTTTCAGACATCACAGAGCAGGAGGCTGAGAAGGACTTCCCAAGATGGGCAAGTGTTTCTCCCGACGGAAAATACGCTGTATACGGCAAGAACTACAACCTCTGGTACATGGATATGGAGAACCTCAAGAAGGCCATTGAGAATGAGAAGGACTCAACCATCGTTGAGCACCAGCTCACCAAAGACGGCAGCAAGGAGTTCCCGTACGCAGGCCGCGGAATGTACGGCGGAAACCATGAGGAGGATACAACCAAACGTACAGGCGCATACGTTGCATGGTCACCTGATTCAAGACATTTTGCCCTCACAAGAAGCGACATGAGCAAAGTTAAGGAGCTGTGGGTGATTGACGTGCTTGCAAACCCACGCCCCAAACTTGAGGGATACAAATACCAGATGCCGGGCGAGCCTGGCCCTAAGGCATACCTTTACCTGTTTGACTTTGAGAACAAGAGCTCAAGGACCATCAACATTGACGCATTCAAGGACCAGTCCGTAAGCGTTGAGAGGGCTCCTGTAACAGTTAAGGAGAGATACGGCAAATATGTTCCGCTCAAATGGCTTGGAGACAACGGCAAATTCTATTTCACACGCCAGAGCCGCGACCAGAAGAGGGTTGACCTCTGCAGCGTTGACGTGGCTACAGGCGAGTGCAAGGTTGTCCTCCACGAGGAGTTGAACACATACGTTGAGACAAGGGACTTTGAGTTCTTCAACAACGGAAGCGAGTTTGTACACTGGTCTGAGAGGGACGGATGGGCACACCTGTATCTTTACGGTGCAGACGGAACACTCAAGAACCAGATTACCAAAGGCGAGTTCCATGTGGAGCAGGTACTTGGAATAGATGAGGCAAAGAGAGTGGTATATTTCACCGCATGCGGCAGGGAGAAGGGAATCAACCCTTACTACATGTATGTATACAGCGCAAACCTGGACGGCAGCAACGTGAAGCTCCTCAACAAGGGTGACTACGACAACAAAGTGAACATGTCTGATGACAACCGCTACTTTGTGAACAACTACTCAAGGGTTGACTGCACTCCAAGGACAGCCCTCTATGACAATACAGGCCGCAAGATCATGGACCTTGAGGAGGCTGACCTCAGCCAGCTCCTGGCAAGGGGCTACAAGTTCCCTGAGATCTTCACAGTAAAGGCCGGTGACGGAATTACAGACCTCTACGGCGTAATGTACAAGCCTTTTGACTTTGATTCAACCAAACTCTACCCTATCATTGAGTATGTATATCCAGGTCCTCAGACAGAGGCAAACAACTCATCATGGACAAAGAGCATGGACAGGGTTGACCGCCTTGCACAGCTGGGCTTCATAGTTGTTACAGTAGGTAACCGAGGAGGACACCCTAACCGTTCAAAATGGTACCACAACTTCGGTTACGGCAACCTGAGGGACTATGGTCTGGAGGACAAGAAAGTGACCGTACAGCAGCTTGCTGCACGCCATCCTTTCATCAACGGCAACAAGGTGGGTATCCACGGCCACTCAGGCGGAGGATTCATGTCAACAGCTGCAATCCTCAAATATCCTGATTTCTTCACAGCAGCCGTTTCTTGCGCCGGCAACCACGACAACAGCATCTACAACCGCTGGTGGAGCGAGCAGCACCACGGAGTGCTTGAAGAGATAACCGAGAAGGGTGACACTACATTCAAATACAGCATCAACACCAACCAGCAGCTTGCAAAGAACCTCAAGGGCAACCTGCTCCTCATCCACGGAGACATTGACAACAATGTTCACCCGGGCAACACAATAAGGGTTGTTGATGCCCTGATCAAGGCCAACAAACGTTTCCAGATGCTCATCCTTCCCGGACAGAGACACTCATTCGGAAACATGACCGAATACTTCTTCTGGAGAATGGCCGACCATTTCTGTGAGTATCTGATTGGAGACTCCCAGAAAGAGGAGATAGACATCAAACAGATGAACAACAATTAGTTGCTGATTATCTGCACAATTGTAAAAAAAGGGGCGTCCAAAGCGCCCCTTTTGCATTATTTCACATGACATATAGTATAGTGTAATTATATTACACTCATTTACTGATTATTGCAGAAAACTCAAAAATTTGGTATATAAAATAATTTGATTACCTTTGCGCCCGATTTTAACAATAGACTAAGAAATATGAAATTCAGAAAATTGGCAAGTAAGATGGTATTGACAGCCACTGCAGTGCTTACAGTACTTACAGCAAACGCTGAGGGATACCAGATCAATTCACAGAGTGCAAGACAGACCGGTATGGGTCACACAGGTACAGCCTTGAAGCTTGGCGCTGAGAGCATGCTGTTCAACCCTGCAGGTATGGCATTCATGAACTCAAAATTTGACATTTCTCTTGGTGTTACCGGAATCCAGTCAAAAGTGAAATTCAACGGTATGGGCACCAAAGCCGAGACCGACAACCCAATGAGCACACCGCTCTTCGGCTATATCGGATACAAGCCTTGCAGCAACCTTGCAGTTGGTGTAAGCGTTACAAACCCAGCAGGAAACTCACTCGTTTGGGGTGACAACTGGGCAGGTGCAACTATGCTCCAGGAGGTTTCACTTGCAGCATTCAGCATCCAGCCTACAGTATCATACAAGATTGGTGACATCGTAAGCATAGGTGCAGGCCTCATGATTGATTTCGGAAGCTTCAGCCAGGAGAAGGGACTCACCGCAGTGGGCCAGTTTGATGCACTTGGTGCGTTGGCAGGCCAGCTTGCCCCAATGGTACCTGCTTTCTCATCAATCCCTGCCGCCGTACAGTCATTCGCAGGACAGACTCCTGTAGGAATTGAGCTTGAGGGCAACTCAAAGGTTTCATACGGCGTAAACCTCGGCGTTATGGTAAATGTTTCACCTAAAGTGACTTTGGGTGTAACATACAGGTCTAAGGTGAAACTCTCCGTTGAGGGTGGCGAGGCAGATCTTGACTATGCAAATGACAACGCCAAGGCCGTAATCAACCAGTTCGCAAACCTTGATCTTGCGGGTATTGCAGGACAGCTTCCTCCTGCCGTTGCAGGACAGCTTCCACTTGAGTCATTGCAGGGTACACAGGCAAAACTAAAACAGATGGGATACCTTGATGATTCAGAGTTCGATGCAGAGATGCCTATTCCAAGCATCTTCAGTGTAGGTATCGCATACAAGCCAACTGAGGCATGGACCATTACCGGTGAGGCACAGTTCACAGGATGGAGCGCATATGACAAGCTTGACCTGGTATTCAAGACCGCTGCAGGTGACATTACCCAGTCATTTGTAAAGGACTATGAGAACACCGTTGCTGTAAGGATCGGCGGTGAGTATGTAATCTCTGACTTTGCAACCGTAAGGGCAGGTGCATACCTCGATACCCCTCCAGTACAGAAAGACAACTACAATCCTGAGACTCCAAGTGCAACCACTTTCTGCGGAACAGTAGGTGCATCATTGAGCCCGATGAAGAACATGACAATTGACCTTGCCTTCGCTTACCTTCAGGGCAAGAAGACAAACGGCACTTTCCAGGACAGCACAATAGGTGCATTCAGCGGAGAGTACCAGAAGAGCGCAGTCATGCCTGCAATCGGATTGAGGTTCCAGTTCTAGAAGATAACCTGAAATTTAACCTTACTACAAAAGGAAGCCTGTGGTTGGCAGCAATGCCCTCCGCAGGCTTTTTTATTTATTCCTTTTTAAATACCTTTGTATTATATATTCCCGCAAACAACCAAAAAATATATGAAGAGACTATTCACTATCATTGCAGCTGCAGCCCTTTCGCTTGCATTCTGCGCATGTGCACAGGCAGACGGACAGAACACTGCCCAGGCACCGGAAACCAAAACCGCTCCAGGCAACGCCATGGGGACCTTCCCAGGTGAGGAGAATATGAATTATGCCACCGACATCCTTACAGGAGCACAGCAGGTGGAGGAGTACCTCAAGCTTGTTGAGGGAAAGAGGGTATGCGTACTCTCAAACCAGTCGGGCATGGCATCTGCCACAGCCCATGTGCTGGACACACTTCTTGCACACAACGTTAAGGTTACATGCATCATGTCACCTGAGCACGGCTTCAGGGGTGATGCAGATGCAGGCGAGCACGTTTCAAGCTCAACTGACCCAAAGACAGGAATTCCTATCCGCTCGCTCTATGAGGGGAAATCAGGCAAGCCTGCAAAGGAGGTTATGGATGAGTTTGACGTACTTGTATTTGACCTCCAGGATGTGGGAGTAAGGTTCTACACATACTATGTTACAATGGTGAAGATGATGGCAGCCTGTGCCGTTGAGGGCAAGGAGTTCATTGTACTTGACCGCCCTAACCCTATAGGATTCTATGTTGACGGCCCTATCCTCAACATGGAGAAATACAAATCAGGAGTAGGAAGCCTCCCTATCCCTGTAGTACACGGAATGACACTTGGTGAGATTGCATACATGGCCAATGAGAAGGACTGGCTGCAGCACGGCCACAAGGATGCTGCCGGCAAGAAAGTGAAGCTCAACGTGGTTAAATGCCAGAACTACACCCATGCGAAGCTTTACAGGCTCCCTATCAAGCCGTCTCCAAACCTGGGTGACATGAGGGCCATCTACCTCTACCCTTCTACATGCTACTTTGAGGGAACCCCAATAAGCCTCGGCCGCGGTACCGCAAAGGCATTCCAGATGTACGGACACCCTAACATGAAGGGCTACAGCTACAGCTTCACCCCAAGAAGCATCCCCGGAGCAAAGAACCCTCCTCTCCTGGACAAGGAGTGCTGGGGAGTTGACCTTACAACCAACCCTTCAATTGAGCAGATCAACAAGGACGGAATCAACCTTGAGTACATTGTTGACGCATATACCAACATGAATCTCGGCGACCATTTCTTCCGCAACATGTTTGAGCTGGAGATCGGCCAGGCATATGTAAGGAAAATGATCAAGGAGGGCAAATCTGCCAAAGAGATAGAGGCAGAGTGGGTTGGTGATGTTGAGAAATTCAAGGAGGAGAGGAAGCCTTACCTCCTCTACCCTGAGAACTAAGGCAACCGCCGCATAAAGTTCTCCCCCGGCTCCGGAGGCACATATGCCAAAGGAACCGGGGGTTGTCTTTTTATATCCTGCAGCTGTATGCCCCACAATGCCGCCTGAGGGCAATGAAGGCTACCTGTTCATCAGGGCCTTCAGCTGTTTTGCCATATTGGTGGTAAATACAAAATCATTCAGCTCCTTGCAGTCTGAATGGAGTATCTCCTTGTTGCTCCCCTCCCAGACCTTGCGTCCCTGGTATATAAAGCCTATCTTGTCACCTATCTCCATCACGGAGTTCATGTCATGGGTATTTATCACAGTTGTAATGTTGTACTCCTGGGTAATCTCCTGGATAAGGCGGTCAATCACAATTGACGTGGTAGGGTCCAGGCCCGAATTGGGCTCATCACAGAAGAGATACTTCGGGTTGAGGGCAATGGCCCTTGCAATTCCCACACGCTTCTGCATTCCTCCGCTCAGCTCATTGGGATATTTCTTGTTGGCATTCTCAAGGTTCACCCTCCTGAGGCAGAAGTTTGCCCTCTCCAGCTTCTGTTCCAATGACCAGTCAGTAAAGAAATCCATCGGGAACATGATGTTCTCCTCCACTGTTGCAAAATCAAACAGGGCACTCCCCTGGAACAGCATCCCCATCTCCTTGCGGAGCTCCTTCTTTTCCTTGTCCCTGAGCTTGTTGAAGAGCTTGTCCCCGTACCATATCTCACCCTTTTCAGGAGTATGCAGCCCAACAATGCTCTTCAGGAGCACTGTCTTGCCGCTTCCGCTGGCACCTATGATGAGGGAACACTCCCCCGGCTTGTAGTCTATGGATATGTCCTTGAGGACATCCTTGCCGTCAAATTCTTTGTACAGGTTCTTTATTCTTATCATGGCTATAGCATAAGTTTGGTAAGGGCCAGGTCAAATACAAGTATAAGCACGCTGCTTATTACAATTGCCTTGGTGCTGGAACGTCCCACGCCCAATGAACCGCCCTTGGCATAATATCCGTAATATGATGCCAGAGATGTGATTATGAATGCAAATACGGACATCTTTGTCATACTGTAGGATATATAGTGGATCTTGAACGAGAACTGGAGGCCGTCCACATACTGGGCCATTGTAATGAGGCCGGTTATGGCAATTATGAGGGCGCCGCCCAACAGGCCCACCACAAAGCTGAAGAGCATCAGGAACGGGCTCAGCACCACGGAACTTGCAATCTTTGGCAATATGAGGTAGTTTGCGGAGTTCACCCCCATTATCTCCATTGCATCAATCTGCTCGGTGATGCGCATGCTCCCTATCTCGGATGCAATGTTGGAACCTATCTTGCCTGCCAGGATAAGGGCAATCATGGTTGAGCAGAACTCAAGGACCAGAATCTCCCTTGTCATGAAGCCCACATACATCTTGGGA
The DNA here is from genome assembly GCA_964475015.1 of uncultured Muribaculaceae bacterium. Taxonomy (GTDB): domain Bacteria; phylum Bacteroidota; class Bacteroidia; order Bacteroidales; family UBA932; genus Egerieousia. The sequence goes on from CAYYVA010000011.1 coordinate 8,925, forward strand.
ATGAGGGGGCTGTCCATGTTGTTCACCGTCTGGATCACAACCACGGCACCTATGAATATGGATATCACAAATATCAGCGGGATGGAATCAATCATGAGCTTCTGCGCCTCTATGACCGACTGCCTGAAGAATATCCTCCACTTCTCCGGTTTCTGGAACACCTTCACCATAAGGAGCGAGTACTCTCCCATTATTTCCAAAGCCTTTTTCATTCTTCACATAAATTTTGTGCAATTTACACATTTTTTTAATTTTGTTGGATAAACCAACCCCAAACCTACATTGAGTCTTTTATACAACATAGCCATAGGCGGCTACGGCGCCGCAATTGCTGCTGCAGGGATGTTCAACCCCAAGGCCAGACTGTTCAGGCAAGGGAGAAAGGGACTGCTGGAGAAAATGGCGGCGGAGGTGGACCATTCCAGCCCCATCATCTGGTTCCACTGCTCCTCTGTGGGGGAGTTTGAACAGGCAAGGCCCCTTATAGAGTGGTACAAGGAGAACAGCAAAGGGTACAGGATACTCCTCACATTCTTCTCCCCAAGCGGATATGAGATGAGGAAGAACTACCCCCTCGCAGACTGGATATACTACATGCCCCTGGATACAGCGGCCAATGCCAGGAGATTCCTGGACATTGTAAAGCCCCAAAAGGCGGTATTCATCAAATACGAGTTCTGGTACAACTACCTGCATGAACTCAGGGAAAGGAATATAGACACATATATAGTCTCGGCAATCTTCAGGCCTGGCCAGACATTCTTCAAGCCATACGGCAGCATCTTCAGGGAGATGCTCCGCTCATTCACAGCACTCTTCGTGCAGGACACCCAATCCAAGGAGCTGCTTGAAACTATCGGGATAAGGGACAATGTAACTGTATGCGGAGACACCCGTTTCGACAGGGTGAACCAGATAACCTCCTCAAGCAGGGAGTTCCCCCTCATAGAGGAATTCGGCAGGGATTCATTCACAATCCTTGCAGGAAGTACCTGGGGTCCCGACGAACAGATACTTGCCGCCTCCGTAAAGAACTTCTCCAAGGTAAAGCTGGTGATTGCACCTCACGAGATACACAAGGAGCATATAGACAAGATATGCGCCATGTTCAAGGGATACAGGACCGTACGCTACTCAGACCTTGAAAAGGGGAATGCGTCCCTCTCCCCCGCTGAGGCAAATGTCCTCATCATAGACTGCCTGGGAATCCTCTCCTCAATCTACAGGTACGGCAGCTTTGCATACATAGGCGGAGGGTTCGGCGTAGGAATACACAATATCCTTGAGGCGGCCACATACGGCATTCCTGTGGCATTCGGCCCCAACTACAGCAAATTCAAGGAGGCCAGGGACCTGATAGCCCGACAGGGGGCAACCTCGGTAAGGAGCCAGGAGGAATTCTATGCCCTGCTGGACAAATTCGTGAAGAATCCGCAGGTAAGGGCCGAGCGGGGGAAAATCTGTCTGGATTATGTAAAGGAAAATCTGGGAGCCACGGAAAAAATCATCGGGAAAATGGAAAATATCTCTTTCTGATTGCTGAAAGAGATATTTTTTTGCCCTGTAAGGTCATTTTTTACCGTTTACCCTCCTTTTCCCGCCGGGATGGAGTTCCTTTAAGGCAAAAAATGTTGAGCAAAGTGTATTGTGCCAGCTGCAAGGGGCTGGAGGTTACAACCGTAACCATTGAAGTGGAGGTGTCTGACGGCATCTGCTTTTTTCTTGTAGGACTCGCAGACAATGCGGTAAAGGAGAGCCAGCAGCGGATCAGCAGCGCCCTGGGAAGATACGGCTACCGCATTCCGGGGAAAAGGATTGTAATAAACATGGCTCCGGCCAATATCCGCAAGGAGGGCTCCGCCTTTGATGCCGCAATTGCCATGGGGATAATCACTGCCTCCGGCCAGAGGGAATCAGAATGGCTTGAAGAGTTCCTCATAATGGGTGAACTTGCCCTCGACGGTACCCTCCGCCCCATAGAGGGTGCCCTTCCCATTGCCATACATGCCGCACAGAAAGGATTCAAGGGGTGCATAATGCCTGTGGAATCCGCAGCCGAATGTGCAGAAGTTGACGGCATCACAATCTTCAGCGCAGAAACCCTGCAGGATGTGATAGATATCCTCTCGGCTCCCGACAGCGCATCATCCAGAATCCCCCTCAAGCCAAAATACATGCCTAGAAAGGAGTGGGACCATGACTTTGCAGATGTAAGGGGGCAGGCCATGGCCAAGATTGGGCTGGAAATAGCCTCCGCAGGCTCTCACAACGCAATTCTCATAGGTCCGCCAGGCTGCGGCAAGACCCTGATGGCCAAATGCATACCTTCCATATTGCCTCCTATGGAAAAAGCTGAGGCCATTGAGACAAGCAAGATATATTCTGTGGCAGGACTGCTGAAAAACACCGGAGGGCTCGTGAGGGAACGCCCCTTCAGGAGCCCCCACCACACCTCCACCATACAGGCACTTGCAGGGACGGTAGCCATGCCAGGTGAGATATCCCTTGCCCATAACGGGGTACTGTTCATAGATGAGATTGCGGAGTTCGGGCGGGCTGCACTTGAAATATTGCGCCAGCCCCTTGAAGAGGGTGAGGTTCAGGTATGCAGGGCCAGGAGCCGTGTCTGTTACCCCGCCTCCTTCATGCTCATAGCCGCAATGAACCCCTGCCCATGCGGATACCTCAACGACCCCGACCACAACTGCACCTGCAGCTCCTCTGCTGTAATGAAATATGCCTCCCGCATCTCAGGCCCCCTGCTGGACAGGATTGACCTGCAGCTGAACCTCAAGAGAGTGCCCCCTTCAGAGATAGTGGGGCTGCAGGAGAAGGAGGAGGAACCAAGCGGCAAAATTGCCGAAAGGGTAAGGATGGCCCGGCAAATACAGCTGGAAAGGTTCAAGGGGGAAAGCTTCCATACCAACTCACGCATCCCTGCCGGCAAGCTGGCCCGCTACTGCAGCATAGGGAGACAGGAACAGCTGTTCCTGCGGAAAATCATTGCCTCCCAGGGAATATCCGCCCGCGGTTACAGCAGAATTTTGAAAATATCACGCACCATAGCCGATCTGGAAGGGAAGGATTTTATATCTTTGGCGCATATTTCAAAAGCTGTACAATTCAAGTTGAACATTAACGGTATTCAGGATGTCTGAGACAATACGCATAAAGAATCTGGAAGAGATAGACTCCGCAGCCCGCGAGTTTATAGAATATGCTTCATCATCACCCCTGCAGAGCAACATCTTTGCCTTCTTCGGGCAGATGGGTGCAGGCAAGACCACATTCATAAAGGCAATATGCAGGGCTCTGGGGGTAACTGATGATGTGAACAGCCCCACATTCACCATTGTGAACGAATACAGGGCAGCCAAGGGGTTCCCTGTATATCATTTTGACTTCTACAGGATAAACGACATATCAGAGGCATACGCCATAGGCACAGACGAATATTTTGGAGGTGACGGCATCTGCCTGATTGAATGGTCAGAGAAAATTGAGGATATCCTTCCCGACGAATGCTTCAAGGTGTATGTAACAGCAGATGAGGAGGGAAACCGCTCCGTAAGGATAGAGGACTAGAAATGGAACCTGCAGCCCAGCTCCGCCTTCACCTGGAGCGGCTGGTCTGCCCTTATGCTGCGCGGCACATCCGAATTGATGAAATATACCAGATTCGGCTCAAAATAGAGGCCCACGAGATTGCCCGGCCTGTACTCAACGCCCAAACCGGCATTCACGGATACATCCACACCGCTGATGGATGAGGTTGAATGCTCCTTCTGGTTGTAGCTCTTGAGGTCATATACAGCCCTGATGCCTTTCTCGAACATTGCTCCCGCATTCACATAGAAGCTGAACCTGTTCCTCTCAGAGATGAGGCCGTATACATTTACAGGCACACCCACATAATGGAGAGTCTGGGTAACTTCAAACTGCTTCTTGTTTATCAGGCAGTCATACCTGCTCCTGAGCAGCGTATAGTTCACACCCACACCCACCGCAAGGTTCTCCTTCAAGGCAAACTGGAACTGTATGCCAAGGTTGAGCGGCAGCGAATATCTTGTATCTGAAATCTGTTCAATGCTATAGCTCTGTGAGATTGCCCCTGCACCGGCACTCGAGGCCTTTATGGTTGACCCTGAAACGCTGGCGGAGCTCCCCGGTATCACACCGGATGAGAACGCAACCGAATATTTCCTCCTGTCATTCCCCTCCTCTGCCTCCAGAGCAGCAAGATACCCTTCAAGGTTACGGTCCGCAGCTGCATCCACCTTCACATTCTCCTTTTCACCTGCATCCGCAGGATTATCAGCCTTCACCTGCATTGCAGCCTCTTCCACGGCATTGTCAACCTTCACCTGCACTGCTGCCTCTTCTGCGGCTTTCTCCTCCCTGACCTGCACCGGTTTGTCATCAGCAACCGTCTCCTGCACCTGTACAGTTTCTATAGCCTGCACACGGAGATTCCCCTCTGCAGCATCTGCCTTCACCGGTACATCACTGTCGGGAAGATTATCCTGCACCTCCACCACCTGGGCTGTCAGCTGAACGGCATCCTCAGAAGCCTTCTCTGCAGGCCACAGGAGAAGCAGGGCCGCCACCAGCACCGCAGCTACCGATGAGGCATATGTGAAGAGCCTGCGGAGTTTTCTTCTCCGCAGGGAACCCTCTATCCCCTGCCATACCTCCGGATTTACCGGAGTCTCCAGGTCATAGAGCTTCTCCCTTATCTTATCTGACTGACTCTGCTCCATCTGCAGTACCTTTATCTGTAATTTTCAAGTTTTTCCTTAAGCCATATCTTTGCCCTGCTGAGCTGCGAACGGGAGCCCCCTTCGGTAATCCCCAGCGCCTGGGCTATTTCATTGTGCGGATACCCCTCTATCACATACATGTTGAACACTGTCCTGAATCCGGCCGGCATCTGAGCCACAAGTTCCATCAGCTTGCGTGCATCAATGCTGTCAATCACATCCGGATCGTATGAAAGCTCCGCACTGTAGTCTTCAACCTGTTCCGCATGCCTGAGGACATCCTTCTTCCTCAGCTGCATGAGGGCCGCTGTAACAAAAATCCTCCTGGCCCACCCCTCAAAGGAACCCTCACCCTTATAGCTGCCAAGCTTGGCAAACAGGGTGATGAAACCGTCATGCAGCACATCCTGCGCCTCCTCCCTATCCCCAATATACCTCAGACAGACAGAAAACATACGGGGGGCAAGCCACCCATACATCTCCTTCTGAGCCGCAATGTTGTTTTTCAGGCATTTGGAAATAAGTTCCTTCTGTACCATGTATCAGCTTAATATATAGATGCAAATTTGCTAATAAAAGTTGCAATTTGAAAAATAAATTACAGGCCCTGCACATATATGGAGCCCATGCCGCAACGGCGTGGCACAGCACTGCAACAAAATATTTCCCTTATTGGGAGCCTCCGCAGAGCGAGGTAGCACAGAATTTGTTACATTTGTAGGTTGCAATAAATTTACGGCAGAATGAAATTGAGACATCTTGTAACATATACCCTCCTGCTCCTCTTCTCCACCGCAATCTGCGCACAGGAGAAGGCTCCACAGGCAGATGCGGCCGACAGTACCCGCACAGCCCTTTTCTTCAGCGCACTGAGGGACTACAACAGCGGCAGCTATGCAGATGCCAGGGAAAACTTCCAGAAGCTGCTCTCCGTTGATCCGGAGAATGACGCCGCATACTACTATCTGGCAAACATAGCCTTGAGGACAGATGACATTGCATCAGGTGAACTATACCTGAAGAAGGGGATTGAGCTGGATACAGCCAATTACTGGTATATGGACATGCTCGGGCAGATATACATAAAGAACAAGAAGATGAAGGAGGCAATTGGGGTGTATGAGCAGCTGATGGAGATGTACCCTAAGAAGTCCGCCGTATATTACAGCCTCGTGAACCTCTACCTTGGGGCACAGGAGACAGAAAATGCAAAGGAGATACTGAGGAAAATTGAAGCCACCCAGGGAAAGAGCGAGGGTGTTGCCCTCACGTACTTCAACATATACAGGATGGAGCAGAACTGGGAAGGTGCCCTCAACTATCTGGTGGAATTTGACAGGGAGTTCCAGAGCCCGCGCGTGGAGTGCCTGATTGCAGACATGTACGCAGACCGCTACAACGATTCCCTTGCAATAAGATACTATGACAAGGCCCTTGAGACAGACAGCCAGTATGCCCCAGCAATGTACGGCAGGGCCGAGGTCTACAGGATGAAGGGGGACTACGCCAAATTCTTTACAGACATAAAGCCGTTCCTCTCCAACCCTTCAATTGACCCGCAGATGAAGACAGAATACCTGAAGCAGATCCTCCAGGTACCCAACTTCATGCAGAGGTTCCGCACACAGCTGGATTCCATAATGACCGACATTGAGCTGGCCCACCCTGCAGACACCACATCCAACCTCTTCCTGGCATCATACTGGGGGCAGGGAGGTGACAACAACAAATGCAAGGAGCTCCTCAAGAAGAACCACCTCCTTTATCCCGACAAATACAGTACCCTCTTCCAGTACATCATAGCAATATACCAGCTTGAGGAGTGGGAAAACCTGGAGCAGGAGGCATCGGAAGCCCTGAAGAGATACCCCAGGGACCCGGATCTTGTACAGCTGAGGGGAATAGCCCGCTTCCAGCAGAAGAAGACCGATGCCGCAATTGAATCCTACAGGGAGATGGAGGAGATAGCCCTTGCCAGAAAGGATACAGCAGCCCTTATAACCTCATATTCGGTCATGGGAGACCTCTACTATGAGAAGAAGGAGAGCAAGAATGCCTTTGCCAGCTACAGGAAGGCCCTCAAGCTCAACCCCAACGAGAACGGAGTGCTGAACAACTACGCATACTACCTTGCCCTGGAGGGGAAAAACCTCAAGCTCGCATACCAGATGAGCAGGAAAACCATAGAGAGTGAACCGGACAACCCTACATATCTGGACACCTTCGGATGGATACTCTTCCTTATGGACAAGCCACTGGAGGCCAAGGCCCAGTTCAAGCATGCGATGCTATACGGCGGAACCGAAAGCGCCGCCATCCTGGACCACTATGCCGAGGTGCTCTTCAAGCTGGGGGAGCAGGATTTGGCATTCATTTACTGGAACCAGGCCAAACAGATGGACAGCACCCTTGGAATTGAAGAGAAGATAAAGGAGCGCAAAGCCCAGATGAAGAAGTGATGAGAAGCCGCACCATCATACTCCTTGCCTTTTTCCTGCAGATGCTAACGTGCGTCTGCGGCAGCCTCCATGCCCAGACCAAGGAGATTGAATCACAGAAGGAGAAGATAAGGAAGCTGGAGGAGGATATCTCATATCTGGACTCCCAGATAAAGTCAACCCAGAAGCAGAAGGTGAGTACCCTGGATGAACTGGTGCTGATACAGAGGAAAATATCCAACAGGAAGAAGCTCCTTGAAGAGCTGGATTCTGAAATCAGGAGCCAGACCAGGGAGATAGGGAACACACAGGAGAACATAAGGCTCCTTGAAAGGAGGCTGGATACCCTGGAACACTATTACCGCAACATGGTATACAATGCGTACAAGCACCGTGACACCAAAGTGTGGTTTATGTACATCCTGGCCAGCAACAACATTGAACAGGGCTACCGCAGGTGGAGCTACCTTAAGAACTACTCAAGGACCATGAACTCACAGGCTGAAAAGATAAGGGAGCTGAAGGAAGAGCACACCGCCGAACTGGGCAAGCTGCAGAAGCTCAAGAGCAGCAACATTGCAGCCCAGGCTTCAAGGAAAAAGGAGTACAACAAGCTTACTGCCGAAGAAAAGCAGGGCAAGGCATACGCAAAATCACTTGACAGGAAGCAGAACGAGTACAGGAGGCAGCTGACCCAGAAGAGGCAGCAGGCAGACCGCCTTGCAAGGGAGGTGGAGAGGATGATTGCCGCAGAGATAAAGAGGCAGCAGGAGATTGCCCGCAGGCAGGCTGAGCTGGCCCGCAAGGCCCAGGCCCAGAGGGATTCCCAGAAGACCTCCACAGCCGGGCAGGATAAGATCATCAGCCTTGAGATGCAGGAGTATGCAAACAACACAAGGCTGTCGGGAAGCTTTGCAATAAACAAGGGAAAACTCCCTTTCCCTGTGGTCTCAGGGGTTATTGTGGAGCAGTTCGGGGAGCATCCGCACCCTACCCTCAAGAATGTAAAGCTGCCGTTCAACAACGGCATAAACATATCCACAAAACCGGGGGCCGGAGTAAGGGCCGTGTTTGACGGTGTGGTGAAGCAGGTAATTGCCATTCCGGGCTACAACCAGTGCGTGCTGGTGCAGCACGGGCAATATTTCACATTCTACTGCAAGCTGGCCAAGGTGGGGGTGAAGGTGGGTGACAAAGTCTCCACCGGAGGGGCCATAGGGACATTGGAGAGCGGGGGAAGCACCGCCACGCTCCATTTTGAACTGTGGAACGGAACCACCAAACAGAATCCGGAACTATGGCTTAAAAAATAAAGGAGGAACCTATGAAGAAGATCAGAGTCTATTGCAAGAACACAGGCGAATACCATGAGGTGGCACCGGGGACAGAACTTGTGCAGCTCATGGAGCAGACAGGAATACAAGCGCTTGCCGCATACGTGGACAACCAGCTGAAGGAGCTGGGGCATCCGCTGTATATGGACCACTCCGTTGAGTTCCTGGACTACACCCATGCCGACGGGCGCAGATGCTACAAGAGGTCCATCTACTTCCTCCTGCAGAAGGCTATAAGGGACCTGTACCCCAACAAGCAGCTCATCCTGGACTACACCCTCCCGAACGGAGGATACGGGGAGATAGTTGATGCACCTGTTGCCAATAATCCCGACGATTCCCTGAAGATAAGGATGGAGACCGTAATGGAGCTTACCGAGGAGGAGATATCCCGCATAAAGACAAGGATGCAGGAGATTGTTGCGGAGAATGTCCCCATTGAAAAGAGGAAGCTCAGCAATGCAGAGGCTGTGGAGCTCTTCACACAGAACAGGCAGTACGACAAGGCCCGCCTGATAAAGGACCTTGGGCAGTTCTTTGTATCTGTATATTTCATAGGGGATTATGGGGACACCTTCCACGGCCCCATGCTCCACACCACAGGAGCCATAAGGAAGTTCAACCTGATGAAATACAACAAGGGATTCTGCGTGCAGTTCCCTTCAAACCTGCCTCCATACGAGCTCCCTTGCGTGAAATACCAGGAAAAACTCTTCAATGTGTTCCGTGAGAACTCAACATGGTGCAACATCATTGGGGTAAAGGATATCGCCACAGTGAACAAGGCCATAATGGCAGGGCACAGCAAGAAGATGATACAGATTGCCGAAGCTCTCCACGAGAGGAAATATGCCGCCATAGCAGACCAGATATATGCCCGCAAGGATGATGTGAAGCTGGTCCTTCTGGCCGGCCCTTCAAGCAGCGGCAAGACCACCACATCAATGCGCATCGCCCTTCAGCTGAAGGTGCTGGGGCTGAACCCGGTGGTACTCGCCATGGACAACTACTTTGTTGACCGGGAGGATACCCCAAAGGACGAGAACGGCAACTACGATTTTGAATGCCTTGGGGCAATGGACCTCAACCTGCTGAACACCCAGCTCAACCAGCTCTTCAACGGGGAAGAGGTGGAGATCCCCACATTCAACTTTGCAGAGGGGAAAAAGGAATTCAGGGGGAACAAGGTGAAGATGGGGCCGAACGACATCCTCATAATGGAGGGGATCCACGCCCTCAACCCTGCCCTCACATCAGAGATTGAAAGCAGGAGGAAATTCAAGATATACGCCTCCGCACTCACATCCCTCTCAATAGATGAGAACAACTCAGTTTCCACCACCGACAACCGCATGCTCCGCAGGATGGTGAGGGACAACAATTTCAGGGGGACAAGTGCAGAACAGACCATACTCCGCTGGGCAAGTGTCCACGGCGGGGAGTACAAGAACATATTCCCGTACCAGGAGAATGCGGATGCAATGTTCAATTCATCCCTCATCTATGAGCTGCCTCTGCTGAAGCACTATGCGGAACCGCTCCTGAGGAGGATACCGCCTGCATCACCCGCATACGCCGAGAGCCTCAGGCTCCTGAAGTTCCTCTCATACATAACAGAGATGACACCGGCAGAACATGCGGCAGTCCCTCCTACATCGGTAATGAGGGAGTTCATTGGGGGAAGCACATTGGATTATTAGGAAATCAAATGCCAATGAGTTCCAGAATCTTCTGGAAATGTTCAGGATTCTCTTCAAACTTAAGCTCATCAACATTTATGATGAGCTTTTTTCCGTCATTATAGCCGGCAATCCACTCTTCATAACGGTCATTGAGCCCCTGCAGGTAATCAATCCTTATGCCGGATTCATATACCCTCCCCCTCTTCTGTATCTGGCTCACCAGATTTGGGATTGAAGACTTGAGATAAATGAGGAGGTCAGGCGGCCTTACGAGCGAGATCATCAGGTCAAAGAGGGATTTGTAGTTCTCAAAGTCCCTGGTGCTCATGAGCCCCATTGAATGGAGGTTTGGGGCAAAGATACGGGCATCCTCGTAGATTGTCCTGTCCTGTATCACATTGCGTGAGGAGTTGTGGATATCCACCACCCCCTGGAACCTCCTGTTCAAGAAGTATATCTGGAGATTGAATGACCAGCGCTGCATATCATTATAGAAATCAGAGAGATATGGATTCACATCCACATCCTCATACTTGGGTTCCCAGCCATAGTGTTCCGCCAGAAGCCTTGTAAGGGTTGTTTTTCCGCTCCCTATATTTCCTGCAACCGCTATATGCATGATTCTCCTTGCTTGAGTTGTGCAAAAGTAAGAAAAAACTTTTGATTATATGTAAAACTCGGGAACCGACATTCGTACCAAAGTCGGCACCCGAGTTCTCTGTTTTTTATGTATTTTTGCAAAATGAACAATGCGGAGCTATATATAGGGATGAGGAAGAAGATGGTGCAGCAGCTGCAGCAGAAATTCCAATACGGGAGAGAGGTGCTTGAGGCAATGAACGCCGTGCCGCGGCATCTGTTTATTGAAAAGGGGATGGAACACCTTGCATACGAGGACAAGCCGCTCCCCATAGCAGCCGGACAGACAATCTCCCAGCCCTCCACAGTTGCCCTGCAGACACACCTTTCAGGGGTACAGAAATGGGACAAGGTCCTGGAGATAGGGACCGGATGCGGATACCAGACCGCAGTACTGGCCCAGCTCGGGGCAAGGGTGTACAGCATAGAGAGGCAGAGGGAACTCTACCTTGCCGCCCAGAAGAACCTTGCCAGGATGGGTTATGACAAGCCGCTGCTCTTTTTCGGGGACGGCTACAAGGGGCTTCCGCAGTTCGCCCCGTTCAAGGCTATAATTGTCACATGCGGAGCGCCGCAGCTCCCCCAGGAGCTCCTCCTGCAGCTTGAGATTGGGGGCAGGATGGTGATTCCTATTGGTGAGGAGGGACAGCAGCAGACCCTTGCCGTAATTGAAAGGATAGGGGAAAAGGAGTTCAACAAGACCACCCACGGCAAATGCAGCTTTGTACCCATGCTGGAGGGGACCAACAAGTAAACACAATTATTATGATACAGGTAAAGACTTTTTATTTCAACGATTTGCGAGAGTGCAGCTACGTACTGTACGATGATACAAAAGAGTGTGTGATCATTGATCCGGGAATGCAGAATGAGAACGAGCAGAAGAGGCTGGTGAAGTTCATTGAGGAGAACGGCCTCACACCTGTAAAGCTTCTGAACACACACGGTCACTTTGACCACGTGATGGGAAATGCCTTTGTAACTGAAAAATGGGGCATCCCAACCTACATACACAAGGAGGATATAGGGCAGCTTGAGAGGGCACAGCAGTATTGCCAGATGTTCGGATACACAATCCAGCGCCCCCCTGTGGAGAACCTTGTGGAGCTCAATGACGGGGACACAGTAACCTTCGGGGCATCCTCACTGCAGGTAATCCACTCACCGGGCCACACCAGAGGCGGTGTTTGCTTCTATTCGGCTCCCGACAAATTCATAGTTACAGGGGATTCACTCTTCCAGGGGAGCATAGGACGCACAGACCTCCCTGGCGGAGACTATGATGCCCTGATGGAGAGCCTCCTGAACAAGGTATGCAAGATTGCCGACCCATTCAGCAAGGTTTATCCGGGACACGGCCCGGAGACCTCAATTGGACACGAACTCAATACAAACCCATTCCTCAGATACGAATAACAGACAATGAAGAAGATATTTTTTACCCTGGCAATATGTCTTGCTGCGGCAGTTTCCTACGGGCAGAACCAGGGAGCGGGCAGCTTTTTCTCAAATTTATGGAACAGCGGTGACGAAACTGCCGTTGAAGGGCAGCCAATCCAGAATGTGGTGATCCCAAAACTCCCGCAGGAGGCCGATTTTGCCGGTGAGAGGGTTCCGCTGGAGCATTTTGATGTAAGGGAGAGCCTCCAGAGGGAGATGACAATCATTAACTACTGGCACGGCAGCCTCTCATATATCGTACAGCTGTCGGGAAGATACAAGGATATGATCTGCAGCATCCTCAGGGAAGAGGGTATTCCGGAGGACTTCTTCTACCTCTGCGTTGCGGAGAGCTCGCTGCAGCCGCAGACCTCCCCTGCCGGAGCAAAGGGGTACTGGCAGTTCCTCAGCGGCACTGCAAAGGACTATGGCCTGGAGGTAGGCTCTGAGGTGGATGAGAGGTACAACTGGGAGAAGGCCACAAGGGCAGCCTGCAAATATTTCAGGAAAGGATATGAGAAATACGGCACATGGACACTCTCCGCCGCCTCATACAATGTGGGGATGGGGAACATAGACAGCCGCATAGGGTACCAGTCCATCACCAATTATTATGACATGCAGCTCCCCCTTGAGACCGCAAGATATGTCTACAGGGCAGTTGCGTTCAAGATAATAATGAACAACCTGAAGGATTACGGCTTCAACATATCCGAAGAGGACAAGTACAAGCCAATTGAGTGCAAGGTTGTGGAGGTGAGCGGCCCTGTTGCCAACTGGAGCGAATTTGCAAGGGAGCACAACACCAACTTCAAGATGATAAAGATGTGCAACGAGTGGATCCGCTCAAACAAGCTTACCAACAAATACGGAAAGAAATATAAGGTGCTGGTACCTGTAAGCAGGGACTAGTTTTTGCATGCAGCAATGGAGGGAGCTATGGAGAAGATTATTGTAACCGGAGCCAAGGAGCACAACCTAAAGGGGGTTGATGTTGAGATTCCGCGCAACAGCCTGGTGGTTGTAACCGGCCTGAGCGGAAGCGGGAAGTCGTCCCTGGCATTTGACACCATATATGCCGAGGGGCAGCGCCGCTATATGGAGACCCTCTCCGCATACGCACGCCAGTTCATAGGGATACTGGAGAGGCCTGCCGTTGATTCCATTACAGGACTCAGCCCCATCATTGCCATTGAGCAGAAGACCACCGGCAAGAACCCCCGTTCCACTGTAGGTACAATTACAGAAATCTACGATTTCCTCCGTCTCCTTTACGCCAGGGCCTCGGTTGCATATTCACCTGCAACGGGCAAGCCCATGGTGAAATATACCAATGAGCAGATAGTGTCACTCATTCTGGATGAATATGCCGGAAAGAAATGCATAATCCTCGCCCCGGTGGTGGTGGGAAGGAAAGGACATTACAAGGAGCTCTTTGAGAGCCTTGTTAAGAAGGGATACCAGCAGATAAGGATAGACGGCCAGATGCATTTCCTTGCGGATGTAACCCCTCTGGACCGCTACAAGACCCACTTCATAGAGCTTGTGATTGACAAGCTCATCCCTTCACAGGAGGATTACAAGAGGATAGCCAACTCCGTTGAGCAGGCCCTGGAGCAGGGCAAGGGGACCCTGGCCATCCTCAACTTTGAGAAGCAGGAGGAGATGGACACCACCCCGCTGAGATATTTCAGCAAACATCTGATGTGTCCCGACAGCGGACTCTCTTTCCCTGAGCCTGCACCGCACACCTTCTCCTTCAACTCACCGCAGGGAGCCTGCCCGAGATGCAAGGGGCTTGGCTTCATCTCCCGGATTGACATGGAGAAGATTATCCCCAACCCCTCAAAGAGCATCCTGCAGGGGGCCTTTGAGCCTTTGGGGGCATATAAGGACAACAACTGGTTCCGTATTCTGGAGAGCATGGCAAAGGTGCATGAGTTCTCCCTCAACACACCTGTAAAGGACTTGCCCCAGGATATTCTGGACATGATAATATACGGCACGGATGAGCTCTTCAGGGTGAATCTGGCAGACGGCACCCAGCTTGCGCCGTTTGCAGGGGTAGTTTCAAAGCTTGAACAGAACAGCGAGGAGATGAGCGAAAAGAAGGAGCGTTTTGTGGAGGAGCTGGAGTGCCCTGAGTGCAGGGGGAGCAGACTGAACAAGGATGCCCTCAACTTCAGGATAGACGGAAAGGACATCACTCAGGTGAGTGCCCTGGATATGGATGAACTGGCTGAGTGGATAAAATCCCTCCCGGAGAAGCTTGACAAGAAGCAGAACCTCATTGCGCAGGACATCCTCAAGGAGCTTGGGGACAGGATAGGGTTCCTGCAGCAGGTGGGATTGAACTACCTCTCTCTCAACCGCTCCACAAGGAGCCTCAGCGGAGGGGAGAGCCAGAGGATAAGGCTCGCCACCCAGATTGGAAGCAAGCTTGTGAATGTATTGTACATATTGGACGAGCCGAGCATAGGTCTCCACCAGAGGGACAACCGCAAGCTGATTGCCTCGCTCAAGAGATTGAGGGATGAGGGGAACTCTGTTATGGTGGTGGAGCATGATGAGGAGATGATCCGGGAAAGTGACTGGCTCATAGACCTCGGCCCGGGTGCCGGAGCCCTCGGCGGAAAGCTGCTCTACAGCGGCGAACCCGGCAACCTGTACAAGATGCCGCTCAAGAAGCTTGGTGAACTCAACAGCTTCACCGCCGATTACCTGAGGGGCATAAGGAAGATTGATGTGCCGGCAGAGAGGCGGAAGGGGAACGGCAAGTTCATAGAGCTGAAAGGGGCAACCGGCAACAACCTCAAGGGGGTTGACCTCAAGCTCCCGCTGGGCTGCTTTGTGGGTATAAGCGGAGTGAGCGGAAGCGGCAAGTCCACCCTCATAAATGAAACCCTTATGCCTATACTGAGCAAGCATTTCTACCGCTCGCTGGCAAACCCTCTCCCTTACACGGAGATTGAGGGGATAAAGAATGTGGACAAGCTGATAGTGGTGGACCAGAGCCCTATAGGACGCACGCCGCGCAGCAACCCGGCAACATATACCAACGTGTTCGGGGACATAAGGAAACTCTTTGAGAGCACCCCTGATGCAAAGGTAAGGGGATTCAAGGCAGGACGCTTCTCCTTCAATGTGAAGGGTGGCAGATGCGAGACCTGCAAGGGTGCCGGAGTTGAGACAATTGAGATGAACTTCCTCCCGAGCGTATATGTACACTGCAAGGAGTGCAACGGCAAACGCTACAACCACGATACCCTGGCGGTAAAATATAAGGGCAAGAGCATCAATGACGTGCTGGAGATGACCATTGCCGAGGCTGTGGAGTTCTTTGAACCGGTTCCGTCAATCTCACAGAAGATAAAGGCCCTCAATGACGTGGGTCTCGGATACATAAAGCTGGGGCAGCCCTCAACCACATTGAGCGGAGGCGAGAGCCAGAGGGTGAAGCTGGCCACCGAACTTGCAAGGAAAGGGACCGGCAACAGCATCTATATCCTTGATGAACCCACTACAGGGCTCCACTTTGAGGATATAAAGATTCTCCTTGGAGTGCTCCAGAAGATTGTGGAGCAGGGAAATACCGTTGTGGTGATAGAGCATAACCTGGATGTGCTCAAGAGCGTTGACTGGCTTATTGACATGGGCCCTGAGGGGGGTGCTGCAGGAGGCAACATAATTGCAAGCGGCACACCTGAAGAGGTGGCAGCCTGCAAGGGGTCCTATACAGGACAGTTCCTTAAGGAGATTCTTGGCTAGCGGGCGCTCTCTATAACCCCGGTCTCGTGATTGAGCTGTGAGCCGCGCATGCTGTGCGGAATGGAGAATATTGCAAACATCACCACCATTGCAAGCACAACAACCCACCTGTTCCAGCTCTTCTTTCCGGTAAGGATTGCAGCCAGCAGGGCCACTCCAGCAAAGAGGGTCTTGTTGTCCGTGAGGTCACTACCGAACGGGAATCCGCTCCAGTACACATCAAAGGCATGTTTCTGCACAATAGGGCCCAGGACAAAGCCTCCCAGGACAAGAAGCACAAAAGACCATATTGTATATCTCCTGTACTGCGGCATATTTGCCAAAGCACAAAGGAAGGCATACGCTCCAAAAAGCATTGAGATGAACATGCAGAGGATGTGCGGAATGAGCACACCGGCAGGGACATCCCCCTTGAACCTTATTATCAGCGGCTCGTCATAGCAGAGCATGCTCCTGGACTTGAGAGCCTGCACCTCATCCTTGCGGAAAGTCTCCAGCTCTATATAATATTCCAGCTTGCCTGCCTGTGGCTGTGCAGGGAGAAATGCGGTAAGCCCGTCGGGAGCCGGCATCATCTTCACTGCGGTATAATTGTCTGAGGTAGGATATTTCCTCCAGTGCAGCACCGCATCTATGGACATCCCAAGGGAATCCATCATCTGCTGCGAACCGAACCCCTTCAGCACCACGCTGCAGTCTGTCTCACCGCCGCTGCGGGGGAGCCTGAACTTGTAATCCCTGCCCTCAATCCTCACCTCCACATATTTGGGGTTAGTAGGGCCGGTCATCCTCTGATATACACTTGCGCCAAGGGTAATCACTATGGCAAGAATCCAGAACAGAACTTTCTTCATCATTTTTCCTCCTCTATATTACAGCTGCACCTCCAGGACAATCTCCTCACCGCCGCGCAACACCTTAACCATTGCCTTCTCCCCCTTCTTGAGGGTACCCAGAGCCTGCATATAAACCTCTATATCCTTAATTACAATATCATTCACCTGAACTATCACATCCCCGTTCTTCATTCCGGCCTTGTATGCCGGCTTCCCCTTCACAATTATATCAGCCCTGAGGCCGTTCTCCACCTGCCCGGTAACGTCAGGCATCAGCCCGAGGGAAACCTTGAAGCCAGCCCTCATTGGGGAAGCCTCCGGAGAACCTGTATCAGTGAAGCTTAATCCCTGCGGATACCCCTGCACCTGCTCCACAAGGAGGGCTGCGAAATTTGCAACTGAATCCAGCCCTGCATAGTTCAGCTTGTATGAATCATCACTTGGGGTATGGTAATCCTCAGTACCGCCGGTGGTAAGGTAGAATACCGGAATATTCTTGGCATAGAATGCGGAGTGGTCGCTGGGGCCGTGCCCCTGAGGTGAACGGGTAACCTTAAGAGCGTTGCCGTTAAGGTGCTCCGCCTGGGCAATTATATGGTCCATCTCCCTTGCGGTACCTGTACCGCCGAGGGTGATTGCCTTTCCGCGGAGGTTCCCTATCATGTCAAAGTTCACCATTGCCACTATATCTGAAGCAGATACACTCTTTCCTCCTGCCAGCACAAGCTCCTGAAGGTTGTCCGCAAAATGCTTGCTCCCCACAATGCCCCTCTCCTCGGCACCGAAAGCCACGAATATGATTCCGTGCTCCAGGTCCCTGGCCTTTGCAAACCTCTTTGCCAGATGGAGCATTCCGGCCACTCCGGAAGCGTTGTCATCCGCCCCGTTATGGACAGCAAGGGTATCAGGCCTGCGGGAACCGCTCCCCGGGCCACCCATACCGAGATGGTCATAATGGGCACCCACAACTATATATTTTCCGCTGCGTCCTGCAACCGAGCCATATACATTGAATGTATTTATATCCCCCTTCTTCACATTGAAAACCTGTTTCTGTGGCTCCAGACCCAGCTTTGCCATCTGACCGGAAATGAAACCTGAAGCGAGGGTATCACCCCTTGTGCCTCCGTCACGCCCCGCGAGGGCATCATCCGCCAGATATTCCACAACCTGCCTTGAAGAGAGCTTCTTGCCCATTTTGGGCACCTTCACCTGCTGTGCATGCAAACCTGATGCAACTGCCAGCAGCACTGCTGCAAATATTATCTTCTTCATCATTTTCCCGATAAAAGTTGACAAACTTACTTAAGTTTTGCCTTTATACCAAAAAGTACTTCATCCCATCCCCTTTCATCCAGTTTGGGACCAATTGCCTCCACCACCCTTGAGGCCAGCATGGAACCTGTCTCCCCGCATAAGGCCGGATCGGCACCGCACGAATGTGCATACAGGAATCCCGCTGCGTATGCATCCCCCGCACCGGTGGTATCAACTGCCCGGGCAGGCACGGCCCCAATAACGGAGATACTGCCTCCGGCCATCACAAGAGACCCCTCTCCCCCCAGCTTCACTACAGCCACCCTCCTCTCCGAAGCCATCAATGAATATATCCACCTCAGGGCCTCCTCCCCCTCCTTTCCGGAGATGGCCCCAGCCTCCTGTTCATTCGCAAACACTATATCGGCATAATCCGCCACTATCCTGCACACCCTCTCATAATAGTTCCTTACAATCCCGCAGCTCCCCAGATCAAAGGAGACTGCAATCCCCTTCCCCCTGGCAATCTCCACGGCCCTCTCCACAACATCCCCGCACTGCATCAGATACCCCTCCACATGCAGGTAATCATACCCCTCAAACATCTCCTCACTGAGCTCTTCCGCCGAAAGTTCCAGCGCCGCCCCCAGATATGTGGCAAATGTCCTCTCCCCATCCGGCGGAGTAATGAATGTAACCGCCCGGGCGCTCGGAAGGCCCCCCTCCAGAAGATGCACCCTCACGCCGTCATCCTCCATGGCCCTGCCGTAGAGCTCCCCCACCGTGTCTTTCCCCACCTTCCCTATGAATCCTCCCCCCATACCCAGCCTTGCCGCAGCTGCAACCGTATTGGCAGCCGAACCTCCGGGCACATTGCCACGGTCCATTCCCTGTATCTTCTCCCATATCTTCTGCGCCGCTGCGGCATCAACATGGTTCATGCTTCCGGGCACCAGCCCCAGCTCCCCCAGAAGAACCTCATCCGGCAGTACCACAGGTATATCGGTAACTGCATTCCCTATCCCCAAAATCTTTTTCATAATAGTTGGACAACATTATCATCCGTAAATATAAGAAATTGTCGGGAAACCGCATTTTACACTTAAATAATAGTTGTTATAATATTTTTTTGTAGGTTTGCAGGTTGTAAACATTCCATAAAATGATTGTAGCAAAAACGTTAGAAGAGTTCATTCAGGCCCGCCAGGCACTCCCCCATCAGGAGAGCATAGGCTTTGTCCCTACCATGGGCGCCCTGCACCAGGGGCACATCTCATTGGTGGAGCACTCTGTGGCCAAATGTTCCCACACAATAGTAAGCATATTCGTAAACCCTACACAGTTCAACAACCCGCAGGACCTTGCAACCTACCCGAGGACACTTGAGGCAGACTGCGCCCTGCTGGAGAAGAGCGGCGTTGACATAGCCTTCGCCCCAAGGGTAATTGACATATATCCCACTCCCGACGAAAGGGTGTTTGACCTGGGAGGATTGGATTCATACGGGGAAGGGCCCCGCAGGCCCGGCCATTTCAACGGAGTGGCACAGGTGGTCACCCGCCTGTTTGACATAGTGAAGCCCCAGTATGCATTCTTCGGCGAGAAGGACTTCCAGCAGGTTGCCATCATAAAATATTTCACAAGAAACCTCAACTATCCTATTGAGATAGTGCAGTGCCCTATCCTCAGGGAGGATGACGGCCTTGCAAAGAGCTCGCGCAACACACTCCTCACCCCGGCACAGAGGGAGGCAGCCCCACACATCTACAAATGCCTGAAGAAGGCTGTGGAGTATGCCGCAACAATGGCTCCGGCAGAGGTAATTGCAGCAGTTACAGGGGAGATTGACGCAAACCCTGAGCTTGAGACAGAATACATTGAGCTTGTGGATGCGGATACCCTCAGGCCTGTTGCCGCATGGAGCGATGCGGAGAACGTACAGCTGTGGTGTGCAGTCTATGCCCGCCCGGTAAGACTAATTGACAACATTAAAATCAGATAACCTATGCTACTTGAGATTCTTAAATCAAAAATCCACCGCGTAAGCGTAACTGAGGCCAACCTCAACTACATTGGCAGCATTACAATTGATGAGGAGCTCGTTAAGGCGGCAGGGCTTTATGAGAACGAGAAAGTTACCATTGTAAACATAAACAATGGCGAAAGGATAGACACTTATGTTATAAAGGGTGAACCGGGAAGCGGCAAAATTTGTCTTAATGGAGCAGCTGCCCGCAAGTTTGCGGTAGGTGACCTTGTAATCATCATGGCATACGCCCAGATGACTCCGGAGGAAGCAGCCACTTTCAAGCCAAAAGTTGTTTTCCCCGACTCGCTAACCAATAAAATAGTGTAAAGAATGCGAAAGGTGCTCAAGTACCTTGCCTTTCTTATCCTGGCTGGAATATTGCTCCATTTCTCCTTCAAAGGGGTGGAATGGAGTGATTTTGTTTCCGGCCTGCACAGCTGCAACTGGTGGTGGATAGCCGCCTCCATGATTATAGGCATCCTGGGTTTCCTTGCCAGGGCCCTCAGATGGAGGCTCCTGCTGCTCTCCCTGAACAGGAATGTTACCGTAAGGGAGACATTTGACGGGGTGAACATAGGATACATCACCAATTTCATTTTCCCCAGGGCCGGAGAGGTGGCCCGCTGCGGTGTGATTGCCAAGACCAGAAAAGTTTCATTCGAGGGCTCCTTGGGGACAGTTGTCCTTGAGAGGGGTTTTGACATGGTGTGCCTTATGGTATGGATGGTGCTCCTGTTGCTGTTCAAGTGGGGGGAGTTCGGAACATTCATCGGGAATGAGATATGGAATCCCCTGCAGGAGAAATTCAACTCTGCCGTATGGCCCCTTGCCATTTTCATGGCTGTGATGCTGGCTGCGGCACTCTCATTGTGGTTCCTCAGGAAAAGGCTCCTTGAAATGAAGGTGTTCCGCAAGGCATTTGAGATAGCCCGCGGGCTCCTCAAGGGACTCCTTACCGCATTCAGGATGGAGCACAAATGGCTCTTCCTGCTCTATACGCTGCTGATATGGCTTACCTACTGGCTCACAAGCCTCACAACAATATACGCTTTCCCTCAGGTGGGACACCTTAACGGTGCAGATGCCCTCTTCCTCATGATTATAGGAAGCTTCGGATGGGTTGTGCCGGTTCAGGGGGGGCTGGGAGCCTACCACTTCATTGTAAGCCTGGCTTTGGCAAAAGTTTATGGCATTGCACAGGCGACAGGTGTGGTTTTTGCAACCATTTCCCATGAGGCACAGGCATTGGTGATGATCCTGTGCGGTGTTGTTTCATTAATAAGTGTAAGTTTATGGAGAAAGCGTCAGTAAAGCAGCTGGTACTTGCAATCTGCATCATGTTGGCTTCTGCAGGGGCACTTGGAGCCCAGAGCCGCAGCAGCATCAATGAGGAAATCTACATTGCATACCTCAAGAACGAATTCTACGTACAATACGGCACCCCTTCAATTGTAGAGATTACCAATGAACTTGGGGGGCACAGCAATTACAGGAAGGCCGGCACATCCTACACCGGAGTGTGGGGGGCAGGCTACAACAGGTTCCTTAACCCGTATTTTTGCGTAGGTGCATATTTCGGCACAAGTGAATCGGAGCTGAGGGCCAAGGATGCCAATACCGGAAAGACGGTATTCACCAACAATGTGCGCAGCTACACCGGCATGGTGAATTTCGGGTGGACCTACTTCCGCAGCGGAATCTGGGAAATCTCATGCGGCGCATCGGCCGGCATTGCCAACAAGAACGAGAACATCACCCGGATTGGGAAAGGGGACAGCTCCATTCCCAAAGAGAGTGACAAGACTGTATTTGCATACAACTTCACCGTTGCCAAGGTAAGGGTAGGCGGTGGCATTATAGGCGGCTTTGCAGAGTTCGGCTTCGGCTACAGGGGCATTGCAAACGCAGGCCTCTCCATAAGGTTCTGATAAAAGAAAACCTGGCTTATGACTATAACTTTTTCCATTGGATATAATACCGTGTGGGGCGAGGAACTGTTTGTAACAGGCTCCTGCAGCGCACTCGGCAACAATGACATACAAAAAGCCCTCCCCCTCTCCTATACAGGAGACGGGATTTGGCAGGGTACAATAAAGTGCAACCCGGCAGAAGAGGGGCCAATCAGCTACAGCTATTTTGTGAAGGGCCCTTCCGGGATACATCACGAGGCGGGCAAAAGGAGGTCCATAGCCCTTAATCCTGCCACATCTGAAATAATTGCAGATGACAGCTGGCAGGGGAACTCTGCAGAGGCACCTTTCCTGGCGGCCCCATTTGCAGATGTATTCTTTGCGGACAACAGCTGCCCGCACACCATTACACACCAGCATGACAATGAACTTATCCTCAGGGTAACTGTACCCAATGTAGCCAAAGGGGGTGAGGTGCTGGTATGCGGTGCCCCTGCGGAGCTCGGCAGCTGGAACCCCCACAAGGCACTCCCAATGATGAGGATGGAGAACCTCAAATGGGAAAAGGGATTCACAGCCTCAAGGAAAAGCGGCAAGGTATGGGAATTCAAGTTCATCATAAAGACCCCTGAAGGGGAGTTCATCTGGGAAGAGGGGGAGAACAGGAGCCTTACAATACCCAGGATACCAAAGCACACAACTGTAATAAAGGAGTACTCAGGAGCAGCATTCCCTGCCACAAGGCCCCGCTACAGCGGTGTGGCGGTACCTGTATTCTCACTCAGAAGCAGCACCAGCCATGGCATAGGGGACTTTGCAGACCTGAAGAAGCTTGCAGGATGGGCCGGGAAAAACGGACTCTCAATGATCCAGCTCCTCCCGATAAATGATACTACAGCCTACCTCACATGGAGGGATTCATACCCGTACAACTGCATCTCCACCCAGGCCCTGCATCCGATATATATCAATCTGGAAGCTGCAGGAAAGCTTAAGGAGAAGAAACTTGCAGCGCAGATGGAGGAGGAGGGGAAAGCCCTCAACTGCGGGGAATTCCTGGATTATGAGGCAGTATGGAACTCCAAGATGAAATGGCTCAAGGCAATCTATGCCCAGGAAAAGGAGAAAAGCTTCGCAGAACCGGGCTGCCGCACCTTCATGGAAAGCAACCGAGAATGGCTCCTTCCATACGCAACATTCTCTGCCCTGAGGGACAAGCACGGGAGTGCAGATTTCAGGAGCTGGGGGGAATATGCCCAGTTCTCATGGGATATGGTGGAGAAGCTTGCCGGCGGAGAGTCATCCCTGCATGAAGATATCCATTTCTATATATTTGTGCAGTACCACCTCCACAAGCAGATGGTACAGGCAAAGGAATACGCCCACAAGTGCGGCGTTGCCCTTAAGGGGGACATCCCTATCGGCATCTCCCGCTGCAGCGTGGAGGCATGGCAATACCCACATCTGTTCAACTTCAGCCAGCAGGCAGGAGCACCACCTGATTTTTTCTCTGCAGACGGTCAGAACTGGGGTTTCCCAACCTATAATTGGGATGAGATGGAGAAGGACAACTACACATGGTGGAAAAACCGCTTCGCCCATTTTGCAGATTACTTTGATGCATACCGCATAGACCACATCCTGGGGTTCTTCAGAATTTGGGAGATACCTGTTGGGTACCGCAGCGGAATGAAGGGGCACTTCTCACCAAGTCTTCCACTCTCAAAGGATGAGCTTGCAGCATGGGGCTTCAGCAATATGGACGAAAGCACCCTTTTTGTGGAGGACCCGTATCAGAAAGGGAAATTCCACCCGATGATTGGAGGCGAACAGAGTGAAGCGTTTGCCCTCCTTACCCATGGGGAACAGGAAGCATTCAGAAGGCTGCACTACTATTATTTCTACCAGAGGCACAATGAGTTCTGGTACAACAGTGCCATGAAGAAGCTCCAGCAGCTGATAGCCTCCACAAACATGCTCACCTGCGGTGAGGACCTGGGAATGCTGAACGAATCTGTAAGCCGGTGCATGAACAACCTGAAGATACTTTCACTGGAGCTGCAGATAATGCCAAAGGTTCTTGGGACCGGCCTCGGCAATCCGGCCACATATCCATATCTGAGCGTATGCACCACCAGCACCCACGATTGCGAGACACTCCGCATGTGGCTGGGACAGCGCAACGGCACCGGGGACGCATCCCCACAGGAGTGCTACAGCACAATAGCCACAAACATGGCAGCTCCAAGCATGCTGGCCATACTGCCCCTGCAGGACTGGCTCTCAATTGACGGCAAGCTCCGGAAAGCTGATGCCTCAAGCGAGAGGATAAACATCCCTGCCGTGGCAGACCACTACTGGAGATACAGGATGCACATCACAATAGAGGAGCTGGCGAAAGCCAGGGAGCTGAACAAAAAAATCAGGGAACTCGCCGCAAGGTAGTTCCCTGATTTTTTCTTACTTCTTCTCCCGTTTACTCCATCAGCGCCTTGAAGATTCCTATGAAATGATCCTTCTCTTCACCGTTTACAAGATGCTCAGGATGGAACTGTACACCCCATACCTTAGGGTTGTCAACCTTCTCAATTGCCTCAACAATACCGTCATTTGATTTTGCGGTAACCTTGAAGCCAGGGGCAACATCCTTCACTGCCTGGTGGTGGAAGCTGTTTACAGCTATTTTCTCCTTGCCCACCTGCTTGTAGAGGACAGAGTTCTTGTCAATGGTTATTGTATGTGTACCCATGCTGCCAGGGGCATTCTGTGAATGCTGGATGCCGTATGTAGGCACCTGCGTAGGGATGTCCTGATAAAGGGTACCGCCGAATGCCACGTTCATCACCTGAACGCCGCGACAGATACCGAGTACAGGAATGCCTTTCTCTACAGCCTTCCTGATTAGCTTGATGTCAAATGCATCCCTCTCAGGGACAACATCACCCAAATTAGGATGAGGCTCCTCGTTGAAATATTTCAGGGGGTTGATATCCTCGCCGCCGGTCATGATGAGGGCATCAATCACATTCAGGATTGCATCAATCTGCCTGTCATCAGTTGTCATCGGGATAACGATAGGGACACCGCCCGCCTTCTTTACTGCATTTACGTATGTGAGGTTTGCAGAAGCCTCACCTGATCTGGCCTTTGAAGAGAGGCCTACAATTTTCTGAGCGTATGCTCCACCGGCCAAAGCAACAGCCAGTACGAGTAACAAAAGTTTTTTCATATCAAGTGCATTTATTGTTTTTATTTCCTTTTCCAGCCTCCTATGCTGTTCTCCTCGCCGTTAGGGAACTTCACAATGAATCCGGTGGCCTTCTTGCCGCTTTCATCAAATGAGAACTCCACAGGGAAAGCGTATCCGTCGCTGCGGAATACCCAGTTGTTGCCGTTCACGTGTGCCAGCCTGTTTTTATAACCCATCTTGCCCAGCTCAATGTAAAGGCCATCTTTACCCTTTGAAATCCTTGCATCCCCAAACAGCTCATCCTTGGCATACTCACCTATGATCGCCTTGTCAGGGGCAGGGGCAACCTTTGCAGGTTTCTCAGCTGCACGCTCCTTGGCCCAGCTCTTCTCGTTTGAAGCAATGTATGAATCAAAATACTCCTTGTTGTAATCCTTGGTAGGGAGCCCCATCACCAGGTCAGCCAGTTTGTACATGATTGCATATCTTGGATTTGAACCCATCTCACAGTTTGAAAGCACTACTCCCGACAGCTTTACCTCCGGGATGAAGAAGCAGATTGCAGTCATTCCCCAGGTTGTGCCTGTGTGGAAATATAGCCTGTACTTGTTGTTCTGCTCCACGAACCAGCACTGTGCATAAAGGGTTGTGCGGTTATCGTTCTGGGAGGTGATTGTAACACCCTGGTGGAGCTTTCTCATTGCCTTCTCAGACATCACAAAGGTTGTGTCAACTGCAGAAGGTGCCTCACCCACATCTTTCCTTGCATAAACCTTATCTACAATGTAGCCGTTGTTCATGTGCATCTGGGCGTAGCGGAGCATATCAGTAACTGTTGAGTTGATGCTGCCGGCAGGGCCCACACCAGTAAGCCAGTAGAGCGCCTGCTCATCGCCGTACAGCGGAAGGGTTACAATCTCCCCTTTTGCATCTGCAGGTACATCTGCAGTTTCAGGGAACTGCATTTTGGCAAGCTCCACTGTTGTATATCTGTAATCGTGTGGGGTAGCCACGTTTTTTGAAGCTGCATAACCCTCTGCATTTGCAGAGGAGCTCTTCATACCGGCCTTTTTGAAAACCCTCTCCTGAAGGTTCTCCTCCCAGCTCTTGCCTGTAACCTTCTCAATTATCTTCTCGGCAATGAGGAAAGTGCTGTTGTTGTACTGGTACGCACCCCTGAAAGAGTATGCAGGCTTGAGAAGTGCAAGCATCTTGTAGCAGTCCTCCCTGTCATAGCCAAGGTTAGGGAAGTAGGTCCCCACCTGGCCGCCTATGCCGGTGCGGTGTGTCATCACATCTATCACCTGCATGTTGTCTGTCACATACTGGTCATAATATTTGAAATCCGGAAGTATGTTCTTTACAGTATCCTCCCATTTTACCAGCCCCTCATCCACAAGCTGCCCCATAATTGTTGCAGTGAATGATTTTGAAACGGAACCAATCTGGAACACGGTGTTCACATCAATAGGCTCGCCCGGAGTATTTATCACACCCGGAACCCCGCCGCTGGCAACATTGCGGTCACTTGCAGGGATGCCCCTGAATCCTATGCCGTCTGCAGGCCTCACCTCCTTTACACCGTACCCCTTTGCAAAGAGCGGCTCATTATCCAAAGAGAAGGCTACTGCCAGTCCCGGAATTTTCCAGGTCTGGATTACCTGCTGTACATAATTGTCAATTTCACCCGCAATCTTCTCCCTGTCCGGAGCCTGCGCAAAGGCGTTGCTGCAAACAAGCAGTGCCGCCATAAGGATTGAAACGATTCTTTTCATATCTTTTAAGTTATATTACCTGCCTGATGCCCGGGGCATCTTTACAAAGATAATCATAATGGACAAATATTCTTTTATCTCCCCAAAATAAATAACTTTGTAGTTGCCGGAAGGGTATCCTGTGCCTTTTGGCAATATGTAAAGGAGATAAAGGTTTATGGCAAAGATAAAGAAGGCATGGTTCTGCAGCTCATGCGGAAACGAGAGCCCCAAATGGATGGGGAAATGCCCTGCGTGCGGGGAGTGGAACACTATGGTGGAGGAGATTGTAAGCAAGTCTTCCGACAGTTCATCACTCACTTCAAGGGCCCAGTCGTTCCTGCAGGGGGGAGGGGGTGCAAAGCCCCAGCCGCTGCCACAGATTGAGAGCGGGCAGGAAAGCAGGATTCTGGTAGGGGGAGGCAACGGAACCTGTCGGGAAGGGAATGAGCTTGACAGGGTTCTTGGAGGGGGCATGGTAAAGGGTTCCCTTGTGCTGATTGGTGGTGAGCCGGGGATAGGAAAATCTACCCTGAGCCTTCAGATTCCGCTCATGAATGAGGGGCTCCGCACCCTGTATGTTTCTGGAGAGGAGAGCGCCAGGCAGATAAAGATGAGGGCAGAGAGGCTTGGCGGGGCACATGACAACTGCCTTGTCCTGTCCGAGACCCTGCTGGAGAACATCCTCACGGAGGCCCGTACCGCAGCACCGCAGCTCCTTATAATAGATTCCATACAGACCATCTATTCCCAGAACATTGACTCTTCCGCAGGAAGTGTCTCACAGGTGAGGGAGTGTGCCGCAGCGCTGCTCCGCTACGCCAAGGAGACCGGGACACCGGTGATATTGATAGGGCACATAACCAAGGACGGCACAATTGCAGGCCCCAAGGTACTTGAGCATATTGTGGATGTTGTGCTGCAGTTTGAGGGGGACAGCCGCCATGCCTACAGGATACTGCGCAGCATAAAGAACCGTTTCGGCTCCACCGCAGAGCTGGCCGTGTACCAGATGTGCTCAGACGGGCTCCGGGAGATACTGAACCCTTCTGAGATGTTCATCCCAATGCATGGGGAGAACCTCAGCGGAATAGCAGTTGCCGCAATGCTTGACGGAAGCCGCCCGTTCCTCATAGAGGTGCAGGCACTTGTAAGCTCCGCTGCATACGGCACACCGCAACGCTCGGCTACCGGATTTGATGTAAGGCGCATGAACATGCTCCTGGCCGTACTGGAGAAGAGGGTTGGGTTCAGGCTCTCCCAGAAGGATGTCTTCCTGAACATTGCCGGAGGGCTGAAGGTTGCAGACCCAGCCTGTGACATGGCTATTGTTGCAGCCATCCTCTCTTCAAACTTTGATGAAAGCATTCCGGCCGGATATGCCTTTGCAGGGGAGATAGGTCTCAGCGGGGAGATACGGCCAGTAAGCCAGATAGAGAAGAGGATTGCCGAGGCGGCCAAGCTGGGAATGGAGAAGATCTTCATCTCAGCATTCAACAAACCACAAGGAAAAACCCACAAAGGACTGCAGGTGGTACCAGTTTCAACAGTTGCAGACCTTGTGAAACAGATTTTTTAAATATTATGAAAACAACAAAGAAGATTACATTACCGGAAGACCAGATTCCAAAACAATGGTACAACATTCTTGCGGATATGCCCAATCAGCCCCAGCCTTTGTTGAACCCAAAGACCAGGGAACCCCTCAAGAGGGAGGATATGGAGCAGCTCTTTGCCAAGGAGCTTGTGGCGCAGGAATTCTCAAAGGAGAGGTTCATTGATATTCCCGACGAGGTGCGTACCCTCCTGAAGATATACCGCCCCACACCGCTGGTGCGCGCAAGCGGCCTGGAGAAGGCCCTTGACACCCCGGCCAGGATATATTTCAAGAATGAGAGCGTAAGCCCCGTAGGCTCACATAAGCTTAACTCTGCAATACCGCAGGCTTACTACAACAAGATACAGGGGATAACCCACCTTACCACAGAGACAGGAGCAGGCCAGTGGGGCTCATCAATGAGCATTGCATGCGAGCACTTCGGGCTTGATCTGAATGTGTTTATGGTAAAGAGCAGCTACGAGGCAAAGCCATACAGGAAGCTGGTTATGCGTACATACGGCGGCAACGTGCACCCTTCTCCAACCAACCTCACTGAGTTCGGACGCAATATTCTTGCAACCCAGCCAGATTGCGGCGGCACCCTTGGAATAGCAATTTCTGAGGCGGTTGAGATGGCAATGAATACCCCTAACTGCAGGTATGTGCTGGGAAGTGTCCTCAACCATGTGCTGCTGCACCAGACAATCATAGGACTTGAGGCTGAGAAGCAGATGGAGATTGCAGGAGACTATCCTACAAAGGTGATAGCCTGCTTTGGCGGAGGCTCCAACTTTGCCGGCATAACGTTCCCGTTCCTACGCTACAACCTCACTCAGGGCAAGACAACCGAGTTCATTGCCGCAGAACCCGCCTGCTGCCCGAAACTCTCTACCGGAAAGATGATGTATGATTATGGCGATACCGCCGGAATGACACCGCTTATCCCTATGCTCTCGCTCGGGCACGATTTCCAGCCGGAGCAGATACATGCGGCAGGTTTAAGATACCATGGAGGCGGACAGATTGTGAGCCAGCTGGTGCAGGACGGCTACATAAATTCAGTTGCCATCCCTCAGGATGAGACATTCAGCGCCGGAATCCTCTTTGCCCGTGCAGAGGGAATCATCCCGGCACCCGAATCAACCCACGCCATTGCGGCAACCATCCGTGAGGCCCTCAAGGCCAAGGAGGAGGGGCGCGAGGAGGTGCTCCTGTTCAACCTCAGCGGCCATGGGCTGATAGATATCCCTGCGTATGAGAGGTATCTGTAAAGGGTAAAACAACAAGAACAAACGAGGGTGACCCGTCATTCTGGGCCACCCTCGTTATTTTTTGGGAGCATGGCTTTTGGGCCGTTCTTCCTAGTCCACCTGCGCAATATCCGCAAGTTCATCTGTAATTGCCTGCTGTCTGCGCTTGTTGTAGCTGAGCTTCAGCTCGTCAAGCAGATCCCTGGCATTGTCCGAAGCGGTCTGCATTGCCACGGTACGGGCAGCAAACTCGGCAGTGGAGCTGTTGAGCAGCAGGGCATATATCCTGGAACGGAGGACATACGGAAGGAGGGTTTCAAAGAGTTCATGCTTTGAAGGCTCACAGATGTAGTCCTCGTCGGGAAGCTTTACATCTTCTGTTGTAGAGGTGATATCGAATGGGAGGAACTGCCTCTCCTGGGGTACCTGGCGGCCCATTGAGTAGAAATGGTTATATACCACAAGCACATTGTCCGCATTCCCCTTGAGGTACTCCTCCATAAGCCTGTCGGCGATGAGGGCTGCCTTCTGTGGGTTCAGCTGGGAGGTGATGTTCCTGAAATCGTTGCATACCGGCAAGTTCCATTTGTTCACTGCAGCTGCCATCTTCTCCCCTACAGGCCATATTGAGACACTTTCCGCTCCGTCTGCCTTCAGCAGGGCGAGTTTCTGCTCAAGGGCCTTTATCACCTGGGAGTTGAATGCCCCGCACAGGGAGGTGTCTGAAGCGAGGGCCAGTACAATCACCTTGCCCCCCTGCTTTCCGGCACCTACAAACGGAGACTCCAGCTTTACTGAGGTATCGGCGCAAAGTACACGCAGGGTTTCTGTAAGGCTCTTCTCATAAACCTGCAGCGAGGCCGACATCCCCTGCACGCGGTGGAACTTTGCAGAAGCCACCATCTTCATTGCCGAGGTTGTCTTGAGAGTACTGCTTACAGAACTTATCCTCTCCTTTATTTCCCTTAAAGATGCCATACTTACCTGTTGTCTTTCATGCGGGCAACTATCTGCCCTGCCATCTTCTCTATCTCCTCACTTATCTCATCATTTATCACACCCTTCCTGAGCGAATCAAGTACAGGTGAACTCTCTACAGCATTCAGGAACTGCTTCTCAAACTCCTTCACCTGCTCAAGGTCCAGCTCCTTCATGAGGGCGTGTGTACCGCAATACAGCACGGCAATCTGCTTCTCCACCGGCATTGGGCTGAACTGCGGCTGCACCAGCAGACGGGTGTTCTTCCTTCCCTTGTCCAGGATGCTTGCAGTAACCGCATCCATATCACTGCTGAATTTTGAGAATGCCTCAAGCTCCCTGTACTGTGCCTGGTCTATCTTGAGTGTACCTGCAACCTTCTTCATAGCCTTTATCTGCGCATTACCGCCCACACGGGATACTGAAAGTCCCACATCCACCGCAGGCCTGTTGCCCTGGTTGAACAGGTTGGCATCAAGGAATATCTGTCCGTCTGTAATGGAAATCACGTTTGTAGGGATATACGCAGAAACGTCACCCGCCTGGGTCTCAACCACAGGAAGCGCAGTGAGTGATCCGCCACCCTTCACTTTCCCCTTGAGGGACTCAGGCAGATCATTCATCTTCTCGGCAACCTCCTGCCTTGAGATAATCTTTGCAGCCCTCTCAAGAAGCCTTGAGTGGAGGTAGAAGATATCTCCAGGGTATGCCTCTCTTCCCGACGGTCTTCTCAATACAAGGGAAATCTCCCTGTAGGCAACCGCCTGCTTTGACAAGTCATCATATACCACGAGGGCATGCCTTCCGGTATCCCTGAAATATTCACCTATGGCAGCACCTGCAAACGGGGCAAAATACTGCAGCGCCGCACTCTCGGCAGCTGTGGCGGCAACCACAACCGTGTAGTCCATTGCACCGTGCTTGCGGAGGGTCTCAACCAGGGAAGCCACTGTAGAGGCCTTCTGGCCTACAGCAACATAAATACAGAATATAGGCTCGCCGGCCTCATAATTCTTGCGCTGGTTGATGATTGCATCCATTGCAATGGCAGTCTTTCCTGTCTGCCTGTCACCAATGATGAGCTCCCTCTGCCCCCTTCCTATAGGAATCATGGCATCAATCACCTTCAGTCCTGTCTGCAGGGGCTCGTTTACAGGCTGGCGGTAGATTACGCCCGGAGCCTTTCTCTCCAGAGGCATCTGCACCTTCTCGCCACCTATCTCACCCTTGCCGTCCAAAGGCTCTCCAAGCGGGTTAATTACCCTGCCCAGCATCTTCTCGCTTACCATTATTGATGCAATGCGGCCGGTACGCCTTACTGTATCACCCTCTTCAATCTTCTCTGTAGGGCCGAGCAATACCGCACCTACATTCTCCTCCTCCAGGTTCATAACAATTGCCTTCATACCGTTCCCAAACTCAAGCAGCTCACCTGCTCCGGCATTCTGAAGGCCGTAGATGCGCACCACGCCGTCACTTACCTGAAGTACGGTTCCAACTTCCGCAAACTCTGCAGCCAGATCCGCACCCTGCAGTTCGGCAAGGAGTATATCGGTTATCTCCGAGGGTTTTATGTTCTCTTTCTCCATAACAGTTTCCTTTATAATTTGCCTGACAGGATGCCGCGGAGCTTCTCCAAGCGGGCAGCCACACTTGCATCCATCTGTTCGTCAGCTACTCTCAATACAAATCCGCCTATCAGCCTCTCATCCACTTCCTTTTCCAGCCTCACGCTGCTGCAGGCCGTCCTTTTCATTACCATATCCCGTATCCCCTCCTCAATCTCCTTCCCTACAGGGGCAGCGGTTACAAGTGATACCCTTGCAATGCCGTTCCGCTCCTCATAGATCCCGAGGAATGAGTGGAACATATAGATAAGGTAGTGCTCACGGCCATGCCTGAGGACAAGGGAGATGAAATCCTCCAGCGAACGGCACACGCCATCACCTGCCGCCCCAAGCACCGCACTCCTCTTTGCCTCCACAGAGAGGACAGGGGAATCTACGGCAGCCTTGAGCTCAGGGGAATCCATAAGGTGCCCTGCAATACCGTTCACCTGGGTGTACACAGCTTCCGCCTCACCGTTTGATACGGCAAAACGGAACAAGGCTTCCGCATATCTCTTTGCTATAAGTCCTGTGTACATTTCAATCAATTTTGGGTGTCATTCACCTCATCCAGCAGTTTCCTGGCCAGTTTTTCCTGTGCCTGCGGCTCCTTGAGCTCCTGCATGAGCATCTTCCCTGCCACCGCAACTGCAAGCGACACAATATGCTCGTTTGCTTCACGCAGGATAGCCTCCTTCTGGGCCTGGGCCTCCATACGGGCACTCTCAATTATTCCGGCAGCCTCCTTCTCAGCCTTCTCCTTCAGCTGATGTGCAAGCTGCTCCTGCTCTGCTCTTGTGTTTTCAAGTATTTTCCATCTCTGGGCCTCGGCATCTTCAATGATATGCCTGCTCTCCTGCCTCAGCTGCAAGGTCTCCTCCCTTGCCCCCTTGGCCTGTTCAAGCGAGTTGTCTATATACTCCTTCCTCTCCTCAATTGAACGCAATATGATGGGGAAGCCGAACTTGCACAACAGGAACAATACCACCCCAAAGGCAAGGCACATCCAGAACAAGAGTCCCGATTCGGGTTGTAAAAGTCCCATAGCAGCTCCTTTTTACAGTGCCATAAAACAAACCGCAACAGCAAACAGTGCAACACCCTCAATAAGGGCAGCAACGATAATCATGGTGGTACGGATC
Source organism: uncultured Muribaculaceae bacterium (assembly GCA_964475015.1). Classification (GTDB taxonomy): domain Bacteria; phylum Bacteroidota; class Bacteroidia; order Bacteroidales; family UBA932; genus Egerieousia. The sequence goes on from CAYYVA010000011.1 coordinate 42,539, forward strand.
TTATCTGTAGCCTCAGGCTGTCTTCCAATTGCCTCCATTGCAGCCTTACCGATTTTACCTATACCAAAACCGGCACCTATAACTGCCAAAGCCGCGCCTATTGTTGCGCCAAAAATTCCCAATGTTTCCATAATTGTTTTATTGTTTAGTTATTATATTTTCTGTTTCATCCTTTCCGTGATGTCCGCCGCCCTCCTGTGCAAGTCCTATGAACACGGAAGAGAGCATTGTGAACACGTATGCCTGCAGGAACGCCACCAGCAGCTCCAGGCAGTTCATGAAGATTCCAAGCATTACGGCCACTACAGACATGGAGGCATTCACCGCCGCGCCCATCCTCACCGTAACAAATACTATACATAACAGTATAAGTATCACCGAGTGCCCCGCCATTATGTTTGCAAAGAGCCTTATCATAAGGGCGAACGGCTTGGTGAACAATCCAACTATCTCAATGAACGGCATGATTGGAAGCGGAGCCTTGAGCCAGGTTGGCACATCTGGCCAGAGCACCTCTTTCCAGTAATGTTTTGTCCCGAACAGGTTGGTTACAAAGAAGGTGGCCAATGCCAGCACCAATGTTGCCGCTATGTTTCCTGTAATGTTGGTTCCTGCCGGGAAGATAGGGATGATTCCCATAATGTTGTTGACAAAGATGAATGTGAATGCCGTAAGGAGGTAAGGGGCAAACTTCCTGTAATTTGGCCCCACGCATGGCTTTATCACGCCATCCACCAGAGACTCCACGAGCATCTCCACAAGACCTGCCAGCCCCACAGGTGCGGAATCAGTAATCTTCCTTTTCCTGTAATGGCGGGCTGCCCCCAGGATGAGCAGCACCACTATGGTACTGTTTATGAGGAGTCCTGCTACTGTCTTTGTAATGGAGAGGTCCCAAGGCCTTACCTGGGATCCGTCGGGAAGAGTCTCCACAACCTTTCCTGCATATGCCCCCTCAGTGGCAATGTGGAACCCTTCGTACGAGTGTCCCCCATGCAGGTGTGATGATGAGAAGCATTTCCACCCGTTCTCCTGGCTGCAGACTATCACAGGGAGCGGGATTGCAACATGCTTTCCTCCGAACTTCCCTATATGCCACTCATAGCTGTCCCCTATATGCTCCAGGACAATGTCCTTCACTATCACATCACCGCCCTCCCCATGGGCATGCGCACACACAGGCAATGCCAGCACCAGCGCCAATGCCAGCACATACAATGCAACCTTATCCAATATTTTCCTGCCGTATCCCATAAAGATGACTTCTATTTTATCTCTGCTGCAACCTCAACCCTGTTGTGGCTTACCCTTACGAAGCCTCCCTCCACATGAATATCATGGAGTTCCCCATCCTTTCTGTATGCTATATCCCCTGCAACAAGCGAGGATACCAGGGGAGCATGGTCCTTCAATACCGCAAACCTCCCTGCAGCACCTGGCAGGGAAACACTCTCCACTTCCTCCCTGCAGAGTGTTCCTTTGGGTGAAATCACAATCAGTTCCATCCGGTATTATGCATTAGGCTGTTTTCAACATTTTCTCACCCTTCATGATGGCCTCGTCAATTGTTCCCACATTGAGGAATGCCTGCTCAGGAAGATAATCCACATCACCGCTGAGAATCATCTTGAATCCGCGGATTGTCTCTGCAATAGGAACCATCACGCCAGGAACGCCTGTAAACTGCTCCGCAACCGAGAACGGCTGTGAAAGGAAGCGCTGTATCCTGCGGGCACGGTTAACCACAAGCTTATCCTCCTCAGAAAGCTCATCCATACCAAGGATTGCAATGATGTCCTGAAGCTCCTTGTTGCGCTGGAGTATCTGGATAACCCTGTGGGCTGTCTCATAATGCTCCTCACCTACAATGTCAGGGGAAAGGATCCTTGATGTTGACTCAAGCGGATCCACAGCCGGATAGATTCCCAGCTCCGCAATCTTCCTGCTCAATACTGTAGTGGCATCCAAGTGTGTAAAAGTGGTTGCCGGAGCAGGGTCTGTAAGGTCATCCGCAGGGACATACACCGCCTGTACGGAGGTGATTGAACCCTTCTTGGTTGATGTGATCCTCTCCTGCATCTGGCCCATCTCAGTGGCCAGTGTAGGCTGGTAACCCACCGCTGAAGGCATACGGCCCAAAAGTGCAGACACCTCTGAACCTGCCTGTGTAAAACGGAAAATGTTGTCTATAAAGAATAGCAGATCCCTCTTCTCTCCCTCCTTGCCTCCATCCCTGAAGGATTCCGCAACTGTAAGTCCTGAAAGTGCCACGGAGCGGCGTGCTCCCGGCGGCTCGTTCATCTGGCCGAAAACCAGTGTGGCCTGTGATTTTGCAAGCTCCTCATAATCCACCTTTGAAAGGTCCCAGTCACCCTCTTCCATGCTCTTGCGGAACTCCTCACCATAACGGATTACGCCGGATTCAATCATCTCCCTCAGGAGGTCATTTCCCTCCCTGGTACGCTCACCCACACCTGCAAACACCGAGAATCCGTTGTGTCCCTTTGCAATATTGTTGATAAGCTCCATGATGAGCACTGTCTTGCCCACACCTGCTCCTCCGAAGAGTCCGATCTTACCACCCTTCACGTATGGCTCAAGAAGGTCAATCACCTTGATTCCTGTAAAGAGCACCTCCTGTGAAGTGGCCAGTTCCTCAAACTTGGGCGGCTCCCTGTGGATAGGTTCCGCATGGGCGTGCTCCAGAGGACGCATACCGTCAATCTCACCGCCTGTAACATTCATAAGGCGCCCCTTTATCTGGTCGCCTACAGGCATGGAGATAGGGGTACCCAATGCCTCAACCTCCATCTTGCGGCGCAGGCCGTCCGTAGAGTCCATTGCCACCGCACGCACGGTCTTCTGCCCAATATGCTGCTGCACCTCCATGATGAGCCTCTGCCCATTCTCCCTCTGCACAGCCAAAGCCTCATTGATGGCCGGCAGGCTCTCCTCCTTGCCCAGTTCAGGGAAAGAGACATCAACCACCGGACCGATGATCTGAGAAATATATCCTTTCATAGTTGTTTAAGTTCAAAGCCGATTGTAAATGTAATCATTTTTTCTCACCCCTGCAACAATCCTCTCCTTTCCAAAAATATCCTTGATTGCCCTGCACTCCTCAAAACCCTCCTGCAGCATCATCTGCACGGTCTCCCCGCCAAACCTCTCATTAATCTCAAAAAATAGTTTTCCACCCCCCTCCAACAATCTTCCCGACAGCTGTGCAATCCTCCTGTAGAACCTCAACGGATCATCATCCGGCACAAAAAGGGCCAGCCCCGGCTCAAAATCCAGCACATTCTTCCGCATGAGCGCCCTTTCACTCTCACACACATAAGGGGGATTGCTCACAATAATGTCAAACTTCCCCTCCCCGCACACCTGCACAATCCTCTCAAGGGCATCCTCCGCAAGAATGTCACACCTGAAGAACTCCACCTTTGCACCGGCAGGCATCCCCTCCTGCTCCTCTGCAGCAGCATTCTCCGCACCACACCGTGCCGCTGCGGCATCATCCCCCACAGCATAAATCTCCTGCTTCCCGGCAATCTCCAGCGCCACCTCAGAGATGTCACACCCAAATACACTGGCCTGGGGCAGCTGTGCCGCCATGCTCCACGCAATGCACCCGCTTCCGGTACAGATGTCCAGTATCCTCAAGGACCCGCCACAAGGGGCTGTTTCCCCCAATCCGGGGGCAATGTCCCTGGAGCAGCCGCCCCCATCCGCCGCCCCTCCCGCCTGGCATGCCGGGGCTGACACACTCCCCACAACCTCACGCACAAGCTCCTCCGTCTCCGGACGCGGTATAAGGACACCCGGGGCAACCTTGAAGCGGTGCCCGCAGAACCATTCATATCCCAAAACATATTGCAGGGGCTCACCTGTGGAAAGACGCTCCACAGCCCCAATCAGAAAATCCCCGGCAGGAAACCCCTGCCATGGTGCAGCCAGGACAAACTCCCCGAGCTCCCTGCCCGGCTCCACAAGATGCTCATACCCCTTATAACCACTTACGCACTCCTTGAGCATCCGCACGGCAACCGCCCTGCACTCCTGCTCCGGATAAAGGGGAGAAAGCCGCTCCACCACAAAATCTATATAGCTCTTCAAAGTCATACAACCAAACACCGTGGGCCAGACACCCCGCCTCCTCCGGAGCAGAAAAACCGCCCAAAATCTGCTCCACAAGTCAAAATGTCGTCTGCCGCGCATAAAAACCGCCCAAAATCTGCTCCACAGGCAGAAAATCACTCTCCGGAGCAAAAAAACCCGCTAAAATCTGCGCCACAGAAGCAGATACCACAATAGCAGCAGGCACAGCTCCGCCTGCTACCTTATATTATCTATAAGTGTATTGAAAAACTCACTCATGGAGATTCCCGCGGCCCTCACCTGGGCAGGGACGAGGCTCATGGCGGTCATCCCCGGCACGGTATTGGTCTCCAAGAAATAGATATCATCCCCGCTGACAATATAATCCATCCTCACCAGGCCGCTACACCCCATATACCTGTATATCTTCTCCGTTGTATCCTGTATCCTTGCAGTAAGCTCATCAGGAATCTGTGCAGGACAAATCTCCTGGCTCTCCCCAAGGTACTTGGCCTCATAATCAAAAAACTCCCTTGTGGTCACAATCTCAGTCACCGGCAGGCGCACCAGAGAATCCCCCTTAGGGTAAATGCCGTTGGTAAGCTCCCTTCCCTGAATGCTCTCCTCAATGATTACAGAATCATACTCCCTGAACACAAGCTCAATTGCAGGAGAAAGGTCCTCAACCCTCTTCACCTTAGTGATACCGAAGCTGCTCCCCCCGTTGGTGGGCTTTACGAACACCGGCAGCCCCAGCTGCTGCACAATCTCCTCTGCACACCAGCTGCTTCCCCTGCGCAGGAACACATCCTTGGCCATCTTCACCCCTGCATGCTCAATGAACCTCTTGCAGGAATGCTTGTCAAATGTAATTGCAGAAACATACGCACTGCAGGTATTGTAAGGGACACCCATCATCTCCAGATACCCCTGCAGCAGACCGTTCTCCCCGGGAGTACCATGAATCATGATGAATGCCATATCCAGCTTCACCCTCTTCCCGCCATGCACAAAGGAGAAATCTGTCTTGTCCACCTCAACTCCCACTCCCTGGGGATCCTCCAGACACCTCTGCGCAAGATTCTCCTCCACGGCTCCCCCATCAGGGTTCAGCACCCTCCAGCTCACGCCACGCAGCAGCACCTCATAAACATCATACTTTTCCCGACAGATACATCCCGAAACATTCTTGCCGCTCTGGATGGAAATCCCTGCCTCCTCGGAGTTGCCTCCGTATATCAATGCAATGCTCTTCTTCATAATCCAAATCAAAATCCGAAATAAGTCTCCTCTGCCGCCTTCTCCTGGGTTGCAATGTCATCATCGCTTCCATCGCAGTTCAGGTTGAGGTTGAACCCTTGCGGCGCCACAAACTGGTCATACTGCGTAACCCCCAGGGTCCCGTCATCCAGCACCTTCTTCATGAAGATACCCCAGATAGGGAGGGCCATGTTGGAACCTCCTCCCAATGCAAGGCTGGCAAAATGGACCTGCCTGTCCTCCGCACCTACCCACACTCCGGCGGTAAGCTTAGGGGTGTAGCCTATGAACCATCCGTCCGACTGGTCGTTGGTGGTACCGGTCTTGCCTGCTACCTCACCCTCCTTTATATATTTGCTCCTTATCCTGGCAGCTGTACCCTCGTTCACAACACCCCTCATGAGGTTCACCATAAGGTATGCTGTCTGCTCGCTTACAGCCTCCTTCCTGCGTGGGGTGAATGTGGCCAGTACATTACCCATCTTGTCCTCTATCCTGGTAACGAACACCGGCTCCGCATACACTCCCCTGCCGGGGAAAGTGTTGAATGCGGATACCATCTGGTATACCGGCACATCCGCAGAACCCACACACAGCGACTCCACAGGATCCAGCCAGCACTTCACACCCATTGTATGGGCCATATCCACAAGAGCCTTGGGGCCGAACTGCTTCATCAGGAATGCCGAGATGTTGTTGCTGCTCTTGGTGAGCCCCCACTTGAGGGTTACGGTCTTGCCTATCCACTCAGGCTTGTCTGTACTCTTAGGGGTCCAGATATCCTCTCCCACCACAAACGACTGCGGCACATTCACAACCTTGTCACATGGGGTATATCCGCCCTGCATTGCCAATGTATACAGGAACGGCTTGAAGGTTGAACCAACCTGTCTCTTGCCCTGCTTCACCTGGTCATATTTGAAATACCTGTAGTTTCCGCTCCCCACATATGCCTTCACATAGCCGCTTCCCGGCTCCATTGCCATCATGCCGGCCCTGAGGAACGACTTGTAGTACCTGATTGAATCATTCGGGGTCATGAGGGTATCCACATACCCCTTGTCATTCCAGGCAAACACCCTCATCCTTACAGGGGTTTCAAAACTCTTTGCTATCTCCTCATCAGTGGCATTGTTGCGCTTCATCTCACGGTAGCGGTCGCTCCAGCGGCGGGCCTGCTTCATTATCTGGTCAATCACAGGCTTGGGAACATCATTTGCAAAAGGCCTGTTGTTCTTCCAGCGGAGCTCCCTGTTGAACTGCCTCTGGAGGTCTTTCCCCAGATGCTCTGCAACCGCCTCCTCAGCATATTGCTGCATCTTTGCATTTATTGGGGTATATATCTTCAGTCCGTCCTTGTCCAGATTATATTTGGTGCCGTCAGGCTTGAGGTTCTTGTTCAGCCATCCGTAGAGCGGGTCATCCATCCATGCAGTGGAATCGGCACGGTAGTCCTCCACATTCGAGTAGTTCTTCCTCTGTGGCTCCCGGGCACTCATCACCCTCTTTATCATGTCGCGGAAATGTGGTGCAAGGCCCGAGTTGTGGTCCTGTCGGGAATAAGAAAGTGTAATTGGGAGTTCCCTTATGGAATCCCTCTGCTCCTTGGTAATGTAGCCATATTTGTACATCTGCCCTATCACATGGTTGCGGCGTACAAGGGACTTCTCAGGGTTCCTCACAGGGTTGTAGCGGGTAGGCATGTTCACCATTCCCACCAGGAGGGCGCTCTCCTCAATGTTGAGGTCAATCGGCATCTTCCCGAAGAATGTCTGTGAGGCAGCCTTTATGCCGTATGCATTGCTTCCGAAGAACACCGCATTCATGTACATGCTCAGGATCTCCTCCTTTGTATAGTTGCGCTCCAGCTTCACGGCAGTTATCCACTCCTTGAACTTGTTTGTACCCAGCACAAAGTATTTTGCACCCGGGAATTTCCTCTTTACGGTATCACGCGGGAAGAGGGATTTGGCAAGCTGCTGCGAGAGGGTACTTCCACCGCCGCCGGATGTCCTGTTGCCCATGAGGAATGATTTCACCACCACCCTGGCAAGGCTCTTGGCATCAATTCCGCTGTGGTTGTAGAACCTTACGTCCTCTGTTGCCACAATTGCATCCTTGAGGGGCTGTGAGAGCTCGTCAAAGGTAACGTACGAGCGGTTTTCTATATGGAATGTGTTTATTACCGTACCGTCATCGGATATGATCTGGGTGGCAAGATTGCTCTTGGGATCCTCCAGCTCCTCAAACGAAGGGATGTCTGTAAAGATACCCACAAGGAGCAGTGCCACAAGCACCATGACAACCGGTGTAAAGGCCAGCGCCCACACCCATTTGATTACTCTTTTCCTATTTTTTATTTCCATAAAAATCCTCCTTTTCCTTTGCCTGAAAGGGCAACAATTTGGCAAAAATACTAATAAAAATTTGCATTTTAACCTACTTTATGGCTTACTTTGCAAATTCATGGAAATAAGTATGTAATGGGAGAGAATCTAGTAATTGTGGAGTCGCCTGCAAAGGCCGGGAAGATTGAAAAGTTCCTTGGAAAAGGATATACCGTGAAGTCCAGCTTCGGACATATAAGGGATCTGGAGAAGAAGAATCTGGGTATAAATATAGATAACGGCTTTGAGCCTGTTTATGAGGTTTCGGATGACAAGAAGAAGGTGGTTTCTGAGTTGAAGAGCCTTGCCAAAAAGGCGGATACCGTGTGGCTCGCATCCGATCCCGACCGTGAGGGGGAGGCCATAGCATGGCACCTGTTCCAGACACTCGGGCTGAAGGAGGAGAATACAAGGAGGATAGTGTTCCAGGAGGTTACCAAGGATGCAATCCTCAATGCGGTGGAGAACCCCCGTTCTATAGACAACAATCTGGTAATGGCACAGCAGGCCCGCAGGGTACTGGACAGGCTGGTGGGTTTTGAGCTCTCCCCAATCCTATGGAAAAAGGTGGCACCAAAGCTCTCTGCCGGCAGGGTACAGTCCGTTGCCGTAAGGCTCATTGTGGAAAGGGAGAGGGAGATAATGGCCTTCAATGCCACACCGTTCTTCAAGGTTACAGGTGTGTTCCACCCTGCAACAGCCAAAAAGAGCGTGAAGATAAACGCCACACTCAATACAAAATACGATACCAGGGAGGAGGCAGAGGCATTCCTGGGCAGATGCGCGGATGCGTCATTTGCAATTGAGTCTGTAGAGAAGAAGGAGGTTTCCAGGACTCCTGCACCTCCGTTCACCACTTCCACACTGCAGCAGGAGGCGGCCCGCAAGCTGGGCTTCTCCGTTTCCCAGACAATGAGGATAGCCCAGAAGCTCTATGAGGACGGACTCATCACATACATGCGTACCGATTCCACCAACCTTTCAAAGCTTGCCATTGGAACCATCAAGCAGGTGGTTACAGAGACTTTTGGAGCCGGATACTCAAAGGTAAGGCAGTACAAGACAAAGGCAAAGGGGGCACAGGAAGCCCACGAGGCAATCAGGCCCACCTTCCCTGCCAACCGCACCATAGAGGGTACCCCTCAGGAGAAGAAGCTCTACGACCTCATCTGGAAGAGGGCCGTTGCATGCCAGATGGCAGATGCAATATTTGAGAGGACAGACCTCACAATAGGAAGCGGCTCATTTGAAGAGAAGTTCGTATCACAGGGCGAGCTCCCTGTATTTGACGGATTCCTCAAGCTCTATATGGAGGGGAAGGATGACGAGGAGATTGACAACGAGATACAGATTCTCCCTGCAATGGCGGAGAACGAGGTTATGGAGCAGGTGGAGATTACCGCTACCGAGAGGTTCCCGCAAAGGCCGCCACGCTACTCTGAGGCCAGCCTTGTGAAGAAGCTGGAGACTCTTGGCATAGGCCGCCCTTCAACATACGCTCCAACCATCTCTACAATTACACAGAAAAGGGGATACATACTTATAGACAGCAGGGAGGGGACAGAGCGCCAGTATGTGCAGATTACCCTTAAAGGTGGAAAAATTGCAGCACAGACAAAGACTGAGATTACCGGTGCCGAGAAGAAGAAGCTCTTCCCTCAGGACATTGGTATCCTTGTTACCGACTTCCTGGGCAAGAACTTTGAGAATATCCTGGACTACGGCTTCACCGCCAAGGTTGAGGAGGACTTTGACAAGATTGCGGACGGGGAGCTGGTATGGAACAAAGTTATAGCTGATTTCTACTCTCCATTCCACTCACAGGTGGAGCAGACACTGCAGGAGAGCACACATACAAATGCCGAGAGGGTACTTGGAACAGACCCTGCCAGCGGCAAGACAATGATTGTAAGGCTGGGCAAGTTCGGCCCGCTTGTACAGAAAGGTACAAATGATGATCCCGACAAGCAGTTCGCCTCCCTCCAGAAGGGGCAGCTGATTGAGTCAATCACCCTTGAGGAGGCCCTCAAGCTCTTTGAGCTGCCACGCACAGTGGGTGAGTACAACGGCAAGCCTATGGTTGCCGCAGTGGGACGCTTCGGCCCGTACATCAAATATGACGGCAAGTTCGTATCCCTGGGCAAAGCCTACGACCCACGCACCATTGATGCTGAGAGTGCAATTGCCCTCATTGAGGAGCATGCCAGGAAGGAGGCCGAGAAGTTCATTGCAGAGTTCCCTGCAGAGGACATCCAGGTGCTCAACGGCCGCTTCGGTGCCTACATCAAGCATGCGGGGCAGAACTACAAGATCCCTAAGGGGACTGATGCCAAAGCCCTTGATGCGGCTGCCTGCCTTGAGATAATTTCCAGCACAAAACCGTCGGGAAGCAAGAGTGCCGGCAGGAAGAGGAAATAGCTGCATGGGAAACTTTGAGAACATATCTGCAGGTGCCCTCTCCAGCGCAATGCCGGAGTGCCTGGCCGTGATGGTGAACACAGGTGACTGCAAGGGGATCATGGATTCCCTGCACCAGACATTCCCCACCCGCGGGTACAAGGTGTATGTGGTGGATTCCTCAATGGAGAGGCTGCCCCAGATTCTGCTCAGGTGCGGGGAGATTAGGGTTCCTGCAATTGTAAACTGCAGCACCTTGGATGAAGCCTCAATAATTGCATCCATGCCTCAGGAGGAGCCATATTCCGCAACCATAGCCGCACCGGGGAGCAGCAACCCGTTCCTGGAGCATATCCTCAATGACAAAAATGCCACAGAAGCCTCATTCATAGGCTTCCAGGGGTATTATTCCTCTCCCGACAGCCTTGAAAAGCTCCGCAGCAGATATTTTGAAGAGCTGAGGCTTGGCGCCATGAGGGAGAACATTGCCCTTGTTGAGCCTCTGCTGAGAAACTCCGGCTACACCTTCATTGACATGAAAAGTGTAAGGCACGCTGATTATCCGCTCCTTTCAAATTCCAACCCCAACGGCCTTTATGCGGAAGAGATGTGCCAGCTGGCCCGCTATGCCGGGTTCGGGCTGGAGACAAAGGCCATTTTCCTCCACTCGCTCCCTAAGGAAGGGGATCCGCAAGTGTGTGCAAGGCTGGTTGCAGAGACAATCTGGCATTTGTGCGAGGGGCTTGCATCAAATATCTCTGAGGACCCTAACAATTTGGAAGAGGACGGACACTTTGTAAGGAAAATTGTGGGTATGGGAGATAACGGTGAAGAAATAGTTTTTGTAAACAGCTATACCACAGACAGATGGTGGATGGAAATCTCCTCACCGCAAGGCAAGGGGACACACCTTGTACCATGCTCCTCTTCCGACTACAGGACAGCCTGTTGCGGTGAAATTCCAATCAGATGGTTATTTTTCTATCAAAAATTTGCCCTTCTGTGAAAAAATTTTTATAATTTTGTGACTGTTAATAACAAATTGTCACAGAGATGCAGAAGTACCAGATAGACGAAATCGACCAGAAAATCCTCTCTTTCCTCGTAAAGAATGCAAGGATGCCGTTCCTTGAAATTGCAAGGGAATGCGGTGTGTCTGGAGCAGCCATACACCAGAGGGTAAAGAAAATGGAGAACATGGGGATAATCACCGGCTCCAGATTGTTGGTAAAACCTCAGACACTGGGGTTGAACGTATGCGCATTTGTTGCCGTAAACCTCTCTGAGGCAAATAAATATCCTGAAGTAATAGACAGCCTCAAACACATCCCTGAAGTTGTGGAGTGCCACTTTGTAACAGGTAACCACTCACTGCTGCTGAAGATTTACTGCACCAACCACGACCACCTCATGGAGATTCTCATAAACACCATCCAGAATATCCCCGGTGTACACAAGACAGAGACAATGATTTCTCTGGACCAGGCCATTGAGAGACAGGTGTGGGTGAAGAGCTTCCCTGAAAAGAAGCCCCCTTCCAAGAAGAAATAGAGGGACAACCCCCTGAAGATAGAGATCAATCTTCCTTGCCGAGTATGGTGAGGAAGATTTTTGCCATTATAAGGTCCTCAGGTGTGGTGAGCTTGATGTTGAACCTGCTCCCCCCTGCGGTGGCAACCTTGTATCCGCAGCCCTCCACTACCGATGCATCATCCGTAAATGAAGGTGAATACGGCTTCCTGTAGCACTCCTTGAGGATTGTGGAATCAAACACCTGCGGGGTCTGCACAAACATGTAGTCATCACGGTTTACGGTCCTTGAACCGGCAGGCATCCCGTCATCCCCGTATGTGCGTATCCTCATGGATTCAATTGAAGGCATCACAGGTATCACACCTGCCGCCCCCTCCCCGGCAAAGTCATATTTGAGCAGCGCATCCAGCATCTCCAGCGGCACGAACGGCCTCACCCCGTCATGCACGGCAACAACAGCACCCTCCGGAACATACTCAAGGGCATTCTTCACGGAGTGGAAACGTGTAATCCCCCCCGTTGCAAGCACATGCCTGAACCAGAGGTCATGGCTGAAGCAGTACTCCCTCCAATACTCCTTGTACTCCTGCGGGATGGTGATTATTATGTTGATTCCCGGATAATTGTCCCTGAAGAGGTTTATTGTCCTCAGGAGGACCGGCTCCCCGTCAAGTTCCAGGAACTGCTTGGCCGTTTTGCCCCCCATCCTGTGCCCTACACCACCTGCTGTAATTATCACATATACTTTGCTTGGATCAACCGCTGCCATTGTTAAAAATTTTATAGATAAAAATACACGCAAATATACCAAATTATAGGTTAATTTTTCGTAATTTAGCAACCTGTATAAAATTGATTTTTTAACCTTTAAAATACATATTATCAGTGAAAGAGATTAAAAGGGCCCTAATTTCCGTTTACTATAAGGACGGATTGGAAGAGATTGTGAAGATCCTTGCCGCCAATGGCGTGGAGATATTGTCAACAGGCGGAACCTACTCATTTTTGGAGAGTCTGGGTGTTCCGGTAAAGAGCGTGGAATCGGTTACCGGCTATCCGTCAATCCTTGGAGGAAGGGTAAAGACCCTGCATCCTAAGGTGTTCGGCGGTATCCTCAACAGAAGGGAGCATGAGCAGGACGCCAAAGAGATTGCACAATATGAGATCCCTTCAATTGACCTTGTGATTGTGGACCTCTACCCTTTTGAGGAGTATGTTGCGGCAAACGCTTCACATGCCGAGATAATTGAGAAGATTGACATTGGAGGCATCTCGCTCATCCGCGGTGCAGCCAAGAACTATAACGATGTTGTGATAATCCCTTCAAAGGATTCATACGGCACATTGCTGGATATCCTCAAGGAGAGGGGCTGCAAGACCACTCTTGAGGAGAGGGAGTACTTTGCGGCACAGGCGTTCAATGTGAGCTCACATTATGACAGCGCCATCTTCAACTACTTCAACAGGAAGTTCAGCATCCCTTCATTCAAGGTGAGCGAGCAGAAAGGACAGGCCTTGAGATATGGAGAAAACCCTCACCAGAAAGGCACATACTACGGTGCTGAGGGAAGCCTTCCAAAACAGCTCCACGGAAAGGAGATTTCACACAACAATCTGCTTGACATTGAGGCTGCAGTTGAGCTTATCTCAGATTTCCAGGAGACCACCGTTGCCATAATCAAGCACAACAACGCATGCGGATGCGCCAGCGCAGCCACCACACTTGAGGCTTGGGAGAAGGCACTTGCAGGTGACCCTGTATCTGCTTTCGGCGGCATCATAGTTACCAACAGGGAGGTTGACAAGGCTACTGCAGAGGAGATGAACAAGATCTTCTTTGAGGTGGTGATTGCCCCTTCATACGATGCAGAGGCACTTGAGATCCTGAAATCAAAGAAGAACAGGATTATCCTTGAGGGCAACAATGTGGCCCCTACTGCAGTGAAATTCCGTTCACTGCTCGGCGGCGTGCTTGTACAGGACAGGGACGCACATGTTGAGACACCTGAGGAGCTCAAGCCTGTTACAGAAAAGCAGCCACGCCCTGAGGAGATTGAAGACCTCATCTTTGCAAACAAGCTTGTGAAGCATACAAAATCAAATGCCATTGTACTTGCCAAGGGCAAGCAGCTCCTTGCAAGCGGTACAGGCCAGACTTCAAGGGTAGATGCATTGAGGCAGGCCATCCAGAAGGCAAAATCATTCGGTTTTGAGCTTGAGGGTGCAGTGATGTCTTCAGATGCATTCTTCCCGTTCCCTGACTGCGTTGAGATTGCGGCCAACGAGGGTATCAGAACAGTTATCCAGCCCGGCGGTTCAATCAGGGACAACGAGAGCATTGAGTTCTGCAACAAGAACGGCATTGCAATGGTGATTACAGGAATCAGACATTTCAAACACTAAGACAAGATATTTATACAGATTTTTAAGATTGTGAGGAGATTGAGGTATGGCATTTTCGTTTTTGACACAGGAACTGGCAATTGACCTTGGAACGGCGAACACCGTCATTTTCATGAATGACAACATTGTGCTTGACGAGCCGTCAATTGTAGCCATTGACAAGAATACCAACAAACCGATTGCCTACGGACAGGAGGCAAGGCTGATGCATGAGAGGACACATCCCAACATCAAGACCATCAGGCCGCTGAAAGACGGTGTGATTGCAGACTTCAACGCTGCAGAGCAGATGATCAGGGGATTTGTGAAGATGATAAACAACAAGCGCTCGTTCTTCAGCCCAAGCCTGAAGATGGTTGTGTGCATCCCGTCCGGAAGTACCGAGGTGGAGATAAGGGCCGTGCGTGACTCATCTGAGCATGCAGGCGGAAGGGATGTATATATCATCTATGAGCCTATGGCTGCCGCCCTTGGAATAGGGCTGGATGTTGAGGCCCCTACCGGCCACATGGTGGTTGATATAGGAGGCGGTACAACTGAGATTGCAGTGATTTCCCTCGGCGGCATTGTGTGCAAGGAGAGCATAAGGGTTGCCGGAGACGTGTTCACTGCCGAGATACAGCAGTACATGCGCCAGCAGCACAACATCAGGATTGGTGAGATTACAGCGGAGCAGATAAAGATAAATGCAGGTTCTGCACTTACCGATCTTGAAGAGGGTCCTGAGCCATACGTTGTAAAGGGCCCTAACCTCATGACAGCCCATCCTGTTACAGTTTCCGTAACTCCGCAGGAGATTGCCCACTGTCTTGACAAGTCACTTGCCAAGATTGAGGCTGCGGTGATGCAGGTACTGGAGCAGACCCCTCCTGAGCTTTATGCCGACATTGTGGACAGGGGCCAGACGGCGAGATGGAGATCAAGATCTACGCACTCAACGGTACCACCGCGCTC
>CAYYVA010000012.1:0-54512 GCA_964475015.1 uncultured Muribaculaceae bacterium
AAACCGGTTGATACACCAGCAACCATGTTGTTGATAAGAGCACGGTACAAACCATGCAATGAACGATGGCGCGGCTGATCTGTAGGTCTGCTTACAGTCACTACGCCTCCCTCTACGGCTACTTTGATGTCAGCGTCAACCTTCTGTGACAACTCGCCGAGCGGGCCTTTGACCTTAACCACATTATCGTTACCTACTGTAACTGTTACTCCCTGTGGAAGGCTTACAGGTGATTTTCCTATTCTTGACATAGTAAATTAATTGTTGTTAATTAAAACTTGATGAATTGATTAGTAAACATAGCAAAGCACCTCACCGCCAACGTTCATGGTTCTTGCCTCTTTGTCAGACATGATACCCTTGTTGGTTGAAAGGATAGCAATACCCAAACCGTTCAATACTCTTGGCATCTCTGCAACGCCAGTGTACTGCCTTAGACCTGGTTTACTAATACGGATAATTTTTTTGATAGCTGCTTTCTTGCTCTCAGGATGATATTTAAGAGCAATCTTGATTGTGTTGAAAGGAGTACCCTCTACAACTTTGTAACTCAGGATGTAACCCTTCTCATGAAGAACGCGGGTCATCTCTACTTTCATCTTTGACGAAGGAATCTCAACCACCTTGTGGCCTGCCATTGAAGCGTTACGGATTCTTGTCAAAAAGTCTGCAATTGGATCAGTCATTGTTTTTTAGTTTTTTTTCAATATCGACCCCCGTAAGGGCCCGATATCCAATGTTAATACTTTTTTATTTATAACAGAAGGTGTGCACCATACACAAGTACGATGCACGCCTCATATATTTTCTACCAGCTAGCCTTGTGAACGCCAGGGATCAATCCTTTGCTGGCCATTTCACGGAACTGAATACGGCTGATACCGAAGATACGCATATATCCTTTTGGCCTGCCAGTGATTGAGCAGCGGTTGTGCTGACGTACCGGGCTGGCATTCTTAGGAAGTTTGTCAAGGGCAGCGTAATCGCCGGCCTCTTTCAACTGTTTGCGTTTCTCAGCATATTTGGCACATAGTTTAGCGCGTTTTACCTCGCGTGCCTTCATTGATTCTTTTGCCATTATCTTTCCTCTTTAGTTATTCATACTATTTTTTAAAAGGCAAACCAAACTCGCGGAGAAGTGCCAAAGCCTCCTCATCTTTCTCGGTAGAAGTAGTGAAGGTAATCTCCATACCAAGAACTTTGGTAATCTTGTCAATGTCAATCTCAGGGAAGATGATCTGCTCTTTGATACCTAGAGTGTAGTTACCTCTGCCATCCAATTTCTGGTTGATACCCTTGAAATCCCTGATACGAGGAAGTGATACAGCAATAAGTCTCTCAAGGAACTCATACATTCTTGCACCACGCAAGGTAACTTTAACGCCGATAGGCATACCTTTACGCAATTTGAAGTTTGAGATATCTTTTCTTGAGTATGTAAGCATAGCTTTCTGACCGGTGATGGTAGTGAGCTCCTGCTGTGCAACCTCAATAAGTTTCTTGTCCTGAGTAGCCTGGCCCATACCCTGGTTGATAGTGATCTTCTCAAGAACAGGAACCTGCATAACTGATTTGAAACCGAAGTCCTTCATCAGCTTGGCAACGATCTCCTCTTTGTACTTCTTCTGAAGTGTAGGAACGTAGCCCTCCAATGATACGCTTGCTGCAGCTGCGTTTTTAGTCTCTTTTGCCATTATTTGATTTCCTCCCCAGATTTTTTAGCATAGCGAACCAGCTTACCGTTCTCGTTAAGTCTGCGACCGATTTTGGTAGCACCACCTTTAACTGGATCAACAACCTGCAAATTAGAAATATGAATACCAGCCTCCTGCTTTACGATACCACCCTGTGGGTTCTTGGCATTTGGTTTAGTATGTTTGCTTACCATGTTGAGACCCTCAACGATGGCGCGATTCTTATCTGTATCAACGCTAAGAACTTTACCGGTTTTACCCTTCTCGTTACCAGCGTTTACAAAAACCATATCGCCTTTTTTAATATGTAACTTCTTGTTCATAATACCGTCCTTATTATTATAATACCTCTGGAGCAAGTGAAACAATCTTCATGTAATTGTCACGCAACTCTCTGGCAACAGGGCCAAAAATACGAGTACCGCGAACCTCACCCTGGTTATTCAAAAGAACGCAAGCGTTCTCATCAAATCTGATATAAGAGCCATCTGCACGACGAATCTCTTTTTTAGTACGAACTACAACTGCTTTAGATACTGATCCCTTTTTAGCATCAGCTCCAGGGATAGCGCTTTTTACAGCAACTACAATCTTGTCCCCAACGCTAGCGTAGCGACGGCGAGTACCGCCCAACACACGGATACAAAGTACCTCCTTTGCGCCGCTGTTATCTGCTACCAATAATCTTGATTCTTGTTGTATCATGGCTTATTTAACTTTTTCTACAATTTCTACTAATCTCCAGCATTTTGTCTTGCTCAATGGACGTGTCTCCATTATTCTTACAGTATCGCCCTCGCTGCACTCGTTCTTCTCATCGTGAGCTACAAACTTGGTGGTTTTATTTACGAATTTTCCGTAAATAGGGTGTTTCTCTTTTGTTTTTACGGCAACTACGATAGATTTCTCCATTTTGTTGCTAACCACTACACCTATTCTTTCTTTACGAAGTTTTCTTTCCATGAACCTTCAATTATTTCTCCAGTTGGCTCAACACTGTAAGCATTCTGGCAATATTTTTCCTTGCTTTCTTAATTTTAGATGAATCCTCTAATGGAGAGATTGCATGATTCATCTTAAGTTGGTCAAGATTTGCTCTCTCAGCATCTATGCGCTCCTGCAAATCCTTTACAGACAATTCACGTATTTCAGCTATTTTCATCTTACTTTTCTCCATTAAATATTATTCAACATAATCCCTACGAACTACAAACTTGGTAGTAACAGGCAATTTCTGTGCGCCGAGGCGGAGAGCCTCTTTTGCAATCTCCATTGGAACGCCCTCAATCTCAATAAGCATTCTGCCTGGAGTAACTGGTGCAACGAATCCCTCAGGAGCACCCTTACCTTTACCCATACGTACCTCTGCAGGTTTCTTGGTGAATGGTTTGTCAGGGAAAATACGGATCCAAATCTTACCCTCACGTTTCATATAACGAACTACGGCCTGACGTGCAGCCTCAATCTGTTGTCCGGTCATCCAGCAGCTCTCCAAGGTTTTGATACCGAATGATCCAAAAGCCAACTGATTACCTCTCTGGGCTACGCCCTTCATACGGCCTTTCTGCTGTCTTCTAAATTTGGTTTTCTTTGGTTGTAACATAACTCTTAATATAAATTGTTGATTCTCAGCAACTTGGCTGTAACGGAGCCGAATTACCGGGTTGCAAAGATACACATTTATTTTTATATGCAAATATTTTTTGAAAAATTTCAGCAATTTTGGTCAAAAAAATGTAACACCCAACAACTGCATTCTCACGCAGTTACACAAATCAAAAAAAATTCCGCACCCCCAATTTGGACAAAATTGGAAAGTGCGGAAAACGCTGTAAAAATTTCTCCTCCCTGCAGGGTATTCTATTTCTTGCCTCTGGCAATCTCCTGGGCAACCTTTATGGTCTCCTCCCAAACCCTCATGAAGTTGCCGCCCCAGAACATTTCAAGCTCCTTCTCTGTATATCCCCTCTTGAGGAGCTCCACTGTAATGTTCTTCATCTGCGAGCAGTCCTTGAGGTCAATCATGCCGCCGCCACCGTCAAAATCCGTACCCAGGCCAATATGCTCCGGCCCCACCAGATTCTTTATGTGGTCAATATGGTCTGCCAGATGCTTCACGCTTGTTTCAGACTTGGGCGCATTTGTAAGGCACCATCTGCCTGTAGCAAGCTGGATAACGCCTCCTGTAGCGGCAATGTCCTTAATCTCCTGGTCTG
This sequence comes from uncultured Muribaculaceae bacterium, assembly GCA_964475015.1. Lineage (GTDB taxonomy): Bacteria > Bacteroidota > Bacteroidia > Bacteroidales > UBA932 > Egerieousia. Next base: position 3,911 of record CAYYVA010000012.1, read on the forward strand.
TAAGGTTCCTTGGATGATCCTTGATTGCCCTCACAGAAGAGTGCGATGCAAAAATGGGAGCCTTGCTCAACTTGATTACATCGTAAAGGGTAGAAGTGCTTGCATGCGAAACGTCCACCATCATTCCCAGCTCATTCATCCTCCTTACCACCTGCTCTCCGAACTCGGACAAGCCACCGTGCCCATTAGGGTTATGGTAGCGCGATGCATCACAAATGTCATTTGTATAATTATGGCACAAAGTAATATATCTGCATCCGGCCTGATAGAATGAATCTACCTTTGCAAGGTCTGTCCCTACCGCATACCCGTTCTCAAGGGCAAATACTACAATGCTCTTTTTCCCCTCTTTCTTAAGTTTGCGCAATTCCTTTGGAGATGCTGCAATTACAGCTTCCTCCTCATGAGCCGCCACATACTTCTTGAAGAGGTTCAGCTCATCCATTGCATACCTGTATACAGAATCCCTTGAAGAATCCCTCAGGGGCCCCTGGTCCACATATATTGCAAAGAATGCAGCATCAAGCCCTCCCTCCTTCATGAGGGGGAATGAAACCTGTCCCTTGGTCACGCTCCAGTCATCGCTATCGGGATGATTGAGATACATTGCTGTATCATTATGTGTATCTACGGTGAGATACTTCCTGTGTATCTCATCAGCCTTCTTCATATAGGCCTCGTCTGAGGTCTGTGAATATGCTGCAGCAAAGGTGCACAAGGCTGCAGCAAGCATCAAAAACTTCTTCATCTTAATATCAATATTTCCATTATTTCCTTTTAATCCACCAGCCCATCCTAACGGCAATGAATATGATTATGAAGGTAAGGAGCAGACAGCCCAGTGAGAGCCACAAGCCCATTCCGTTCATGAAGAGGATAGGGACAAATGTGATGAGGAGAATCTCAACCGGTGCAATAGGGAGATATGCGAGGGCATAATCATCCATGGCCTTGCTTGCAAGCTTAGGGTCAACAATACGGATAAGTGCAATGCCCATTGCCATTGTACCTGTCCACCAGCCCCATGCAAAGATGGTCCTCTCAAACCAGAAAGTCTTTGACAGCCTTCTGCCGAAGTAGAATGAAATTCCCCATACAATGAAGATTCCGGCAACACAGAGGACTATAAGCGGAACCGCATATTTCACAACCACACCCAGCTTGATTGAAGCCACACCAAATGCAACAAGCAGGTCTGTAGCCATACTTCCTATACGCTGGGTAGTCTGGGGACATATATAATTTGTCACATTGGTTGCATCAAAAGCCTTCTTGAGGATAAGTCCCACAATGAATGCACAGCTGAACACAGGGAGCTCAAGCTGCGGATACCACTGCTTCACTCCCACGCTCAGGGTATATCCCAGGAACGCCACAAAGAACACAAGGGCAAGGTGGAAAGTGAGGGGCTCTATTGAAATTGACGAGGTAGTGGCAGAGCCCATTGAATCCCTCTTCTCCTCAGGGACAAGTCCGCTGCGGAGCTCATTTGGAAGGTCTGCAAAATCTGAGATGAATGCAGTATGCTTGTTCTTTGCAGCCCATTTGATGAATACAAGTCCTCCCACAATTGCAAGGATAACACCCACAGTTGCAGTTGTCATGCCAAGGCTTGCCGCCTCATCCCATCCGAGGCCGTTGAACGCCTCACCTATTGCAGCAGCAGTACCGTGGCCGCCATAATATCCGGTAGAGAGCATCACTCCGAAAGCATCATGCAGGTCTGGCCAGATGAGCTTGAGGACAAAGATGCCGAATAGGCCTGCAACTGCCCACTGGAGCAGCATACCTATAGAGGCATAGGCCCACATTGGACCCACCCTGCCTGCAACCTCCTTCATGGAGAACTTAGGAGAAGAGAGCGGAAGGGAACCGAACACCAGGGCAATCAGCACCGCCGCGTATGTTCCCATGCTTCCCGACAAAGGGAGCCATCCAAGTCCGTTAGGACCAAAGGCAAGACCCAGCACACCTGCTATAAGGCTTGGCGGTATGAAGAGCTGCTGTACAAGTTTCACTTTTACCCTTACAAATTTTCCTACAAGGAGAAGGGCAGAGATAATACCCAGATCTGTAAGGAGCACCCAAGGGGTAAACACTTCTGTATTGAACATTATTTTAGTTTTTTAAGTTTTTACAATGTTTGTAAAGTTAGTATTTTTGCGGATATATATGGCTAAAATTCTTGCAAAATATTGTTTTTTGTTCCTGATATCCCTCCTTCCGGGCATTTACGCATACGGACAGGCACAGGGGAAGCACACCATAAGAAAGGGGATGCCTATAGGATACGAAATAGTTGCAGGAGACACCCTGTACGTTGACAAGATTGCACCGGCATACGTGTTCAACAGGCCGGAAAGGTGGAAACAGGACAAGGAATGGCGCAAATACTACCGTACAGTATACAACTTTGCCAAGGTATACCCATACGCCCTCAAGGCCAAGGAGATAATGCAGGATGCCGACAGCACCATAGCCAACTCCAACTTCACCCCAAGGGAGCGGGAAAAATACATAAACCAATATGAAAGGAGGCTCTTCAAGGAGTTTGAAAAGCCTCTGCGCGGCCTCTCCATAAATCAGGGGAAGCTGCTTCTCAAGCTTCTGGACCGAGAGATGGGGCTCTCCTCATTCTACGTGATAAGGAACTACAAGGGTGGTGCCGCCGCCGGATTCTGGCAGGGGATTGCAAAACTGTTCGGGTCAGACCTGAAGAAGCAATATGACCGGTTCGGGGAAGACAAGCTTGTGGAAGAGCTCGTACAGATGTACTGGAACGGCAGCTTCTGGTACCTCTATCACTCAATGTTCAACGACTGGCATGTCTCGCCGTCAAAGAGCAGGTAATCATAATCATGTATCCACTCCCCCAGCAGTAACAGCTCACCGCCTGAATGGAGCTTCATGCGGGTTTTGTGATGGAAATGCCCGAAGATGAAATAATCCACCTTATCCTCACGGGCAGCATTGAATGAATTTGCAAACTTCACAATCCTCTCCTGTTCACCTTTCCACTCCCAAGGATTGTCCTCATGCATGAGCCTGTTGTGCCTGCTCCACAGATGGGCCAGGCCGAATGCCCAGCGGGGATGCACTCCGCTGAAAAGCCACTGCAGGAACCTGTTCTTGAAGCCCCAGTTGAGGAGCCTGTAGCCGAAATCCCCCTCCCCAAGGCCGTCACCATGCCCCAGACAGAACCTTTTCCCTTCAATCTCCACCACATGCGGCTGCCGGAGAATCTTTATTCCCAGCTCCTTCTCAAAATAGCCGTATGTCCAGATATCATGGTTCCCGTTGAAGAAATAAACCTCAACACCCTTGTCTGCGAGGGCCGCCAGAGCCCCCAGGGTGCGGGTAAAATTGCGGGGTATCACATTCTTGTATTCATACCAGAAATCAAAGATATCCCCCAGCAGATAGAGCGCCTTGGTGTTCTCAGGCAGGAAATTCAGGAAAGAGGCAAATTTCCTCTCCCTTGCAACCGGATCCTTATAGTTGAGCCCTAGATGCACATCCGACACAAAATAATGGAGGTTCCTTCCCATTCCCGACAGATTTACGCTACAACAGCGTGCTTATGATGCAGGCCACCCCTGCAATTACACAATATACGGCAAAGAGCCACAGCTTTGCCCTCTTCACTATATTTATCATGAGGGTACAAGCAAACAGTCCTGAAAGGAATGCTGATGCAAATCCAAGTACCAGGGAGAGTGTTGGGATACCCGATACCGCCCCTGAGAACTCGCCGCCCACAAGCTCGAGGAAAGCCTCCCCGAGAATTGGCACAAGCACCATGAGGAACGAGAACTGCGCCACATCTGCCTTCTTTACACCGAGCATGAGACCTGTAGAGATGGTGGTGCCAGAACGTGAAAGGCCCGGCAATACAGCAATTGCCTGCGCCAAGCCTATGATTATGGCATCCTTCACCGTTACAGGGTGCCCCTCACCTGCATTCCTTTTGGAAAGCCACTCGCTGAGGGTAAGGAGAACTGCAGTGAGGAGAAGCATGCTTCCTACAACCAGAAGTCCGCTACCGAATATTGCCTCAACCTCATCCTTGAAGAATACGCCCACAATGAAGATTGGAATCATGGAGAGCACTATCTTGAAGATGTACTCCTTCTGCGGGTTCATCTGTGTGCTGAACAAGCCTTTCAGAAGATCAAGTATCTCCTTGCGGAAAGCCACTATGGTACTGCACACGGTTGCCGCATGTACCATCACCTCAAAGCTGAGGTTGCCTGTCTCAATGCCAAAAAGTTCCTTTGCAATGGTAAGGTGCCCGCTGCTGCTTACAGGGAGAAACTCTGTGAGCCCCTGTACAAGTCCCAGGATTATTGCCTCTATTGCACTCATCAGCCGTTCCTCCTCCCTGATTTGCCTACATGCATGATTGCCCAGATCTCCATCACCATTCCGGCCAGGATTACAACGGGCGCAACCACTATACGCCTGAAGCTGAACATCTCATGGTTGAACACGTTGGGATCGTCACTGCCCCCGCCGGCCATGAGGAAGTACCCCAGCAGCATCACGGCAAAACCGGCAATTATATACAGTATATTCTTCTTTGGCACAGCAAAGCCGGCATCATCCATCTTTTCCTTCATATATCCTTTCCTTTAATAATATAAATCATCGTTATTGAGCGAAACAAGCCTGTTCACTACAAAAAATGTGCACACCAGGCATATCAGGGCCCCCAGCACCACAACCCCCACCAGCACTGCACCTATGAGCTCCAGATTGAATATGGCAAACATCTGCTCAAACTCATTCCTTACTAGATAAAGTATCCCCACAAGGGCAAGGGCGGCAAGCAGCCCCGCCAGCATCCCCTGGAAAACGGACTTTATCAGGAACGGTGCCCTTATGAAGCTCCTCCTGGCCCCCACAAGCCTCATGGTGTAGATTGAGAACCTCTTTGAATATACATTGAGCCTTACGGTGTTGTTTATAAGCACAAATGAAATGAACATCAGGAGCGCCACAAAAACCATGAAGAAATATGCAATCCTCTCCATATTGTTGTTGAGCAGCTCCATCAGAGACTCCTGGCAGGCCACCTCCTCCACTTCCGGCTCGTTCATCAGGGATGCCGTAAATGCCTTGAGACTGTCGGGATTAAAATGAGAGCCCTTCAGGTTGAGCTCTATTGATACAGGTATTGGGTTGGAATCAAAGGCCTTGAGGAAATCCTCCCCGAGCAGCTGCTGCATCTCCATTGTCCCCTGCTCCTTTGATATGAACTTTGTCCCCTTCACTGCAGGATCCATATCCAGCTTGTGCTGGAACTTCTTGGCCTGCAGGTCAGTCACATTTTCCTTGAGGATTGCTGATATCTTCACATTCTCCCTGAAATAGTTCTGCACGGTACCCGCATTTACGGCAAGAACCCCGAATATGCCTATCAGGAGCAGCACCAGGGCTATGCTGATAATGGAGGAGAGATATGAATGGACCAGCCTCCTTGCTATAATATTTTTCTCTTTCCTGCTCATACAAAATAACTTTCAAAGATAAACACAAAATGCATATTTAAAAATGTTTGATTATTTTTTATTATCTTTGCACATTAAAAATTCCATTTCTATGAAGGAGACCAAAAAAATACTGTTTGTCAACTCAGAAATCACCCCTTATCTTCCTGAGAGCACAATTTCCCGCGTAGGACGCTACCTTCCGCAGGGGATACAGGAGAGCGGAAAGGAGATCCGTTCCTTTATGCCAAGATACGGCAACATCAATGAGAGGAGAAACCAGTTGCATGAGGTCATCAGGCTTTCGGGCATGAACCTGGTTGTGAATGACATTGACCGCCCGCTCATAATAAAGGTGGCATCAATTTCATCTGCAAGGATGCAGGTTTATTTCATAGATAATGAAGACTATTTCCACAGGAAATTCGTTTACGCGGGAGAAGACGGCAAATTCTTTGAGGACAACGATGAGAGGGCCATTTTCTTCGCAAGAGGAGTGCTTGAGACAGTAAAGAAGCTGAGATGGAAGCCCGACATCATCCATTGCCAGGGCTGGATGTCGCACGTATTGCCCCTCTACCTGAAAAAGGCATACAAGGAGGACCCTATCTTTACAGACTGCAAGGTTGTGCTTTCACTATACGATGAGATTGCGGATGAGACATTTGCACCGGACATGAAGGGAAAAATGGCACTTCCGGGGATAAAAGGCAAGGACCTTGACATAGTAAAGGAGGCCAATGGCATAAATCTTGCAAAACTCGCCATTCAGAATGCCGACGGCATAATTTATGGCAGCGAGAAGCTGAATGGGGAGGTTGAAGCATTCGTGGAAGCATCCAAATTGCCTGTCCTGCCGTTTGTTGACCAGTCGGATTCTGCGTACATAAAGGAGTATAATCAGTTTTACGACAAAATTTTAGGGGAAAATGCAATTTAGAAATACAGTTGTACTTGCCATTACAGCACTTTTCATGGCTGTATCATGTATTACAGTTGACAAGACAATGGGGGAGGATCTGATTCCCACAGACCAGAACATAGAGATTTTCACGGATGAGATAGATATACCTGTGCAGCTTAAGCTGGCGCAGCCCATGCAGGCGCTTTCATCTACACAGGCCATATTCGGAGCCATAAGGACACCGGAGTTCGGGCTGGCGGAGTTTGCCACCGTCACTGACATCTGTCCGAACCAGAGCGGATGGGATTTTGGAAAGGATCCTGTAATTGAGGACATCTATTTCCTTGCCCCGGTATCTTCACATGTTGTGATTGACAACGAGCAGACCGGTATCCCGCAGATCATATCACTCCACAGGACATACAGGAGGGTTGACAGCACAACCGTATTCAACAACACATTCTCGGAGGCTGATTACGATCCTGAGCCGCTGAACACAAGTGAGTTCGTTTATTTTGGAGGTGACTCCATAAAGATGCACCTCAACATGGCATTCGCTGAGGAGATACTTGCATCTTCACAGAATGAGAGGGATTCACTGGACCTTTTCGTTGAGAAGTTCAAGGGCATAGTGATAAAGAGCTCCACACCTGAAGAGGGTGTTTATGGAGGAAGACAGAACTCAATGTCATTCGGTGCAGGTGCTATATATATAAGGGTAGATTACCAGCCTACATGGGGTGAGAATCTCAGGAGGAAAGATACACTGTTCTGCCTCTCGGTAGGATATGACCAGTGCCTTAACGTATCAACTTACGGCAGCACCGGGATGCAGACCGAAAACCCTGATGAGACCATGCTGATTGAGGGTTCTGCAGGACTCAAGCCTTTCATAAGCAAGGATGCACTCAAGGAGACACTTGAAAACTGGAAGAAGGAGAAGGGAATTGCAGACAAGAAGATACTTGTTGCCAAAGGGGCATTCGTATTCCCGTTTGAAATCCCTGAAAACAACGACATGAGCAAATACCCTGCAAGCATATATCCTTGCAACAAGGTATTGGACACCGCATATAACGCAAATCTGCTCACCACCCTGCCGGACTGCTATGTTACAGGCTACTCTACAGGTATAATGAACAGATCTTTGCGTGAATACAGCATGGACGCCCCTTCATATATCCAGTCCATGTTCCTCAAGGAGACTGATGAACTGGAGGAGTCTGACGACCTCTGGATAATGCCAATCTACTCCCAGACAGATTCATACTACGGAAACACTTACTACTACATAGATGACCTTTCATACTATGTAGGAAGGCTGAACGGTCCTCTTTCAGAAAGGAAGCCTAAGATAAGGCTTGTCTATTCCGTTATGGAGGAATAGACTACCTCAGCTTGTCAACTTTTCCGTCAACAACTACAAGGGTACTGTTTATGGTACCCTTTTTCATTTTTGTACTGTCAAGTACAACGGGTACAATACTGTAGTTTACAATGAAAGTGTCACTTTTTGCCACCCTCTCCACAGATGAAATTTCAGCCTTGTATCCTGCACACTCTGCCGACAAGATTGCCCTGATTGGCTCATCAAGGTTCTTGAAGCTCTCTGTCACAGAATTGAAATCAACCTGAAAACCGTCTGTGCAGCAGTCTGCAGCTGCATTATAATCGTTTGCCAAGAATGCATCCAGGAAATTCTGCGCCCCCTGCTGGGCACGGTCACTCTTGCTTGTACAAGAAACGGCGGTGCAAAGCGCCAATGCCATCAAAACCTTTTTCATCATTCTATAATCTTATTAATCCAACTTTACCACTGTAATTCCGGAGCCGCCGAACTGGATATCCTCATCCTTGCAGCTTGCAACTCCCGGCACTGTCCTGAGATATTTCCTTATCTCCTCCTTGAGTATGCCGTTCCCCTTCCCATGGAGTATCTTCACCTCTCCTATCCCCACCATGAGGGCATCATCAATGAAGCGGCTCACAATCTCAAGTGCCTCCATGAGCCTCTCCCCCCTGATGTCAATATTGGGCTTGAAGTTGAGCCTGCGCTCCGCCAGCCCCTCTGAATGGCCGCTCATCTGCTTTGGCAGAGCCTTCACAGCGCTTGCATATTCATTGTTGGAAATATGCTCCACATTTGATTTCTGCACCTTGCTTATGATGCTCCCGACAGCTACATTCACCCAACTGCCTCCAACCTGCATCACCTCTCCCATCAAATCTCCACCTTTGATACGCACCTTATCTCCCTGTTTGAGATCCCTCTTCTGAGGCTCCTGCCCTGATACAGGCATGCCGGTCTGAGTTGCCTCACCCTCATGCGCAGCCCCTTTTCCGGCACCGCGCTGCAGCCTCTCCTCCTTTTTCTTCTTCCTGTCCAGAAGCTTCTGCATCTTGGCCTCAATCTTCCTGTCACTCTCAGAGGCATTCTCCTGATTTATTTCCCTGTTGAACTGCTCCAGCTCCTTGCGGGCAGCCTTGGTACGCTCCTTCTCAGCCTGCGCCTCCCTTATCTCCTTTATGGTTGCCTCAACCTTCCTGTTGGCATTGTCTATAATCTCCTGCGCCTCCCTCCTGGCCTCAGCCAATATCTGTTTCTTTACGGCCTGTATGTCCGTAAGCTCCTTCTCATATTTTTCTGTAATGGACTCCAGGGTCTTGTCTGTATGCTTTATCCTGGCCAGTTTCTCGTCAAGGGCCCTCCTGTTGCGGGAAATCTTCCGCAGCTGCTTCTCCAGATCCACATAACCGGTACCGGCATTCTCCTCCGCCACCCTTATGATATGCTCGGGCAAGCCTATCTTGCGGGCCAGCTCAAATGCGAACGAGTTGCCAGGAAGCCCCACCTCCAGCTTGTAGAGCGGCTGTATGTTGGCCACATCAAAGAGCATTGCACCATTGATTGCACCGTTCACCTTCTCCGCATAGAACTTGAGGTTGGTGTAGTGGGTTGTAATCACCCCGAACACCCCTTTCAGCTCAATGTTCTCCAGGATGGCAAGTGCTATCGCACCTCCTGCCGTAGGCTCTGTTCCGGTACCGAACTCATCTATCAGCACCAGGGAATTGTCTGTAGCCCTGGCCAGCATATCCTTCATGTTGGTAAGGTGGGAGCTGTAGGTACTCAGATCATTCTCCAGAGACTGCTCGTCACCTATATCAATGAAAATGTCATCAAAAATCCTGAATTCGCTCACCTCGCTTGCAGGAATGAGCAGACCCCACTGGAACATATACTGCAGCATCCCGACAGTCTTAAGGCATACAGATTTTCCCCCTGCATTGGGGCCGGAAATAACAAGTATGTGTTTGTCGGGAGTAAGGGTGAGGGTAAGGGGGACAATGGGTTTCTTGTCCTTCTTGAGCGCCGCCTCCAGGATAGGGTGCCTTCCCTTAACTATCTTCATTGTTTCATCTGCAGAGATGATGGGCTTGCCTGCCTCCATCTGCATTGCCACAAGGGCCTTGGCCCTGATGAAATCTATCTCCCCTATAAACCTGGCCCCCGCTATCAGGTCAGGCAGATAAGGACGGAGGAAATCGGTGAACTCCCTCAGTATGCGGAGGATCTCCCTCTGCTGTGCAAAGAGGAGTTCCTTCACCTGGTTATTGAGTTCCACCACCTCAATAGGCTCAATGAACACGGTCTTGCCTGTAGCTGACTCATCATACACGAAACCCGGCAGCTTGCGTTTGTTCACCGCACTTACCGGTATGAGCAGGCGGCCGTCCCTGGCGGATATGCTTGCATCTTCATCTGCAAGCCCCTCCTCCTGGGCCCTCCTGAGTATCTGCTGTATCTTGCGGGATATGGAGTTCTCCTTCTCCCTGAGCGATTTCCTGATATTGAAAAGCTCCGGGCTGGCATTGTCCCTCACTTCACCGAAACGGTCCAGTATGGCCTCTATCCTCCTGGAGATTTCAGGGAAGAACATTATAGGCTCAGCCATTGCCTTGAGATTGAGGTATGCCCCCTCCTTGCAATGCCTGAAGAAGCCCAGCACACCCCTGAGGTTCTCCACAAAGGTATTTAGCTTCACCATGTTCTCCAATGAGATTGAGGAGAACTCAATTTCCAGCGGCTTGAGGAAATCAATGCTGTCTATGAAGCCGTTCTGGGGGAAACTGCTCTCAAACATGCAGATAAGGCGCATCTCATCCGTAAGGAGAAGCCTCTTCTCTATGGTCTTGGGATTATGCGACACCTTCTCCGCAGCCACCCTCTCCCTGGCATAATTGGTGGAACAGCGCAAAGCCAGCTGCTCCCTTATTTTTCCGAAACCAAGTTTCTGTTCTATCTTGACACAGTTCTCCATTTACAATATTTTTCCATTGCAAAGATAATATTATATTTGCAATGCAGAATTTATGTTTATGACCTTACCGCTGGGAATAGCACTATATATCTTATTCATAATACTTGCCTACCTGATGGGGTCAGTTTCAAGTTCCATCATTTTGGGCAGGCTTGTGTATGGCATTGATGTGCGCGAATACGGCAGCAGGAATCCAGGAGCAAACAACACCCAGAGGGTGCTTGGCTGGAAGATGGGGCTGCTGGTCCTTGCCTTTGACATCCTCAAGGGTGTGGCGGCTGCCTCGCTGGTATTCTTCCTCCCGTTCCCGAGGGAAACGAACGGATTTGTCGGGACCCAGATAGTGTTCGGCTTTTCTGCAATACTGGGGCATGTGTTCCCTGTCTTCCACAAGTTCAAGGGGGGCAAGGGAGTTGCCACAATGTGCGGCGTGCTCCTTGCAATACATCCTTTTGCAGTGCTTATATGTACTGCCATATTCTGCGTTACCCTTTTCATTACAAGATATGTCTCCGTGAGCGTGATTGCAGCGGTCACCTGCTTCCCGTTCCTGGTGAACACCCTCTTTGCATTGTGGCTTGACCCCAAGGAGACCCTTGTGATAAAGATATTCAGCATTGTTGCAGGCTGCACAATCTGGCTGTGCCATATCAGCAACCTCAAGAGGCTGTATAACGGGACCGAGGAGAAATTCATAATAAAGAAGCCCCTCAAGGAGAAATCGTGTCCACTTCCCCCAAGGGAACCGGGCGCAGGAAAGCTTAAATGACCCTAAAATACACAAACCATGTTCGGCATAGTAGACATTCAGCTGATAGACATCCTGGACATCCTCCTTGTAGGATTGCTGGTGTATTATGTCTATAAGCTCATAAGGGGGACGGCTGCAATCAGCATCTTCCTGGGAATCATAGTACTGTATGTGATCTGGGCCATTGTGAGGGCGCTCAACATGAGTCTCCTCTCCGCAATAATGGGGCAGATACTGGGCGTGGGAGTAATTGCAATCATCATATTGTTCCAGCAGGAGATAAGGAAGTTCCTCCTCCGCCTGGGCAACACATATATCCTGAACAATGAGAGCCTGAAGTTCATGAGGAAGCTCTTCGGGAACAAGGGTGGCAGCATGGAACTTGAGGCCCTGGACGAGATAACACAGGCCTGCCGGAAAATGGGCGAGACCAGGACCGGTGCCCTCATAGTCCTTACCCACAGGTCATCAATGGAGTTTGTGATTGAGACAGGAGACATCATTGACGCCAGGATAAGCCGCCGCCTGATTGAGAACCTCTTCTTCAAGAACTCCCCTCTCCACGACGGGGCAATGGTAATCTCAAATGACCGCATTGTTGCGGCCAGATGTACCCTCCCGATAAGTGAGAACCCGAACATACCTGCCCATTACGGAATGCGCCACAGGGCAGCCACAGGGCTCTCTGAAGAGACAGATGCATGTGTGATTGTGGTTTCCGAGGAGACCGGCAACATCTCATTTGTAAAGGACGGGGAAATCAGGACAATGGGCTCAATCTCTGAGCTGAGGCTGGCCATTGAGAATTCGTATAAGTAGAATCTTTTTTGCATATTGATAAATTATATTACCTTTGCGCCCGCTTTAGGCAATAGTGGAAGGATTTGACTGCTTGCAACCACATTAAAAAATGCTAAAACGATTCCAATCATTTCAGCACAAAGTCAAAATCTTACACTAAATTTTGTTAATCGGTACATGTTTTGCGGCAGGGTTGATGCCGGGAATATGCTATCGGGAGTATTAATTTAATTTAAGTGTTTTTAGAGTCATGTCTTATTTGTTTACTTCAGAGTCTGTTTCAGAGGGACATCCTGACAAAGTTGCAGACCAGATTTCAGATGCCATTCTTGATGAGTTCCTCCGCCAGGATCCTGAGAGCAAGGTAGCTTGCGAGACTTTTGTGAGCACCGGCCTTGTAGTGGTAGGTGGCGAAGTAAGGAGCGAGGATGCATACGTTGATATCCAGCAGGTAGCCCGCAGGGTTATCAACAAGATTGGCTATACCAAGGCCGAGTATATGTTTGACGGCAATTCATGCGGTATCCTTTCAGCTCTTCACGAGCAGTCTCCTGACATCAACCGCGGTGTGGTTGTAGAGGAGAAGGACGAGCAGGGTGCAGGTGACCAGGGAATGATGTTCGGTTATGCATGTACAGATACAGCCGAGTATATGCCATTGGCTATTTTCCTCTCACATCTTGCACTTACAGAGCTTGCAGACATCAGGAAGAACACATCGCTCATGCCATATTTGAGGCCTGATGCAAAATCCCAGTTCACCATTGAGTATGCAGATGATGATACCCCTGTACGTATCCATACTATTGTTATCTCAACCCAGCACGATGAGTTTGACTCTGATATCGCCATGCAGCAGAGGATAAAGAGCGACATCAAGAACATCCTTATCCCAAGGATGCTCAAGAAGCTCCCTGCAGAGACAGCGGCATTGTTCAAGGGAGACTACATCCTTCACGTGAATCCAACCGGCAAGTTTGTGATTGGAGGCCCTCACGGAGATACAGGTCTTACAGGCCGCAAGATCATTGTAGATACCTACGGTGGAAGGGGTGCACACGGTGGCGGCGCATTCTCTGGCAAGGACTCAAGCAAAGTTGACCGTTCTGCAGCATACGCAGCACGCTACATTGCCAAGAACCTTGTGGCAGCAGGCGTTTCCAAGGAGATTCTGGTGCAGCTTGCATACGCAATTGGCGTGGCAAAACCTGTGAGCATCTTTGTAAACACCCGCGGCACATGCCTTTTGAACGGTGTTACAGACGGTGAGATTGCCCGCAAGATTGGCGAGCTTTTTGACCTGCGTCCCGCAAAGATCATTGAGAAATTTGAGCTCAAGAACCCTATTTTTGAGGAGACTGCCGCTTACGGCCATTTTGGAAGGGCCCCATATACAAAAGAGGTTGATGTAAGGGTTAACGGCCAGATGGTGAAGAAAGAGGTTCAGTTCTTCGGTTGGGAGAAGCTTGATGCAGTAGATAAAGTTAAGGAGGCATTCGGGCTGTAGCAGACCTTGGTTTCAAGCAGGAGGGGTTGGAGATGAAGTGGTGGAGATTGCTGTTTGACTTATGCTTTCCAAAGAGATGTGCTGTTTGTGGTTGTACGCTTAACTACCACGAACAGCACTTTTGTTTGGAATGCTATGCAGACATGCCCCTTACCCACTTCTGGAATGTGCAGGACAACCCTGCGGAAAAGGTCTTCTGGGGAAGATGCCGTGTAGAGAGGGTATATTCCCTCTTCTACTATACAGACAACTGGCGCAAGCCGGTACACCTGCTCAAATATGAGGGAAACATCCCAATAGGAAAATATCTTGGGAAGATGCTGGGGGAAAAGCTCTCCCCTCTTCCCGACAGTCATATTTACATTGTACCCATTCCCCTCCATTGGAGGAAAAGGGTAAAGCGCGGATACAATCAGGCGGAGGTGATTGCCCTGGGAATAAAGGAGGGGCTGGAAACCGAAAGCACAGGAAATGGGGCCGGGAAAGTTGAATTGCTGCCGGAACTGCTCCGCAGGAGGTCATTCACCAATACCCAGACAGCCAAGGACCGTACCGAAAGGTGGAGGAATGTAAAGGATGCTTTTGAACCCAATCCGCGCTGCAGGAAGACACCCCCTGCCGGAAGCCACATAATCCTTTGTGATGATGTCCTGACAACAGGGGCTACCCTGGAAGCGTGTGCCTCAATTCTTGTTGAAAACTACGGATACAGGGTGAGTATAGCCACGCTGGCGTATGTGGAATGATTTCTACTTTGATTACTTTATTTCCAATATAGATATTGCATTTGTTGGTACAATGTAATATATTTGCAATATAAAAATACGATAATTATGGGACAATCAACAATATCAATTAGAGTAGATGACAAGCTCAAGAAGAGTTTTGACGAACTTTGTAATTCTATAGGCTTAAGCAATTCTGCCGCCATGACAATATTCATGAAGGCTGCTGTGCGAGAGCAGCGCATACCTTTTGAACTACGCACAGAATCAGAAGAGGAAATTCGTGCAAGGGGACTTGCTGCATTTTACAAAATGAGAGAAATTGCACAAGAAAATGGTATTACAGGCATGAGCCTTGAGGAGATTAATGAGGAGATCAGATTAGCGAGAAGGGGTGAATAATCATGGTAAAGATATATGCTGTAATTGATACAAATGTGCTTGTATCAGCACTGCTTTCCCGTTTTAAGGATACGAGTACTGTGCAACTGATGAAACACTTGATTCTGGGGGACATAACACCAATCTATAATGATGAAATTTTAGAGGAGTATTACTCTATTTTAACCAGACCAAAATTTAGTTTTCCAGACTCGCTTATAGATGAGACTTTTGAAGTTATCAAGAATTTTGGTATAAACTCTTCAAGACAAGAGGCTGAAGAGCAATTCCCCGATCCAAAAGACATCGTTTTCTATGAAGTTGCGCTTGCAAATGAAGATTCATTCCTTGTAACAGGCAACATAAAGCACTTTCCCAAGAAGCCGTTCGTGGTTACTCCTGCCGAGATGCTTCAAATTATCAGAGAAATCAAATCGCCTAAAAAAGGTCTGCTTTCAGAGCCTTCTGCACGTTACGGCAAAAGATAAAAGAATGATTCACGGAAGCACAATGAGGTGTCTTCCGGATACAACAGATTCTTTTCCCTGTAGGTACTGTTCTACTTCCTTATTACCTTTTATCTTCTTGCTCTTGAGGATAATCACGCCATCCCTGCATTTGCCGCCAAGCATCTCCTCCTGTGATACTTTCTCTATGTCATATCCCAGGTGGACCCTCATATTCTCAGCCCTGCTTACATTCCATGTGTATATCTTCCTGCCGGCAGTAGCCTGAGCCTTTTCATGAGCAATATGGCACAGTTCCCTATACCCTATTGAGACATTGATTTCCGGAAGGGCAAAGCCTCCTGTAAAAAGGGCTGCAAAAAGGGCTGCGGCAAGTGCCCGTATGGAACCGTAAACTGAATCTGGCTTCCACAATTTCCATAATGAGACAAGCCCCCCTATAAACAATACACATGCGGCACCTATGCAGAAAGGATTCCCCAGCAGAGGGACCATATCGGTTGCAAGGCCGACTGTCAGGGTTCCTGCAGCACCTAAAGCGCATAATGAGGCCGGAACTGCCAGAGCTATTCTGCTCCAAACTGCGCTCCAACGTGGCAACAACATGACTCCCACATATATCATAAGGGGAAAAGCCGGCATAAGATATACAGCTACCTTTGAACTGGAGAGAGAAAGCATTACAAAAGTTGAAGCAGCTGCTATAAGCAGGAACTTTTCCAAGGGAAAGAAAGGCACTTTCTTTCTTAACGCTACAACAATGATCCCAATAACAAGCAGTGACCACGGTGCCATTGACCACCATATTGAAACCAGATAATACCAGAGGGACTCTTTATGGTGAAAGGCATTTACAGCCCTGTCAACTGTCTGGTGAAAGAGGAGATTATTCAGATACTCTGCCCCTCCTTCAAGCCATACACTGCCGAACCAGAGTATACAGCAAAAGGCCAGTACTCCCCATGTGAGCCATCCCCAATATCTGAAGATCTCCTTTACCTTCCTTTCCATGACCAGGAAAGAGATGGTGGCTACAAGGGGCATCAGTAGCCCTACCGGCCCTTTGCTGAAAAGGGCGAGGAAGATATATGTCGGGAAGAGGATTCTGTTCTTTAAAGTTGCATTCCCGCTGTATATCTGCCAGAATGTATGGAGGGAGAGGATGATGAACATGCACATGAGCATATCCATGCGCAGGAAAACTGCCAGTCCTGCAAAAAGGCCGCAGCTTGCAAGCATGAGGGCTGCCACCCTCCTCTGCCCTAAATCCATTGCCCTGCTGCACCATTTGTCCATTGTAAGTATTGTAACTAATGCAGGTATCAGGGAGAAAAGGGAGAGGAACCACATTTTATGCTCCCCGAATATTGTTTTCCCCAGCATTATGAACCAGAAGAACAAAGGGGGCTTATCTGCGTATGGCTCACCATTATTGTGGAATGTAAAACAGTTCCCCTGTTCCAATGCATCATCTGCTATGGCAAGATAACGCAGCTCATGAGAGGGGGTAAAATCCCTCAAAAAGAGTACAGGAAGCAGGGCAACCGTAACAAGAACTATAACTCTCCATACATTGTTCTTCATACTCCCTTCCTATTGCCGGCCTCCCTATACCCTATGATGAGATTCCTGGCGTATGAAATGAACCCTACACTTTGCCCGAGTATGATTACAGGATCACCTCTCATCACTCCATAAGAAAGAATAATTGCAGCTCCCAGCAGGCTCATCATCCAAAATCCTGCAGGAAGAACCGAAGCCCCTGCCTTGCGGGAACAATGCCACTGGTAAAGGAACCTCAAGGCAAATATCAGCTGCCCTATAGATCCGAATATGACAAGCCACAAAGGCACTTCATCACTCAACACAAAAGAGGCCACGAAAGCATCAAAATCCGAGACAAGGAGGATTACCGCAACTGCCGGGGTTATTACCAGCAACACTCTCACACCCTTATGGAGCGAATCCCATATCCCCTTTGCATTGAGATTCCACAGATAGATGTAATAGGAGATGAGCTGCCCCAAAATAATTGTAAAGTCATCTCTCAGACATCCATACACATATAGCAGATATGACCCTATCAGGCTGCATACCCAATATGCTGCAGGAGATACAACTTTGTTGGCCTTTTCTGAAAGGAACCACTGTATAAGCACCCTTGCGGAGAAAAACCCCTGGGCCAGAAAGCCTACATAATATATCCACATAGCTATATATTTTGCCCGGTTACTGTATAATTGATTGCCCTCTTGCGCATCCATCTGTAGGCAAAACAATCTGCAAAGGGACCTGCCAAACGGTTCCAGATGCTGAACTTGGATTTTCCGGCCACCCTGGGATAATGGTTTACCGGAACCTCCTTATATTTCGCCCCATCCTGAAGCATCACAAGGGCAGGGAAGAACCTGTGCATCCCCTTGAACATGGGAATCCTCTTTGCAGTACTTGTATGCATCACCTTAAGCGGACAACCCGTATCTGTAGCCATGTCGCCTGTCATCATCCTCCGGAACCCGTTTGCAATCCTGCTCTGCATGCGCTTGAAAGCTGAGTCTTTTCTGTTTACCCTTACACCGTTCACCAGCTGGTACTCTCCCGCGTATTGCAGCAGCAGCCCGAAATCTGACGGGGAAGTCTGCAAATCCGCATCAATATATCCGAGCAACGGAGAACAGGTATAGTCTATTCCTGCCTTTATGGCCGCGCTCAACCCTCTGTTCTTCCCGAAAGAGATATAGAACATATCCTCATTCTTCCTGCAAATGCCGCCTATCGCCTCACGGCTGCCATCTGTAGAGCCGTCATCCACAAAAAGCACACAGGCACTGCACGGAGCCTCCTTCAGCCATGAGGAAAAAGTCTCCTCCAGTCTTGTCATGTTCCCAATCTCATTATAGACTGGTACAATTACCGTAAAATAATACTCCTTTGTCTTGTTTCTCATATCAATATCTACCTTAACGGATTCAATCCGGACTTGTACCACCGGGCAAAAAGAGCGGTTCCCTCCTTCAAGGAAGTTACCGGAGCATATCCTGTCTTCTCCCTCAAATATGAAGTGTCTGCCCAAGTCCTCACCACATCACCTTTCTGCATAGGGCAATACTCCAGTTCCGCCCTCCTCTCCAGTGCATCTTCCAAAGTATGTATAAAATCAACCAGCCTCACGGGGGAACCGCATCCTATATTATAGACTGTAGTTGGGACAGCCCCTTCAGGCACCTTATCCAAAAGGAGCATTATGCTCTTTACAATATCACCCACAAAAGTGAAGTCCCTCTCCATATCCCCATTATTGAACACCTTTATAGGCCTGCCGTGCATTATGGCATCTGCAAAGAGCATGGGAGCCATGTCCGGCCTTCCCCAGGGCCCATATACAGTAAAAAATCTCATTCCCGACGAAGCTACCCCAAACAGCCTTGCATATACCTCCGCCAGAAGTTCATTGCTCCTCTTTGTTGCCGCATAAAGGGAAACCGGGTGCTCCACCGCATCCTTTTCTCTGAACGGAACCTTTTCATTGCCTCCATACACAGAACTTGAAGAGGCGTACAGCAGATGCCCAACGGGATAATTGCGGCAGCACTCCAGAACATTCAGAAACCCCGTTACATTACTGTCTATATATGCTTGTGGGTTCTCAAGAGAATATCTCACCCCTGCCTGGGCTGCAAGGTTTATTGCCAATGTGAACCTCTCCTTTTCAAAAAGCTGCTCCAGCTTCACTCTATCCTCCAGATTGAGCCATACAAATCTCATGTTGCCATGGAGGGAACTGCCGCAGACTTCCCCATATTTTCCCCCAGTTATCCCAAGATCCTGAAGCCTTCCCCTTTTAAGCCTGATGTCATAATAAGTGTTCAGGGAATCGCATCCGAGCACATCGTGGCCACAGGCAACAAGTGCCTTGCACAAATGATGGCCGATAAACCCGGCAGCTCCGGTAACGATAACCTTCTCCATTTTACAATCCCTTACCATGACGGCTTATCCCAGACAGAGCCACAGGAAATAGCTGCCGGAGCCGCACCCCATGGCCTGTTTGGAAAAATATGGTGCAAAATAAACGAAAGGGAAAAAGGACGGAAAGGTCCAAAATACTTTAAAATTGTCCCGTTTAAGAAAGGGGCATGTCCCGGAAAATATAAAGTTGTTCCCAAAAGAAAACCGGCCCTGAAAGGGATGTTCCCCCAGGGCCAGCTATGCTGGAACGGTGTTCCGTTATTTCTGCTTAGGCTTTACAACTTTCAGCCTGTCGCCTGCATCTTCAACCACCTTGCGTTTCCAATGCTCGCTGTAACCCGGCTGGATTGGTCTTGCCGGGATATTCTTGCCGGCTCCGTTATCCTTGAATGAGCCGTCAGGATTCTGGGCCTTGATGTTTCCATCAATATGTTTTACCAGCAGATACTCATCCAGTTCTTTCCATTTCTTGAACATGCGGTCTGCAAATTTCTCGCTCCAAACTGTGAGGTACTCCTTAACCTCGCCAGGATTGCTCTTGTAAAGTCTGAGGGCTTCCGCATCTACGGTAGGGATTATCTGCATTGCGCCAAGCTCATGGTCTGCAGCTGCCTGCTGTACCTCAGGGGCAATTACATTGTATCTCAGGTATGCGAACTGGGCTACCCTGTTGAAGAGCCAGAATGCCGCTGTAGGGGAATACTGTGTCATGTGGCCGTTGCCTACCTCAAAGCATTTAGGGGCCCTGAGACCGCTTGAGTAGATAGGGGTAAGGCAAGAGGTTGCAGCATCATCCACACCAAACCAGAGGATACCGCCAATCTCATCAGGCAACCAGTTGCGGGCCTGGCCGAGCAGCCAGAATCCTGTCTGCTTTGTGGCAATAGGGCGCTCGTTCACATATTTCACACTGTCAACCTCAAATGAGAGGGGGTTCCACCTTACAGGCGATTCAAATCCGCCGGCTCCGATATCTTTTCTCATATCAAGTGGTGTATCCTCAAAGTGGTCCCTCATTACATCGGCCACCTCCTTTACAGTTACCTTGTGGGCAGGCTTGATATAAAGGGGCATCTTGTTTGTTGCATTTGCTCCGCTTGCAAAGTCAAAATAGTCCATTGCAGGCTTGTCACCTATCATTCCGCCGCCAAGGATGTTGAATGCTGCCCATACACGTGCCTCACATGCCCTGAGGGCGCTGAAGTCTGCAGGTGCATAGGTATCACAGAAGCTGAACTCCTCATCTGTTCCCTCGTAGAGGCCTGCTTCCCTTGCAAAGGATACCACATCCTTAGCCCAAAGGCAGTTCTCTGTATCGTTGAAAGGGATTTTATCTATGCGTGACTGGTTGGCATGGGCTGAGACATAGCCGTCGGGAATACGGATTGCCACCCATACTGCGCCCTTGTTCTCATTTTTTCCTTTTGCATTGAGCTTTGTCCCCTTTCCTATCATCTCCATAATCCAGACCTCATCCTTGTCTGCAATTGAGAATGACTCTCCGCCTGAGCTGTAGCCATATTCCGCAACAAGCTCTGTCATCACCTTTATGGCCTCACGGGCTGTCCTGGCACGCTGGAGGGTAATGTAGATAAGAGAGCCGTAATCAATGATTCCGGTGGTATCCACAAGTTCGTGGCGGCCGCCGAAAGTTGTCTCGGTTATGATGAGCTGGTGCTCGTTCATGTTTCCCATGGTTGAATAGGTGCGGGCAACCTGGGCTATCTCTCCCATATAATTGCCGGTGTCCCACTCAAATACCTTGAGCATGCTCCCCTTAGGGAAAATGCCGGCAGGTGTGAAGTAGAGTTCACCGTAAAGGGTGTGTGAATCTGCCGAATATGTTACCATTACAGAGCCATCCTTGCTGGCCCCTTTTGTAATGAGGAGGTTGCTGCATGCCTCTGATGCATTTACAGAGAGCATAAGCGCCGCTGCAACCAACAATGTTCTAAAAATTAGTTTCATATCTGTTTATTTATGTGTTTTTATTATCTTAGCGGACAATTACAAATATAAAATAAAAATTCAGATGAGAGAGGCATTTGTTTGTATTCTTGCCATTGTGGCACTATTCTTTACCAATCCTTTGGCTGCCCAGCAGCAGGAAGAACAGAAGACTCCTGAAGAGATGGCCATCATTGAGGCTGAGAAGCTGGAGAAGGAACTTGATCTTACCGGTTCACAGCTGTTTTTTGTGGATTCTATCCTGAGGGCCAACTTCAACGGCCTTTCAGATGACATGACAGCATTGAGGGAAAGGGGAAGCCAGGATATAGACAGCTATACCACCACCCGCGAGAAATGGATTCAGAAGACCATTGACGCATTGAAGCTTGTCCTTGATGACCAGCAGCATATCAGGTACCTGAAATACCTTGGAAAAGGAAAGGAGTACAAGAAGGGCAAGGACGGGAAGTATTACCTGAAAGAGGAGCTGAAGAAAAAGAAATAAGATATTAAAACTCCACCATCCAGTTGAGGCTTGGCATCATAGGGAAGATATACACCTGCTTCCACTCTGCATCCTCATTGTCATAGTACAGGCTGAAGTGGTTGTGCCTGTTCATTACATTATATATTCCCGCTTTTACATTGTGCGTAACTTTCTCCCTCTTGAACTTGGCATATATTCCTATATCCAGCCTTATGTAGTCCTTCAGCCTGAGGTTGTTTATCCCGCTGTAGTAATCCAGCACTATGTCCTTGTCCCATCCCGGCAAGTGCCCTATATATGTTGCAGACTTCACGCTCTCCATGTTTCCGCTCTGGAGAGTAAACAGCATGTTGGCCCCAATCTCCCTCTTCTCCCCCTTGGTGAACAGGTAGTCCGCCTGCAAGTTCAGCACATGCGGTCTGTCATATTTGGCAAGGAAAGTGCGCCCCTCATTCACCTCTTCAAAAGTGCGGTCTGTCCTGCTCCAGGTATATGCAGCCTTGTAGGTGAGCCTCTCACCTCCCTTCTCATACAGCACCTCCACCCCTTTGGATGTTCCTTTACCCACTTCAATGAAACTCTTCCAGCTCCCCAGCTGCGAACCGAAGAAATCCGTGGCTTCGCTGAAGTAGATGATGTCATCCAGCTCCTTGTAGTAGACCCCCAATGAGAGCCTGTGCTGCCTGTACTTGAAGAACATACCGCCGTAATACTGTACTGATTTTTCCGGCCCTATTCCTCTGGAAGATGGTACAATCATGTCCAATGACCACCCGAGAGGGATGCCCTCCAGAGTATGGTAATACTGTACAAGGTTGTCGTATGTGGCCTCCACGCCCATCCACTTGGTGAGCAATACGCTTCCGCTGGCGCTCACCTCGGGATTGGTAACGGAGTATTCATCCACCTTGCCGCTGTTATATGCAAATCTGTTCCCCCTTGCAGCCAGCATCAGATGCCATTTGTCCCCTTTGCGGTACTCCAGCTCCCCGTATGCAGTCACAAGCGAGTTGGAGGATTCATTGGCCTTCCTCTTCCCCTCATCCTTCCCGTCATCCCCGTATATCTTGCTGCTTCCTGGAGCAAAATCAGACAAGGTGCCCCTCGCCCCAAGAGAAACCTTCCATCCCCTTCCCCAACGTACGGAGTATGAGACATTGGCCACCGCCTCGCTTATCTGTGACTCCACCCCCAGGCGGTTGTATGTCCCCTCCAGGGTCTTCTCCTGGTTCTGTCCGCTGCCGTAGCTGTTGTATGAGAGCGAGGCGTTCAGGGTGCTCTTCTCATTCATCTTCCAGTCCCATCTGACGTTCCCTATGAAATTATGCCATTTCATCCTGTCGTATGCAGTCCCCTTCTCGTTCCCGTATCCGAAATCATCCATACTGTAGAACACCTCCCCATATACCTTATGGTTCCCGTCTATCTTATATGTTACCTTCCCGAACAGGTCATATACCCCGGCCTCCACTTCATTGAATGCCTTTGTATGCTTCTCCAGAATCCCCTTTCCCAAAGAATACTCCCATTTTAGCGGGGAAACCCTTGCCGCCGCCACAAAAGAGACCTTCTCCTTCACAATAGGAGCAGTGGCGAATCCACCCACAATGAAGTTGCTTATGGATGCCTCACCCTGTGCCTCCGTGAAATTGCCCTCCTTGGTGTGTATTGCAATGTGTGAGGCCAGCAGGTTGGAGCTTTCAGCCGGGAATCCACCCACATTGAAGGTAACATCCTGCACAATGCTGTTTGGGAAGACAGAAGTTATACCCAGCAGGTGCCCGTATCCGTAAAGGCGCACCCCGTCCAAAGTCACCACATTGTTCCCCAGGTTACCACCGCGCACGTAGAATGAAGAAGAGCTCTCCACTCCTGTGGATATGCCGGGCAAGGTCTGGATATACTTAATCACATCCCCTTCTCCCAGCGCAGTTACCATGCGACGGGTATCGGCGGCATTTATCCTCACCAGCCCTGCAGGGCGGCTCTTCAGGGTATCTGCCACTACCGTAATCGTCTTCAGGGTATCATCCAGTGACTTCAGGTTCTGGCCCAGGGCCGGTGCAACAAAGGTGAATGCAATAAATGGGAGTAATGTGAGCAAATTCCTATTCATCCAAAGAGTATTTTTTATGATATTCTATACCTGTGACTCCATCATATATTACCTTATAATCATTTATGGGTACATTCTTTTTATAGGATGCACCAAATATTCCAACTCCGTTCTCTATATTGGTATATAATGATTTTGTTTGCCACAGATGTGTAAGATCACTTTTATCTATATCTCCAATACCCATTTCAAAACTTACAAGATCCTTAAGGTAGTTGTCATATTCATCAGAAACGGCTTCAAAAACAAGGTAAGACTTGGAATGAGGTATTCCATGCCTATATTGTCTGAAGTTTGCACAAACATGAATGGCATCTGCATCCCTGTTTCCCATATACTGATCCAGAAATTCTGTCCCTTTTATGTTTATTCTTACATATCTGAAATGCATCTGTTGGGAAAATCTTGTTTTTTGCTGCAGATACTGGGGATAGCCGTGTTCCAACACTTCGGGATAATCAACCTCATAATTTCCCGCATATCTAAACTCGGGCACATCATTTTTATAAATATCCGTCACATTAAAACTGTCATAGTTGCAATATGTGGCACAAATCAAATCTGTCTGCTCCCAGTTGTCTGATGCCGGGTTATAATCCATTCCATATATCCACAGAACAAAATCAGTTGGACTATACATTTGATATTTTGGAAAACGATAGTCATTTTCAAAAAATATATCCATCAGCCAGTTTACAGAATATATACTTCTGAACCATCCGCTTTCAACATTGCCTTTGAAGGGCCTGAAAACTGCAGTGTCCGGATATGTGGTAACGGCTTTTATCGGTTTTTCTCCCGGGACCTCTATACTCAGCGTGTACTTTGCAAAAGGTTTGGGTGTGAAGGACGCTTGCCATACACCATTTGCATTGCAATGAAATGTATATGTATTCTTCATTCCAAGCGTATCTGTTTCTTCTATATTAATCTCCCCTTTTGTTATAACAGGATAGTGACTTTCAGAAATATACGAAGAATAAGAAAGATGAAGAACCTGGACACTGTCACCTGTGAGAATGCATTCTACATTTGTAATTCGTTCGCGAGGATCAAGATTTGCCTTTTCTGAGCAGGATATCAGCAATAAAGACACATATAAAGCTATGAGGAATGATATGCTTCTCATGGTAGTATATTTGTAGAACCTATTGCGAATATAATGATTATTATGTAGTTTTGGAAACATTAACTTTAAAACATGGTCTTATGAAAAGAGTTCTATCTATTTTATGCTTGACTATCTCCATGTTTTCTTGCTCAGATATCTTGCAAGAGCAATCTGGAGTAGATGTAAATCAACAGTTATCCAACTCAAAAATCATTGGAATCAGTGCCAAGGATTCTGCTTTGAATGTAAATGATGCTTCTATTGTGGCATTGATGGAGCGGTATGGAGAGGAAAGGACAAAAAGCAGTGATGCTAATCAGATAAAGGAGGTTATCACAATCAAAGATAATACAGGAGTTCCCATAATGTATGCTGTAAATTTTGCCGAAGGTGGTTATACGATTGTTTCTGCCACAAAAAAATTTTATCCTATTTTGGCCAGAGCCGAAGAAGGGTGTTTTACAGATGATATATATAACACAGGTGCATCTGTCTTATTAGCCGAGTTTGAAGATTATATAGAAGTTGCTAAATCCATACCTGAGGACAGCTTGAGGGCAATAGAAGCTCTATGGGGAAAGTATGAGGCTTTTGAACCTACAGTGCCTTTTTCTACAAAGTCTGGAGACTTGGCAGATTTGGTGATGTCAAGTATGGCCCAGTGGCAGGCACAGGGATTGGAGTACCACTTCTTGAGTGAAGGAAATGTCAGTAACTATCTTCCAGATAGTGAGTATCAACGGTTTGTGGAAGCAGCACAAGTTAATGCTAATCCTAATTATGATTATATGGAAAATTCAGTCATTTTAATAGATCGGGTTGATACACATTATGAGAAGGGACCTCTTGTAACTACTGCATGGGATCAAGAAGATCCATATAATAGGTTGATTACACAAATTATTCCTGGAGCTACTATTTATGCCGGATGTGCAACGATAGCTACTGGGCAAATAATGAGATATCATCAGTATCCGGTTGGTCCTTGGCATTGGCCGTCTATAGTTAATAATAATGAAGATTCCATTGCAAATTTTATCTACGACATCTACCAAGGCATAGGTTGTTCAGTAGATTTTTCAGATGGAAGTAGTGATACTGAAATAGAGGATGTAAAAGACTATTTGACAGATATAGGGTATAATGCGCAACAGGTATCTCATTCTACTGGGTGGGCAAAGGCATCGTTATCACTTAATAGACCCGTATTTATGGCAGGCTCACTATACAGCAGTGGAGATGAAGGAGGACATGCTTGGGTTTGTGATGGATATGTAGAAGACCATACGGAAATTACATATCGGTTGCTGGTTATTGGATATGCAGAGCCATTGCAATATGAGACAGCAACCAATGACTATATATATACAACTGGAACAACTTCACTTTATATGAATTGGGGTTGGGGCAGCAGGAGTGCTTTATATACTACCACAGGAGGTTTAGATGACTGGTTTAGTCATACAAACCAATACAAACACCGCAGAAAAGATTTAGTGCATATTTACCCTTTAAATTAATATTATGATGAAAAAAGTAATAACATTTGTATTATTATTTATTCCGTGTCTTTTGATTGCTAATGACAACTGGAAATACAGGGCTGCTGTCAATTATGGCTTTTATTATGGAGACTCGGATCTTGATGCAACAACACCTGTCCTTTCCGTTGAATATGGGTATATATACAAGGAGAGACTGCTTCTTGGGATTGGAGCGGGAATTGAATGGATAAAAACTCCCGCTGATGGCAGAAGTATCAAGAAAAGTTATATTCCAATATATGCAGATATAAAGTACTACGCTCCGCTAGGTGAAAAAGTGAAGTTCCTTGCTGGAGTTGAGACAGGATACTGCTTTAACAGAGATGTAAAGAGATACTATCACACAAAGAAAGTCCCAAATGAGTTCCTGTTCTATCCCCAGATTGGTTTGGACATAAAGCTTTACAAAAACCTTTCATTGGAGGTTTCCGGTGGATGCAGAAGCGGATATATGAAACAGTGGGGATTTAATGTAGGTGTAAGATTCTAAGATGAATTTAGGGGAGCTCATCAAATTGGCTCCCCTTTTTTTTCTGGAATTTTTCTAGAACAGTCCGCTTATTTCTCCCGCCTCATCTATGTCCATAGCTTCTGAGGCAGGGGTTTCAGGAAGCCCCGGCATCCTCATTATCTCACCGGTTATCGGGATGAGGAAGCCTGCGCCTGCGGCAATTTCAATCTCCCTTACAGTTATTATGAAGTCCTTAGGGCGGCCCAGCAGTGCCGGGTTGTCTGAGAGTGATTTCTGGGTCTTGGCCATACAGATAGCCAGATCCTGCAGCCCGAGGTCATAGATTTTCTTCAGGTCTGCCTTGGCCTTGGCGGTGTAATCTACAGCCTCCGCGCCGTAAATCTTTTTGGCAATCTTCTCAATCTTGGCTTCCACACTCTCCTCCAGCTCATACATTGGGGTGAAGCGGTTGCCCCCGGCAATGCTTTCATCCACAGCTTTCACAACTTTTTCTGCAAGTTCCATAGCCCCCTGGCCTCCTTTGGCCCAAACCTCTGCTACGGCACATTCCACACCCAGCTGGGCACAGCTCTCCTTTATGAAGTCTATCTCCGCCTGGGCATCTGTGGTGAACCTGTTTATTGCCACCACCGGGGTGAGGTTGAACTGCCTTATGTTCTCTATATGTTTCTGCAGGTTGCCTATGCCGGCCTTGAGTGAATCAATCCTGTGGGTGATCTCCTCTATAGGGCATTTCCCCTCCGCGCATGCAGTTGTCTCCTCCTTCAGCTCCTTCAGGGCCATCCCTCCGTGGTATTTCAGTGCCCTTACTGTTGCCACAAGCACTACAGCCTGCGGATTCAGCCCTGCATTGCGGCATTTGATGTCCAGGAACTTCTCCGCCCCCAGGTCAAAGCCGAATCCCGCCTCCGTAATGGTGTAGTCACTCAATGCAAGGGAGGTTTTTGTTGCAATTACGGTATTGGTTCCCTGCGCAATGTTGGCAAAAGGCCCTCCGTGTATCAGGGCTGGGGTATGTTCGAGAGTCTGCACCAGATTAGGCTTGATGGCATCCTTCAGCAGGGCCGCCATTGCACCGTTGGCCTTCAGGTCCCGGGCATATATGGGCTTCTTGTCAAATGTATATCCCACAAAGATGTTACCCAGCCTCCGCTTCAAATCCTGCAGGTCCTCACTCAGGCAGAGGATTGCCATAATCTCCGAGGCAGCCGTAATGTCAAACCCTGTTTCCCTTGGTATTCCCGACGAGGTACCGCCCAACCCCACAACCACATGCCTGAGGGAGCGGTCATTCATATCCATTACCCTTTTCCAGGAGATTGTCCTCGGATCTATATTCAGGGAGCGTTTCTTGCTCTGTATATTGTTGTCTATCACCGCAGCCAGCAGATTGTGGGCCTTTTCCACCGCAGAGAAATCCCCTGTAAAATGGAGGTTGATGTCCTCCATAGGGACCACCTGGGAATAGCCTCCTCCCGTTGCACCGCCCTTGATTCCAAAGACCGGCCCCAGGGAAGGTTCCCTCAGCACCACCGTTGTCTGGTACCCGGCCCTGTTCATTGCCTGTGCAAGACCTATCGAGACGGTTGTCTTTCCCTCTCCTGCCGGAGTGGGGGAAATTGCAGAAACCAGTATGAGCGCACCTTTCTTCCCTGCATCCTTGCCTTTGTATGCAAGGGGAATCTTTGCCTTGTACTTCCCATAAAGTTCAAGGTCTTCATTGTCTATCCCAAGCTTTTCTGATATTTTCTCTATATGGAGCATCTTGTGCTCCCTTGCTATCTGAATGTCTGTACTCATGGTATCGGGTATTTTTCTGTGACGGTTATAAAGATAACAATTATTGCCGGAATTTTGAGTGAGAATTTATTACTTTTGCACACAATAAATCAAGATTATGAACAATAAGGCCAAAGGATATCTGCTGGCGGCAATCTCTTCCGCCACATACGGGATGAACCCGCTGTTCTCCCTCCCGCTGTATGCGGATGGGATGAGTGTGGATTCTGTATTGTTCTTCAGATATCTGTTTGCACTGCCTATGGTGGCAATCATGCTCAAGAGCAGAGGGAGGAGCTTTTCAGTAGAGAAGAGGGAGATATGGCCCCTATTTATGGTGGGAGTGTTCTTTGTGCTCTCTTCAATTACCCTTTTCCGAAGCTATTTCTACATGGATTCGGGGATTGCCTCAACCATCCTGTTCGTTTATCCCGTAATGGTGGCCCTCGTCATGGCAATATTCTTCAGGGAAAAGATATCCCTGCAGACATGGCTCTGCATTGCCCTGGCATTGGGTGGGGTGGGGCTCCTGTACAAGGCTCCGGATGGGGCAACCCTCAGCCTTGTGGGTACTCTGTTCGTGCTTGGGTCTGCCCTTGCCTACACTTTGTATATAGTTGCCATAAACAAGACAATCCTTAAGGATGTTCCGTCGGTGAAGGTTACATTTTATGTGATCCTGCTGGGATTCTTCATCTTTGCGGCCATGGCATTCTGCGGGGAGGGACTACAGATCCCAACCAGGTGGTATCTGTGGCTGGACATCTTTGCCTTTGCCCTCTTCCCTACAGTAATTTCAATGTACTGCGCCACTAAGGCAATTGTGTATATAGGCTCAACCTCTACCGCCATTCTTGGGGCCCTGGAACCTCTTACTGCAGTTTTCTTTGGTATAACCATCTTTGGCGAGGCGCTTGGTGGCAGGGATATTGCAGGCCTTGTACTTATAATAGTTTCAGTTACCTTTGTTGTGGCAGGAGGCAATATTGCAGCCCCGCTGGTAAGGTTAAGGAAACTGTTCCCAAAACTTAGAAAATAATGGAAATACTCATCATAATAGGGCTCATACTTCTTAACGGCATCCTCTCAATGTCCGAGATGTCTGTGGTATCATCCCGCAAATCCCGCCTGGAACTGGAGGCAAAAAAGGGTGACAAGGCTGCCCAAAGGGCACTGGACCTCTCCAATAATCCCGACAATTTCTTCTCTACCATACAGATAGGGATTACCCTCATAGGCATCCTCACCGGTCTCTTCTCCGGAGAGGCATTTGCTGCAGACCTTGCCAGGCTGTTTGAGAACCTTCCCGGCATAGGAGCCTATGCGGAGGGGATTGCCGAGACAATAATTGTGGTGGCCGTAACCTATCTAACCCTTGTCCTGGGTGAGCTGGTGCCCAAAAGGCTCGGGCTTGTGAAGGCGGAGGGGATTGCAAAGGTAGTGGCACAGCCTATGGCATGGCTCTCCAGAATGGCATATCCGCTGGTATGGCTGCTGGCTAAAAGTACCAATATGGTTGTAAGGCTTCTGGGGCTGGAAAATACGGAGGAGAGCAAGGTTACTGAGGAGGAGGTGAAGGCTGTGATGAGGGAGAGCCTGGATGACGGCGAAATAGAGGAGGTGGAGCATGATATTGTGGAACGCGTGTTCAACCTGGGAGACAGGAATGTAAGCTCCATAATGACCCACCGCAAGGAACTTGTGTGCCTGGATGTAAATGACCCTCAGGAGGAGCTGAGGATGAAGATAAAGGAGAATGTATATAACACTTATCCGGTGGTGGACGGTGATATAGACAATGTGGTTGGAGTGGTCCACCTGAAGAATATCTTTGAGGTCTCTGATTCCGGGGACTTCAGGCTTGGTGATATCCTCAAGGAGGCGTTTTATGTTCCGGAGGACATGAGCGTCTATGATGCCCTTGAGAAGTTCAAGGAGGCAAGGATGAAGTCTGCCATTGTTACGGATGAGTTCGGCGGGGTTATGGGAATAGTTACCCTCAAGGATATTATGGAGGCCCTTGTGGGTGTGATGCCGGAGGAGAATGATGCTGATGACTGGCTGGAGAGGGAGGACGGTTCCATCCTTGTTGACGGGCAGTATCCCTTCTATGATTTTCTGGAGCGCTTTGATATGGCGGACCTTTACCAGGAGAACGACTACAACACTCTTGGAGGGCTCATCATAGCTCTGCGCAATGAGATACCCCACGTTGGGGAAAAAGTTTCCTGGAACTGTTTTGACCTTGAGATCATGGATATGGACGGGGCCAGGATTGACAAGGTGCTTGTAGTGCGCAACGGACAGCAGAATACCTGAAATATGGTATTTCATACTTGGTTTCCATCCCTTACCTTTGCAACGTGAAGATAAGGGAATTTAAGCCATTTATTATTGTTTGTTAGCGCAGACCGCCACGCCAAGGCGGTCTGTACTGCATTATGGAGGCACGGATATCTGAAACTGGCGGAGGACAATATATGGAACACAGGGATTACAGGATTTTTACGGCAAGGGACAAGATGGAGTCCCTAATCACTGCCAACTACAGGCTGCTGAACATGCTCAGCCGCTTTGGCATCTCACTTGGAGTGGGGGACAAGAGCATAGAGGAGGTATGCAGGCTCAACGGGGTTGACTGCAGCACTTTCCTTGCAGTTGCAAACCTCTTCAATAATCCCGACAGCCCCCAGGAGGATGTAGCCTTTTCAGTTGAGGACCTTATCCTCTACCTGCAGAAATCCCACACATATTATACAGATTACCGCCTCCCTGCAATAAGGAATTCCCTTGAGAAGGCAATTGCCTCGGGAGGGAAGGAGATGCAGTATCTTATCCTCAACTATTTTGATGATTATGCCTCAGAGGTGGCCCGCCACATGGCCCAGGAGGATGAGGAGGTTTTCCCTTACCTGAGGAGGCTGATTGAGAGCTATAATAATGGCGTTGCCTTGTCGGGAGGAAAAAACCCCCATATCTTCAGTGAACAGCACAATTCCATTGATGTGAGGCTTGGGGAGCTTATTGACATTATTGTTAAATATTACCCCGGAGGGGCTACGAATGACCTGAATTCCGTGCTGTATGACATTTTTGTATGCCAGCAGGATCTGGAAACACATAACCTCATTGAGGATGTGCTGCTGGTACCAAAAGTTAAGGAGATGGAGGATTCCCTCAAGGAGAGTGCCGTGAAGAAGGGGGATGAGGAGAGCCTGAGCGAGAGGGAGACCGAGGTGCTGGTGCATATTGTGCGGGGTCTTACCAACAAGGAGATTGCGGCAAGGATGTTCCTCTCCGTACATACCGTGAATACCCACAGGAAGAACATAATGAACAAGCTGAAGATACACAGCCCTGCCGGCCTTACAATCTACGCAATTGTGAACAAGCTGGTTTCAATAGAGGACCTGGACATCAAGTAGCTTCAGACAGAAAGGAGATATATTGCAGCGGCAAGCAGCAGAAGTGTTATGAGGGGGGCGAACCACACTCCCCTTATCCTGTTCTGACCCGGACGGGTGTTGCAGATTCCCACCTTTACAGCATCCTGGCGGCATACCCTCACACACTCCCCACAAAGGTTGCAGTCTATATCTGTCACCCTCTTTACCCTCTTTACATCCACCTGGAACGGGCAGAGGTTGCTGCAGGCGCCGCATCTGTTGCATTTTTCCGGATCCCTGTGGATATGCAGCAGCGAAATGTTGTATTCAGCCTTTTTTGATGTAATCTCCAGAATGTATCCCCCTGTAGCAAACGCTGCCACAACCACCCATAAAGGTATTTCAAGCCCCGCCATATATGATCCCCAGTAGCAGAGGAGCACAGCCATGAACATTACGGTAAGCCTGAAGATATTGCTGGCTGCATTGATCGGGCAGAGATATTTGCAGAAGAACATGTTCCCTACAATGAGTATTGAGAGGATGAGTATTGCAATTGATACATTGAACAGGAATATGTGGTAATCTATGAATATGAGTACCAGAAGAATATACTTTATTGCCCTGAGGAGCCTGTCCCATCTGCCCCACCTTGCAAAGATTGCATATTCCCTCCTCCTGCGTACGGAAATCCACTCCTGGACCAGTCCCAAAGGGCAGAGGTTGCTGCAGAAGAGCTTCCCGAAGAAGAGGTTTCCCGCCCCCACCAGAACCATAAGGATCACCTTTATGGCCTCGGTATTGCGCAATGCCCCCCCGTTATATGCCAGAATGATTACGGCACATAATGAACAGAGCTGCATGGCATCCCTCAACCTGTCCAGGACAGATGTCTTTGTTGGAAGATTCATCAGAACAAAGGTACAATATTTTAGTATCTTTGCGCCATGAAATTTTTCGATAACCATACCCACAGCACTTTTTCTCCCGACAGCACAGCCGCTGTTGCAGATGCAGTACGCACGGCAATGGAGGGGGGCCTTATGGGAATTGCCATAACAGACCATTATGATGTTGATGCCCCTTCGAGGGACCAGGAATTCCTCTTCAATCCGGCAGAGCAGCAGGAGGAGATAGCAAGGGTGGAGATGCAGATGTGGGAGAAGATGCAGGAGCGAGGCTTCCAGGTAATGAGGGGCATTGAGGTGGGGCTCCAGCCTGGCAGCATGGCCAAGATAAAGGAGTTTACCGGGAAATACAGCTTTGACACAGTAATTGCCTCAATCCACTTTGTGGACGGCACAGACCCCTATATGGGGACATACTACGGTGACAAGGATTACAAATATGCATTCAGCCACACCCTGGAACTCATGTATGAGACTGCCCTTGCATACAGGGACTTTGACATCCTGGGGCACTATGACTATGTGGCAAGGTACTCCCCTTACGGCCCGGGCTGCAGGGACATTACAATGGCGGAGTTCGGGGAATGGATAGAGCCGATACTCAGATTCCTTGCACAGGAGGGGAAGACATTTGAAATAAACACCAAGACATACAAGAACCACAAGGGGTATATCCCACAGCTGGATACCGCAATACTGCGCAGGTTCAGGGAGCTTGGCGGCGAGGCGCTGAGTCTGGGTTCCGATTCCCACAACCTCCTCCGCTTTGGGGATGAGTTTGAGAAATACGCACACATTGCAAAAGAATGCGGCTTCCGGTGGCTTGTATATTACAAGGGGAGGAAACCGCAATACTATAAGATAGAGCTGTAGAACGGAGATTTTTCAACTTTTTTTAAAAATTTTTCATAAAAATTTGGAAGTTTAGATTTTATTCGTACCTTTGCAATCCCAAACAACAAGACGCGGGATTCGTCTAACGGTTAGGACGGAAGATTCTCATTCTTCAAATAGGAGTTCGATTCTCCTATCCCGTACAAAGGCTTTCAAGAAATTGAGAGCCTTTTTATTTTTCACACCCATTCTGTCCAAATCTATAGTCATCTGTTCCACAATACTATAAAAATTCACCAACATCTTGCCAATTTGGCCAAATCTCCATTATTTTATATTTTTGCATGCGCTAATTTGCGTATGGAACAAACAAAGGTGCAGATGGATAAAAACTCAGGCAAGCCAGGTATAATCTACAGGATGTTCAAGGTGTACCTACGCTTTATACATGACAAAGTTTATTACAAGAAGACATACAGCATCAATCCGGAGAACATTCCGGCAGACGGTATCCCTACCCTTGTGGTTTCAAACCACCAGAACTGCCTGAATGACCCTCTTGGCGTGCTGTTCACATTCAGGGACCGCAAGCCCAATTTCATCACCCGTGCGGATGTGTTTGCACTGCATCCCATTGCCAATAAGTTTCTCAGGGCAATAGGACTGCTTCCGGCATTCCGTCTGGACTATGAGGGTGAAGGGGCCCTTGGCAAGAATGATGAGACCTTCAAGATTACAGAGCGTGAGCTTGTAAACGGCCGTACAATTGTAATGTATCCGGAGGCCGGTCATCAGGACAAGAGGTGGCTGGGAACATTCTCAATGGGATATCTGAAGCTGGCATTTGAGGCTGCCGAGATGGACAACTTCAATACCGAGATCTTCATCCTCCCATCATGCAACCACTACCGCAACTATCTTGAGATACAGGGGCAGTTCATGGTGAAATTCGGCACCCCAATCTCCCTGAAGCCGTTCTACGAGCTGTACAAGACCAAGCCGCGCACCGCAAAGAGGCAGGTGAACGCCCTTGTGAGGGAGCAGATAAACAGCCTCATGCTCAACATTGAAGATCTGGAGAACTATGATGCAATAGACTATATCCGCACAACCTACGGCAAGGAGTATGCTGCACAGAAAGGGATCGATGCAGATTATCTTCCAAGCAGGCTTGTCTCAGACAAGGAGCTGTGCGCCAAGCTGGAGGGGCTGAAGGAGAGTGACCCTGCCCGCGCAGAGGAGATTTTTACCCTGGCAAGGGAGGAGCAGAAAGGTGTGAAGGAGCTGGGGACAAGGAGTGAGGCCCTGGAGAAAAAGCCGCAGGGAATAATGGCTGTACTGAAACTGGTGCTGGCATTCATGTTCGTGGAGCTCTACATCTTCTCATTGTGGCCATCACTGCTGCTGTACGCAATTCCAAAATTCGTGCACAAGAAGGTGAGCACGGACATAATGTTCCAGGGAACATTCATCTATGCATTCAACGCACTGCTGCTGATACCCCTGTTCTCCCTTATAGTGTTCCTTGTGACATATTTTGGAACAGATTCACTATGGATGGGACTTGCACATGTGGCACTCATTCCGCTTCTTTGCATCTTTGCATGGAACTACACAAAATGTGTGGGCAATGCAGTGAAGGACCTCAGGTGGCTCAGAGGCAGGAATACAGGGAAGGGACAGGAGCTGCAGCGCAGGCATGATGAATTGTGGGACAAATTGAGAAATTTATAAAAACAGATATTGATACAAATGGATAGAAGAGTTGTAATTACCGGAATGGGAATTTATTCTTGCCTCGGAAAGACTTTGGAGGAGGTGAGGGATTCCTTGTATCACGGAAAGAGTGGAATCATTTTTGACCCTGTCCGCAAGGAGATGGGTTTCAGGTCTGCCCTTACAGCACATCTTGAGATTCCCGACCTGAAGAAAGAGCTCAGCAGGAGCCAGAGGGTATATATGCCTGAGCAGGCCAAATATGCATATTGCGCAACCGTTGATGCATTGAGGCATGCAGGGATTGACCAGGACTACCTCAACAGCCATGAGGTGGGCATCCTTTATGGAAATGACAGCAGTGCAGACCCTGTTGTGAAGAGCGTGGATACAATGAGGGAGAAGAAGGACACTACCCTTGTAGGTTCAGGTGCAATCTTCCAGAGCATGAACTCAACAGTTACCATGAACCTTGCCTGTATTTTCAAGCTCAAGGGAATGAACCTTACAGTTTCAGGTGCCTGCGCCAGCGGTTCGCACGCCATAGGCCTTGGAGCCATGCTCATCAAGAACGGCCTGCAGGAGATGGTAATCTGCGGCGGAGCACAGGAGGTAAACCCGTTCTCAATAGGAAGCTTTGACGGCATTAGCGCATTCTCAATAAGGGAGGATGCCCCGGAGAAGGCTTCACGTCCGTTTGACAGGGACCGCGACGGCCTTGTACCTGGCGGCGGTGCTGCAACAGTAATCATTGAGAGCTACGAGAGCGCAGTAAGGAGAGGTGCCCCTATCATTGCAGAGGTGCTCAGCTACGGCTTCTCATCAAACGGAGACCACATTTCTGTACCTAACGTTGACGGCCCTGCCCGCTCGCTTGAGATGGCATTGAGGCTTGCCGGCATAGACAAGAGGGAGATAGGCTACATAAACGCACACGCAACCTCAACCCCTAAGGGTGATGCAAATGAGGCCAAGGCAATCTACCAGGTATTTGGAGACAACATGCCTGAGGTTACTTCTACCAAATCACAGACAGGCCACGAGATGTGGATGGCAGGTGCATCAGAGATCATCTACTCAACCCTTATGATGAAGAATGACTTCATTGGCGCAAACATCAACTTTGAGAACCCTGATGAGGATTCTGCAAAGCTGAACATCCCGGGCAAGAGGGTTGAGAAGAAGTTTGACACCTTCCTTTCAAACTCGTTCGGTTTTGGCGGCACCAACTCAACATTGATAATTAGAAATCTATAATAAACCTGATTAAACTTTAAAGACATGACTAAAGACGAAATGATTGCAAAGACCATTGAGGTGCTTGCAGAGGAATTTGAGGTAGAGACAGAAGTTATTACCCCTGAGGCTGACATCAAGAAGACCCTGGATCTGGACAGCCTTAGCCTTGTGGACATGGTTGCCCTCATTGAGGAGACTTTTGGCGTAAAGATCAAAGGTACAGAGGTAGCTTCTATCAAGAACTTTGGCCAGCTATACGATTTTGTTTATGAAAGAATGGAGAATTAGTGACCTGATTCCCCAGCGCCATCCTATAGTAATGGTTGACAAATTATGTAGTGCATCCGCCCAGGATGCCACTACATGTTTGTTTATAAGCGGCAGCAACATGTTCTGCCACCACGGACATATAGCGGAGGCGGGGATCATAGAGCACATGGCACAGAGTGCATCTGCCATGGCAGGCTACAACTGCAGGGTTGCAGGGAAGCCGGCCCCAGTAGGGTTTATTGGAGAGGTGAAGAAGTTCACCCTAAATTTCCTCCCCAAGATTGAGGAGACAATGGAGACAACTATAAAGGTTGTATCTGAAGCTATGGGCATCACGCTCATCAATGCCACAACTTGCGTTGACGGCCAGGTTGCCGCCAGCTGCCAGATGAAAATTTTTATCAGAGAAGAATAATGAAGCTGCAGGACAGTTATTTTACAATAAGGAAGATATCCTACCCCAACTCGGATACCCGCCACGGCAAGTTCAAGATAAACCTGCTGGCAGACCATCCGGTATATGAGGGGCATTTCCCGGGAGAACCCGTGTGCCCCGGAGTGTGCTCGCTGCAGATGGTGAAGGAGTGTGCCCAGATAATGGCGCACGAGAAGTTCCTCATCAGCTACATAAAGCAGTACAGGCTGCTTGAGGTGATGACACCCAGGAAGAACCCTGAACTGATGGTTGAAATCCATCTTGAGCAGGGGGAGAAGGAGGGTACAGGAATAATCTACAAGATGAAGGCATCCGGCTGTGCCCTTGGGAAGCCGGAGATGAAATTTTTTGAAATATCCGCAGAATTGTCGCCCGTAAGATAGCGGGCGGAAGGAATCATGACAGAGCTTGCAATAAGACTATACAGGATATTGAGCCGCAGGAAGGCTCTATTTTACACTTTGCTCATAACCAGCTCCCTGCTGTTCGTTTTCCTGGGGAGCAAGGTTACATACGAGGAGGACATATCCAAGCTCCTCCCCTCAACCGATGAGAGCAGATCGGCCGGATTTGCGTTCAATAACCTTAAGGTAAAGGACAAGATTTTCCTTGAGTTCCTCCTCAAGGACTCCACCATGTACAATGAGGAGAGCCATTATGTGCTGGCAGAGGCTGCGGATGCCTTTGCCGATTCCCTTCTGTTGCAGGACACTGCCACAAACTACATAGCGGACCTCACCTGGATGCTGGATGAGTACATCCTGCAGGATGCCCTCGGCTACCTCTTTGAGAATGTGCCGCAGTTCCTGGATGAGAGGTTCTATCCGGCAATGGATTCCTGCCTCAACAGGGAATATGCAGATGCAGCAATGGCGGAGAATGTGGAGCTCCTCTCCTCCGCCCAGGGAATGTTCTGGTATGACATAGTGAGGAACGACCCCCTTGCCATCCGCAAGATCTTCATGGAGCAGAACGGGGACATAGCCTCCATGATGGGAGGCACCTACAAGGTTGTGGAGGGGCATTTCTATACTCCCGACAGCACTGTAGCCCTTGCATTCCTCTCTCCCAACTTCAAGGCATTTGACTCACAGCAGGGAACATACCTTGTGGAAATGCTGGAGGGGACAATAGAGAAATATGAGGCCGCCAACCCTGATATTGAAGTGCTCTTCCACGGGGCGCCCGTACAGAGCGTATTCAACTCAAGGCAGATTAAGAGCGATCTGGCCACCACACTGAGCTTCTCCCTCGTGCTGATATGCCTTATCATCTGGTACTGCTTCAGGAACAAGAGCACCCTTGTGCTCCTGCTGGTTCCTGTAGTGTACGGGGCATTCTTTGCACTGTCGGGAATATACCTGATAAAGGGGAGCATGTCCCTGATGGCCCTGGGTATAGGTGCCATTGTGCTGGGGGTTGCCCTGAGCTACTGCCTGCATGTGCTTACCCACTACAAATATGTGAATGACCCGGAAAGGGTTATCCGTGAGCAGGTGAAGCCTGTCCTTATGGGAAGCGTCACCACCATTGGCGCATTCATGGGGCTGCTGTTCACAGAATCCGAGCTCCTTTCAGATTTCGGACTCTTTGCCTCCCTTGGGATGGTGGGTACAACCTTCTTCTGCCTGGTGTTCCTGCCGCACTTCTTCAGGCCGGACAGCAACAAGGTGAACTGGAAGGCATTCGGTTTTATAGAGAAGCTGAACAACTACCCTTACGACAAGAAGAGATGGCTTGTGGGGCTGGTGGTTGTGGTTTTTGTAATCTCACTCTTTACCGGGAGAAATGTGGGATTTGATTCAAATCTGAAGAATATAGGCTACAATGAGCCTGACGTGGTGCGCTCAGGGCAGATACTGGCTGAAAAGACAATGCCTGGAATGGAGAGCAAGTACTACGCAGTCCTCTCAAAGGATTTGGATAGTGCCCTCACATACAACATTGCACTTGAGAAGAAGTGCCGTGAACTGGCCCAGGAAGGGCTTATAAAGAAATATACCAACTCGGCCATGCTCCTCCTCCCTACGGAGACAACCAATGAGAGGATTGGGATGTGGCAGGAGTTCTGGAGCGAGGGGAAGGTGAAGGAGCTGAGGAAGCTTCTCCTTGCCTCAGGCAAGGCCCAGGGATTCAAGGAGGGGATGTTCGAGCCTTTCATGAACCTTGTAGAGGGGGAATTTGAGGCAAACTCCCTTGTGGATGCCGGCATTATTCCCGACGGTCTTCTGGCAAACCTTGTGGAATATACAGACAGCACATACCTTGTATTCACCTCGGCCCAGGCCCTCCCTGAGGATATGCTCCAGGTGAGCAACGCCCTTGTGAAGGGGACAGAGGGGATACCTGCAAATGCAATCATTGTGGCAGATCCTTTCTTCTACACCCAGAACATGGTGGAGCTGCTGAATGATGACTTCAACACGGTGTTGAACATTTCATCACTCTTTGTGCTTGTGGTGCTGCTCCTCTCATTCCGCAACATTCCGGTAGCGCTTATTGCATTCCTCCCTATGAGCATGAGCTGGTACATTGTACTGGGCGTGATGGGGGCGTTCGGGATGCAGTTCAACCTGATAAACATTGTAATATCCACCTTCATTTTTGGAATTGGTGTGGACTACAGCATATTTGTGATGGACGGCCTCCTCGGGCGCGGCAACAACAACCCTACGCTGCTCACTTACCACAAGACGGCAATCTTCTTCTCTGCCGTGGTACTTATCCTGAGCATTGCATCGCTGATGTTTGCCACCCACCCTGCCATAAGTTCAATAGGTCTCTCCACCCTCATAGGAATGGGCTCAACAATTGC
The DNA here is from genome assembly GCA_964475015.1 of uncultured Muribaculaceae bacterium. Lineage (GTDB taxonomy): Bacteria > Bacteroidota > Bacteroidia > Bacteroidales > UBA932 > Egerieousia. The sequence continues at coordinate 44,290 of CAYYVA010000012.1, forward strand.
CATCACCTACACCCTGGAGCCGTTCCTGTACAACATCTACAAGAGGTGGAAAGAAAAAAGGGCCAAATGATGATACCTGGAAACCAGACAATTGCACATTATGACGCCGTAATTGCCGGCGGAGGCCTCGGGGGGCTCCAGTGCGGATACATCCTGGCCAAGAACGGCCTGAACGTATGCATTCTGGAGAAGAATCCCATATTGGGAGGATGCCTGCAGAGCTACCGCAGGCGCGGGGCGGAAGGTGTGCAGGAGTTTGATGCCGGGATGCATTATGTAGGGGGGCTTGATGCCGGGCAGCCCCTGCATGCCATCTTTAATTATTTCGGGCTGCTGGAGCTTCCGTGGGCCAGGATGGATAGTGAGGCGTTTGATGAGGTGAACATAAACGGCTGCAGCTATATGTTTGCCAACGGGCATGATGCCTTTGTAGAGAGGATGTGCGAATATTTCCCTGCACAGAGGGGGAACCTGAAGAGGTATGTCTCATTCCTGAAGGAGGTTGGGGAACGTCTCCCCATGAGCCTCTCCCCAAAGGCAGCTGAAGATGTATTCACCGGCTCCCTTTTTGCCCGCAGCGCGTATGAGTTCCTCTGTGAAACCATAACAGACCCGCTGCTGAGGGAGGTACTGGCGGGCACATCCCTGAAGATGGAGCTGGGGCCCAACCTGCCGCTGTATACATTCGCCCAGATAAACAACTCATTCATTGAGAGTGCCTGGAGGCTGTGCGGAGGGGGAAGCCTGATAGCGGATTCCCTTGCGGAAAGCATCAGGAAGATGGGCGGCACCGTACTTACAGGAAAAGAGGTTACTGAGATCCTGCCAAGCGGGGTATTCTGCGGGGAGGAGTTCTTCGGGGCAAAATATATAATATCGGACATGCACCCTGCCACAACCATAAACCTTGTGGGTGAGAGTGCAGGACTGCGCAAGGTTTACCGCAACAGGATAAACAGGCTTGAGAACACCTTTGGCATGTTTACCGCAAACCTGGCACTCAAGCCGGGAATGGTCCGTTACCTGAACCGCAACCAGTATGTATATGAGCTTGCAGATGGTGAAAGCCTCTGGAGCGGTTACGGAGCAGGGAAAGGGAAGCTGCTTGTAAGCTATTACAACAGGAGCCGCAAGGGCGCAGGGAGCGGATCTTTGGAAAAGTTTGGCACAGGTATTGCCGGATGCGGTATAGGCAACCCACTGCAGGGAAGAGACTGTGCCCTGGCACTTGACCTTCTGGCCCCAATGGATTGGGAGGAGGTTGCCGCTTTTGAGGGCTCACGCGTGGGGCAGAGGCCCCAGGAGTATGCCTGTCTCAAGGAGAGGAAGCTGAAGGAGTGTCTGGAACTGGCCGGAAGGGTGATTCCGGGGCTGGAGAGTGCCGTTGAAAGGGCATATACCAGCACAGCGCTCACATACAGGGACTACACGGCCACAGCACAGGGCTCGGCCTACGGAATAAGGAAGGACTGCAACAATGTGATGCTTACCCTTCTTACCCCAAAGACTCCTGTGGAGAACCTTTTCCTCACAGGACAGTCATTGAACCTGCACGGTGTGCTGGGTGTGAGCATGACCTCATTCTTTACCTGCGCACAGATAATAGGGATGGAGGCTGCAACAAGAGATTTGGAATTTTAAATTGATACAGATATGAAATATGCACTTGTAACAGGCGGAAGCCGCGGAATAGGAAGGGCAGTAAGTGTAAAGCTGGCCACAATGGGATACCATGTAATTGTAAACTATGTCTCAAATGAGGCCCAGGCCCAGGAGACACTGAAGCTCATTGAGGAGGCCGGCAGCACCGGAGAGCTCCTGAAGTTTGACGTTTCAAGCCTTGAGGAGTCTGCAGCTGCAATCACAGGATGGCAGGCTGCCCACAAGGGTGAGTATATTGAGGTTGTTGTGAACAATGCTGGAATAAGGAAAGACAATATCCTTCCGCTGATGCCGGCAGAGGACTGGTACAAGGTGATGGGTATAGGTCTCAACGCATTCTACAACGTTACCCAGCCGCTGATCCAGCCAATGTTGAGAAAGAAGTTCGGCAGGGTGATCAACATGGCTTCATTGTCGGGATTAAAGGGATTGCCAGGGCAGACCAACTACTCTGCCGCCAAGGGTGGTATCATTGCCGCTACAAAGGCACTTGCACAGGAGGTTGGGAAGAGGGGCGTTACTGTTAATGCAATTGCTCCGGGCTTCATTAAGACAGATATGGTTGAGGGGCTGAATGAGGAGGAGCTTGTGGCCCAGATTCCTGCAGGCCGCTTCGGCAATCCTGAGGAGGTTGCCGCACTTGTAGGGTTCCTCTGCTCAAAGGATGCCTCTTACATCACCGGTGAGGTGATTTCAATCAACGGAGGGTTGTATTCATAAATATATGGCTATGAAAAGATTCATTTCCTGCATGATGTTGCTTTTTGCAGCTGTATTTGCTGCAAATGCACAGAACACCCCTGAGTGTGACGCCGCAATGGCAAAGGTTGCCTCGGAGAATGCTAAATACGGCACAATAACCTGCAAGTTCACCAAGACTGCCCACATGGTAATGATGGAGAAGGAGCTGGTTTCTGAGGGGAACCTCACATACGTGCGCCCGGACAAATTGAAGATGGAGTATACCACCCCTGCAGGGGACCTGCTGGACATCAACGGGGATTCCTTCACAATGGTGAGCGGCAAGCAGAAGAGGAGCTCCAATGCAAAGGGTGACGGCCGCATGGCAGTGCTGAAGAACACCCTCCTTTATAGTGTGGGCGGGGATGTTGCAGCTGTAGCAGCTGAGAACAATGCGCAGATAAAATATGAGGAGACCCCTAAATACCATGTATTCACCCTCACAAAGGGGAAAGGGGCCAAGAGCCAGTATGTTGAGCTGCAGCTGAGCTACAGCAAGAAGGATTTCTCCCTGTGCGTGATGAAGATGGTGGAGCCTAACGGCAACTACACCGTTTATGACACACCAGTAAAGGAGTTCAAATGATTGAACTTTCCGCCCCTTGGAATTGTTTCCGTTAAAAACTGAGAATTATGGCAAGAGTCCAGAGACTGGAATTGGGGGAACCTTCCCTTGTAAACAGGATGAAGATAAGGGTCCGCTTCAGCGAGGTGGATGCAATGAGGGTAGTGTGGCACGGTGAGTATGTCCGCTACTTTGAGGACGGGCGTGAAGCCTTCGGACGGGAGTTCGGGGGGCTCAGCTACACCACCATTACGGATGAGGGGTACTATATCCCTATCGTGAAGCTGGAACTGGACTATATAATGCCGCTCAAGCACGGGGATACAGCCATTGTGGAGACCCGCTTCGTAAATACCAAGGGGGCCAAGATCCTGATGGAATATGTCATTTATCGGGAAGAGGACATGGCTGTTACGGCAATGGGGAGGAGCCTCCAGATGTTTACCCGTGTTGAGGATAACCAGCTGGAAATAAATGTCCCTGAGTTCTTTGTGAAGTGGAAGGAAAAGTGGAATATAAAATAGTCATTTAAGACCATCCGCTTTTGGATAAAATAAGATACTTTTGCAGCTCGTTTTCAAATTGGGATGCAGAAGTATTTTTTTTACATATTGCTCTTGCTGGCTGCCTGCAGCTCCGCCTTTGCCCAGACCACAAAGGTAAAGGGGTCCGTTGTGGATGCCGCCACAGGGGAGCCTGTACCGTTTGCAAACATCTACTTCCCCGGCACCACAATTGGCGTCACAACCGATTTTGACGGGTTCTACACTCTGGAGACACGCCAGAGCGTCCCTGCCACAATAAAGGCTGAAATGATGGGATATGAGCCTCAGGAGGGGAAAGTGGCCCCTGGAAGCTTCACTCAGCTGGACTTCAAGCTGAAGCCCCTCTCCATAATGCTGCAGGGAATTACCGTAAAGGCGGATGACAAGAAGATAAGGGCCTTCATGAAGAGGGTGAATGAGAGGAAGCCCTTCAATGACCCGGAGGCAAAGGAGAGCTACAGGTGCAAGGTGTACAGCAAGATGGAGCTGGACATTGCCAATGTGGACCCTCTGCTGAAGATAAAGATGCTGAAGAAGAACTTCGGGTTTGTGGAGGACTATATGGACACATCTGCAATATCGGGAATACCATATCTCCCCGTGATGATTACCGAGTCCAATGCCAGGTACTACATGCAGAAGGAGCCGCCCCTCTCCAGGGAGGTGATTGATGCCAGCAGGATATCGGGAATAAAGGAAGATTACTCCCTGGCGCAGTTTACCGGGCATCTGCATGCCAACATAAACCTCTATGACAATTTCATTGACATCTTCTACATAAAGTTTGCCTCGCCGCTCAATGAGCACGGCTTCATGTATTATGACTATTACCTTGTGGACAGCCTGAAAATGGACGGGAGGAAGACCTACAAGCTGAGGTTCCACCCCAAGATGAAGTCTGCCCCAGTGCTTGACGGGGAGTTCTCAATTGACTCCACCACCATGGCCCTGAGGGATGCCCATGTGAAGATGGTGAAGGGGCTTAACGTGAACTGGGTAAGGGATATGGCCATTGATGTGGAGAACACCCTGCTGGAGGATTCCACCTGGTTCAAGAAGAGGGACCGCCTCTATGTGGATTTCTCGGTTACCATGAACGACTCCTCCAAGATTGTCTCATTCCTGGGGCACAGGGAGGTAAACTACTCGGATGTTGTGATTGGGGAACCTACCCCGCCGGAGATCCTCAAATACAACACCAATGTGGTGATTGATGAGAATGTGCTGCAGAACGACCCTGCCTACTGGGAAAAGGAGCGCCCTTACGCCCTAACCCAGAAGGAGCAGAACATCTACAACATGGTGGATTCCATCCAGAACGTGCCGCTGTATAACACCCTCTTCAATATAGTTTCCGCATTTGTGGACGGCTATTATGAACTTGGGAAAATTGAGATAGGGCCATACTACAAGCTCTTCAGCTTCAATAATCTGGAAGGGATCAGGTTCCAGTTCGGGGCCAGGACCACCTCTGAGTTCAGCAAGAAGGTGCGCCTTACCGGATATGCAGCCTACGGCACCAAGGATGAAGCCTTCAAGGGGGGCGGTACAGTGGAATATATGCTGGGCAAGCAGCCTACCCGCAAGATTACCGCCACATACCGGAGGGATGCCCTGCAGCTGGGAGCCGGGGAGGATGCCTTCACTGAAGGGAACATCCTGGGCTCAATCCTCTCCAAGGGGGACAGCCAGCGCCTTGGAATGGTAAACCGGGGAGGGGTCTCATATGAGCATGAGTGGAGGGACGGCTTCACCACAACCTTTGGAACGGAATACAACCGCATAGCCCACGGGGAATATGTACAGATGTTTACTCCCGACAGTTCTGCTGTTGGGGCCATCAGCACAGCCACCGTAGGGATTGGGGCCCGCCTGAGCTGGAATGAGATGGTGAACAGGTATGACTTTGACAAATACTATCTGGGAAGCGATTACCCTATAATCATAATGGACTTCAAGGCGGGGCTCAAAGGGGTTCTGGGGAGCGATTATGAATATTACAGGGGAGAGATAGGGGTGAACTACGACCTTGCCCTCCCTCCTCTTGGAACCTCCTATTTCAGGGTGCGCGCAGGCAAGATCTGGGGCAAGGTGCCATATCCCCTCCTGAAGCTTCACGAGGGTAACGGCACTTACTTCAACTCCCCCGGGGCATTTGCCTGCATGGACTTCTATGAATTCGCCTCGGACACCTGGGTACAGTGGTTCTACGAGCACAACTTCAAGGGATTCTTCCTGGGAAAGATTCCCCTGCTGAAAAAATTGAAATGGAGGGAGGTTGTATCATTCAGGGGTGTGGTAGGAACCCTCCAGGACAAGAACAACGGAAGTGCGGAATACATCTCCGCACACACCGGTGACACAGGCGGGGCACCCGTGCCTTACCTCCTCTTCCCTGCCGGGATGAGCGGTGTGCACAAACCTTACTTTGAGGCCGGAGTGGGAATAACCAACATCTTCAGGGTATTCAGGGTTGACAGCTACTGGCGCCTCAACCACAAGCACAACTACCTTGGGGAAGAGACCACCAAGTGGGTCATCAACTTTGGGATTGAGCTGAAGTTCTAAGCTCTATACATGATTTGCATTCATACAGGTTAGGGTGGACAACTTTCCCTTCAACCTTTTCGTGTTCCCAGGTGGAGTGGAACGGGATGTAGATTGCCTTGCCCCCGATGTTCAGGACGGGTAGGATGTCTGATTTCATTGAGTTCCCTATCATGAGGAATTCATCATTGCGGCAGCCCAGGTGCCCAAGGAGCCTGCTGAAAGCAGCCTCATCCTTGTTGCTCATCACTTCAATGTGGTGGAAGTATTTTCCCAGGCCGGAGCGGTCCAGTTTCCTCTGCTGGTCCAGCAGATCCCCTTTTGTAGCCACAACAAGGGTATATTTCCCACTTCCCGACAACTCTTTCAAAACCTCTTCCACCCCAGGAAGGATTTCCATAGGAACATTTATCAGGGAGGTCCCAATCTCAATTATCCGCTGCATTTCAGATGGAGTGAGAGGAGCGACAGCCTCCCTGCCGGAAGTTTTGCTGCCGTATGGAACCTGCTGCTCTGAATGCAGGCAGGAAGGGGAATTCTCCCCGGAAGCCCTTCTGTTGCTGAAAAGGATTGCAGTTTCCATCAGGGAGAGGGTGAATGCCTTGGCTCCGTAGCCGTATGGGGCCAGGTTCTTCATCTCAATCCCGTACAGGGTGTCAATTATCTCTTCCCTTCCGGCAAAACGCTCCAGCACCGCACAATACTCCTCTTCTGCCTTACGGAAATAAGGCTCATTTACCCAGAGGGTATCATCGGCATCAAATGCAATATATTTTACTGTTTCAAACAGTTTTTTCATACATAGTTGATTTTGGGCATGAAGATAGGGATTATTTTAAACTTTAACACTACCAATATTACATTCCAAGAGGTTGCGCGACCCAATCCCTCTCACAGGCGCATCCAACGCATACTGCGTACTCTAACCTCAAGTTGCAGGTTGAGATTAAGCCTACACCTTTTAGACAAACCGCGCCTACAGATATCTCCAGGGCATCATACCGGATTATGGGCTCGCTTAACCTCTTGGGCCTTTGACGAAGGAGAATTTAAGGACACAGCACTTCCCAAAAGATAATTTGAACTTAAATTAATAGTTTTTATTGCAAGTACCTGAATAAGTACTTTTTTTTTGCATAAAATATTTTCTATGAGGACAGCAAACTATACGGAGTTCCGCACATGTGGTATTCTTGCTGAACAAACCCCTCAATCCGTTTGTTTGGGAAGGAAAACCCGCAGTATGTTACGAGATTTTCTTTTTCCGGCTTACCACAGCTTTGGCCTTTCAGTTATGCTCCTGCTTGCCAGGATAGCATTCGGCTCCATGTTCCTCACCCACGGTCTCCAGAAAATGATGAATTTTGGGGCAATGAAAAGCTCATTCCCCTCTATCATGGGGCTGGGCAGCACTCTCTCACTCTGCCTGGCAATCTTTGCTGAGGTATTCTGCACATTAGGGTTCATCACGGGATTCCTCTACAGGCTCTCAATGATACCCATGATCTTCACAATGGTCATTGCAGCATTTGTGGCACATGCCAACGACCCGTTCTCCACAAAGGAGCTTGCCCTGCTCTATCTGTTCATATTCATAGTGATGTATATCCTGGGCCCGGGCTCATTCGCCGCAGACTGGTTCTTCGCACGCAGATGGTAATCATCCTGCAGATGACTATTTCTGCAAATGGCAATCACTCCACAATCTGCACGGTTGCGTTGCAATAAAACGGGGTTGGGAGGAAACTCCTGCTCTCACCGGCAGGGAATGTAAAGCTGCGGGCCATCGCCTCAACCTGGGGGTTGCCCGCAGGCATTCCAATCACACATACCGGCACCTCATTGAATGTCCCTCCTCCCGACGATCTTGCCTTTTCAGGAACCCACCCTGCATCCACCACCAGCAGCCCCTCCCTTGAAAGATGCACCTTGGAGAGGGTATAGCGCATCCCCTCCTCAGTAAGGAGCGGATCTGCTGTTTCACTGAGGAAATCCCCCTCCACCGCCACAGCATTCAGGTGGCTGTACCTTTGGGTTGCCGTACCCAAACACCACTCAAAAACATTGAACTCCTCCGGAGCCCGGGCCATATACTGCAGCTGCAGGGTATCACCCGGGGATACCTTCAGGAGTTTTCTTTGCGGCACCTCCTGTCCCTCCCCCGCAAGAATATCAACCTTGTTTGGAAGCTCATAAAACGGAAGCACAAACCTGTTCTCCCCCTCCTGCCCCAGGGTGAACACTATCCTGAACCTCCGGGGCCTGCCCAGCTCCAGCCACGGAATGGATACGGGCTTCCCATCCACCTCAATAGTGGCATAATCATAGCTCCTGTTGGAGTAATTGTAGAATCTTGCCTCACCTGCCTCTGTAATGCTCCTCCCCTTCAGGGCCAGAAGCCCCTCCCCCACGGGTGAAAGATACCAGTTATCGGGAAGAGCATAGTTTCCCCCCAGAATTGATATGGAATCTGTGTTTGGACTGTAAGTGTAGATGTCATGGTGGAACTCAATGGAATCAATGACGGGAGAAGGGGCATCCGCCGGCTCATGCCCGGTAACCTTCAGCCTCCTCAGCCCCTCCTCCTGCAGGCGGATGGTGTCCTGTGTACCGGCAGGGGCAGTGGCACCCTGCCCCTGCGGCTCATCCTGCCCCTGTGGCTCCAGAAGCACCCCTCCCCCACCGGCAAACGCACAATATGTCTGCCCGTTCAGCTCAATATACAACTTCTCCACCGGGACTGCCTGCTCCTCCTGGGCCCCCTTCCCCGGCCCGCCTGAAGTTCCAGCCCCTTGCGGCCCCTCCCCCTTGCTGCATGCTGCCGCCAGCAGCAGGACCACCGCTGCCATACTCCGGACTACCACGGCTCCCGGCATCCCCCACAGCTCAAATTTCCAAAAAGATTTACCTCTCATGCACTCGTGATTTTACAGGTTTATGGCGGCAAATCTATGGACAAATGCAGGAAAAATTCACCTGAAAAAGAAAAACGGACCTTACAGCCCCCAAAAATTGCTGTTGTTGGGATTGCTTTTGATGAGCTGTCAACTTTTTCTTTTTCAGCAAAGGTGTCTATGGGGATTATTATATATTAGCAATCAGCAGTATCACAAAACCGGGAACAACAAAACTACAAGGAGATGGAAATAGCCTATAATGAGCCGAACGAAGAGACATTGGCTGCAATGGATGAAGCTGTCAGCGGTGCAGAGCTTGAGACACTCTATGTGGATAACTTTAAAGATTATATCCGCATAAGATTGGACTCCCATTCAGAATTGTTCAAATAATGAATCTCTTTGTTTAAGAATTATATTCTGCCCGAAAAGCATTTTGTCGCAAAAAAAGATTATCTTTGCGACAAAATCAAAGCGTAATCCTTATGGAATCAATTGATGATAAGATATATAAGAAAGTAAAGAAGTGCGGAAGAGGAATAATGTTCTCCTCAGCAGATTTCATAAATATGGGAGAATCCAAATCTGTCCTCAAAGCTCTTGAGAGGATGACGAACTCAGGAACAATAGTTCGTGTAGCCCGTGGCATATATTGTTATCCTAAAATTGACACTCTCTTAGGCTTGGGGGTTATTTACCCTACTTTTGAAGAAATTGCCCAATATATAGCCAAGCGAGATAAGGCGAGAATTGTTCCCACTGGAAGTTATGCATTGAATGTACTCGGCCTTTCCACCCAAGTACCGGCAAATGTAGTTTACCTGACCGATGGTAGTCCGCGAACCATATCACTGAAGAGTGGCAGAGGGATAAAATTCATTAAAACAGCGCCTAAAAATCTGGCATTCAAAAACAGACTTGCAATGCTTCTTACTTTTGCCCTAAAAGAGATAGGCGAAGGCAATGTGACAGAGTATCATAAACAACACATTAAAAATCTCCTTAAAAATGAGGAGAGGGCAGATATAATGAAAGATTATACTCTAATGCCCAGTTGGATACAACAATTAATATCAAGACTTTATGAATACTAAAAACTTCCATATATTACCACAAGATTCCAAGAGGATTGTGATAGAACAGACTGCACTACAGCATGATTTATGGCGATTCTCTTTCCTTTAATGAACTCATAGAGAGAATAAAGGAACTGGAGAGGCGGTTTAAGGATCGATAGCCAGATCCCAGGGCCGCCGAGAAGGCTGG
>CAYYVA010000013.1:0-47728 GCA_964475015.1 uncultured Muribaculaceae bacterium
GATTATTGAGGCCTTTCCTGGATTGGTCATTCAAGTACCTGTTCGGGACACCGGAGAACAAGCCCAATTTGATTGGATTCCTTAACCTGATGCTGATGCCGGAATCACCTATTGTGGATGTGGAGTTCATGAACAACGAGTCATTGCCGGATTCTCCGGAAATGAAGGAGTGCGTATTTGACATCATATGCATAAACAAGAATGGGGAACAGTATCTTATAGAGGTACAGAACAGGCAGGTGGAGAACATGCGCGAGAGGATAATCTACTACACATGCAGGCTGGTTGACAGGATGGGAAGAAGAGGTTCCAAGTGGGATTACCAGGACATAAAGAAAGTGTATTCCATCTGTATCATGAACTTCATCTATGAACCGGATCCCGTTTTGAGAAGGGATATACAGCTGTATGATGTAAATGCAAGGAAAATATTCTCTGACAAGCTGAATATCATACTCATACAGATGCCGTGCATGAAAGGCATGAAGATAGGGGAGTGTAACAAGTATTATGAATATTTGTTATATTTACTGCGTGAAATGCATGACGGTATGAAAACGATAGATGAACTCAAGAGTGAGGTTGCCGAAACAAAGTTGCCTGAAGAGATAAAAAAGATGTTTTATGGAGTGCTTGACACTGCTGAAGTTGCTTCCCTTACGGAGGAGCAGCAGGCCCGCTATGAATCGGACCTTAAGAACTACATGGACACCATGAGCTGTATCAGGTTTGCCAGGAAGGAGGGTATAAGCGAAGGTTATGCTGAAGGGAAGGCTGAAGGAAAAGTTGAGCGCAGTCTTGAGATTGCAAAATCACTCAAGGCTAAGGGTTTGGAACTATCATTTATTGCAGAATGCACGGGGCTTCCTATAGAAGAGATTGAGGACCTGTAACAACAATATGGCTTATAAAGAAAAATGGAACCTCAGCGGGTTCCATTTTCTGTTTCACACATGACTTATCCCTGGATCATCTCCTTGAAATCTGATATCTGTGCGGCAAGCTTCTTTATTCCAGAGGGATATATCTGATGGGCTGTTGATATGTATATCCCCTCCCTGCGGGCCATCATGTTGTCTATCGCCAGGGACATCTCCTCCGGAGTCTTGCCTGCAAGGAGCGGCCTTCTGGAGTTGTTCTTTATCAGGCGGGAAAGAAGGACCTCCCTTGGGCACTGCAGGTAGAAGCAGCTGGTCTTTTCCCTCACGATGGCTGCGCTTGGGGCGTATGTTACCGTGCCGCCCCCCAGCGCAAGCACCAGTGTATATTGCTCCTTGGAGCTGAGATACTCATATTCGTCCACTATCTCCTCCAGACAGGCACACTCCTCCTGCCTGAACCACTCCTCCCCTTTCCTCTCAAAGATTGTGGAGACACTCATGGCCCATTTGGCCTCTATATAATCGTCCAGATCAATGAACCTGCAGTTGCAGGCTGCCGCCAGCCCCCTTCCAAGAGTGCTTTTGCCACAACCCATAAAACCGCAGAATGTTATTATCATCTAAAACAAAGTAGGTTCGTCAAACTCTATTGTACTCCCCGGTGCAAACCCGTCCTCCCCGGCCTGCTGCACTTCTGACTCCGGTGCTGCCCCTTCAGGTGCATTGCTGTCGGGAAGAAGCCCCTCTTCAGGCTCTTCCTTCTGCAGTGGCTCTATGAACTTCACCCCTTCCACCTCAAATGCGGTTGCCCTCTTTCCTTTGGCCTTGAAGCCTTTCTTCCCGATGAATTCCTCCACATCTATCGCCTCGGCCTCCCTCTTGGCATGCTTGCCTCCAAAGGTGATGAGAGCCTGAGGGTGAAGGTCCTCCGAGAGCTCCACGAAACGGGAACCCGGGGCATCAGAGATGAAGAGTACCGGCATGTTGTCGTTAGGTTCAAACGAGAACCTCTTTATATAGTGGAAACCGGTTTCACCATCTATGTATATTGCACTGTAGGTCTTCTGGGAATCATATTTCTCCACCTTGAGTATATCCCCCTGGTACCTGTTGCTAAGGTCGAAGTTGGTGGTGTAGAATGTTCCGTCCTTGCAGATCACAAGTATGCGGTCACCGGCCTGGAATTCGCCCAGCAGGATACCGCGCTGGTCCTCATTCAAGCGGTTGATGTCCTCGTCAAACCATACCGGCTTGCCGCCTATAGTAGATTTTCCCTTGGATTTGAGCTGCACCTTGTGGAGAGGGTTCCTTGAGAGGATATTTCCCATTGAGCCCCTGCCCTTCACTGCCAGCTCTGCAAAATCGTACTCAAAGATGAGCTTCTTGAGCTTGGGCCTCGGCTTGAGGAACACCTTGAGCACCTCCGCTTCTCCGTTAGGGTTGGCGGAGAACCATACTATTGAGGAATCCGGCTTCCCTTGGGTGAGGTCATACCATTTGTCCCTGGTGACACTTGTAACCGAGAACCTCTTTGCATATACGGTCCCGGTCTTGCCGTCTGCCGAGTATTTGCCGTCCTTGTATACCACATTGTAGATGGTACGGGTATCATTCTTCACAAATACCGCGGCATGCAGGATATCCTTCCCTATGAAAGCCTTGTTCTGTATCTTGGTTACAATATATTTTCCGTTCTTGAGGAACACTATGATGTCATCAATGTCCGAACACTCGCACAGATACTCCGCATTCTCATCCTTCTTGAGGTCTGTTCCCACAAATCCCTCAGAGCGGTTCACATACAGCTTGGCATTTGCCACAACCACCTTGGTTGCCTCAATTGTCTCAAAGTTGCCTATCTGCGTGAGCCTTGGGTATTTCTCACCGTATTTCTTCTTCAGCCTCTCAAAGTAGGCGATTGCAAACTCCACAAGATGAGCAAGGTTATGCCTTACAACCTTCATCTCCTCTTCAAGTCTGGCAATCTTCTCATCCACCGCCTTCACATCAAACCTGGAGATCTTGCGTACCGGCTTCTCCACCAGCTTGAGGATATCCTCCATAACTATAGGGCGATGTACAAGGTGCTGGAACTCCAGCATCTTCTTGTGCACATCCTCCAGCTGGGCCTCCCAAGTACGGGCCTCCTGCTCCAGGATACGGTACACCTTGTTCTCAAAGAATATCTTTTCAAGCGAGAAATAATGCCACTCATTCTCCAGCTCCGCCAGCCTTATCTCCAGTTCCCTGCGCAGGAGCTCCTTGGTGTAGTCTGCGCTGTAGCGGAGAATCTCATCCACCCCTATGAAGTGGGGGTGCTTATCCATGATCACACAGGAGTTGGGAGAGATTGACACCTCACAATCGGTGAATGCATAGAGTGCGTCTATAGTCTTGTCAGGAGAGATGTCATTATGCAGATGGATTACAATCTCCGCCTCGGCAGCCGTATTGTCATCCACCTTCTTTATCTTAATCTTCCCCTTGTCATTTGCCTTGAGGATGCTCTCAATAAGCACGGAAGTGCTCTTCCCGAAAGGTATCTCAGTAATTACAAGGGTCTTCTTGTCCAGCTTGGAAATCTTTGCCCTCACCTTCACTGCCCCTCCGCGGAGGCCGCGGTTATATTTGCTGCAGTCTATGAGTCCCCCTGTCGGGAAATCAGGATAAAGTTCAAACTCCTCCCCCCTGTAGTGTGCTATTGCCGCATCTATAACCTCATTGAAGTTGTGCGGAAGAATCTTTGAGGCCAGGCCCACTGCAATTCCCTCCACTCCCTGCACCAGCAGCAGCGGGAACTTCACAGGGAGGTTTACAGGCTCCTGGTTCCTTCCGTCGTATGAGTTCATCCACTCGGTTGTCTTCGGGTTGAACACAACCTCCTTGGCAAACTCGCTCAGGCGGGCCTCAATGTAACGGGGTGCAGCGGCACTGTCTCCCGTGAGGATGTTTCCCCAGTTACCCTGGCAATCCACAAGGAGGTCCTTCTGCCCAAGCTGCACAAGGGCATCCCCAATTGATGCGTCTCCGTGAGGGTGGTACTGCATGGTCTGTCCTATGATGTTCGCCACCTTGTTGTAGCGGCCGTCATCAATGTTCTTCATCGCATGCATTATACGCCTCTGAACCGGCTTGAATCCGTCTGAAATGTGAGGCACGGCACGCTCCAGAATAACATACGAAGCATAATCAAGGAACCAGTCCTTGTACATTCCGGTGAGCTTGTACTTGTTCTCGCCGTCCTTTATCAGCCTCTCATATTTGCCGGTGCTGCCATCCTGCCCCTCCACAATCTCCTCTACCGCATCTTCTCTGTCTGTAACTTCGTCTTCCTGCATATCTATATGAAATCTTCCCTGTTTCTGATATCCTTTATCCTCAGCTGGAGGTTGGCAATTCCCCTGTAGTAGTTCTCCGCAATTGAATAGCAGATATCCACAGGATTTCCTCCCTGCATGTGGCTGAAATGCTCGCTCTTGTTGAAGGCTATTGCCGAAATGTACCTGTAAGGCTCATCCTCCTGTATAAGCTCCAGCTTCAGATGGCCGTTGTCGCTCCCCACAATCCTTCCATTTCCGTTGTCATATACATTCTCCGTAACGAACACCGGCGAGCTGTTCCCCGGCCCAAATGGCTGGAACTGCTTCAATATCCTGAAGAACTTGGGGGTTATCTGCTTGAAGTCCAGGAATGAATCAATGTTCACTATAGGGGTGAGCACCTCCTTGGTAATCTTCTGGGCCACATAATTTTCAAACCTCTCCGAGAACTCTGCCAGATTCTCCTCCCTGAGGGTCATTCCGGCCGCATACATATGGCCGCCGAAGTTCTCCAGCAGGTCCGAGCAGCTCTCAATAGCCTCATAGAGGTCAAACCCTGGAATGCTCCTTGCCGAACCTGTAACAAAGCCGTTTGAATTTGTAAGGACAATTGTAGGCTTGTAGTATGCCTCAACCAGACGGCTTGCAACTATACCCACAACACCCTTGTGCCACTGGGAGTTATAGACAACCGTAGATTTGCGTGTCTCAAAATCGGGCGAACGCTTCACCATCTCAATGGCCTCAACTGTAATCTCGCGGTCCACATTCTTGCGCTCGTTGTTGTGCTTGTTTATCTCGTTGCCTATGTTCAGGGCCTCCTCCTCACGTCTTGAGGTAAGGAGATCCACCGCCATACGGCCGCTCTCCATCCTGCCCGCCGCATTTATCCTAGGCCCAATCTTGAACACTATGTCATCTATGGAAATCGTATGCTTCTCAAGGCCTGAAAGCTTTATCATGGAAAGGAGTCCCTTGCGCGGAGCCTCATTGAGCTGCTTGAGCCCATAGAAGGCCAGCACCCTGTTCTCCCCCGTTACGGAAACCAGGTCTGTAGCTATGCTCACCGCCACCAGGTCCAGCAGGTTCACAATCTGCTCAAAAGGGATACCATACTTCTTGGCATACCCCTGCACCAGCTTGAATCCCACTCCGCATCCCGACAGGTCATCAAAAGGATAATGGCAATCCTCCCTCTTGGGGTCCAGTATTGCCGCTGCATCAGGCAAGGTCTCATCGGGAAGATGGTGGTCACAGATTATGAAGTCAATCCCCCTCTCCTTGGCATACTGCACCTTCTCCACCGCCTTGATGCCGCAATCCAGCGCAATCACAAGGGTATATCCCCCCTCATGTGCCCAGTCGATCCCCTTGTATGAGATGCCGTAGCCCTCATCATACCTCACAGGAATATAATACTCCAGATTCTTGGTAATTGTGCTGAGGAAAGTATATACCAGCGAAACCGCCGATGTGCCGTCCACATCATAATCACCATAAACCAGAATCTTCTCATTATTCTCAATTGCCTTGCGCAAACGGGCAACCGCCTTGTCCATATCCTTCATCAGGAACGGGTCATGCAGCATTGAGAGGTCAGGCCTGAAAAAGGTCCTCGCCTCCTCATACGTTGTAATTCCCCTCTGTACCAACAGGTTCGCCAGAACCGGATCTATCCCCAGCTCCTGCGCCAGCCTACGCACCGTTGCCGGATTCCCCGGCTCCTTAACTATCCACTTTCTGCCTATATTATTAATTTCCATAACATACAAAGGTAAGAATTTTATTCTTTATTCACAACCCGCCTTATTTATCGTCGTCCTTTTGTACAACATGCAGATTATCAGCTGTGTAAAAAACAGCCAATTCAATTTTTACAACAGAGCGGATTTATAACACATTAAAAATCTGCATGTTGTACAAAAGGACGACGATAAGCTGCTTGGAGGTAAAAAGGATTTTGGCAGGAAGAGGGGCATTTTGTGCAAAAAAAATGTTATTTTTGCATTTCTGTATCTTCCCGGTAAAATTGCGGGAAGAATTATCCTGAATAATTAAAATTTGATATATATGGAATTGAATTTGAACGAGCAGGAGCTTAACAGGCGCAATGCTCTTGTACAGATGAGGAAACTGGGGATTGAGCCGTATCCGGCTGCAATGTACCCGGTAAATGCAACTACAGAGGATATCCGCGAGAGGTACAATCCTGAGGAGGGCAACTTCCAGGATGTGGCAATTGCAGGACGTATCATGAGCCGCAGGATCATGGGTGCAGCGGCATTCATTGAGCTGATGGATGAGGAAGGAAGGGTTCAGGTTTATGTGAAGAGGGATGAGATCTGCCCCGGTGAGGACAAGACAATGTACAACACCGTATTCAAGAAGCTTCTTGACATTGGCGACATCATTGGAATCAAGGGTTTTGCATTCGTTACCCAGACAGGACAGAAGTCTGTACACGCAAAGGAACTTACAGTATTGAGCAAGTCACTGAGGGTACTCCCAATTGTGAAGGAGAAGGACGGAGAGGTGTTTGACGCATTCTCTGACCCTGAGCTCAGATACCGCCAGAGATATGTGGACCTCATCGTAAACCCACAGGTAAGGGAGACATTCATGAAGAGGTCAAAGATAATCTCAACCATGCGCCGCTTCTTTGACGAGAGGGGATGCCTTGAGGTTGAGACCCCTATCCTCCAGCCTATCCCTGGAGGTGCAACTGCAAGGCCGTTCATCACCCACCACAACACTCTGGACATGCCCCTTTACCTGCGTATCGCAAACGAGCTCTACCTGAAACGCCTGATTGTAGGCGGTTACAAGGGAGTGTATGAGTTTGCAAAGAACTTCCGCAATGAGGGTATGGACAGGACACACAACCCTGAGTTCACATGTATGGAGATATACGTAGCATACAAGGACTACAACTGGATGATGGACTTTGTGGAGGAGATGCTTGCAACAGTTGCAACAGCCGTAAACGGCACAACCAAGGTGAACATCAACGGCACTGAGGTTGACTTTGCAGCCGGCTACAGAAGGCTCCCTATGCTTGAGGCAATCAAGGAGTATGCAGGTGTTGACATTGAGGGGATGAGCGAGGCCGAGCTCCGCGAGACCTGCAAGAAGCTCCACGTGGAGGTTGACGAGAAGATGGGTGAGGGCAAGCTCATTGATGCAATCTTCGGAGAGTACTGCGAGAAGCACCTCGTACAGCCAACCTTCATCACAGACTACCCTGTTTCAATGTCGCCGCTCACAAAACGCCACAGGAGCAAGCCAAACCTCACTGAGCGCTTTGAGCTGTTCGTATGCGGCAAGGAGCTTGCCAACGCCTACAGCGAGCTGAACGACCCGATTGACCAGCTTGCCCGCTTTGAGGACCAGCTGAAGCTCAAGGACAAGGGTGATGACGAGGCCATGTACATAGATATGGACTTTGTACGCGCCCTGGAGTACGGTATGCCTCCTACATCCGGCATGGGTATAGGAATTGACCGTCTCACCATGTTCATGACAGGACAGACAACAATCCAGGATGTACTTTTCTTCCCTCAGATGAGGCCGGAGAGCTACAAATAACCAACTTGAAAAACTTCAGCCCGGCGTCACACAGAGCAGCCGGGCTTTTTTACAGCCAAGCCGCAAGGCCACACACAAGCACACAAAATGAACATTCAGGAAATAACATCTGCACAGAACCCAAAGATAAAGGAGACAGTTGCACTGCTGGAAAAATCCAGGGAACGCCGCACCCGCAAGCTCTTTGTAGTGGAAGGGGTACGCGAAATATCCGCCTGCATCAGGAACGGCTACACCATCAGGAGCATCTTCTTCAACAGCCAGATAGTTTCTCCACAGGAGATTGAAGTCCTCTTCCCGACAGATTATCCCGCCACCGCTCCGACAGGTGCCGGAATTCCCCGTGGCACCGCCTCCCCTGCCGGCAACCCAGGCTGCAACGCTGCCGGGACAGACGGAATCCAGGGTACATGCTCCCCTGCCGGCAAAGTGGGGCACGGACAGGAGAACCTGCCTGCCCTCTTCTCCCTCTCCCCTGCCGCATATTCAAAGATTGCCTACAGGGAAAATACTGAAGGGATGGTTGCCGTGGTGGAAGAGAAGAAGCTCTCCCTGCAGGATGTCAGGTTCGGAAAGAAATGGGAACAGCCGCTGGTGCTTGTAGTTGAGAGCGTGGAGAAGCCGGGAAACCTGGGGGCCCTCCTCCGCACCGCAGATGCCTGCGGAATAGATGCCGTACTGGTATGTGACCCGCTCACAGACCTCTACAACCCCAACCTCATCCGCTCCAGCCTTGGAGGCATCTTCACCAACCAGGTTGTGGCATGCACCAATAAAGAGGCACTGGATTGGCTCCGTGCAAACAACATAAACATCTTCACTGCCCAGCTGCAGGACTCCGAGTGGTATTACGATACAGACATGGCCGCCCCAACCGCCATAGTGATGGGAACCGAATCCACCGGACTTACAGATTTCTGGCGCAAGGCCTCAAATGCCAAAATAAAGATCCCCATGCTCGGAGAGCTTGATTCCCTTAACGTCTCAGTCTCCGCAGCGGTGCTCTGCTACGAGGCGGTACGGCAGAGGCAGTAGTTTTTTACGTCACACGAAACAAACCGGCACATAAAATTGTCTTTAAGCAAACGGAAGCTTATGAGACAATTTTTTTTATCGGCAGCATTATGGGGAGCTGCAGCGGCAGCGCTGCTGGTGCCCGGCAGCGCAACGGGGCAATCTTCTGCACCACCCCACGATACCGGAATTCTGGCCGGGGAATACCCCCTCACCCTTGAGGAGGCGGCCACAATCCTGGAGCAGAACAACAATGCAATGAAGATTTCCAGGAGCGCCGTTGAGGCCGCTAAGGCACAGAAGCAGCAGCTTCAGGCCGCCTGGTACCCTGCCATAAGTGCCACCGGCGGATATATCCACTTTTCAAATGAGATAACGGCCGATGCCAATATGGGTGAGCTTGCCCAGGGGCTCCTGCAGGACCTCACCGGGAATGCTGCGGGGCTGGAACAGCTCCTCCGGCAGCTGCTCCCCCAACTGCAGCAGATAATTGCCGGGCTCTCCTCCACAACCCTCTCAGTACCGCTTGTCGGGAAGAATGCAACATCCGTGGATGCCGTGGCATTATGGCCTCTGGTCACAGGGGGAAAGAGGATTTATGCGGGGAGGATAGGGAGCTCGCTGGTTGAATCTGCAGGGCACCTCAACACCCTCACTGAGAATGGGCAGAGAGCCCTGATGCTGAATGCATACTATACACTCAAGCTTGCCCGGCAGGTGGAGCAGATGCAGCAGGAAAACCTGCAATATATAAGGAAGCTCCAGCAGAATGCTCTGAGGCTCAAGGAGGAAGGATTCATCAACAAGGCGGAATATCTGGTTGTACAGGTAGCTGCAGATGAAGCTTCAAGGGAATATGAGAGTGCCCGGCAGAGCACGGGAGTTGCCGCACAGGCCCTGAATGCAATACTTGGAAAAGAGATAAGCGGCATCATTCCCCAAGGGAACTTCTTTACCCTTGATTCAATACCCCCAATCTCCCATATCAACAGCCGCATCCTGCAGCACAACCCGCAGCTGAAGATCCTCCATGCACAAGGAAAGATACTGGAAAACAAGAGGAAGATTGCCCAGAGCGGGTACATCCCCAACTTTGCCCTATTTGCCAGGCAGAACCTCCATTCAGACAATATTCCCAGGAACCTCCTTCCACGCACCATAGTTGGAGTTGCAATGCAGTGGGACCTGTTTGACGGGCTGGCCAGGGAGAAGGAGATACAGAAGAGCCGCATTGAAGAGCGGCAGATGGGATACACCACAGACCAGGCTGAAGATGACCTCCTGACAGCCGCACTTGCCCTGAGGGGGAGCATGGAAGATGCCTCATACAATATTGAAACCCTCCGCAAGAGCATCACCCTGGCCGAAGAGCTGCTCAGGGAGAGGGAGAAGAGCTTTGCAGAAGGGATGTGCACCTCAACTGATGTGGTTGCCGCACGCACCACCCTCACCAGGGCCAGGACAGCCCTTGACCTTGCCGGATGGCAATACTGCACCTCCCTGGCAAACCTCCTTGCCCTCAGTGCAGACACCGGGGAGTTCATCCGGCTGCACAACACGGGCAACCTGATAACCGGAGATAAAATGGCAGGGACAACTGAAAACAAAAACACCTCACAATGAATACTGACAACAAGCTGCTGCTCAAAATAACAACCCTGATTGTTGTTCTGGCAGCCATCATCTCAACATTCGGGATGGTGCTATATAAAGACTCCCCCACCATCCTGCAGGGGGAAGTGGAATGTACACAGATAAAGATATCCGGGAAGCTCCTGGGAAGGATTGAGAAGTTCTACACGGAAGAGGGGGATATGGTAAAGGCCGGTGACACCCTAGTCCTGATAAACAGCCCGGAGGCGGATGCCCTCATGATGAGCGCCTCGGCCATGAAGGATGCTGCGGCATACGAAAGCAGGAAGATAGACAAAGGGGCCAGGGAACAGGTCATTGCCACCCTGAGGGAGGCATGGCTGGCTGCAAAATCCCAGGCAGACCTTGCGGTAACCACCCTTGAAAGGGTTGAAAGGCTCTACAGCGACAGTGTTGTAACCCTGCAGCGCAGGGATGAGGCTGCTGCCCTGGCACAGACAGCCCGGGCTGCGGAGAAGGCTGCCCTCTACCAATATGAAATGGCCCGTGAAGGGTCCCGACAGGAGGACAGGAACGCCGCACAAGCACTTGTGGATGCCGCACAGGGGAGCGTGGATGAGGTGAAGGCCCTCCTCAGGGACAGCCGCCTCACAGCCCCCTCAGACGGGATGATTTCAGAAATATACCCCTCCGAAGGGGAACTTGTAATGCCAGGCGGCTCCATAATGAACCTGCTGGTACTGGATGACATCCATGTGGTACTGAACATCCGGGAAGACCTGCTGCACCACTTCCGGGAAGGGAAGGAATTCAAGGGAAAAGTTCCCGCCCTGGACAACAGGGAAATGAAGTTTGAAGTCTATTACACAAGCCCGCTGGGGAGCTATGCCACCTGGCAGAGCAGCCGCCAGAGCGGCTCGTACGACCTTGTAACCTTCAAGGTGAAGGCCCGCCCTTCCGGACACCCGAAAGAGGCTTCACAGCTCCGCCCTGGGATGAGCGTGATTGTACATTACAACGGAAAGTGACAAGCATCCCGGACACACAGGCACATACCTGTACTGAACCATACCTATACACGGCTGCATCTGCCCGGGTTCCACACTGGCAGAGGGATACAACATAACAGACATTTACACATGAAACAGGCACTTTACAGGGAACTGGAACGGATATCCGGCAGCTGGAGACATTTCATTGCAGCCGTTGCAATACCTTTGATATCCCTCCTCTTCATGGCCACCATATTCGGGAACGGCAGGATTGAAAACCTCCCGGTGGGAGTTGCAGACTGCTCCAACACACCCGCCTCCCGCAGCATAATTGAGAGGGCCAAGGCCTCTCCTGTGCTGGAGATAAGGCCGCAACACATGTTCAGCAACGGGGCCCAGGCAAAGGAGGCCATGCAGAAGATGGAAATCTACGGCTACATTATAATCCCTGAGAACTTCGCTGAAGAGCTCTACAGCGGCAATGTCCCTACAATAACCTGCTTCTACCATTATGCCCTGCTGGCCGTAGGGGGCGAGATACAGGGGGCATTCGTGAAGGCTCTGGGGAGCAGTTCAGCCACCCTTGTAGCCCAAAGCGGGGATGCCGCCGGGATAACAGATGCCCAGAAGGAGGCCATAACCCTCCCCACCAGCGGCATCTTCACCTCCACATACAACAGCACCCTCAACTACGGCACATTCCTCTCCTACCCTTTCTTCTTCATCTTCTTCCAGATATTCATTCTGGTATTCACAGTATATATGATAGGGACAGACATGGAGAGGGAGTGGCTCCGCAGCGGGAACGGCAGCATCCTCAAGGCCCTTGGAGGGAAGCTCCTCCCATACGCCGCCGTGTTCTTTACCCAGACACTCATTGCCAACTATGTATTCTTCTGCCTGAAGGGGATTCCGGTACAGGGGAACCTCCTTGCAGCAAACATCAGCTCGCTGCTGCTGGTTGCCGCCACAATATCCCTTGGAACCGCAGTCATCTCCATAATCCCCAAAGTTTCCATTGCAATAAGCATAGCCTCAATGATAGGGGCATTGGGGGCAACTGCATCAGGTGTGACATTCCCGGTTGAGAACATGTACCCTGCATTCAGGGCACTCTGCCACCTCCTCCCCATAAGGCACTTTGTACTGGCCAACCAGTCGTTCCTGTACAACGGGGCCGGGCTCGCATACAGCTGGGGAAGCTATGCCTCCCTTACCGCCACCATTGCAATATGCCTCTGCACAACACCACTGCTCAAAAGATCCATAATGAAAGGGAGAGGTAAGCCCCTCCCTGTAATGTGGGGCACAGCCCTGGTGATGCTGGGCGGAACTCTCGGGTACGGGTTCCTCTACGGCCTCATGTACCACCCCAACATTGTAACTGAAGTGCCGGTTGCCGCCATAGACAACTCCCGCAGCTCCCTCAGCAGGGAATACCTCAGGAACCTTGACGCCACTCAAGGGGTGACAATACTTGCAGAATGCACGGACATCAGGCAGGGAGGGGAGCTCATGAAATCGGGAAAGGCCAAGGGGCTGGTCATAATTCCTGACCGCTTTGCAGCCAACTCCGCCCAAGGGATGGAGGCCCCCTTTGCCGTATTTGAAACCACCACCTCATTCCTCTACTACCTCACCATACAGAAGGCAGTTGCCGCCACAATGCAGGAACTGAACAACACCCTCCGAACCAATGCGGTAATGAGTCTCCCGCTCCAGCAGCAGCTCCTCATGGCACAGACCCCCGCATTCACCACAAGGGCTGTCCCAACCTACAACAGCAACGGAGGATACGGCTCTTACCTCCTCCCTATAGCAATAATTGTGATATTCTTCCAGACCCTGCTCATGAGCGGAGGGATATTGGCCGGAAGCCGCACCATCCACCCGTTCAAGTTCCTCCCTATGCTGGCCGGAGGATATTTCCTCCTCTCCTTCTTCCTTACAGGGCTTCTGCCGCGGATATTCGGTCTCCCCCATCTGGCCTCCCCTGTGGAACTTCTCCTGTTCATGCTCCTGTTTACAGCCGCCTCAACCGCCTTTACCGGTGCTGCAGGGCTGCTGCTCAAGGATTCCGAGGAGGTGATGCTCTATGTCCCGTTCTTCTCCGTAGGGCTCATTTTTCTGTCGGGAACCTCATTTCCCATGGTGCAGATACCCCATTTCTGGCAGGTGGCACACTACCTCTTCCCCACCTCACCCGGCATTGTGGGGTACATACAGCTCAACTCAATGGGGTGCTCAATGCAGGACATTGCCCCGCAGTTATGGATTCTTGCCCTCCAGACACTCATTTATGGAGCAATTTTCCTCCTTTACGCCCGGAAAATCGTAAATTTGCGGCAGCACAATCCATAAAGAGAAACAAAATGGCAAAATGCGGACTTATAGGCAACCCCATCTCCCACTCAAAGAGCCCGGCCCTCTTCAAGGCCGCCTACGGGGAGGGGCCCCACACATATAGCCTCATTGAGGCACCCACCTGCAGGGAAGCAATGGAACGCTTTACAGGAGAGGGATTTACAGGAATCAACATAACATCCCCATTCAAGGATGAAGTGATGCAATATGTCTCTCTTCCCGACAGCATCTCCTCAACCCTCGGGAGTGCCAACACCATCATCTCAAGGGAGGGGAAACTCCACTCCTACAACACCGATTACTACGGGGTAAGGAATACCCTTGAGGAATTCCTCGCAAAGGATGGGGAAAAGGGAATTTGTGGAGTGTATCCACACTGCAGCATATCTGTCGGGAAGAAAAAGGAGTGCCTCACTGCAATTGTAGTTGGAGCAGGAGGTGCAGGGAAGGCTGCCGCCCTGGCCGTTAAGGATATGGGGATGCAGGTATATTTTGCAAACAGGAGTTCCCATGCCGCAGCACCGTTTGCGGAAAAGATTGGGGCAGAGTATATCCCTCTGGAGAAGATACCCCTTGTACTTCCCCAGGCAGACATAATTGTGTATAACCTCTCAATGGAAATTGAACCGCTCAGGGGAGTTTCCCTGGAGGGGAAAATTATATTTGAGGCCAACTACGCACACCCCAACCTGAGCAACAGCGGTGCCGCCAGCTACATAGACGGACGCTATTGGCTGTATAATCAGGCCATTCCAGCATTCAGGCTTTTCACCGGAGAAGAACCTTTCACCCCGGCTATGAAGGGTGTAATGGGTTTGTGAATAACTTTTGCCTTTTTTTTGCTCCTATATGCAAATAAAGTTGTAATTTTAGCCGTTAAAACATTTTAGGAATGTCATTCAACAAAGTCATACTTATAGGCAACGTGGGCAAGGATCCGGAGGTAAGGCATCTGGAATCCGGTTCGGCCGTTGCATCCTTCACTCTGGCCACTACAGAGAGGTTCCGCGCCAAGACAGGCGAACTGCAGGACCAGACCGAGTGGCACAACATTGTGTGCTGGAGGAACCTTGCGGACCTCTCCGAGAAATACATCAGGAAAGGCGCACAGATTTTTGTGGAGGGAAAGATACGCACCCGCAGCTGGACAGACCAGACCGGTGCAAAGAGATATACAACCGAGATTGTTGCGGACAACATCAGGCTTCTTGACAGAAAGGGCGCGGCATCCGTATCCCCTGCCGAGACTCCTGCAGCACCTGTGCAGCAGCAGGTTACACTGCCGGTTGATGACGATCCGTCAGATGACCTTCCATTCTAGAGAAACAACTTAAAACTTATATAACGCAGACTTATGAAAGTAGATGTAGTACTGGGCCTTCAATGGGGCGACGAGGGTAAAGGCAAAATCGTGGATGTTCTTGCCAACTCATATCCTGTAATTGCCAGATTCCAGGGAGGACCTAATGCAGGCCATTCATTGCATTTTGAGGGAAAGAAATTTGTCCTTCACACTGTTCCATCGGGAGTATTCAGAAAAAATGCAACAAACATCATCGGAAACGGTGTTGTAATTGACCCTATCATCTTTAAGGAAGAGTGTATGGAGATTGAGGCTACCGGAGTTCCTGTAAGGGAAAGGGTAGTGATTTCAAAGAAGGCACACCTCATCCTCCCTACCCACCGGATTATTGATGCAGCATCAGAGGCTGCAAAAGGGAAGTCAAAGATCGGTTCAACCCTCAAGGGTATCGGACCTACATATATGGACAAGACAGGCCGTAACGGCTTGAGAGTAGGTGACGTTCTTGCTGCAGACTTTGCAGACAGGTTCCTTACCCTCAAGAACAAGCATATCGCATACCTCACACAGTTCGACTACGAGTACAACGCAGAGGAGAAGGAGAGCGAGTGGATGGAGGCAGTGGAGTACCTGAAGACCTTCAAGCTTGTAGACGGAGAGTACGTTGCAAACAAATACCTCACAGACAACAAGAAGATTCTTGCAGAGGGTGCACAGGGAACAATGCTTGACGTTGATTTCGGTTCATATCCTTTCGTCACTTCATCATCAACAACCTGCGCCGGTGTATGTACAGGTCTGGGCGTTGCCCCTACCAAGATAGGCAAGGTTTACGGTATCTTCAAGGCATACTGTACAAGGGTGGGCAGCGGTCCTTTCCCTACAGAGCTCAATGACGAGACCGGTGAGGAGCTCAGGAAGAAGGGCTTTGAGTTCGGTGCTACAACCGGACGTCCAAGGAGGACCGGCTGGCTGGATCTCCCTGCCCTCAAATATGCAATCATGCTTGACGGTGTAACCGAGCTCATCATGATGAAGGCGGATGTACTTGACACATTCGAGACAATCAAGGTTGCTACCGGCTACAAGGTTGACGGCGTTGAGACAGACCAGGTTCCTTACGACACCTACGCTGAGATTGAGCCAATCTACAAGGAGTTCAAGGGCTGGAACAAGGACCTTTCACAGGTAACCCGCGAGGAGGAGCTTCCGTTTGAGTTCATGAACTATGTAAGGTTCATTGAGAAAGAGCTGAATGTTCCAATTTCAGTGATTTCACTCGGTCCCGACAGGGTTCAGACCATCTTCCGCAACGAAGAATAATCCACCGGTACATAACCGTACAGACAATAAACCCGGAGCAGCCATCTGCCCCGGGTTATTTTTTGTACTCCCTGTCATTTACCAGAACATGCTGTAATCGAACCCTTCATATTCTACAGGAGGTTTCTCTTTAAGTGTACGGATTATCTCAAAGTATGCTTCGCGCATATCGTCATGATAATTTGAAAAGTCATATTCAGTGATATTTGCTGCGCCAAACACTCCGTAGCCTCCAGTAATATTGGTGAAGTTAGACCTCATTGCCTTAAATTCACTCTCATCATGATCCGTATTGTTCAGGAAGAAAATATCCAGCTCGTCCGACACAGTCATCAATACCTGTGTATATTCTTTACCGTCGTTCCGTTCTGATGCGCTATACTTGTATGGCATAATGAAGAAATCCGGCCCGAAGAACTCCCCGGCTTTCTCATGACATCCGTATTGCGGATTCTCCTTTAACATTTCCAATACATATTCAAGTTCCTTTTCCATCAGCTCCGGACTTGAAGTGAGAACACTGATATATGAGGCCAGGTGATACGGATTGCTGTCTTGGGGATCAAACTGTATCCTCACCATATTCCTGCAGCAGTCATACTTTTGGTACTTCCATTGGAAATCATCAGTGACTACCCTATATTTATTGCCTGCAACTTGTTCCGGTGACACCGGCACCAGATATCTGAATTCCGCAATGTCACCTGTTTTATTGTAGCTGTCACTTTTGGAATGAGTTGAGTAAAGGCAATCAACAATCCCCTGCCCATCCTTAAAATATGAGTATACAGCCACCCTCTTATTTTCTGTATCCAGGCTGTATGACGGATAACGGTCAAACAAGCTGTAGAAAGCATCTTCATATTCATATTCAGAACCAATCTCCTCCAGCACAAATACCGAATTTCTGTAAACCATTGGAACCAAAACAGGATTGCAGGTAAATTTCCTTTCAGCTGCAGGAGGCATTGAAGCAGCAGCCTCCACAGTCTTGCCACTTGCATTTATCTTTAGATTGTACGTTTTACCTTTATGGGGATTGAACTCCAACTTATACACCCCCTCAGCATCATCAAAGATGAACTTGCCAACCATACTTCCATCACAGTACAACTCGGCATCAGCCCCTTTTACAACACCGGATGCATCATTTATCCATAAATGTTGGATCTCATCATTGGAAAGGATACAAAAGACACCCAATCCATTCCAATCAGGCACATTCTCCCGAGTAATCTCAAACTCAGAACCGTTTGTCAGGATGTAAGACAAATCCAAATTCTCTTCTGACACATCACCCTTGCTGCAGCTTAAACATGCCAGCAAAAGAATTACAGCATAAAACAGTCTATTCATATGTCGTCCAATTTACAATTAATCCACCAAAACTTCAATCATATCTGAATGCACAACATTACCTTGACTATTGGAAATATGGCAATAAATATCAAATACCCCAGGGAAATTAAATCTAATCTGCAGAGTATTGGCCGTTTGACTTATAATTTCATAGTGGCTTTCTTTCTGATCAGGCAATTCCCACGAATAAGTTGCATAACTCATATATGGATACATAGTATAAGTATAGGTATTTTCCCCTGAATATCCTGTATCAACACCTTGGATATACGGTAAACTATAATTAACCCTATTATTAGGCTGATACAACGCTGGCACTGTTGATGCTGCGTGTCTAACCAAAGGACCATTTCCCCATTTAGAGACATAGACTCCGCTATCATCTGCTTTTCGTTGGACGGCAGAGTGATCACCTAAATAATATATTACAGCTACATTTGAATCTGATTGAAAATATAAATCATTGGTAGTATAGAGGTTAACTGGGTTGTTAATCCAAACTTGCCTTGATGAAGCCCATGCATAAGCATGACAATTATAGATATTGCTGGCAGAATCAACCAATTGTACAGCATAGCGTTTTACATAATGCTCAGTAAGAAGCTCAATACTATCATGTGAAATTTCTTGATTCATAGCATAAGGAACTATCTTTCCAAAAGGTGTTAAGATAGGATTAATTACCGTTTCTCTACTAGAGTATGAACTTGAATTTGTTGAACTAAATAATGGGTCGTCACTATTTAATTTTGCTTGAAGGTTATTGATGCGATCTTGCGGAATCAGCAAACTTCCATTAGCGCTTCTGTACGCAATTTTTTTATTAATAACATTTTTTAACAAAAGAATTGCATCCGATGATAGGTTAGAAAGAAATATTGGGCTAGAGAGCAGATTCTCTGCGTATGCTTCTATAAACTGGCATAAGATACTAGTCTTATTTATTGATGCATAGGCATTTATTAATTCATCTGGTCCATCAGTCCTATTCGCCAATTCTGTCAAACCATTAAAATTATTTATCATGAAATCTATAGCATAAGACTCATCATTAGACAGTAAAAAATCAAAGCCTAACGGATACGATAAACAAATATCTACCAATTCTGCTGTTGGTATTTTAATTAGAACCTTGTCCGGAATTTGGCATACTTCAGTCATTTCCTCACCACCAGACAATGTACTTAGATATTCAGGTGTAATTCCTCTATTAATCCAATAAGTATCATTTAATCCTACACCTACAACAATACTGGCTGTATCTAAACTTAAGCCACCTTTAGTAAAAAGGCCGCCCTCAATTGCCAAAGTATTATCAAGACTACCTTTAGAACAGGCTAATAACAAAGAAATTGAAATAATAAAAAGATATAATTTTTTCATAACAGATATATTACACAATCCACGTTACGGCGAATGTAACGAAATAATTCCACATATAAAAAAAATAATTTATACTTTCGCCGATATCCCATACGGCATATAATATAAATTCGCAAGCACATTAAAAAGCCTGTCCCTCAAATTTTTAAAGGGCTGTTTGCAATATTTTCTAAAAAACAAAGTGCCCTCACTCAGTCTCGGCTGAGGCTGCTCAGTGATAAAATTCATCTTGACGGCAAACTCCTCCTTTTAGCCATTCTCCGAATGTCTAACGTCGTCAGACAAGTGCCGTCACAGGACGATGAATTTTTCCACTTCGCTTACCGCCTCATCCTCCATTCATTCAGGCCCATGTTTTTCAGGCTATATAGTATATAGCATTGTATCAATACTTCCCAGTGGCAACTGATGTAAAATATCCTGAGGGGCGTAGGCAATCATCATAGATGAGCCGTCAGATTTCCGTCTGTCTGAACAAATGCCTCCTCGTAGATAAACTGGGGCATTTGTGAGTCAGGAAATCAGGCTCAGATGTGATAGATTGCTAGCCATACCGAAGGCCATTTTACATCAGTTACCTATATGGGAAGAAGATACTTGGGTATGTAATTTAAAGGTCGGATAAAAAAAACACCCCTCGGATGAGGGGTGCATTATGAATCTCTGCAGGGAAGATGATTATTTGCTGAGGAAGTCACCGATGAACTTGTCAACCTCAGGCTTGTCAATCTGTCTGCCCACAATCTTACCAGTCTGGTCTACAAAGATGTTCTGAGGGATATACCTTACATAATACATCCTTCCAACCTCATTATCCCAGCCTTTAAGGTCTGAAACCTGTGGCCATACAAGCTTGTCATCCTTGATGCCCTTAACCCATGCCTCGTGGGTATTGTCATTTGAAACGCCAAGAATCTCAAAGCCTTTCCTGTGGTATTTCTTGTAGATCTTCACGAGCTCAGGATTGAAAGCACGGCAAGGACCGCACCAGCTTGCCCAGAAATCAACCATGGTAAGCTTGTTCTTTGAGTAGATGTCAGAGAACTTGACAGGCTTTCCGTTAGGGCTGTTCTGAATGAAATCAGGAGCCTGGTTGCCAGGCTGCAATGATTTGATGAGGGCTGCAGTCTCTTTTGTCTCCTTCAATACAACATTCTCTGCGAATGCAGGGAGAGTGTCAAAAGCGGCAAGCCTTGTCTCAACCTCAGCGATAGGAAGGTTACCTACCTCTGATGCAACGTATGCCAAAGCATAGTCTGAAGCAGGGTTGGCCTCGAGATATGCGTTCTGGATAGCCTCGCACTCTTTCTGCCATTTGTCATAAGTCTCCTCAATCACAGCCTTCTCCTCCTCAGAAGCCTTTGCATAGCCCTTCATGAGTGAATCAATGCCGTAAGCTGCAGAAAGCTCCTTCTGTTTTGCAGTATAATCGTTGATGAATGCCTGTGTTGCACCGCCTGCAACAACTGCCTCAGCTGGTTTCTCTGCATCAAAAGTCACGTCAAATTTTGTGTTCTCAAGGAAGAATCTCTTGAAAGCCCTCTTCTGACCCTTGAATGTAAGGGTGTAATAGGTTGGAGTGTTTGTCTCACCCTTGATTGTACATTTGCCGCCTACCAATACAACTGTATCAGTTACTGGGGCTTTTCTTGTACCGCCTGTAAAAATGAGGGTGTCATTAGGCAGCTGTGCCAGGTCACCTGTAGCGGTTACATTAACTGTGTAACCAGTCTCAGGCTGTGCAGTACAGGCTGCAAGACCTGCAACTGCAGCAATTAGAAATAATTTTTTCATGAATATAAAGTTTTATTGTTGTTTACTCCTCTTCCTTGTACCACTCCTTGTACATCAGGTATCCCTGTGCATTCTTGTGAGCGGCCTGATATACTGCCTCAGAAGTGTCCTTTACCTTCTTTGCTGGAATTCCTGCATAAACTCCAGGCTCCAGCACTGCATTGCTCAGGACCACTGCGCCGGCAGCAATGATGGTATTGTCGGGAACCACGGCATTGTCCATAATTATTGCCCCCATCCCGATGAGTACATTGTTTCCTATCTTTGCCCCGTGGATGATTGCATTATGCCCCACTGATACATCATTCCCTATCTCACTTACAGACCTCTCATACAAGGTATGCACAACTGCACCGTCCTGGATGTTCACCCTGTCACCTATCTTTATGGTATTCACATCACCCCTGAGAACGGTACCATACCATATGCTGCAGTCATCACCCATTGTAACGTCACCTATGATTGCCGCATTCTCCGCAAGGAAACAATCCTTGCCAAACTTAGGTACAAAACCCCTTAATTCTCTGATTATAGCCATCTTTTAAAGTATTAGAATGCAAATATAATAAAATCCCGCCACCCCGCTGCAACTCCCCTACCCTGCCGGAGAATTTTGGGGATAAAAAAACCGGGAACCCTGCTGGGACCCCGGTCTTTTTATGTATGTGAGAGTTTTACTCTGCCTGCTCTTTAGCCTGTTTTGCCTTAACCATTCTCTGGTAATCATCCATTGAGGCAACAACAAGTTTCTCATACTCCCTCTGGCCTGTACCGGCTGGGATAGGATGACCGCAGATAACGTTCTCCTTAAGACCCTCCAAAGTATCAACCTTACCGTGGATAGCTGCCTCGCTAAGCACTTTGGTAGTCTCCTGGAATGAAGCTGCTGACATGAAGCTGCTTGTCTTGAGGGCAGCCCTGGTAATACCCTGGAGAACCTGGTTTGAAGTTGCAGGAACCGCATCCCTTGCCTCAACAAGCTTGAGGTCCTGACGTTTCAACATTGAGTTCTCATCCCTCAATCTCCTTACGGTAACAATCTGTCCGGCCTTCAGGTTCTGTGAGTCTCCGGCATCAAGGATAACCTTCTTGTCCCAGATCTCATCATTCTCCTGCATGAACTCCCATTTGTCAACAAGCTGCTCAGGGAGGAACCTTGTATCACCCGGATCAACAATCTCAACCTTACGCATCATCTGCCTTACAATGATCTCAAAGTGCTTGTCATTGATCTTCACACCCTGGAGACGGTAAACCTCCTGGATCTCATTCACAATGTACTCCTGAACCTTTGTAGGACCCTGGATTGCGAGGATGTCTGCCGGAGCAATTGCACCGTCTGAAAGCGGCATACCGGCACGTACATAGTCGTTCTCCTGAACAAGGATCTGTTTTGAAAGCGGAACAAGATAACGTTTCTCCTCACCGGTCTTTGACTTCACGATGATCTCCCTGTTACCTCTCTTGATCTTGCCCATGAGAACCTCACCGTTAATCTCAGAAACGATTGCAGGGTTAGAAGGGTTACGTGCCTCAAACAGCTCGGTAACGCGAGGAAGACCTCCTGTGATATCACCTGACTTGCCGATTGCACGAGGAATCTTGATGAGGATATCACCTGCAACAAGCTCCTGGCCGTTCTCAACCATGATGTGGGCACCTACAGGCAAGTTGTACTGTTTCAACTCATTGCCGTCTGCGTCAACAATCCTGATGCTTGGGTTCTTTGATTTGTCCCTGCTCTCGATCACAACCTTGTCCCTATGCAATGAGAACTCATCTGCAGACTCCTCCCTGAAGGTTACACCCTCAACAAGGCCGTCATACATTACCTTACCC
This sequence comes from uncultured Muribaculaceae bacterium, assembly GCA_964475015.1. Lineage (GTDB taxonomy): Bacteria > Bacteroidota > Bacteroidia > Bacteroidales > UBA932 > Egerieousia. Next base: position 22,751 of record CAYYVA010000013.1, read on the forward strand.
GCAAGCTCGGTAATTGTAATTGCGTTATATGGGTCCCATTTACAGATAAGGTCACCTTTTGAAACAAGCTCACCGTCCTTCTTGTAGAGGTCAGCACCGTAAGGGACATTGTACTGCGACAATGTGATTCCGGTGTTAGGGTCTACAATGCGCATCTCTGCTGTACGGCCGATAACGATCTCCCTTGTCTCGTTTGCATCACTCTTGGTAATTGTCCTGAGCTCCTCAAACTCAACCTTACCTTCGTATTTTGATTTGATCTCACTCTCAGAAACGCTACCTGATGCAGTACCACCCACGTGGAATGTACGGAGGGTAAGCTGTGTACCAGGCTCACCGATAGACTGTGCAGCAATTACACCCACAACCTCACCTTTCTCAACCATACGGCCTCTTGCAAGGTTACGTCCGTAACATTTTGCACATACACCCTTCTTGCTCTCACAAGTGAGTACCGAACGGATCTCAACAGCCTCAATTGGCAATGACTCAATAAGTGCTGCAATATCCTCAGTAATCTCCTCACCTGCACCGATGATCTTCTCACCGGTAAGAGGGTTATATACATCATGGACAGTTGTCCTTCCGAGAATTCTGTCATACAGGCTCTCAACAATGTCATCCTTGTTCTTGATGGCTGTAGCCACAAGACCCCTCAATGTGCCGCAATCCTCCTCATTGATGATCACGTCATGTGAAACATCAACGAGCCTACGGGTGAGGTAACCTGCATCCGCTGTCTTCAACGCTGTATCGGCCAAACCTTTACGGGCACCGTGGGTAGAGATGAAGTACTCCAATACTGAAAGTCCCTCCTTAAAGTTTGAAAGGATAGGGTTCTCAATGATCTCAGCACCTGTAGAACCTGATTTCTGAGGTTTTGCCATCAATCCACGCATACCGCACAACTGACGGATCTGCTCTTTTGATCCACGGGCACCTGAGTGGAGCATCATATACACAGGGTTGAATCCCTGGTTGTCTGTAGAGATCTGTTTCTCCACAATATTTGTAAGCTTGGCATTGGTGTTTGTCCAGATGTCAACCACCTGGTTGTAACGCTCGTTGTTGGTGATCAGACCGAGGTTGTAGTTAGCCTGGATGCTCTCAACCTGAGCGTAACCGTCACTTACAAGCTTGGCCTTCTCCTCAGGGATGATCACATCACCCAAGTTGAATGAAAGGCCGCCCTTGAATGCCATCATATAACCGAGGTTCTTGATATCGTCAAGGAACTGTGAAGTCCTTGCAACACCTGAAACCTTAAGTACGTTACCGATAATGTCCCTCAACGATTTCTTTGTAAGGATCTCGTTGATGTAGCCAACCTCAACAGGTACAAGCTGGTTTACAAGGATACGTCCTGCTGTTGTCTGTACCATGTGGTATCCCTGTGAAGGGTCAGCCATAACCTTAGGAAGCCTTACGTTTACCATGGCATGGAGGTCAAGCCTGCCCTCGTTGTGGGCAATGATAATCTCCTCAGGACCATAGAAATTCATCCCCTCACCTTTTGCACCAGGCCTTGGTTTTGTAATGTAGTACAGACCAAGCACCATATCCTGTGAAGGAACGGTGATAGGGGCTCCGTTGGCAGGGTTAAGGATATTGTGTGAACCCAGCATGAGCAGCTGTGCCTCAAGCACTGCAGCATTTCCGAGCGGAAGGTGAACAGCCATCTGGTCACCGTCGAAGTCGGCGTTGAACGCTGTACATGCAAGCGGGTGGAGCTGGATAGCCTTGCCCTCAATAAGCTTAGGCTGGAATGCCTGGATACCCAATCTGTGGAGGGTAGGGGCACGGTTCAGAAGAACCGGATGGCCCTTCATCACATTCTCCAGAATATCCCATATTACAGGATCTTTCCTGTCTACAATCTTCTTTGCAGATTTAACGGTCTTTACAATGCCGCGCTCAATCAGCTTCCTGATGATGAACGGTTTGTAAAGCTCTGCAGCCATGAACTTAGGAAGACCGCACTCGTGCATCTTAAGCTCTGGACCTACAACAATAACCGAACGCGCAGAGTAGTCAACCCTCTTACCCAACAGGTTCTGACGGAAACGTCCCTGTTTTCCTTTAAGGCTGTCTGACAATGACTTCAATGTCCTGTTGGCCTCAGTCTTCACTGCATTTGACTTCCTTGAGTTGTCAAACAATGAATCCACAGCCTCCTGCAGCATACGTTTCTCATTTCTCAAGATAACCTCAGGGGCCTTGATCTCAATAAGCCTCTTCAGACGGTTGTTCCTGATGATAACCCTTCTGTAAAGGTCATTGAGGTCTGAAGTTGCAAACCTTCCTCCGTCAAGCGGAACCAATGGCCTCAACTCTGGCGGGATAACAGGAATTACCTTGAGGATCATCCATTCAGGCTTGTTTACATCCTTGCTCTCCCTGAAAGCCTCAATAACGCTCAATCTCTTGAGTGCGTCAGCTTTCCTCTGCTGTGAAGTCTCAGTCTCAATCCTGCTTCTGAGGCTGTACGAAAGGTCGTCGAGATCCACCTTGCAGAGCAATGTATAGATTGCCTCTGCTCCCATGCCTGCAACAAACTTGTTAGGGTCTGAATCCTCAAGCATCTGGTTCTCCTTTGGAAGAGTATCAAGAATGTTCAGGTACTCCTCCTCTGTAAGGAGATCAAGCTCCTTTACGCCGCTCTCTGCAGCAAGACCTGGCTGAATGACTACGTATCTCTCATAATAGATGATTGCATCAAGCTTCTTGGTAGGAATTCCAAGGAGATAACCAATCTTATTAGGAGTTGAACGGAAATACCAAATATGCGCTACCGGTACTGTAAGGGTGATGTGGCCCATCCTCTCCCTACGCACCTTCTTCTCTGTAACCTCAACACCGCACCTGTCGCAGATGATTCCGCGGTAGCGGATCCTCTTGTACTTTCCGCAGTGGCACTCGTAGTCCTTTGAAGGACCGAAGATCCTCTCGCAGAACAGACCGTCCCTCTCAGGCTTGTAAGTACGGTAGTTTACAGTCTCTGGCTTGAGAACCTCACCGGAAGACCTGTCAAGGATCTCCTCCGGCGAAGCCAGCCCTATAGTAATTCGGTTGAAATTGCTTTTAACCTTTATCTCTTTCTTAAAAGACGACATATTGTTCGTTATTTCAAATTATCAAAAACCAATTAGTCCAAATTTACGCTTAGACCCAATCCTCTGAGCTCATGCAACAATACATTCAATGACTCAGGGATACCTGGAGAAGGCATAGGATCACCCTTCACAATAGCCTCATAAGCCCTTGAACGTCCTACAACGTCATCAGACTTGATTGTAAGGATCTCCTGCAGGATATTTGACGCACCGAATGCCTCAAGTGCCCAAACCTCCATCTCTCCAAACCTCTGGCCTCCGAACTGTGCCTTACCTCCGAGAGGCTGCTGGGTGATGAGTGAGTATGGTCCGATAGAACGGGCATGCATCTTGTCATCAACCATGTGGCCCAACTTGATCATGTAAGTCACACCAACTGTAGCAGGCTGGTCAAATTTCTCACCTGTACCGCCATCGCTCAGATATGTCTTGCCGTATCTTGGAAGACCGGCCTTGTCTGTATATTTGCAAATGTCATCAAGGCTTGCACCGTCAAAGATAGGTGTAGCGAACTTCACACCAAGCTCTTTTCCTGCCCATCCGAGAACCGCCTCATAAATCTGGCCGAGGTTCATACGTGAAGGCACACCAAGAGGGTTAAGCACGATATCCACAATTGAACCGTCATCAAGGAATGGCATGTCCTCATCCCTTACAACCTTGGCAACGATACCCTTGTTACCGTGGCGTCCCGCCATCTTGTCACCAACCCTGATCTTTCTCTTCTTGGCAACATAAACTTTTGCAAGCTGCATGATTCCGGTTGGAAGCTCATCACCGATGGTGAGGTTGTACTTGATTCTCTTGAGCTCTGCATCAAACTCCTTATGCGCAATCAGATAATTGTTGATAAGGGTCTTGATAAGGCCGTTTGCATGCTTATCCTCAGTCCATTTTGTAGGATTGATGTTCTCATAGTCAATTGAATCAAGAAGCTCCCTTGTGAACTTCTCGCCCTTTGCAAGGATCTCAACGCCATAAAGGTCGCTCACACCCTCAGAAAGCTTGCCTTTCACAAGCACCTCAAGCTTGTCGAGGAACCTGTCCCTCAAGACACCCACCTTGCGGTTGAATGTCTCCTCAGCCTGCTGCACCTGAGTCTTGGTATTGCTCTTTCCTTTCTTTGTATTGGCCTCTTTGCCAACCCTTGCAAACAACCTCTTGTCAATGATGGTTCCCGACAAAGAAGGTGAAGCCTTCAGTGAAGCATCCTTCACATCACCGGCCTTGTCACCGAAGATTGCACGCAAAAGTTTCTCCTCCGGAGATGGATCGCTCTCACCCTTAGGGGTAATCTTACCGATAAGGATATCGCCAGGCTCAACATTGGCACCAATCCTGATGATACCGTTCTCATCAAGATCCTTGGTAGCCTCCTCACTCACGTTAGGAATATCAGAAGTAAGCTCCTCCATACCACGTTTGGTGTCCCTTACCTCCATGATATACTCGTCAACATGGATTGAAGTGAAGATGTCCTCCCTCAAGATCCTCTCTGAAAGTACAATCGCATCCTCAAAGTTATAACCCTTCCAAGGCATGTATGCAACCTTGAGGTTACGTCCCAGAGCAAGCTCACCCTTCTGGGTTGCATAACCCTCGGTAAGGATCTGCCCCTTCACAACCTTTTCACCCTTCTTCACGATAGGCTTCAGGTGGATTGAAGTGCTCTGGTTAGTCTTCCTGTACAAAGGAAGCTTATAGACAGTAATCTCAGGATCGAAGCTTACAAACTTCTCCTCCTCAGTCCTGTCATATCTTATATGTATCTCATTGGCATCCACATAAACAATCTCACCTGATGTCTCTGCAGAAACCTGAGTCCTTGAATCTCTTACAACAGCTGCCTCAAGGCCTGTACCCACGATAGGAGCCTCAGGCTTCACAACAGGAACAGCCTGGCGCATCATGTTGGATCCCATCAGCGCACGGTTAGCATCATCATGCTCAAGGAATGGAATCAACGAAGCTGCAATTGAAGCAATCTGGTTAGGGGCAACGTCCATAAGATGCACGCTCTCCTTCCCGACAACAGGATAATCAGCCTCATAACGGCACTTGATCCTCTCGTCAGTGAAGTTACCGTTCTCATCAATATGGGCATTTGCCTGTGCAACAACCTTATCCTCCTCCTCTTCAGCGCTCATGTATACGCATCCCTTTGGAGAAAGGTCAACTACACCGTTCTCAACCTTCCTGTACGGAGTCTCAATGAAGCCGAGCTCATTGATCCTTGCATAAACGCACAAAGAAGAGATAAGACCGATGTTCGGACCCTCCGGTGTCTCAATAGGACACAGACGGCCATAGTGTGTATAGTGTACGTCACGAACCTCAAATCCGGCCCTGTCCCTTGAAAGACCTCCAGGTCCCAAGGCAGAAAGCCTTCTCTTGTGGGTCATCTCAGCAAGAGGGTTTGTCTGGTCCATGAACTGTGACAGCTGGCTGGTACCGAAGAACGAGTTGATCACAGAAGAGAGTGTCTTTGCGTTGATGAGGTCAATTGGGGTGAACACCTCATTGTCCCTCACGTTCATCCTCTCCCTGATGGTCCTTGCCATACGTGCAAGACCCACGCTGAACTGGTTTGCCAGCTGCTCGCCTACGGTCCTGATCCTTCTGTTGCTCAAATGGTCAATGTCATCAACTGTAGCCTTGGCATTGATAAGCTGGATCAGATAGCGGATAATCTCAATGATGTCAGCTTTGGTAAGTACCCTTACATCATTAGGGGTTCCAAGGTTAAGTTTTCTGTTGAGACGGTAACGGCCAACCTCTCCAAGGTCATATCTCTTGTCGGAGAAGAAGAGCTTGTCAATAACGTCCCTTGCGGTAGCCTCATCAGGTGGTTCTGAGTTTCTCAGCTGCCTGTATGTATAGAAAATGGCCTCTATTTCAGAGTTACATTGATCTTTCTGGAGTGTATTGTGGATAATTGCAAAATCACTTGAATTTGCATCCTCATTGTGGATAAGGATAGTGCTTACATCTGAATCAAGGATGTCCTCAATATGGCTCTCCTCAAGGATTGTCTCCCTGTCAATGATAATCTCGTTACGCTCAATTGAAACAACCTCTCCTGTATCCTCATCTACGAAGTCCTCGTTCCAAGTCTTGAGGACCCTTGCAGCCAACTTGCTGCCAATGCATTTCTTGAGGTTGGTCTTGTTCACCTTAACCTCAGTAGCCAAGCCAAAGATATCAAGGATATCCTTGTCACTTTCAAAACCTATAGCCCTCAACAAAGTGGTTACAGGCAATTTCTTTTTACGGTCGATGTATGCATACATGACATTGTTGATGTCAGTTGCAAACTCAATCCATGAACCCTTGAAAGGGATAATTCTGGCAGAGTAAAGCTTTGTGCCGTTGGCATGCATGCTCTGTCCGAAGAAGACACCTGGCGAACGGTGGAGCTGAGAAACAACGATACGCTCAGATCCGTTGATGATGAAAGTGCCTTTTGGTGTCATGTAAGGGATTGTTCCCAGATACACGTCCTGGATAACTGTATCAAAATCCTCATGCTCAGGATCTGTACAGTAAAGCTTCAACTTGGCCTTCAATGGAACGCTGTAGGTAAGTCCCATATCCAGACACTCGTCCATAGAATAGCGTGGTGGGTCAATGAAATAATCAATGAACTCCAGAACAAAATTGTTTCGGGTATCTGTAATTGGAAAAATCTCCTGAAAAACCTTAAACAAACCTTCGTTTCTACGATTTTCTGCAGTGGTATCCAGCTGGAAGAAATCCTTGAATGACTTCAGCTGCACTTCCAGAAAATCCGGGTAGTCAAGGAGGGATTTAGAAGTCGCGAATGTAATCCGCTGATTATTTATATTTTGCGACATTGTTTATTGGTTGGTTGAAAATAAACTTAAAAAAACGACAAAAAGGTTTAGGGCCTATTTCGCCCTAAACCTGACTATATCCCGCTAAACGGGGGTTGACATTTATTTAACCTCAACCTCAGCACCAGCCTCTTCTAGTTGAGCTTTAACCTGCTCTGCCTCTGCTTTAGATACTTTCTCTTTAACAGCTTTTGGAGCACCGTCAACTAGATCTTTAGCCTCTTTAAGACCCAAACCTGTGATCTCTTTTACAACTTTTACAACACCAAGTTTTGCTGCACCAGCTGATTTAAGGATTACATCGAACTCTGTCTGCTCAGCAGCAGCGGCTGCACCAGCAGCTGCAGGAGCTGCAACTACAGCTGCAGCAGCAGCTGGCTCAATTCCGTACTCCTCTTTAAGAACTTTAGCAAGCTCCTGAACGTCTTTTACTGAAAGGTTAACTAACTCTTCTGCAAATTTTTTGATATCTGCCATGATTTTATAATTTTAATGTGTTATTATTATTCTTTTTCTGATAGTGTTTTTACAATACCTGCAATCTTGCCACCGCCCTGTGATGTAAGAGCTGAGATAACGTTCTGTGCAGGTGACTGTAGTAGACCGATGATGTCACCGATAAGTTCCTCACGAGACTTGATGTTAACAAGTGTCTCAAGGTTGTCAGCACCAATATAAGTGCAATCCTGAACCATAGCACCCTTGAGTGCAGGTTTGCCGCCCTCGGCACCAAACTCCTTGATAAGTTTTGCAGGAGCATTGGCAGTGTTGCAGAACATTACTGCTGTTGAGCCTTTTAATACGCTCGCAAACTGCTCGTAGTCAGCTACCTGATTCATCTCCAAAGCTTTGAAGAACAAGGTATTCTTAACTACAACAAGTTTGATATCCTTCTCAAAGCAAGCACGTCTTAGCTTAGAGGTAGCCTCTGCATTCAAGCCCTCTACGTCAGCAACATAGAAGTTAGGGGTCTCCTTAAGCTGTGCTGCCATAGATTCAATAATCTGAGCTTTATCTTCTTTTCTCATAATCTAATCTAATTTTTTAATTATTCAGCAGCACCGATTGTTTTGCAATCAACACAAATTCCAGGGCCCATAGTTGAAGAGAGGAATACGCTCTTAACGTAAGTACCCTTAAGTGCTTGTGGTTTAAGTTTGATAACTGTATTAAGGAACTCATTGGCATTCTCAGCAAGTTTGGCAGCATCAAAAGATACCTTACCGATACCAGCGTGAACAATACCCTGTTTGTCAACCTTAAAGTCAATTTTACCGGCTTTAACCTCAGTAACAGCCTTGCCTACCTCCATGGTAACAGTACCGGTCTTAGGGTTTGGCATCAAACCTCTAGGACCAAGGATTCTACCGATAGGACCAATCTTTGCCATTACAGAAGGGGTACAGATGATAACGTCTACATCTGTCCAACCAGCCTTGATTTTCTCAATATATTCGTCCAAACCTACAAAGTCGGCACCGGCATTTCTAGCCTCCTCCTCTTTGTCAGGTGTACAAAGTACAAGTACGCGGGTCTGTTTTCCTGTTCCGTGTGGAAGAGTCACAACGCCGCGGACCATCTGATTTGCTTTACGAGGATCTACACCCAAGCGAACAGCGATATCAACAGATGCGTCAAATTTGGCAAGAGAAGTCTCTTTAACCAAAACGCAAGCCTCAGATACCTTATACTGTTTGCCAGCCTCAATCTTAGCGTTAGCTATTTTCTGATTTTTAGTAAGCTTACTCATTGCGTGTTGTGATTAATTAGTTTACGTCAGCTGGAAAAGTTCCCTCTACGGTTATACCCATGCTTCTTGCAGTACCTGCAACCATGCTCATAGCTGATTTGAGGGTAAATGCGTTCATGTCAGGCATCTTGTCCTGAGCAATTGCACGTACCTGCTCCCAAGTAACTGAAGCAACTTTCTTACGGTTAGGCTCAGCAGAACCTGACTGAATCTTAGCAGCCTCTTTCAACTGTACAGCTACTGGTGGTTGTTTTACTACAAAAGTAAAAGATTTATCACTGAACACAGTGATAATTACTGGCAACACCTTACCGGCCTTGTCTTGTGTACGGGCATTAAACTGCTTGCAGAAATCCATGATGTTCACACCCTTTGAACCAAGAGCAGGTCCTACAGGAGGTGATGGATTTGCTGCGCCACCTTTAATCTGCAATTTAATGAATGCGGCAATTTCTTTAGCCATAATACTTCTTTAATTATTCTTTAACTACTTGAACAAAATTCAACTCCAATATTGTCTTTCTTCCAAAGATCTTCACCATTACCTTAAGTTTCTTCTTGTCCTCCAAGATTTCCTCAATGGTACCGTCAAAACCGTTGAAAGGACCATCCACAACTTTGACTGCCTCACCTACAACAAATGGTGTAATGTTCTCCTCCTCTTTATCAAGAAGCTCATCAACTCTTCCGAGAATTCTGTTTACTTCAGACTGACGGAGTGGAGAAGGCTCTTTATCTTTACCCCCCTGTTTTTCGGTAAGGAAACCTGAAACGTGTGGAAGGTTTCTGATAATATGCTGAATCTCGCCTGTAAGGACAGCTTCAATAAGAATGTAGCCAGGATAGAAAATCCTCTCCATACTTACCTTCTTGCCGTTCTTTACCTGGTAGATTTTTTCAGTAGGAATCAAAACCTGAGAAACATAATCTGTGAGTCCTAATCTTTTGATCTCGTTCTCTATATACTCCTTCGCTTTCTTTTCCTTTCCACCGGCTGCGCGAACAACATACCACTTTTTGTTGGCAATCTCACTCATGATTAGTACAGCATGTTATAGATAAAAGTCATAATGTTCTTGAACACGATGTCCATTCCAAATACGACTAATGCAAAAATAACAGAAGCTACCATCACTACTATCGCAGAGCTCTGGAGCTGTGACCATGAAGGCCATGTTACTTTTTTGGATAACTCTAAGTACGAGTCTTTGAAATACAAAGTTAATTTGTTCATTACCATTTAATTAATATAACAACAATTGGAAGCCTTGCTGTTACTTGATTAAAATTGAACCAAACCGTAACCTTTGGTTTGCAGGGGCAGAGCGATTCGAACGCCCATCAACGGTTTTGGAGACCGCTATTCTACCCTTGAACTATGCCCCTAAATATGGGCTTCCGGTTAAGGAAGCCCTTGTTTTATTGTGTGGTTATGGATTAACCAATTTTAGTTACCTGACCAGCACCTACTGTTCTACCACCCTCACGGATTGCGAAACGGAGACCCTCATTGATAGCAACTGGGTAGATCAACTCTACATTGATAGTTACGTTATCACCAGGCATTACCATCTCTACACCCTCTGGAAGAAGGATCTCACCAGTTACATCCAAAGTACGGATAAAGAACTGAGGACGATATTTGTTGTGGAATGGAGTGTGACGGCCACCCTCTTCTTTCTTCAATACATAGATCTCTGCAGTGAAGTTCTTATGAGGAGTGATTGTGTTAGGTTTTGCGATAACCTGACCTCTCTTGATCTCTTTCTTGTCGATACCACGGAGAAGAAGACCTACGTTGTCACCAGCCTCACCCTGATCGAGAAGTTTACGGAACATCTCAACACCGGTAACGGTTGATTTCTTAGGCTCCTCGCCAAGACCGATAATCTGGATCTCCTCACCAACCTTGATAACACCAGTCTCAATTCTACCGGTAGCTACAGTACCACGGCCAGTGATTGAGAATAGGTCCTCAACAGGCATCAAGAATGGTTTCTCATTGTCACGTGGAGGAAGTGGAACGTACTCGTCTACAGCAGCCATAAGCTCCATAACTTTAGCCTCCCACTGTGGATCACCGTTAAGTGCACCAAGTGCAGAACCACGGATGATAGGAGTGTTGTCGCCATCGAAGTTGTAGAATGAAAGAAGCTCTCTAACCTCCATCTCTACAAGGTCAATCATCTCTGGATCGTCAACGATATCTACTTTATTAAGGAATACAACGATTCTAGGAACGTTTACCTGACGAGCAAGAAGAATGTGCTCACGGGTCTGAGGCATAGGACCGTCAGTAGCAGCACAAACAAGGATAGCACCATCCATCTGGGCAGCACCGGTAACCATGTTCTTAACGTAGTCGGCGTGGCCTGGACAGTCAACGTGAGCATAGTGACGGTTAGCAGTCTGATACTCTACGTGTGAAGTGTTGATAGTGATACCGCGCTCTTTCTCCTCTGGAGCGTTGTCAATTGAGTCAAATGAACGAAGCTCTGAAAGACCTGCTTTAGCCAATACAGTTGTAATAGCTGCAGTTAGGGTAGTTTTACCGTGGTCAACGTGGCCGATAGTACCAATGTTAACGTGAGGTTTTTCCCTCTTAAAAGTTTCTTTTGCCATAATAATAAAATTTAATAATTGAATATTTTACACACTTATAGAGCCGGTGACGAGATTTGAACTCGTGACCTCTTCCTTACCAAGGAAGCGCTCTACCCCTGAGCTACACTGGCTTTTAAACTGGAGCGGAAGACGAGGTTCGAACCCGCGACCCTCAGCTTGGAAGGCTGATGCTCTACCGACTGAGCTACTTCCGCATACGTTTGAATACAAAAATAGTGGGGAGAGCAGGATTCGAACCTACGAAGGCGTGCGCCAGCAGATTTACAGTCTGCCCCAGTTGGCCACTTTGGTATCTCCCCATTATTTGTATTTTCAAAAAACTTGGAGCCGATGGAGGGATTCGAACCCCCGACCAGCTGATTACAAATCAGCTGCTCTGGCCAACTGAGCTACATCGGCAAAATGTCAAAGTCCCTTTCTCAATCACCCTCGTGAGGGTTTCTTTTCGTTTGGGATTGCAAAGATATGCGATTTGTTTTTATCTACCAAACTTTTTTCAAAAAAAATCTAAAAAATTTTACTTCCCCGCTGCCTCAATAATGCTATCGTAAATATTATCAACGTTATAACCGCAGAAGGAAATCAGCTGGTCAACCGTACCCTGTTCAATGAATCTGTCCGGCATGCCCAGAGAAACCACTTTCACATGAGGGGCATTGGCAGAAACATATTCAGAAACCGCACTTGCAAGCCCTCCCATAACTGCGCCGTCCTCTACAGTAATTATAGTATGGCACCTGCTGCAGGCCATTGCCACCATACCGGCATCAAGCGGCTTGAGGAACCTCATGTTTATATGGAGAGGCCTCAGCCCATTCTCCACAGCCATCCCCACAGCCTTCATTACCCTATTCCCGACAGTACCGAGTGAAAGCACGGCCACCCCGTCACCCTCACTCACCACAACGCCCTTGCCCGGCTCCACAAACTGGAACTCCTTCTCCCACTCCAGCCCTTCAGAGCTGCCCCTCGGGTACCTTATTGCAGTGATGCCGTACTCAGGCAACGTTGCCGAATAGAGCATATTCCTCAATTCAACCTCATTCATGGGGGCTGCAATTGTAATGTTTGGTATAGGACGGAGATAGGCCAGGTCAAATGCCCCGTGATGCGTTGCACCGTCCTCTCCCACTATACCGCCCCTGTCCAGGCAGAACACCACCTTAAGGTTCTGCAGGGCCACATCATGTATGATGCTGTCGTATGCCCTCTGCATGAAGGTGGAGTATATATTGCAGAAAGGAAGGAGCCCGTTGGCCGCAAGCCCTGCTGAGAATGTCACCGCATGCTGCTCGGCAATGCCCACATCGTATGTCCTGGACGGATACTTCTCCATCATATATGTAAGGGAGCATCCGGAAGCCATTGCAGGGGTAATCCCCACAATCCTGCTGTCTTTGTCTGCCAGCTCCACCAGAGTTTTCCCGAATATATCCTGATACTTCAGCGCACCCTTCCGTGAAACGATCCTCTCCCCTGTCACCACATCAAACTTGCCCGGAGCATGCCATACGCTCTGCTCCTGTTCAGCCGGCCTGTACCCCTTGCCCTTGACGGTACGCACATGCAGCAGCTTGGGGCCCTTTATCTCCCTCAGGTTTGAGAGGGTGGTCACAAGTTCCCCCATATCATTGCCGTCAATTGTACCGAAATACCTGAAGCCCAGTCCCTGGAACACGGAGCCGTTCTTCATGAAAGCCAGTTTTGTACTCAGTGCGAACTTCTGCATGAGCTTGCGGAGCCTGCCGTTGCCTGCAATGCTCCATATCCTGTTCTTTATCCTGTTGTAGGTTGGTGAGACCGAAATCTTCACAAGATAGTTGTGAAGCGCCCCCACATTCTTGTCTATTGAAATCTGGTTGTCATTGAGGATCACAAGGATGTCAGACCTGAGCGCACCGGCGTTGTTCAGCCCCTCAAATGCGAGGCCTCCCGTCATGGCGCCGTCTCCAATCACTGCCACCACCTTTGTATCCTCACCCTTTATCCTGGACGCCTCTGCAATTCCCAGAGCCGCCGATATGGATACGGATGTGTGCCCTGCTCCGAATGCGTCATATTCACTCTCCGCCATCTTGGGAAAACCGCTCAGCCCCCCCATCATACGGTTCTGGGCAAAGGCATCCCTCCTGCCTGTAATTATCTTGTGGGCATACGCCTGATGCCCCACATCCCACACCAGCTTGTCCTTTGGGGTATCATACACATAATGCAATGCCACAGCCAGCTCCACAGCCCCCAGACTTGCCCCAAGGTGCCCCGGATTCTTTGAGCAGCACTCCACCATATACTCCCTCACCTCACCGCAAAGGGCGGCAAGCTCCGGAATGGTGAACCCCCTTATATCTTTTGGAGAATTTATATTTTTCAGTATATCCACAATCCTGCTAATGTAAAAACTGTGCCAAGTTACAACATATTTGGAACATGGTAAAATTTAATTTTTTTGGATAATTTCCGCAAAATTCATAACTTGCTTAATTATTTGAGATACTGAATAATCACAAAAAGCTACAATTATAATGACCAAAACCCAAAAACTGTTGAACGACAACGGTGTAATCCGCTGGACAGCCCTGGTGCTCATTGCATTGATGATGTTCTTTGCGTATATGTTCGTGGATGTGCTGTCACCGCTGTCAACCCTTCTTGAGACAAGCAAGGGCTGGTCTGCAGAAACTTACGGCACTTTCTGCAGCTCCGAGTATTTCCTCAATGTATTTGCATTCTTCCTCATCTTTGCCGGAATCATCCTGGACAAGATGGGAATCCGCTTTACCGGTATCCTGTCGGGAACTGTAATGGTAATAGGCGCTTCAATAAAGCTCTATGCAATAAGTGACCTCTTTACCCCCGAGTGCGGCCTGTACAGGTTCCTTGATTCCTTCTGGACAAGCTTCCCTGCAACTGCCAAGCTGGCATCAATAGGTTTCATGATCTTCGGCTGTGGTGTTGAGATGGGCGGCGTAACGGTTTCAAAGGCCATTGCAAAATGGTTCAAGGGGAAGGAGATGGCCCTGGCAATGGGTCTTGAGATGGCAATTGCACGTCTCGGAGTGTTTGCGGTATTCCGCCTCTCCCCTGCCCTTTCAACATGGGCAAACGAGGCAATGCCTACAGTGGTGACCCCTGTATTGTTCTGTACAATACTCCTGATTATAGGTCTCCTTACCTATACCATATTCACATTCATGGACAAGAAGCTGGATGCACAGATTGGTGAGGCCGCATCAGACGAGCCTGAGGAGCAGTTCAAGGTGAGCGACATAGGCAAGCTCTTCACCAGCAAGACATTCCTCATTGTTTCAGGATTGTGCGTATTGTATTATTCAGCAATCTTCCCTTTCCAGAAGTTTGCAACCGGTATGCTTGAGGCAAACCTCAACATGCCTACAGCAGAGGCTTCAGGTCTCTTCTCATGGTTCCCGATAGGAGCAATGGTGCTTACACCGTTCCTGGGAGCATTCCTGGACAAGAAGGGCAAAGGCGCCTCAATGCTCATCCTGGGCGCAATCCTGATGATTACATGCCACCTTGTATTCGCATTGGTGCCTCTTACAAAACCTATTGCATACGCTGCAATCGTGCTCCTTGGAATCTCATTCTCACTGGTGCCTGCAGCCCTCTGGCCTTCAGTACCGAAGCTTGTGGAGGAGAGATACCTCGGTTCTGCATACTCGGTAATATTCTGGATCCAGAACATAGGCCTCATGGCTTTCCCTATCATCATAGGCTGGAGCCTCGACAAGACCGGCGGATACACAGTCCCTATGCTCATCTTCTCTTCTCTCGGCGTTGCAGCCCTCATCCTGGGCCTGTGGCTGAAGGTGGAGGACAAGAAGAAGGGATACGGGCTTGAGCTCCCTAACATCAAATAAGCTTAAACTCAAATAACATTAATAAACAATAACTTAAAAATCTTATGACAAACGTTGTTAAAACTCTCAAAGAGAGCAAGAGCGCATGTTGGATTGCCTGGGCCTGCCTGGTTGTCCCTATGTTTGCATCATACTTCTTTGATGACATGTTCTCTACAATCTCCCACATCTTCAAGAATCCGGAAATGCTGGAGCTTGGCTGGAACACCATGGATTATGGTTTCTATGCAGGCGGTTATTCATTCCTCTGCGTATGGGGCGGTCTTATCGTTTGCGGTATGCTTCTCGACAAATGGGGCGTACGCATCACAGGTTCCATCTTTGTAGGCCTTATGGCTGCAGGAGCTGCATTGGTTTATGTAACCATCTCAACTCCGGCAATTGTAAAAACCGGCAACTCACTTTACATTGCTTATGTAGGATGCATGTTGTTCGGACTTGGAAGTGAAATTGCAGGTGTAGCGGTTACCCGTTCAATTGCAAAATGGTTCAAAGGCAAATCTATGGCATTGGCTATGGGGCTCCAGCTTGCAATAGCACGTTTGGGAACAGCTGCAGCACTTCTTCTTTCTCCAGTACTGGTAGCAGAGTCTGCAAGCGGAATGTATCCATTGGATGTAACCAACAAACCTGCTTTCTGGGGTTTAATGCTTCTTCTCCTTGGTACTATCGTATGGGGCATTTTCGTTGCAATGGATGCAAAATTTGACAAGGAGCAGGGTACTTCAGATAAAGTTGAGACTGCTGAAGAGGACAAGTTCAAATTCTCTGACATCTTCAAGATTCTTGCAAACAAGCACTATCTGCTTATCTCGCTTCTTTGCGTATTCTTCTACTGCTGCATCATTTCATTCAAGAAATTCGCCACAGCTATCCTTATCCCAAGATTCGGTGCTGATGCTGCAGAGTTTGAGCAGACTGCTTCAATGATGGTTTCAATGATTCCTTTCTTCACAGTGGTGTTCACCCCATTGTTCGGTAGCCTTGTTGACAGGATAGGTAAAGCTACTACCTGGATGATCACAGGTTCTGTAATGGTATTCGCTGCACACGTAATCATCGCATTTGCACCAGGTGAGGCAATTTTCGGCTACATCGGTATCGCAATCCTTGGCGTGGGCTACTCACTTGTACCAGCTGCAATGTGGCCTTCAGTTCCAAAGATTGTTCCTGAGAAGAACCTTGGTACCGCATACTCTCTCATCTACTGGATCCAGAATATGGGTATGATGGCAGTTCCAATCATCGTTGGTCACATCCTCAACAAATATTCAGGTGTAGAGGCTGCCGTTAACGCAGAGTACGTGTTCATCATCCTGGGTATCGTGGCAATCACTGTTTCATTGCTGCTCTACTTCTCTTCAAAGAAGAACCCTCATTTGAACCTCGATGTTCCTAACAAGAAGTAAGGAATAATCCTATATGACAGAATCCCCCGCCTTGCAGCTTAATGCTCCGGCGGGGGATTTTTTCATCTGTATGCTGAGGGTCATTTCCCTGTCCTGGCAAGGAATGTATCCCGGATATATCTCCACTGCTTCCTCTCTACGGTTTTCCCGCGGGGAAAAATAAAATACTCCTTATTTCCCTGCAGGCCGTTGTATATGCAGAAATTCTGGTGCAGCACTGAGGCCTTCTCCTGGAGCCCCATCCCAAAGAGGGCAGGGTTCTTCACTCCTGAATAAATTGATTCCATGGAGAAAAGCTCCGTAAAGGTGCTGAATAGCGGGTCTGCCACAAAGGAGACTGCCACCCTCCCGTCAAGGGCTCCCGCTACAAATGAACAGGCTCCGGCAAGGCCGCTTCCCTGCGTGAATATCCTTGCAGGATTTGTCTCTGCCCTCTGGGCCACAAAATCTATGCTCAGAGCCATGTCTGTAAGGAGGTTCTTCAAATACTCCTCCCCCGTACCCCTGCCGCGGAGATAAACCACCAGCTCCGCCATATCTGCAGGTGCAGTAAAATCTGCAAGCGGATTGGCAGACCCCTCCCCAAGCATCACAAATGTAACCATTACGGCAAGATCCTTTTTACCCTTTGGGAAAGCCATGTACCCTGTAACAGCCTCATCCCCTCTGGAAACCATCCTGAAGTCATATACATTCTTCTCCCTTCCCGACAAATTCTTGTTCCTCACAATGGAGAACTGAGGCCTCAGATCCCTCCTCTCCAGGGAAACCATATCTGCAAAGAGCTTGAAGTCCCTCTTGCCTGCCTGCTCCCCGGCCACAGCCGCCGGAGCAATCTTTTCAGGCTCGTAAGCTACATTCAGGCTCCTCACCTGGGTGCCGTCCTCCAGAATCTGGGCATTATAGAATCCGGGTAACATTGTAAGGAAAGAGAAGGAGACATCAGCCGAGTCCTTCGGCGGCACAATACCGCTCTGGCCCAACCTGAATACCTGCTTTCCATTTGGGTCATTTATAAGGCACTGGAGGGAAAACGGCTGCTGCACCCCCCTCGCATTTGAGGCCACAAGCTCCACGGTTGGATTTTCCGTCCCATAAAAGGCCCAGTTTCCAACCTGCCTTACCCTATATGAAAGCGTATCCGCCGCCATGACTGAGGCCGCAGAGGCAAAAGATGCCAAAGAAAACAACAGAACCCTCTTCATCAGATCAACTTCTTTTTCCTCCTGAAATTCTCCCTAAACTCCTTAGGTGAACAGTTCTTCTTCTTCTTGAATATCCTGTTGAAATTGGAGAGGTTGTTGAAGCCGCATTCATAGCAGATATCCGCAATTGAGGCGTTGGTATCCACCAATGCACTTGAGGCATAACCCAGACGTACATCAATTATGTAGTCTGAAAGGCTCTTGCCTGTACGCAGCTTGAAGAAGCGGCTGAATGCCACGGCCGACATCCCCGCCATCTGCGCAAGCACCGGAAGGCGGATATCCTGCTTGTAGTTCTCGTTGATGTACTGCTGGATGGTCTGCACCCTGCGGCTGTCAGAGTGGGTCTCTACCCTGGCAAACGGTGAGCTGGACAAAGTTCTTGCCCCCTCGCACCTTGAAAGCTCATACAGGATTGTAAAGAACTTCATCACGGCATAGAACGAATCCTCCTCATACGAGAGGCTGTCCAGCATGGGATAAATCTTCATTATGGCCGACATGGGGAACGCAATCCCCCTCTGCCCCCTCTCCAGCATCCTCCTTATTGAATCAAACTGGTGCTTGGTGGTAAAGTTCTTCTCAAATATGTTGGGAGAAAAATGGATTGTAATCTCCCTCACCCTCTCGCTCCGGCACTCATTCTGCTCCAATACATGCTCCAGGTCCTTGCTTGAGACCAATGTAAGGTCATAATCCCCTATCACCTCCACGCTGTCACCCACAATGCGCCTCACCCCAGCAGCATTCTCCGTAAAGTTCAGCTCATACGCGGAATGGGAGTGGATAGGATATGTAAACTCACTCTTGCTCCTGTCTGCAATGTAAAAGAAATCCTTGTCGCTCAGAGGGGTAATCTCCCTGATAACCTTATCCTTGCTATAAGCTGCCATAACTACAGATCTATTGTATTGTAAATAAATGTTTCATAATCCTCCGGGGCAATCTCTCCAACCATCCTCTTCAAAAGCTCAAGATTCCCGCCTGTAGTAACAAAAGTGTTATCTCCAATCTCCGCTTCACGGGATTTTCCCTGTCCCTTAAGCTGCTCCAGCACCTGTGACACCCTCCTTGCAATTGCCGGAGCCGGATTCACAATCTCAACCCCATCACCTGCAAACTCCCTTATCACCTTCTCCAGGAAAGGGTAATGGGTACACCCCAGCACTATATGGTCCACCCCGCTCTCCACCATGGGCCTCACATACTTCCCGACAATCTCACGTGCCTGCGGGGTATCCGTATTCCCCCCCTCCACAAGCTCAACAAGCCCCTCACCAACCTGCTCAAGCACCGTAGCATTGGAGGCAAACTTGTGCAGGGTCCTCAGATAAAGTTCCCCCTTGAAGGTCCCTTTTGTAGCCAGTACCCCAATAGCCCCGGTTCTGGTATTGAGGGCAGCCGGCTTTACCGCCGGCTCCATCCCCACAAAAGGAACGGCATAATGGCTCCTGAGGTAATTGATTGCAGCGGCAGTAGCCGTATTGCAGGCCACAACAATTATCTCCGCCCCATTGGAGATAAGATATTCAGTAATGGCAACTGCCCTCCCTATAACCTCCTCCCTTGATTTTGGGCCATATGGGCAATATCCGCTATCCGAGACATACATATACCTCTCACCGGGAAACTCCCTGTAGAGCTCCCTCCATACAGACAATCCGCCTACACCGGAATCAAAGACACCTATCATATGTTATCCTTTTATCAGACGCAAAGTTAAAAAAAAGGTGGCAACTGCTACAGCTGCCACCCCCATTTATATGTATCAAGGGATATTACATATCCTCAGACCAACCTGTATATTTCCAACCGGTAAGCTTATAAGTCTTGCCAGGGAAATTTGAGTTGGTGAAAGTCATGGTAATTGACTCTGTAACCTCACCTGAAGGGCATTTTACACCCTGCTCCACTACAACACCGTCTACAGAGAAAGTGTTTGAAGAAGAAGCAACATTTCCTGCAAGGTTCTCAACATTTGAACCAGAGAAGGTCATGTTCTGTTTGTTTGATACATTACAGCTCACTTTACCGTTGATACCATAGAAGCTGGTTGCACCGGTATTGTAGTTACCAATTCTTACCCAGCATTTGTCTGCCTCATTGTCAATTGTATTGGCAATGTACACATATCTGGTAGAAGATGAAATCTTGCCTGCAAGCTCAGCTCCTGTCTCATCCTGCAAAGAGATGATTCTGTACTGGCCGCCCATTGGGAAAATTGCATTGTGCTCTATGTCATAATCCTCAATAGAACAAGACGCAACGGTAAATGCAAGCAACACCCACAATATATTCTTAATGTATTTCATGATATAATCCATTTAAGCGTTAAACAATTATTTACCATCAGCAACCTGCCACCACATTGGCTCTGCCAACTCTTTGGTTGTAGGAGCATTAGGATTGTACTGAGAAGATGAGGTAGGGATCATCATCCTTCTTGGAATCTGGTATGGCTGCAAAGAGTTTGTACCTGGGTCAACCAATGTACCAAGCTCATATCCCTCAGTAAGGCCTTTGGTGTAGTCAGCATCGCTCACGCGTACTGTAATTGCACCTGCAGTTGCAGGGATACCTGTACGGTTTCTGTCAAACCATCCGTCCCAAGCATTTGCCTTGGCGTATGATACCCATTTCTGCATCATGATGCACTCCATCATATTGTTCTCGTCAAAAGCATAAACGCCACCGTCTGCAATGTAGCTTGAACCGTTCTTGCCAAATCTCTCAAATGCAGCAAGCACACCCTTCTCATAATTATCCTTTGCTTTTGCAGCATCGTTCAATCTTGCATAAGCCTCAGCAATCTGGAAGTAAGCCTCAGCCTTGTTCATGATGTATGTAGGATCATCATATGCCTGCAACCATTTTGAAGAATTGGTGATTGGAACCCCCTCAGCACCTGAAGTCTCAGGTTTTGTACCGTATGGAAGACCCTCAAACCTATCTCTAAGGGTAGCACCGCCGCTTACAGTTGAAGCATATGTAGGCTCATAAATATTCTCAAGACGGATATCGTCGTTAGCAATCATATACTCAATGAAAGTGTGGCAGCCACGAACATTCTCAGTTGTATTCAACTGACGGATATTCATCTCATAGAATGGGTTACCCTTATTTGTAGCATCCTCCCAGCAAGTTACTGCAGCATCCTCCTCAAGGAAACCGCCTGCAGAAAGCAAAGACTGGATTGCACCCTGGTTTGCATCAAAATCCCTCATAAGGAGCTTCAGTTTCAATGATTTTGCAAAAGCTACCCATTTGGTAATGTCACCGTTAAAGAAGAAATCCTTGTTGTCAATTACAGGCATGCTCTTAGCTGAAGCCTCACCGGCTTTAGCAATAGCCTCATCCAACATAGAGATAAGTGCAGGATAAACTACGGTCCTGCCGCTGTCGTAGTTAGGATAAGGGAACTCATCAGCATTCAAAGCCTCAGTGAATGGGATATCCTCATAAATATCAGCAAGGATATGCCAGTTGTATGCCTCAAGAACTTTACCTATCAGCCAGTAGTTCCACTCACCTGTCTCCTCAGCCTTGGCAATCATGATCTTAAGGTCAGGAAGGGTTGCACCGTATGCATTTGTCCAGAATCCTGTATAGCTGCTGTTTGTAAGAGCATATGTTACAGCAGTATTATACTGGTTAGTAGAGTTACCCTGAGTACAATATTGGTTGAACATTATACCAAGAAGCTCACCGTTATATCCCAATTGTGCAACTGTACTTGCGCAAACAGATGGAAGCAAGGTGGCACAAGAAGCCTCTGTAGGATAGTTAGGGTTCCTGTTTATATCCAAGAAATCCTTACAAGAGGACAATGTTATGCAGCATACAGCTGCCAGCATTGCAAATATTCTATAATATTTTTTCATCTTATATTCTCTTTAGTTAATTAAAATACAACCTTCAGACCGAAACCATAGTTCTTGGTTGAGATGGTACCGGTACTCTCACCAAACTCTGAAAGCAAGTCATTACCCAAGTTTGATGCCTCAGGGTCTACGTAATTGTTCTTCTCTGGAGTACCAAGGAACAAGTTACGTCCGATAGCTGAAATTGTAACCTGTTTCAAGAATGTGGTCTTGAGAAGTTTTGAAGGCAGGCTGTATGACAAGGCAACCTCTCTGATCTTGAAGTAGTCTCTTGGAAGAACGAAATCCCTTCTCAATGCAGGGTTGTATGAATAGTTACCCTGAGCATAGTTCATCTGGTTTGATTTGATAGGAATATTGTTCTCTACATACTGTCCGTTTACAATCCTTACTGTATGAGGAATGATGTATGAATCACGCTCATTGTATACAGTCTGTGTTGAGTTACCGTTGAAGTGAGAAATGTAAGAAGTGTTTGAATACATGTAACCGCCATTTCTCCAGTCACCTACTACTGACAATGAAAGGTCTTTCCATTTGAGGTTTGTGCTGAAACCCATTGTAAAGTCAGGCTGTGAACAGCCAAGGTACTCATACTCTGTAGAGCTTGAATTGTACCAACCGTTGTTGTTTACAATCTCATAACCGTGGTAAGGGCTGCTTGGATCGTCTACAGTTGCTACAGCAGGGATTCTGAACTCACCAATAGGGCCACCCTCTCTCAATACATAGTAAACACCTCTTGAGTTGGTGTAGCTGTACTCCTTAAGGCCATCCCACAACTCAATTACCTTAGAGTTGTTCTTTGCAAAAGTAACGCCTACTTCCCACTCCCAGTCACCTTTACGGATAGGGGTAACGCTCAATGCTGCCTCAATACCCTTGTTACCCAGCTTACCTACGTTCTTGGTCTCTGAAGTGTAACCTGTCTCTGCAGGAAGGGTAGCAGAAATGATCTGGTCTTTGGTAACCTTGTCATAGTATGCGAAGTCGAAAGTCAACCTGTTCTGGAACAATGCACCTGAAATACCCAACTCCCACTCAGTGGTAATCTCTGGTTTCAGGGTTGTACTTGGACGGGTATTGTACTCAGTAAGACCTGCAGCACCTGCAATTGGTAGGTAAGTATAACCGAACTGTGCAGGGCGGAATGTACCGTATGTCATATATACAGCAGCATCATTACCAGTCTGGCCAGCAGCCAACCTTACTTTCAAAAGGTCAAATTTGGCATCCTTCAATGCAGGGATAAGGTTGTTCAAAAGAACTGAAACGTTTGCACCGCCGTAGAAGAAGCTGTTGTTGCCTACTGGAAGAGTTGAAGACCAGTCGTTACGTGCAGAAAGGTTAAGGTAAGCCCAATCCTTCCAAGCCAACTCTGCCTGTGCAATTGCACCGATGAGTCTCTTCCTGCTCTTGTATGTAGAGATTGACACTGCAGTTGAAGTGTTCAAAAGGCTGTACCAATCAGGAACCTCAAGCTCTGAAACAGAACCACCTGTATAACCATAATCCAACTGGTTGAAGTTCCAGCCTGCCATACCTGAAATGTTCAGGTTCTCACCAATCTTATAGTTTGCAGACAACATTGCTGTAGCATCCATATGGGTATTGGTATACTTCATCTCACTGTAGTAACCCTTTACAGCTGTAGCACCACCCAAGTCACTGTATGAACCGGCAGAGAAAGAAACCTCTGCATTCTTGTTAAGACGCTCATTTGCAGTAACATCGCCACCAAAACGTCCGATAGCCTGCAAACCAGGGATGATGTCATATTTCAACTCAACAGTACCCCTTATCATATTACCCTGGAACTCAAACTTGTAGTTGTCAATCATCCAATATGGGTTATATGCATAGAAAGTGTAGTAGTTGTCGAGATTCCATGCAGGATCATTGTAATCCTTACCGGCAGACATGTCAATGTCAGTTGCGTGCTGCAAAAGCTCCATATCCATACCCTCAGTCCTGCGGATGTCAGTCCTTGAATAGTTGATTGACATGTCTACGTGGAACTTCTTGTAGTTTGCATAGCCTCTCAAGAAGAATGTATTCCTGTTGAACTTGTCACCGTCATTAGGAAGGATACCGTTTGAATTTGAGTTTGAGAATGAAGTTATGATACCTGCATTCTTTGTACCATACTGTACACGTACAGAGTTGTTCAGCTCAGTACCTGTCTTGTAGAAGTTCTTAAGGTTGTCCTTTACATAGCTGAAAGGTTTTACCATTGGTGTCTCAAGCTGGTCTGAACCCCACTCGTGCATAATTCCGGTAAGTCTTGGACCCCAAGAACCATTCTCTGCACGGTCCCAAGAACCCCAACCCTGTCCGAACAAGTCCTGAGTCCTCATTACACGGCCTGTAGTGGTTGCAGTGAACGAAGCATCATAAGTAACTGTAAGCTGGTCAGTTGCAGCAGCTTTCTTTGTGGTGATCATAATTACACCGTTAGAAGCGCGTGAACCGTAAAGGGCAGTTGCAGATGCACCTTTAAGAACTGTTACAGACTCAACATCCTCAGGGTTGATGTTGTTTGCACTGTTACCGAAGTCAGCAGAGTTGCTCCTACCAATTGTATTGTTGTCAATTGGAACACCGTCAATGATGTAAAGAGGGGTATTGCTGTTCAAAGAAGAGATACCACGGATGATAACCTTCTGTGATGAACCGGCTGTACCTGAAGTAGAGATGTTCACACCGGCAACCTTACCGGCCATACTTCCCATCAGGGATCCTGATTTTGCCTGAAGAAGCTCGTCAGATTTTACGGTTGTAGCCGCATAACCCAAAGCCTTCTCACTTCTGGAAATACCCATTGCTGTTACAACTACGTCTTCCAACATAACTGCATCCTCCTCCAATGTAACATTCACAACGCTCTTGCCATTGACAGGAACTGCCACAACGCGGTAGCCTATCAAAGAGAACTGCAAAGTTGCATCTGATGGAACGGTCAACGCATAGTTACCGTCTACATCAGTAGATGTTCCAGAAGTAGAACCTTGAAGCAAAACATACACTCCAATAAGTGGCTCTCCCGATTTATCTATAACCTTACCAGTTACAGTAATCTCCTGAGCCCATACTCCCACTGCGAAACACAATGAGACCAAAGTCATAATCACAAAACGTGAAAATAGACTCACTTTTTTCTGGTTAAACATAACGTTAAATTTTTAGGTTAATTTAATTAGGTAAATAAATTCATTAGTGTCCACTAAAAAATCGAAATAGTTCTTTGAAATGATTGATATTTA
>CAYYVA010000014.1:0-44284 GCA_964475015.1 uncultured Muribaculaceae bacterium
AAGGTGTGTATAGTACAAAAAGCAAGAGGGGCAACCCTTTTGGGTCACCCTCATTCATCATTTTATTAACTCTCTCTTGCAGGGCAGATATTACCTTACGCGCTCACCGTAGCTTCTGTCCTCAACCTTAACGCGGATCTTCTCACCCTGGTTGATGAACAAAGGAACCATGATTCTTGCACCAGTCTCAAGAGTACACTCCTTCTGTGCATTTGTAGAAGCAGTATCACCCTTAACAGCAGGCTCAGTGTAGGTAACCTCAAGCTCAACGAACTGTGGAAGCTCGCAAGTAAGGCATCTCTCCTCATCTGCAAGGAACATCATCTCCACATACTGGCCCTCTTTCATAAGGTCTGCATTGTCTACGAAATCCTCCTCAAGGTGGATCTGCTCAAAAGTCTCATTGTGCATGAAGTTGTAACCTGTCTCATCCTTGTAAAGGAACTGGTAAGGCCTTCTCTCAACAGTGATGATCTCAATCTTCTCACCTGCGCTGAAAGTGTTCTCAAGGATCTTGCCATTCTCAAGGTTCCTGAATTTTGTCTTAACAAAAGCAGGGCCTTTACCTGGTTTCACATGCTGGAAATAAATCAACTGACAAGGTTTGCCGTTGTAATTGAAGAACAAGCCGTTCTTAAAATCTGCAGTAGTTGCCATATAAATTTTCTCTAATTGATAATTTCTTCAAAAGTGGTGCAAATATAGTACAAGTTTGTAATTTAGACAAATACTACTTATTTTTGCTAAACTCCAGTTGGTTACTACAAAACTTTACACCATGAAAAGACTATTTGCACTTTTAGTTCTGGCGTTTGCAGCGTATGCCTGCCAGATGCCCAAAATCACAGACGAGAACATAAATGAGGCCATTGCCAAGGGTGAATTTGCCCAGGCGGAGCAGATGATAAAGCTCAAGATTGCCACTGAGGAGCTTACTCCGGGGCAGGTTTGGGATCTGGATGCCAAGATTCAGACAATGAACCGCATCCGCAAGGATTTCTCAAAGGATGATACCACAGTTGTGGCATATATCAAGGAAATTATTCCGGATGTTACACAGGAGCAGCTTGCCAATTGGGAGAGCACCGGCGCCCTTGAGTGCATGATGATAGACGGTGTGAAGAAATATTTCTGGAACGCTCCAAGGAATCTCTTCAGGATCAGCAAGGAGGCACAGGCCCATTGGGACGTGAAGGGAAGGCAGTCAGACGAGCTGGATGTTTTCCTTGCAGATTATATCCCTTCAGTTGTGGCCCAGACCTCAAAAGACAAAATTGAGAACCTCAGCACCCCTAAGAAGTTCAAAATCAACTACTCAATCACTGTAAAACCTAATGAGGTGCCTGAGGGGGAGATGATCCGCGTATGGATGCCTTACCCAAGGGAGAGCAAGAGAAGCACCAATGTGAAGCTCCTCTCCACCACCAACAAGGATTATATCATTTCTCCCGACGAATATGAGCACAAGAGCATCTACATGGAGGCCCCTGCTGTGAAAGACAGTGCAATAAAGTTCGGCTACGAGCTGGAGCTTGAGATTGCAGACCACTGGTTCAACTTCGGCCCTGAGGATGTGAAGCCATACGACACAGAGTCTGAGCTCTACAAGAAATACACAGCAGAGCGCAAGACACACGTAATCTTCACCCCTGAAATAAAGGCCCTCACCGACAGCATCATTGCCGGAGAAACCAACCCTCTGGTCAAGGCCCAGAAGATATTTGACCATATTGCCAAGACATACCCTTGGGCAAGTGCCAGGGAGTATGCAACATTGGACAACATCCCTGCATACGTGCTCAAGAACAACCACGGAGACTGCGGCCAGGTAGGCCTAACCTTCATCACCATGGCACGCTACGCAGGCATCCCTGCAAAATGGCAGAGCGGCTGGATGCTCCACCCTGGCGAGATCAACCTCCACGACTGGGCACAGGCATACTTTGAAGGAATCGGCTGGGTACCTGTAGACGTATCATTCGGCCTCGTCCCTAACGAAAACGACGATGTATACCACTTCTACCTCGGCGGCATAGACGGCTACAGATACTATGTAAACGAAGACTACTCCGGCAACTTCTTCCCTGCCAAGAACCACCTCCGCAGCGAAACCGTAGATTTCCAGCGCGGCGAGGTTGAATGGAGGGGCGAAAACCTCTACTTCGGCCGCTGGAGCTACAGAATGAATGTTGAGTACCTATAGCAAAGTTACGTTGCCCTTACTTTGCTGTCATCAAATCAAAAAATAGAAGGCTCGTTGTAGAAGTGCTGTCTTGATGCTGCAGAGGAATGAATCCGTTACGTTCGTAGAACGGCAAGGCATTCTTGTATGCATCCACCGTAATGAATCTGCAGGCGGCCTTGTTTTCAACAAGAAACAGAACTTTTATAACATCCAATAATTTTGAACCTATTCCCATATTCCTGATTCTTTCATTTATGGCAAATCTACAGATTTTAACAGCTGGATAGCTCCTTATCCTTTTTGAATTGACAAACCGCTTTTTTCTGAACTTGTTGAAGCCTGCAACTGACGTAAAATCGTTTATAGAAATGCTGTCATTTGCCAAACTGAAATATGCAGCAACCATTCCCCCTATTTCCAATAAATAGGTATTTGCCAATAAAGATTTACTATATGATGACGAATCATTCAAAAGAAAATCGTCCAGATCCGGATCTCCACATCTGAACGATTCTATCTTTTCCCTCTCCTCCAGACGGCATATCCGCCATTTCTCCATGATATTCATAGTAACCTATTTGAACGTTGCAATACTCATGAAAAACTCATAATTTTTCATCATCCGCTCCTTCTCCTCCTTGCTGATAGGTTTAGGATTACTTATTATGCGCAAAAATCTTTCTGCATCTTTACCTGTAAGTACAGGTGTCTCTCTAATTGGGCGTGCCATAATAACTCCATTTGTTTTTGGTTCTCCGCAAATATAAAATTATCTGCGAAATATTTTTTGCTGAAAAAGAAAAACTTGCATGCCCAGCGCAAAAAATTGCTTTTTCAGCAAAAATTTACCCGGTCTACCCCTTTTACATCTTCTTAAGATATTCAACGGCGCCTTCCAGCTGCCATTTTGGAGTGGAGGTTGCTCCGCATATCCCAACAGAATCCCCTTCGTTGAACCACGCAGGATCTATCTGGCTGCGTGTCTGTATATGGTATGACCTTGGGTTTACAGATTTGCAGAGCTCATAGAGCACCTTGCCGTTGGAACTCTCCTTTCCGCTGATGAATACTATTACAGAGTGTTTCTTTGCAAAGGCCTCCAGGTTTGTATGTCTTTGGGCCACCTGCCTGCAGATGGTGTTGTGGGCCGTGAAGTTGTCCAATGAACCTCCTGCTGAAACAATCCTCTCGCGGATGGCATCACAAATCTCCTCATATTCTTTAGGGTCTTTGGTTGTCTGTGAGAAAATCTGTACAGGTTGGGTGAAATCTATCTTTTCAAGGCTATCAAAGCCATCCACCACTACTGCATCTCCGTTTACCTGCCCAACCAGGCCGTTTACCTCCGCATGTCCTATCTTTCCAAATATTACAATTTGCCCGTTATGCTTTGCGTATGTCTCCCTTATCCTGGCCTGCAGCTTGAGCACTACCGGACAGGTGCAGTCTATAAGGGTAATGTTGTTCTCCTTTGCAATGGCGTATGTCTGCGGGGGCTCGCCGTGGGCCCTGATGAGCACGGTTATATCCGAGAGCTGCTTCATCCGCTCAATATCTATCACTTCAAGCCCAATCTTGTTGAGCCTGTCCAGCTCCGAGTTGTTGTGCACTATTGAACCCAGGGAGTACAGCGCTGCACTCTCCTTAAGGCGGAACTCTGCCTTCTCCACGGCCCTGATAACTCCGTAGCAGAAGCCTGATTCTTCATCTATCTCTATTGAAAGGCGCATAATCTATCTCATCTGGAGCCCGAAACGCTCCAATAAAATCCTGTCCAACCATACGAACTGCTCAGGGATGCTCATGTTGCTGTTGTCCAGCAGTATGGCATCATCGGCTTTCCTCAGGGGCGATACCTCGCGGGTCTGGTCTATGTGGTCCCTCTCCTTAAGGTTCTTGAGCACGTCATCATAGCTCTCCTTGCCGCCCGCCTCCTGAATCTCCTTGAAGCGCCTCTGCGCCCTCACCTCAACTGCCGCTGTCATGAATATCTTGAGTTCTGCATTCGGAAATACTGAGGTTCCTATATCCCTTCCATCCATCACAACCCCCTTCTCCTGCCCGAACCTGCGGAGGATCTTGTCTACATATTCCCTTACAAATGGGAGTGCGGAAATCTTGCTCACCTTGTTTGAAATGTTGAGGGTCCTTATCTGCTTTTCCACACATGCATTGTTGAGCCATGTCTGCGACCTTCCGTCGGGACCCGGCCTGAAAGAAATCCTGTTTGCCCCAAGGGTCTGCTGCAACCCTTCCTCATTTATTTTGTTCTTATTGTCTATGAATCCGTTGGTATATGCAAAATAGGTTACTGCTCGGTACATTGCTCCTGTATCTACATAAACATATCCCAACCTTGCTGCTACCTGCTTTGCAAAGCTGCTTTTTCCTGTTGAGGAATGGCCGTCAATGGCAATTATAATTTTAGATTGTTCCATAAGGGCAAAAGTACAAAAAAACTTATCTTTGTAAAAATATAACAAAGGATGAGAGTTGCGGTTCTGGACTTGGGTACCAATGTCTTCAATATGATTCTGGGGGAGTTCTCCAAAGAGGGCGGATGCAAAACAATAGCTGAATATAAGTGTGCGGCCAAACTTGGCGCCGGCGGGCTTTCAAGCGGGCTCATTGCCCCTGTAGCCTTCCAGACGGCAACGGCTGCCCTTGAAAAGATAATGGATGCCATTGAGGAGGCCGGCGGTGCGGATATGGTGATCCCATACGCCACCTCTGCGGTAAGGGATGCCTCCAATGGCCTGGAATTTGCTGAATACCTCAATTCAAGGTTCGGATTCAAGGTAAGGATTATCCCCGGAGAACGTGAGGCAGAGCTTATCTTCAAGGGAATAATGGAGAGTGTAGGGCACCTCAGGGGTCCGGAAGGCAGGTTCAGCAGCAGGGAGAACGCCCTTATGCTGGATATTGGAGGGGGAAGCAATGAGTTCATCATCACAGACGGTGCGCAGATTCTTTGGAAGAGGAGCTTCCCGATAGGTATGGCCCGCATGAGGGAGCAGTTCAACTACCAGGAGCCCCTTCCCGGAGAGGTGATTGGGGAGTTCCTGAAGTTCAATGACAATGTATTGGGGGAACTTTGGGAGCAGGTGGAGAAGTACACCCCTTCAATATTCATTGGCTCGTCCGGTTCATTTGACACCTTCAAGGACCTTATCTTCAATTGCGGATACAGGGAGCTTCCGTCAATTGAGATAAAGAAGGAGGATCTGAAGGAGCTGAATGATGTGCTTGTGGCATCGCTGGCCCAGGAGAGGATAAAGATGCCCGGAATGTCCCCAATCAGGGTTGATTACATTGTATTGGCCTCCGTATTCACACAGTTTGTGCTGGAGAAGGTGAAGCCGGCAATAATATACCAGTCTTCCTATTCACTCAAGGAGGGAGGGCTGAAAGAGGAATTTGAGAAATATAAAAAATCGCTGATATGAAGATTTTGATTGTTGACGATGAGAAAAGCATCCGCTTTGCATTGAAGGATATCATTGAGTTTGAAGGGCACGAGGTTGCCCTGGCTGCAGACGGCAAGGAGGGGCTTGAAATGGCGCTTGCCACAAACTATGATGTAATCTTCTCTGATATAAAGATGCCGGGGATTGATGGTGTGGAGCTGCTGGAGAAGCTCATGGAGAATGGGGTTGAGGCTGCCGTTGTGATGATTTCCGGGCACGGTTCAATTGATACGGCAGTAGACTGCATAAAGAAGGGGGCATTTGACTTTATCCAGAAGCCTCTGGACTTGAACCGCATACTCATTACCCTCAAGAATGCAACAGACAAGACATCCCTTGTGAAGGAGACCAAGATTCTCAAGAAGAAGGTTGAGAAGGTTGCCGGGATACCTCAGATTGTGGGAGAGTCTCCTGCAATTATAAGGATAAAGGAGATGATTGAGAGGGTTGCGCCAACTGATGCCAGAGTGCTTGTTACCGGTTCAAACGGTACAGGCAAGGAGCTTGTGGCCCGCTGGCTGCATGAGAAGAGCAACCGCAAGAGCATGCCGTTTGTGGAGGTGAACTGTGCGGCAATACCGGGAGAGCTTATTGAAAGTGAGCTGTTCGGCCACGTAAAAGGCTCGTTCACAGGTGCTGTAAAGGACCATAAGGGCAAGTTTGAGCAGGCAGATGGAGGAACCCTGTTCCTGGATGAGATTGGAGACATGAGCCTGAGTGCACAGGCAAAGGTGCTGAGGGTACTGCAGGAGAACAAGCTCAGCAGGGTTGGTAGCGACAAGGATATAAATGTGAAGGTGCGTGTGGTGGCTGCAACCAACAAGAACCTCCTTGAGGAGATAGAGAAGGGGAACTTCCGTGAGGACCTTTACCACAGGCTTAGCGTGATTGTGATTCATGTACCTGCCCTTGCAGAGCGAAAGGAGGACATTCCGCTGCTGGTAAACCACTTCATAGAGCAGATATGCAGTGAAACCGGAGCTGCACCAAGGGGCATTGAACCTGAAGCCATTGAGGAGCTGCAGAAACATGCCTGGACCGGAAACATCCGCGAGCTGAGGAATGTGACCGAGCGTCTGCTGATTCTGGGCAACCAGACAATAACCAGGGAGGATGTGCAGATGTACGCCTCGCCGCTATTCAGGTAGTGCTGCCCAGCCTCAACGGCCTGTAGGCAATGAAGGAATACAATAAGAATAAATAATTTGAAAGTATATATGAGTACAACAGTTTTGATAAAGACCACTTTAGGTGACATTAAAGTTAAATTGCATGATGAGACACCCCAGCATAGGGACAATTTCATAAAACTTGTGAAGGAGGGCTACTACAACGGTACCCTTTTCCACAGGGTTATAAAGGATTTCATGATTCAGGGAGGTGATCCGGATTCAAAAGGTGCCCCTGCAGGCAAGTCCCTTGGCACAGGGGGCCCAGGCTATACTGTTCCTACAGAGATTGTATACCCGCAGCTGTTCCACAAGAGGGGAGCATTGGCTGCAGCAAGGCAGGGTGATGAGGTGAACCCGCAGAGGAATTCGTCGGGAAGCCAGTTCTATATTGTATGGGGAGATGTATACACCGGTGGCAAGCTGGGGCAGATGGAGAAGCAGATGAACATGATGGTGGAGCAGGAAATCTTCAACTCATTGGCTGCAGAGCGTAAAGCCCAGATTATGGACCTGCGCCGCAACAGGGACCAGGCAGGGCTTATGGAGCTGCAGAACGAGCTGATTGCCCTTACCAAAGCGGAGGCCAAGAAGAGGGGCGGCTTCAAGTTCACCCCTGAGCAGCAGGAGGCTTACAGCACAATAGGCGGTACCCCACATCTGGACAACCAGTACACAGTTTTTGGTGAAGTAATTGAAGGACTTGAGGTTGTAGGCAAAATCCAGGAGTGCGCAACTGCCCGTGGAGACAGGCCTAAAGAGGACATTTCAATGACAATGGAGCTGCTGTAAAGGGGTAAACCGGGTAAATTCAAAAGGAACCCCATCGGAGTTCCTTTTTTATGCTGTAACTTTATCTTATCAGAAAGTGATGTCCACTCCGTCCGCCCTTACTGAGAGCTTCACCTCGCGGCCCATATAGATTGCGTAGTTGGGACGGCCATGGCCTGAAGGGAACCCGAAAACTACAGGGACATCCAATTCATCTGTATATCGCTTTATCAGCTCCTGAGGTGTTACATTCCAAGGGTCTTCCAGGTCTGTTATTCTTGTCATATTACCCACTATTACTGCCTTTGCCTTATCCAGTTTGCCTGATTTCTTAAGCTGCTGCATCATACCGTCTATGGCATTCATCCCCTCTCCTACCTCTTCTATGAATAGGATTGAGTTGTCATCCACAGGCATATCATAAGGTGTACCCTCCGCTATTGAAATCAATGTCATGTTGCCACCTACAAGCTTGCCTTCAACGTTTCCGTATTTGTTGTACGGGTGTGGGTTTACATGGTATTTTTGTATTCTGCCAAACAGTGCGTCACTTACTGTTATTGCCGCTGAATCAGGGCGTCTTTTCATCCAATATGAGTTCAACATTGCACCATGTACAGACTCCATACCTATTTTCTGAAGCATAAGGTGGAGAGTGGTTACATCACTATAGCCAACAATCCATTTGGGATGTTTTTTCACCTCCTCAAAATCGATGTATTCAAGAGTTCTTATAGCCCCATAACCGCCCCTATAGAATACAATGGCCTTTATGTTGTCATCCTTTATCATGTTCATGAACTCTTCAGCCCTCTCCTTGTCAGTTACATTGAACGGAGGGTTCTCCAATTTGAAGAGGTGCTCACCCACTTTTACATTCACTCCCCATGATTTTACAATATTTATCAGGGAATCTGCACCACGTCTGCTCTCAGCCACAGGCGAAGACAACGCCATTATTCCTACCGTATCGCCAGGCTGCAGGTATGCAGGCCTTGCCGGATGTACCTGTTCCTGCTCCCTTGTTCCGCAGGAAACAATGATCGCCGCCAGGAGGGCAGCTGCCAAAAGATTGAATCTTATTTTCATGGTTTATAGGTTACTGTCGGGAAGTTCCTCATCCTCATCCCTTTTGCGGAGCACTGCCTTCCTGAGCTCAAAGTTCTGCCCGAGGTACCTTTTCCTCACCTCAGGGTTGTTTGCAAGCTGCTCAGGTGTGCCGCTCTCCAGGATATTTCCGTCATAGAGGAGGTAGGCCCTGTCTGTAATGGCCAGTGTCTCATGCACATTGTGGTCTGTGATGATGATGCCTATGTTCTTTGTCTTGAGCTTTGCAATTATATGCTGGATGTCCTCTACAGCAATTGGGTCAACACCGGCAAAAGGCTCATCCAGAAGGATGAATTTAGGGTCCTTGGCAAGTGCCCTGGCAATTTCACATCTTCGCCTTTCTCCTCCCGACAGCTGGATGCCATAGCTTTTGCGCACCTTTTCAAGCCTGAACTCCTGGATCAGGTTCTCCAGCCTCTCCTTGCGCTCCTCTTTGGTGAGGTCACTCAGCTCCATCACCGACATTATATTGTCCTCCACGCTCAGTTTTCTGAATACAGACGCCTCCTGGGCAAGATATCCGAGCCCCTTCTGGGAACGCTTGTACATAGGAAGGTCTGTAATCTCCTCATCATCAAGGAAAATGCGCCCGCCATTGGGCTTGATGAGCCCTGTAATCATATAGAAGCTTGTGGTCTTGCCGGCTCCGTTGGGGCCGAGAAGTCCTACAATCTCACCCTGTTCCACATCAAAAGAGACCCCTTTTACTACTGTCCTCTTTCCATATCTCTTTATAAGGTCGGTACAATATAAACGCATATCTTTACTACTTAATGTCCAAATCCAAATCTTTCTCCAGATTCACCAGTTCCGGATAGTTTTTACGGAGGCGGTCTGCCTTCTCGTATGGTGTATAGGGCTTCCTCTCCTGCTGCGCCACCTCAATAACCTCAACAACCAGCTTTATCTCCCCGTTCCTGAGCTCCCTCTGCAGGAATCCGGTAAGTACAGGAAGTGAGTTCTTCTCAATCCAGCTCTGCTGGGCGCTGTTGCCAACCTTGAATACAACGGTTGTATCATCCCTCAGTTCAGGGGCTGTCTGCCTGATTGCCGTTGCAAGTCTCGGGTACTGGCTCTGGGTGTCCGCCATCTTGCCCCATACTGCATTCAGCTTCTCTATGGTAACCGGCTCCATTGCATTCACCACCTCCTGCTCTGCAGCTTTAGGGGTGCTCTGGGCCTGTTTCATTATGTTCTTTATTGAGAGTCCGCCCGCCACTGCCTTAGGCCGCTGCGGGGCAGGCTGCTGTTCCGGTTCTGCCACCATGGCCTGCTGCTGAGGGGCCTCCTCCGGTGCAGGTGCTGCTGCCTGTGGCTGGACTGCTGCCTGCGGCTGTGCTGCCACCTGTGCCGCCTGTGCTTGTACCGCCTGTGCCGGCTGCGGTGGCTGTACACTCTGCTGCGGTTGCCCTGCCAGTTGCGCAAGCTTCACAAGGAGGAACTCCACAAGGAGCCTCTGGTTGCTGCTCTGGCGGTATTCGCTTTCACATTTTGTGGTGTTGCC
Organism: uncultured Muribaculaceae bacterium; assembly: GCA_964475015.1. Lineage (GTDB taxonomy): Bacteria > Bacteroidota > Bacteroidia > Bacteroidales > UBA932 > Egerieousia. Next base: position 10,207 of record CAYYVA010000014.1, read on the forward strand.
AAGAGCCTCGTAAAGGAACTTCACGGAGCATTTTGCACTCTGTGCCTTGTAACGCTCCGCCACTGCCGGAGCCATCTCCAGCAGCTTCAATGTTGAAGTATCCTTGCATACAAGGAGGTTTCTCAGGTGGTTCCCAAGGCCGCCTATGAAATAGAGGGCATTGAAACCTTTTGAAAGCACCTCATCAAAGAGGAGGAGCTGTCTGGAAAAATTCCCTGCAAGGGCACTTTCCACTATGTTGAAGTAATACTCATGGTCCAGCACGTTCAGGTTCCTGATTACCGCGCTGTACTCTATCTGTGTTCCGCAGAATGCAACACACTGGTCAAACAGGGTGAGGGCATCACGCATTGCACCGTCTGCCTTCTGGGCTATCACGTGCAATGAATCGGTATCTATGGTTATCCCCTCCTTCTTTGCAATGGAGGCGAGGTTCTTCACTATATCCTCTATGGAGATGCGGTTGAAGTCGTAGGTCTGGCAACGGCTGAGGATTGTAGGGAGTATCTTGTGCTTCTCTGTTGTTGCAAGGATGAATATTGCATGTGCAGGGGGTTCCTCAAGGGTCTTGAGGAAGGCATTGAAGGCGGCAGATGAGAGCATGTGCACCTCATCAATGATGTACACGCTGTACTTTCCTATCTGTGGCGGTATCATCACCTTCTCGGTGAGGAGCCTGATGTCATCCACCGAGTTGTTGGATGCAGCATCCAGCTCATGGATGCAGTATGAGCGCCCCTGTGCAAAGGAGATGCACGATTCGCACTCGCCGCAAGGCTCCAGGTCTGCCCCCGGATTCATGCAGTTGATTGTCTTTGCAAAGATTCTGGCGGTGGACGTCTTGCCCACTCCGCGCGGACCGCAGAAAAGATATGCATGGGCCAGCTGCCCCCTCTGTATTGAGTTCTTGAGGGTTACAGCAATACTGTCCTGCCCCACGAGGCTCAGGAAGTTGTTGGGCCTGTACTTGCGTGCCGATACTATAAATTTCTCCATAATCCACAAAAATAACTATTTTATTCTAATTTTGCAGAGTTTTTTAAGAAGCGATGGATACCCGTAAAGAAGATATATTGAGATTCTCATTCAAGCACAGCGCATCACCAGTGGCTTACTGCGCATTGTCCACCAAATGCGGCACAAGGGATGAGGACCCCGCATACAACGGACTGGCCCATTTTACAGAGCACATGTTCTTCAAGGGGACAGCCAAAAGGAAGGCAAACAGCATAAACAATGTCCTTGAAAGCGTTGGTGGCGAGCTGAATGCCTACACCACCAAGGAGGAGACGGTACTGCATTCAACTGTCCTGAAGGAAGACCTACCGAAGGCCATTGACCTCCTCATGGAGCTGGCCTTCACCTCCGTTTTCCCGCAAAAGGAGCTGGAGAAGGAGAGGGATGTGATCCTGGAGGAGATTGTCTCCTACAAGGATATGCCTGCCGATGCCATTTATGAGCATTTTGAGCAGCTCCTCTTTGAGGGGCATCCCCTGCAGATGCAGATTCTTGGAGAGAAGAAGAGCCTCATGAAGATAAATTCAGAGGTAATGAAGGAGTACAACTCCCGCAACTTCACCCCTTCCAACATGGCATTCACCATTGTTGCGGACTGCCCCCAGGCAAAAGCCGCTGCACTCATAAAGAAATCCGCAGAAAAATACCTGGGCAGGGAAATTGGTATTGAAATAATCACTGAAGGGGACACAGGAGATTCAAGGAAAAGGAATGAGAGTCTCCCCCAGCCTCTTCCCGACAAAGTATTCCATAAGGCCCTCTCCAAGAAGAGCCACCAGGCACACTGCATGGTGGGAACAACCGCCTACACGGCATACGACTCCAGGAGGATCGCCCTCTCCATCCTTACAAACATCCTTGGAGGCCCGGCATCAGGTTCAAGGCTGAACATGGCCCTCAGGGAGAAGAACGGACTGGTATACAGCGTGGAGGCTGTATATACCCCTTATGCCGATACAGGCATCTTTAGCATCTACTTCGGATGCGACAGGGAGGATGTGGACAAATGCCTCTCCCTCATAAAGAAGGAGCTTGACAGGATTGTGGAGAACAGGCTCACCCCTGCCGCCCTGAAGGCAGCCAGGAAACAGCTCATAGGACAGCTCTCCATTGCACAGGACAACGCAGAGGCCCAATGCCTCTCAATGGGCAAGTCGCTGCTGATGTACGGCAAGATAAGCACCTTTGAGCAGATGAGACAAAGAATTGAATCCATTACGGCTGAGGAGCTGCAGCAGACAGCTGCCGAAATCCTGGGCTGGGAAAGGATGAGCACCCTTATATACAACTGATATGGACTTGAACGGATACATCACCGGATACTCACAGGAGCAGGACCCTGTACTTAAATGGCTGCAGAAACAGACCAACCTGAGGACCAACCATGCAAGGATGCTGTGCGGCCCGGTTGAAGGGAAGCTCATGGAGTTCATTGCCAGGATGATTCAGCCGGAAAACATCCTGGAGCTCGGTGCATTTACAGGCTATTCCGCAATATGCCTTGCCAGAGGATTGAAAGAGGGAGGGCACATGGATTCCCTGGAACTCAATGACGAGTTGGAAGACCTTATCCTGCAGGCCCATGAAAAGGCCGGCCTTTCAGACAGGATAACCCTCCACATAGGGGACGCAAAAGAGACCCTGCAACGCCTCAAGGAAGAGGGCAGAATGTATGACCTGGTATTCATAGATGCCAACAAGAGGGAATACCCCACCTACTATGAACTGGTATTTGACATGGTACGCCAGGGAGGGTACATTCTGGCCGACAATGTCCTCTGGGACGGGAAGGTATATCAGGAAAACGTACCTCAGGATGCCCAGACTCAAGGAATCCTCAAGTTCAACCGGATGGTAAAGGACGACCCCCGTGTGGAAAACGTAATCATTCCCCTGCGAGACGGCCTCAACCTCATCAGAAAAAAATAAGAACCATTAATTCATCCATCATTTTAAGACAAGGCTCATAAATCTCCTTTGACATGGCTTGCATATGCCATAATGCATTTTGTCTCAGGAAAACAAAGAGCCTTCGCTCAGTCTCGGCTGAGGCTGAGAGGGAATAAAATTCATCTTGACGGCAAACTCCTCCTTTTAGCCCCTTACGGGGTCTAACGTCGTCATACAAGTGCCGTCACAGGACGATGAATTTTCTCCCCTCTCTTACCGCCTCACCCTCCATTCGCTCAGGCTCATGTTTTCCTTTACAAATGCATTCTGCAGCATATAATCTGCTATCAAAGTCTTTGGATGGCCTTGGCAGATGTATTGAAGAAAGGGGGGACCTAATTCGACGGTTGCAAGTTATTGCCGAAGGCAATGACGCAGCAGAGGAGACTTCGTCGTCTCCCCCTTTCTTACAATCATCTGCATATCTGGCCATACAATACCGTTTGCCGGTTGTATGCTGCAAATGGAAGATTAAATGGTTCTTTATGAGTTATTGTCCCCGAGGATGCGGAGGTATTCCTGCACATATTTGGCAGAGTTGAGGCTGTCCAGCTGATACCTGTATTTCTGCATCTGCGCCTCAAACTCAGGCATCTTCTCCTTTGAAACAGGCTCCACGCTCGGGCTCTCCATCTTCAGAGGGTCAATAGGCTTGCCGTTCTTGTACACCCTGAAATCCAGATGAGGGCCGGTAGAGAGGCCAGTACTTCCCACATAACCTATCAGCTGCCCCCTTGAGACTCTGGTTCCTACAGAAATCCCCTTGGCATACCCTTTCAGGTGCATATAGGATGTGACATAATTCCCCGGATGCTTTATCTTGATGGTATTGCCGCCACCGCCGGCCCAACCCCTGTGGGTAACCACACCGTCACCAAGAGCAACAACCGGTGTACCGCTTGGAGCGGCATAATCCACACCCGTATGCGGCCTTACAATCTTCAGCACCGGATGTTTGCGGGCGTATGTAAACCTTGAACTTATCCTTGTAAAATTCAGCGGAGCCTTCAGGAATGCCTTCTTCAGGCTCTCACCATTCTCATTCCAGAAGGTGCTGCTGTTCTCCCCCGCATTGAACCTGATTGCATTATACTGCTTGCCGGCATGGATGAACTCAGCATAGTAGATCTTCCCCAAACCCATATACTCCCCGTCATACTGGAGCTCGTCATACATCACCTTGAAGGAATCCCCGCTCTGAAGCCCGAAGAAATCTATTGTACAGTCATACACATCTGAAAGCCTGAGTGCCATCATCACCGGTATGCCAGCCTTCTGCACATCATTCCACAGGGAGGTGCTTATTGTAACCTCCGCCTGTTTCTTCACTGGCACCACCTCCTTCTCATACAGCCTTGCATAGAGGGAATCCTTCAATGAAACCACCACATGGGTAAGATTGTCCAGCTCATAGACGAAATAGGCCGCACTCCCCAGAGAGTCCTTCTCCCTGAGAATCTGATACGAACTCCCCAGCTTCACCTTTCTGGCATCAAACACCTCCCTTGAAGCGGCCAGAATCCTCTGCACCATGTTTGGGTCAACACCGGCCCTGTCCATAATGGAACCGAAGAAATCCCCCTTCCCTATCTCACCTGGCTCAACATCGTACTTCTCTATCTCCAGCCCATACTTGAGTACAGGCTGGGGCTCCTTACACTCCTGATCCTCAACATTTTCTCTTCCCTGCGAAGAACATCCCCAAAGCAGCAGGGAGAATATGCAGCACACAAAAAATCTCATAACAAAACTGTTTAAAACATTATCTGTCGGGAGCCTCTTACCCCCGTTCCCGGTGTAAAGATAAACCTCATTTTTCAATTGTTGATAAGTTTGTGGAAAAATGTGGAAAATTTTGGAAGAAAATGTAAAAAGAGTTGTAATTTTGCATCAACCGTCATTACACGGAAAAGAGAGAGAAAATGGCAAAGTTCATAGGCGAATACAGCGTTAAGATTGATGACAAAGGGAGAATGATTTTTCCCTCTGCCTTCAAGGGTGTGTTTGCCCCTGAAGAGAAGATTTCCCTTGTGGTGAAGAAGGACATGTTTGAGGATTGCCTTGAGATGTACACTTACAGCCAGTGGGAGATTGAATCCAATGAGGTGAAATCCAAACTCAATTTCTTCAGGAAGGAGCATGCGGAGTTCTGGAGGGAGTACATGAGGAACAGGGCGGTTGTTGAGCCTGATGAAAAGCTTGGCAGGATTACCATCCCTAAAAAGATTCTTGAGAGCATAGGGGCCGAGAAGGAGATGATCTTTGTAGGCAGTGACCATAAGATTGAAATCTGGGCCAAGGAGAAATACAACAGCAGGCAGATGGGCTCCGATGAGTTCGTTGCACTTGCCCAGAGCATTTTAGGTTAATTCCATAAAAACTTGCAGGGATGTCTGAGTATCATGTTCCGGTTCTGCTCAACGAGAGCGTTTCCGCCCTCAACATAGAGGAAAACAGCAATGGCATATTCATAGATGCAACCTTTGGGGGTGGCGGACACAGCCGTGAGATATTGCGCAGGCTTGGCAGTAAGGGGAAGCTCATAGCTTTTGACCGTGACAGCGATGCAATTGCAAACGCCCCTCAGGATGACAGGCTGATACTTATCCATAACAACTTCAGGTTTGTCCACAATTTCACCAGAGTCCTGGGCTTTGCAGGGAAGGTGGACGGGATACTTGCAGACCTGGGAGTCTCTTCACACCAGTTTGATACAGGGGAAAGGGGGTTTTCTTTCAGGTTTGATGCCCCTCTGGACATGAGGATGAACCGGCTGTCGGGAAGAAGTGCTGCAGATGTAGTGAACGGGTGTACTCAGGAGGAGCTTACAGACATTTTCAAGATATACGGAGAGGTGGACAAGCCATGGAAGGCGGCAGAGCTGATCTGCAGGGCAAGGGAGGCTGCCCCAATTGAGACTACCGGGGATTTGAGCAGGGCGGTTGCCAAACTGTACAACAGCCATACCGAGCACAAGTTCCTGGCAAAGCTGTACCAGGCGCTCCGCATTGAGGTGAATATGGAGATGAGGTCTCTGGAGGACTTCCTGCAGGGAACACTGGCAGCCCTCAGGCCGGGAGGAAGGCTCTCGGTAATCACCTACCACTCGCTTGAGGACAGGATGGTGAAGAACTTCATGAAGACAGGCAACCCGCAGGGGAACAACGGAAAGGATTTTTACGGCAGGAGCCTCTCCCCTTTTGAGCTTGTGACAAGGAAACCGGTGCTTCCGGCCGAGGAGGAGATAGCAACCAACACCAGGAGCAGGAGCGCAAAGCTGAGGGTTGCACAGATGATTGACACTAAAGAGAAATGATTTTATAAGGTTTTATATGGGCAACGGGCAAGGGCAGGACAGATTCAATTTTGCTAGTGACATATTGGGCGGCCGCATTCTTTCAAGACTGAAGACGGTTGACCAATATTTCATTTTGTATCTGTTTGCCCTCATCATCGCTTTCATCTCCATAAACCTGAGCGTGGAGAACACCCAGATGCAGATGAGGCGCAACCAGAAGGAGCTCAAGAACCTCAAGGCAGACTATACTGCCAAGGCGGCAAGGCTCCAGTATCTGAGCAAGAGGAATGAGGTGGAGGCCAGGCTCATTGAACAGGGCTCAAAGCTTGCAAAGCCCAAGGATCCCGCAAAGGCGGTTGAACTGATTGAAAGGTATTAAGGATTATGATAAACGGCATATTCAAGAAGATGGCTCTCATCTACAAGCTTTTCGTCATTATGGCGGTGGCCATAATGGGGAAGATTGTGTATATGCAGTTCATCAACCCTACAGATACCACGGCCGTTGAGATTGCCTACAGGGAAGAGGTGATTGAGGCTATAAGGGGTGACATCCTCTCCAGCGACGGCAGGCCCATGGCCACATCTGTACCCTACTACAAGGTGAGGCTGGATTGCGTTGTAGCAAATGAGGACACATTCAAGAAGTACATTGATGAGCTGAGCAGCTCACTGGCAGATTTCTTCAAGGACAAGAGCGCAAAGGAGTACAAGAAGGACCTTGAGAAGGCCAGAAAGGAGAAGAAGAGATACAAGGCTCTTGGAAACAGGCTGGTTGATTATGCGGAGCTGGCACAGGTGAAGCAGTTCCCCATCCTCAGGCTCGGAGCAAACAGGGGCGGCCTTATTGTGGAGCAGCAGTACAAGAGGAACAACCCGTACGGCAGGCTTGCCTACAGGACAATAGGCTTCATCAACACGGAGGGTGTAGGTGTGGGCATTGAAGGGAGCTGCGACTATTACCTGAAGGGGACACCCGGAAAGCAGACCATCCAGAAGATGCTGGGAGGCGAGTGGAGGCCTGTAACCGGTGTTGAGGGTGTTGCACCAAAGGACGGATATGACATCCAGACAACCATAGACATTGAAATCCAGGAGGCGGCTGAGAAGGCCCTGAGGGAGCAGCTTGCAAAGGGAATGAACATTGAGGGCGGTACCGCCATAGTAATGGAGGTGGAAACCGGTGCCATAAGGGCAATTGCCAACATGAAGAAGATGGGTGACGGCTACGATGAGTCCTACAATTATGCAATTGGTGACGCAACGGAGCCGGGTTCGGTTTTCAAGCTGATGACACTTGTGTCACTCCTTGAGGACGGATATGTGACTCTTGAGGACCCTATTGACGGCGGCAACGGAAAATGGAGCTACGGAGGGCATACATATTCAGACACCCACGCATACGGCATGATGGATGTGAAGACCGCACTTGCAAAATCCTCAAATGTGGCCTTTGCCAAGCTGGCCGTAAGGTATTATGAAGGGCAGGAGCAGAGATATGTTGACAGGCTCAACAGCATGAAGGTGGGTGAGAGGTTCAACCTTGACATACAGGGAGAGGCAAGGTCTGCCATCTATGGCCCGGGCGATGCAATGTGGAGCCGTTCAAGCCTCTCGTCAATGGCCATAGGGTACTCAACGCTGCTTACACCGCTGCATACCCTTACCTTCTACAATGCAATTGCCAACGACGGCAAGATGATGAAGCCGTACTTCATAGAGAACTACCAGGAGAACGGGGAGATCGTAAAGAACTTCGGGCCTAAGGAGATAAGCGGTTCCATCTGCTCAAAGGAGACAGCCGAAAAGGCAAGACAGGCCCTCAGGCATGTGGTTGAAGTGGGAACAGGAAGGTTCATGAACACCGCAAAGTTCAAGATTGCCGGAAAGACAGGAACTTCCAGAATTGCGTATGGCGGAAAGATAGGTTATGAGAAGAACGGATACAGGAGATACCAGGCATCATTTGCCGGCTTCTATCCTGCCGACAATCCAAAATACTCTGCCATAGTTGTCCTCTATTCAGGTGATACAAGGGGCAACTTCTATGGAGGAAGCTGGGCAGGTCCGGTATTCAAGCAGATTGCAGACCACATCTACTCCACCAGCTCAGACTGGGTTCCGGTACTGGACGGAAAAGGGGATAAGAACACAGCTCCAAAAGTTGCCGTAGGAAGGCTGGATGCACAGAGCAGGGTACTCTCGGAGCTTGGGATTGGTTTTGAGAAGGGGGATATTAGGGAGAACAACAGGTCCGGCTGGGCAAAGTTCAGCAAGGACACTACTGGCAAACTGGTTGCAGACAACTGGTATGCAGAGAGCGATTCCCTTGCAAATGTTGTGAACATGGGACTTAAGGATGCCATCTACCTGCTGGAGAACAGCGGCTACAGGGTGACATTCCAGGGATATGGAAAAGTGGTGAAACAGATACCGGAGGCAGGTAGCAGAATTGATAAGGATTCAGTTGTAAATTTAATCTTGTCTGAAAATGGAAATTAGTGCAATATTGAAAGGTGTGGTGACCACAGGCAACATTCCTGCAGGGAATGTGGAGGAGATATGCTGCGATTCCAGGAAGTGTACTCCGGGTTCGCTGTTTGTTGCCGTGAGGGGCGCTGAAGCAGACGGCCACAACTATATAGCCAAGGCTGTGGAGAACGGTGCAAGCTACGTGGTGTGCGAGGAGATTCCGCAGGATGCCCCCGCAGCTGCCGGATACATAACAGTGAAGGAGAGCCGCAGGGCAGTTGCAAGGATTGCAGCCAATTTCCATGACAACCCGTCCCACAAGCTGAGGGTGGTTGCAGTTACCGGAACCAACGGCAAAACCTCCATTGCAACACTCCTTTACAACCTCTTCACAAGGCTGGGCTATTGCTGCGGCCTCCTCTCAACAATTGCAAACTATGTTGGGGAGAAAAGATATGAGACTGAGAACACCACACCGGGCCCCGTGGAGCTCAATGCGCTTCTGGCCCAGATGGCAGAAGCAGGGTGTGAGTTCTGCTTCATGGAGGCAAGCTCACATGCAATCCACCAGCAGAGGATAGAGGGGATACAGTTTGCGGGCGCCGTCTTTACAAACCTTACCCACGACCACCTGGATTACCACAAGACATTCGCCAACTACCTTGCATGCAAGAAGGTGCTGTTTGACAACCTTCCAAAAGAGGCATTCGCCCTTACAAATGCGGATGACCGCAACGGGGAGGTGATGGTACAGAATACAAAGGCACAGGTGAGCACCTACTCATGCCGCAACTGGGCCGACTTCAAGACCAGGATACTGGAAAAGACAATTGAGGGGATGCTCCTGAACATAAACGGCAGGGAAGTATGGTGCAGGTTCATAGGTATGCACAATGCCGCAAACCTTACCGCAGTGTATGGAACCGCAATGCTTCTGGGGGCAAAGGAGGAAGAGGTGATTACAGCCATGAGCACCCTCACCTCGGTTGCCGGAAGGCTTGAATACTTCAAGGGGGAGGATGACATCATTGCTGCCGTGGATTATGCGCACACCCCTGATGCCCTTGAGAATGTCCTCAAGACCCTCAAGGAACTGGAGCCTTGCGGAGACCTCATCTGCGTATTCGGCTGCGGCGGCAACAGGGACAAGACCAAACGCCCTGAGATGGGTGCAATTGCCACAAAATACGCAGGAAGGGTGGTTGTGACATCAGACAACCCCAGGTTTGAGGACCCCAATGAGATAATTGCAGACATAAAGGCCGGAATGGACATAAAGGGGAAGGCAAAATCCCTCTTTATTCCCGACAGGTCCGAGGCTATCCGTACAGCAATCCTCACTGCCAGACCGGGCTCCATTGTACTGGTGGCAGGAAAGGGACACGAAGATTACCAGATAATAAACGGGGCGAAGCACCACCTCGACGACAAAGAAATTATAAAGGAAGCTTTCCAGATGCAGAGGGAAGCAAAATGAGAGGAATAGGATATGTTATATCATCTTTTTGATTATTTGAACAGCGCCGGCATTGATTTTCCGGGAATAGGACTGATGCAATACATCTCGTTCAGGGCACTGCTGGCCCTTATGACAGCGTTGCTCGTTGCATTGTATGCAGGTCCGAGAATCATCAGGAAGCTCCAGAAGAAGCAGATTGGGGAGGATATCAGGGACCTGGGCCTTGAAGGGCAGATGCAGAAGAAGGGTACCCCAACCATGGGAGGCATCATTATCATCCTCTCAATCCTGGTTCCCGCACTGCTGTTCGGCAACCTTACCAACATCTATGTGCAGCTGCTGATAGTTTCTGCAATCTGGCTTGGGTTCATTGGATTCCTTGATGATTCAATAAAGGTGTTCAAGAAGAACAAGGATGGCTTGAGCGGGAAATACAAAATTATAGGACAGGTTACACTGGGCCTCATTGTGGGTCTTGCACTCTGCTTCAGCAACCAGATTGACATACAGAGTACCCTTACAACCATCCCGTTCGTAAAGGACAACCAGTTCGATTATGCATGGCTCAGCCCGTTCGGGGGTGAGTTCGGGGAGATATTCGCAAGGATAATCTATGTGGTTGTGATAATCTTTGTGATTACCGCCGTTTCAAACGGCTCCAACCTTACAGACGGCATGGACGGCCTTGCCACAGGGGTTTCTGCCTTCATAGGCATTACCATTGCAATCCTTGCATATCTGTCGGGAAACACAATATATGCCTCTTACCTGGATATAATGTACATCCCTTACAGCGGTGAGGTGGTAATCTTCATGTCTGCATTCATTGGGGCGCTGGTAGGGTTCCTCTGGTACAATACCTTCCCTGCGCAGGTGTTCATGGGTGATACGGGAAGCCTTGCCCTGGGAGGCATCATTGCTGTGGCTGCCATCATCCTCAAGAAGGAGCTCCTCATCCCGGTAATGTGCGGAATCTTCTTTGTGGAGAGCCTTTCTGTAATAATGCAGAGGTATTATTTCAAATACACCAAGAAGAAATACGGTGAGGGAAGGAGAATCTTCAAGATGAGCCCGCTCCACCACCATTTCCAGAAGGAGGGGATCCCTGCAATAATACAGTCACCCAAGAAGGCGCTCCCTGAGGCCAAGATTGTGGTGAGGTTCTGGATCATTACCATTTTGCTTTGTACAATAACAATAATAACACTAAAAATCAGATAGTCATGCAAAGAGTTGTTGTTCTTGGAGGCGGTGAGAGCGGAACAGGTTCTGCAGTTCTGGCCAAAGTTAAGGGGCTGGATGTATTTCTCAGCGACAGCGGGAAACTCAAGGAGGATGCAAAGGAACTTCTCCGCAAGTGGGACATTGATTTTGAGGAAGGAGGTCATACCATTGAAAAAATCCTCAATGCGGATGAGGTGATAAAGAGCCCTGGCATCCCTGAGACTGCACCGCTGATTGTGGCAATAAGGGAGAAGGGGATAAAGGTGATCTCCGAGATTGAGTTTGCAGGGAGATACTGCAACGCCAAGAAGATCTGCATTACAGGGAGCAACGGAAAGACAACCACAACATCCCTCATCTACTTCATGCTCAAGAACGCCGGACTGAACGTGGGATTGGGAGGAAATATAGGGCAGAGCTACGCCTATCAGGTGGCAACAGAGAGATATGACTACTACGTATTGGAGCTGAGCAGCTTCCAGCTTGATGGGATGTATGAGTTCAAGGCAGACATTGCCATCCTCATGAACATCACACCGGACCATATGGACCGCTATGATTTCAAGATGCAGAACTACATCAACTCCAAATTCAGGATTACCCAGAATATGAAGGAAGAAGACTGCTTCATATTCTGCAAGGATGATCCTGTAACTATAGGTGAGTTGGAGAAGATAGTTACAAGGGCAAAGATGCTCCCTTTCACACAGAAGGAGGAAGTTGGGGAAGGCGCCTGGATAGATGACGGCAAGATGTTCGTGAATGTGAACGGGGATGTGGATTTCATCTACCTCAAGGAGCTTGCCCTCCAGGGAAAACACAACGTATATAACTCAATGGCGGCGGCAATTGCAGCCAAGGCCATAAAGATAGACAAGAAGGTTATAAGGGAGAGCCTCATGACATTCAGCGGCGTGGAGCACAGGATGGAGAAGGTGATGAAGATAAAGAATGTACTCTACATCAATGATTCCAAGGCGACAAACGTGGATTCTGCCTGGTACGCTCTGGACTGCATGACAACCCCTGTGGTTTGGATAGCCGGCGGGAAGGACAAGGGAAATGACTACGCTCCGCTTTATGACCTTGTAAAAGATAAGGTAAGGGTACTTATCTGCATGGGACTGCACAATGAGAAGCTGCACGAGAACTTTGCAGACAAAGTGGATATGATATTTGATGTACAGTCTGCCAAAGATGCGGTGACAAAGGCTTACGAAGTTGCCCAGCCGGGTGAAACAGTGCTTCTTTCGCCATGCTGCGCCAGCTTCGATCTCTTCAAGAGCTACGAGGACAGGGGCAGGCAATTCAAGGATGCAATAAGGGAACTATAACACAATATGGAGAGCGGAACTGCAAATAACAAGGGATCCATACTGAGCATGCTCAATGGAGACAAGGTAATCTGGACAATAGTATTTCTGTTGTCCCTGATATCCATGTTTCTCATTTACTCTGCAAGCAGCTCCGTAGCCCATATGAAGGGAAGTACGAATTTCGCATACCTGATAAAGCAGGTGCAGTATGTACTTATGGGATTTGCAGCACTTTATATCTGCTATCGGATTCCCCTCGGATGGTATAGGGGTCTTGCTAACTTCATTCTACTGGCAAGCATATTCCTGCTGGCCATAACGCCTTTAGTGGGAGGGGCAGTAAATGGAGCGCACAGATGGATACAGATAGGCGGGTTCACATTCCAGCCGGCAGAAGTTGCCAAGATTGCAATAGTGCTCTACCTTGCAAGGGCTTTGGAAATTTGCCGTCTGGATACATTCAAGGAGTTTCTGATAAGGATTATAGCCCCAGTTGGAATCACTTGCGTCCTTATACTCATAGGTAGTGTTTCATCCGCCCTGTTTGTAGGACTTATAAGCGTCATCATGCTAATAATTGCAGGGGTAAAATGGAACTACATATTCAAGGCAGGCGGAATTGCGGCAGGGGCAGTGCTCCTGATTGTAATACTGCACCTTGCAGGGGTAACAATATTCTCAAGGCTTGATACCGCCCTGAGCAGGCTCTCAAAGTTCTTCATAAAGACAGAAATTGTGGAGGAGATGACCCCTGAAGAGAGGCAGAAAGAGGCAGACAAGACATACCAGGCAGACATGGCAAAGGTTGCCATATCATCAGTAGGAGTATTCGGCAAGGGGCCTGGCAAGAGCACTCAGCGCTATTTCCTCCCCCACCCCGATTCCGACTACATATACACAATAGTGATTGAAGAATACGGATTGCTAGGAGGAATGGGCGTGCTGATGCTTTACCTGTGGTTCCTCTTCCGGTGCATCATACTTATAAAAAACTGCTCAAAGACATTTACGGCCCTCACAGTGGCTGGTCTGGGGCTTCTTATTACGGTTCAGGCATTTTTACATATACTGGTAAATGTAGGCTACCTACCGGTTACAGGACATACACTCCCTATGTTGAGCCGTGGAGGAACATCACTTATAATCCTCAGCTGTGCTTTCGGAATAATACTCTCGGTGAGCCGTACAATTGATGTGACATCACAGAAGAAACTGAAAGAGGCGGCAGCAGCAGAGGCAGCAGAAGTTACTCCGGCAAAAGGGGAACAGGAAGAAGAACATGAAATTATTGGTCCCGACGGGGAATTCAAATAAAACAGTATAATGGAAAAGGAATTGAGAGTAATAATAAGCGGAGGCGGCACAGGGGGGCATATCTTCCCTGCCATATCCATTGCAAATGCAATAAAGGAGGCAAGGCCACAGGCCAAGATCCTTTTTGTGGGGGCAGAGGGAAAAATGGAGATGGAGAAGGTGCCGGCAGCCGGATATGAGATAAAGGGGATACCTGCAAGGGGCTTGAAGAGGCCTCTATACTCCATCTCCAACATATCCGTGGCAATTGACTACCTCAAATGCCGCTCCATTGCAAAGAAGATAATAAAGGAATTCAGGCCAAACCTCATTGTAGGTGTAGGCGGTTATGCAAGTGCCGCCATAGTGGGAGCAGGTGCCGGCTGCGGTGTTCCGGTACTCCTGCAGGAACAAAACTCATTTGCAGGGCTGGTGAACAGGAAGAACGGTACCAGTGCAAGCAGGATATGCGTTGCGTACGACGGCATGGAGCGCTTCTTCCCTGCAGAGAAGATCATCCTTACAGGAAACCCCATAAGGAAGGACATCCAGAAGGCAACCCCTGGGCAGAAGGCGGAAGGATTCACATTCTACAGCCTCTCCCCACAGAAGAAGACAATATTTGTGGTTGGAGGAAGCCTCGGCTGCCGCACCCTCAACGAGTGCATGAAGAAGGCCATAACATCCTCAGACCTTTTCAAGCCGGTTGAAGAGGGTGGCAAGGGATACCAGGCAATCTGGCAGTGCGGAAAGATATACAAGGAGGAGGTGATGCGTTTCCTGCAGGAAAACCCTGCACCAAGCGTATATTGCTCCGATTTCATACAGAGGATGGACCTGGCATACGCAACCGCCGATGTAGTAGTAAGCCGTGCCGGAGCGGGAACCATCTCAGAGCTTTGCGTTGCCGGGAAATGTACCGTGTTTGTACCGTCACCGGTTGTTGCTGAGGACCACCAGACACACAATGCAATGGCCCTTGTTGAGAAAGATGCTGCCCTTATGATTAAAGACTCAGAAGCTGTCGGGAAATTTGTATCATGCCTTGCAGGGCTGCTTGAGGATGAAGGGAAGATTTCAAGGCTGGAGGAAAATATTGAAAAACTGGCCAAGCCTGATGCAGCTGCCATAATTGCCCAGGAGTGCCTCAAACTTGCGGAGAAATGAGTATGAAGAATGTATATTTCATAGGAATAGGCGGTATAGGGATGAGTGCCATAGCCCGTTACTACAACCATGCGGGGTATAAGGTAAGCGGATATGACAAGACTCCGAGCAAGCTCACCTCAAACCTTGAGAAGGAGGGGATAGAGATCCACTTCACAAGCGATGTCTCCTTTATCCCAAAAGATGTGGAGAACACCCTGGTAATATACACCCCTGCAATTCCAAAGGATATGGAGGAGCTCGTATATGTGCAAGAGAACGGCTACAGACTCATAAAGCGTTCAAGGGCCCTGGGTGAGATTGCACAGGAGCAGAAGTGCATAGGTGTGGCAGGGACACACGGAAAGACAACCACCAGCACATTGCTGGCACACTTATATACCCACAGCGGGGAGGGATGTTCTGCATTCCTTGGGGGAATTTCAAAGAACTACCATACAAACCTGCTGCTGAGCAAGAACCCCGTACTCGTGGCGGAGGCGGATGAATTTGACCGTTCATTCCTGCAGCTCTTCCCGGATATTGCAATCATCACCTCAACCGATGCAGACCATCTGGACATCTATGGTGATGAAACAACCATAAAGGGGGCCTTTGCAGAGTTTGCCGGCCAGATAAAGGGAGAGGGTGCCCTTATCCTGAAAAAGGGTGTGGAGATAGACCTTTCAAATGTAAAGGCAACAATATACAGCTACTCGTTCAAGGAGGAGGCGGACTTCTCCCCTTGCAATGTGGAGCTGCTGGATGGTGGATACTTCCGCTTCAGCCTCAGGCATCCTGCATACAGCACTATCGGCGGCAAGGAGGTTCATGCCGGCGTGATTGAAGGGTGCACTGTGGGGATACCGGGCTGGGTGAATGTGGAGAACGGCATAGCTGCAGCTGCAGCCGCACTGCTTGGGGGGCTTGAGCCTGAAAAGGTAAGGGAGGCGCTTGCGGCATTCCAGGGTGTGGAGAGGCGCTTTGACATACACATCAACACCCCTAAGGTGGCATATATAGATGACTATGCCCACCACCCTAACGAGATAAGCTCCGCAATAAGCTCCATGAGGAACATTTTCCCGGGAAGGAAGCTTACAGCCATATTCCAGCCCCACCTCTATACGAGGACAAGGGACTTTGCGGAAGAGTTCGCTGCAAGCCTCAGCCTCGCCGACGAGCTTGTGCTGCTGGACATATACCCTGCAAGGGAGCTCCCTATAGAGGGGGTGACCTCTGAAATCATATTCAACAGGGTAACCTTGGACCAGAAGATTATGATGAAGAAGGAAGAGGTGCTCGGATGGCTTGAAAACAAGGAAATTGACATACTTGTAACCTTTGGTGCAGGGGACATAGACAGGCTCATACCCCCTATTGCCAAAATGTTGGGAGAAAGGATATAAAAAAAATGCTCAGAAAGATACTCATATCGGCCGTTGTAGTGCTGGCATTAGGTGCCACCGGAGCATACTTCTTCTTTGTGGGGAAGCTGTATGCGGGGCGTATGCCGTCACAGCTGTGCCGCAATGTGGATATCGTACTGCTCGACAGCGCACAGAACCGCTTTGTAACCAAGGCGGAGGTTGTGGAGATAATGGAGAGCTTCATGGGACCGTGCGAGGGGAAGGCGGTAAATGAGATAAACCTCCACCTCATTGAGAAGCTGCTGGACCAGAGAAGCGCCATAAAGAAGTCCCAGGCAAGCATCACCAGGGACGGCAGGCTTACGGTTGAGATTACCCAGAGGAAGCCGGTGCTGAGGATACAGACTGAGAACGGGGGCTTTTATGTGGATGAGACAAAATACATCTTCCCTCTTGTTACAAGCTTCACCTCATACGTGCCTATCGTAAGCGGGCACATACCGTTCACCCTCAACTCAGACCACAGGGGAATGGCCCTTGAGGATGACGGGGACTGGATGCAGGGGATACTGGAACTGGGGAACTACATGAGCAATGACCCGTTCTGGAGCGCCCAGATTGAACAGATTTATGTGGAGGAAGGGGGAGATGTGATACTCTCTCCGCGTGTGGGGGAACACAAGATCATTTTCGGTGACCTGAAGGATATAGACACCAAGTTTGACAAGCTGTACACATTCTACAAGAACATTGTACCGGCAGAGGGGTGGGAGAAATACAGCTCGGTGAACTTGAAGTACAGGGACCAGATAATTTGCAAACTAAAGAAAAACAGAAAAAAATAAAATCTCTTTGAGTTATGAGAAACTTGATTGCAGCCATCGACTTGGGAACTACCAAGGTTGTTTGTCTTGTTGGGGAAAAGACAGACGCAGGAATTAAAATCATTGCCCTCAGTGAAGCCCCTTCAAAAGGTGTGAACAGGGGTGAAGTAGTGAACATCCAGTCTGTACTGGATTCCATGATGCCTACCATCCGCAATGTGGAGAATGCCATTGGTGAGAGGATAAATGAGGTGTTTGTGGGAATCGCAGGGCAGAACATCAGATGTGAGCAGGGTACAGACCAGACAATAAGGGTAAACCCTGATGACCTCATTACAGCCGAAGAGATAAACGAGATAACCAGAAAGATGTACGGCACCTTCTGCCAGGGTGGCGAGGAGGTTCTGCATGCCATCCCGCAGTCATACATCATTGATGACTTCATGGGAGAGACCAACCCTATTGGAATGACCGGCAAGCAGATCTTCTCAAACTTCAAGCTCTTCATAGGGAGAAAGAACTCGGCACAGCTGAGCAACAATGTGATTACAAGGGCCAACCTCAAGCTCAAGGAGCTGGTTCTTGAGCCTCTTGCATCCGCCAAGGCTGTCCTCTACGAGGATGAAATGGAGCTTGGAGTTGCAATGCTCGACATTGGCGGCGGCACTTCAGACCTTCTCATAATTCAGGACAACATCATAAGGCATACCGCAGTTATCCCGTTTGGAGGAAACTGCATAACTGAGGATGTAAAGCAGGGCTGCGGCGTATCCTCAAGGGTTGCAGAGCAGCTCAAGACAGAGCACGGCTCATGCATGAGCTCCCTTGCACAGGAGAACAAGAGGGTAATCATCCCAGGTGTAGGCGGCAGGGAGAACAAGGAGATTTCACTCAAGCACATTGCAGGCATAATTGAGGCGAGGGTTGAGGAGATTCTTGAGGCTGCAGTATATGAGATTGAGAAATCGGGCTACAAGAACAAGATCCGTGCAGGCCTTGTAATTACAGGCGGAAGCTCACAGATTGCAAACCTCAGGCAGTTCGCCAACCTGGTTACAGGCCTTGAGACAAGGCTCGCATATCCGGGACGCGAGTTCTGCGACAGCGATGTACAGGTATGCAGGCCTACCCTCTCTACAGCAGTGGGTCTCATAGTTATGGGATTTGAGAAGATGGAGCAGGAAGGGAAGAGATACAACACCACAACTGCAATCAACTACAACGAGGCATACGCGGAGGCCGTAGTGGAGGCCGCACCTGCACAGGCTCCTGCAAGGGAGGAGAAGAAGAAGAGCGGATTCAAGTTCGGAGACTTCTTCAAGCAGTTCAAGGATGAATCTATGTTCAACAATAACGAGGCTTAATTATGGAAGATACTAATTTCCTCATTCCGGAAGGATGGAACATGAGCCAGAGCATCATCAAGGTTATTGGTGTTGGCGGCGGCGGATGCAACGCGGTGTCTGAGATGCACCGCCAGGGGATAAAGGATGTGGAGTTCATGGTGTGCAACACCGATATCCAGTCACTCAAGACCTCCCAGGTTCCTGAAGTGCTCAGACTGGGCTCGGACCTCACAAGGGGCCTCGGTGCCGGATGTGACCCCGAGAAAGGGCGCAAGGCGGCAACAGAATCAATAGATGACATCCGCAAGTCGCTGCAGGGAAATACGGAGATGGTCTTCATCACTGCCGGTATGGGCGGCGGTACAGGTACAGGTGCAGCTCCAGTGATTGCACAGGTGGCAAAGGAGATGGGCAAGCTTACCGTAGCTGTGGTTACCCTCCCGTTCAGGGATGAGGGGCCGGAGTTCATCAAGCGTGCCGTTCTGGGTATCCGCGAGCTCAAGAAGCATGTGGACAGCCTCCTTATCATTGACAACCAGAAGCTCTACAAGGTATTTGGCGAGCTTACCATATTTGATGCATTCCCACGTGCAGATGAGGTGCTCAGCACGGCTGTAAGGAGTATTGCAGACATCATCAACCGCCCCGGCTTCATCAACGTGGATTTTGCAGACGTGAGGATGGTGATGAACAACAGCGGCATGGCAATAATGGGTATGGGTGAGGCAGAAGGACCGGACAGGGCAATTGATGCCGTGCAGAAGGCATTGGATTCACCTCTATTGAACGATTGTGACCTCACAACCGCAAAGGGTGTACTTGTGAACATCACCTCCAGCAAGGAGGACGGAGGCCTTACAATGGCTGAGCTTTCACAGATCATGGACCAGGTGAGGAGCTACACAGGCGGTTCTGCCAACAAGTTCAAGAGGGGTGTGGTTTATGACCCATCTATCGGGAAGAAGATAAGCGTTACCATTGTGGCAACCGGTTTTGATGTGAACAACCTGCCCCAGATTGATACTGACGAGAATGAGGATGGTGCGTTCCCGCTTGGCACAAGCGGCATATATGATACTGCCAGAAGCTCTTCATACGGACAGAACACCATCATAATAAATGAGGTGGATGAAGAGACTGAATATAAGAGTGCCCCTGCAAGGATGAGGGAGCCTGAGCCACAGCCTCAGGTGCAGCAGCCACAGGTACAGAGGTATGAAAGGCCTGAGGGTAAACCTGCCCTGATCCTTGAGGCAGGGGATGACATAAACGAGCTGGAGAGGGTTCCTGCATATATAAGGAAACAGAGGAAACTGTCGGGAATAATAACTGATTCCGAGGCGGCTCCTGCACAGCCCGGGGGAAGGATGAGGCTTGATGAGGTGAACGGCAGGCAGCAGCTGGGCGACAACTCATACCTGCACCAGACACAGGACTAGTTGCCCCACAGCAAAAAATTATTAAGTTTGCACTCAAATAAAAAGGAAAATACTATGGGTGAGAGAAAAAGAAGGGTAAGGTTTGCGCCGAGCCCCACTGGTCCGCTCCACATGGGTGGCGTAAGGACAGCATTGTACAACTACCTGTATGCAAAACAGGCAGGAGGAGACTTCATAATCCGCATTGAGGATACAGACTCACAGAGGTTTGTACCCGGCGCGGAGAAATATATAATTGATTCATTGAACTGGTGTGGCATTATTCCCGACGAAGGAGTTGATGCACAGGGCAATGTAGTTGAGACCCCAAGTGAGAGGCACCCGCATGCCCCTTATAGGCAGTCTCAGCGCAAGCCTATCTACAGGGCCTACGCGGAGCAGCTGATTGCCAACGGATATGCCTACTACGCATTTGACACCGCAGAGGAGCTGGATGCCAAGAGGAAGGAGGCTGAGGCCAACAAGCAGAACTTCATCTACAACTACCAGACCCGCAAGGAGCTGAAGAACTCCCTCACCCTTCCTGAGGATGAGGTGAAGAGGCTTCTTGAGACCACCACAAACTGGACTATCCGCTTCAAGAACCCTGAGGATGAGATTGTGAAGATGGATGACCTCATCAGAGGGCATATTGAGGTGAACACAAATACAATTGATGACAAGGTGCTCTGGAAGAGGGCAGATGAGCTCCCTACTTACCACCTTGCAAACATTGTGGATGACCACCTGATGGAGATTACCGAGGTAATCCGCGGTGAGGAGTGGCTCCCTTCACTCCCGCTCCACTATATGCTCTACAAGGCATTCGGATGGTCTGATACACAGCCACGCTTCGCCCACCTCTCATTGCTGCTCAAGCCTGACGGCAAGGGCAAGCTGAGCAAGAGGGACGGAGACCGCCTCGGCTTCCCTGTATTCCCGCTCAAATGGGTGAATGCAGAGGGAGAAGTGAGCCGCGGCTACAGGGAGGACGGCTACTATCCTGAGGCTTTCGTGAACCTCCTTGCCCTCCTGGGCTGGAACCCGGGCACCGAGCAGGAGCTCTTCTCCATGGATGAGCTTGTGAAGGCATTCTCATTGGAGAGGGTGATCAAGTCTGGTGCAAGGTTCAATGCAGACAAGGCAAAATGGTTCAACCAGGAATACCTGAGGAAACAGACAGATGCGCAGCTTGCAGAGCAGTTCATCCCAATCCTTGCAGCCAACGGTGTGGATACCGCAAAATATCCTTTTGCATTTGTGGAGCAGCTGTGCGGCCTCATCAAGGAGAGGGCCCATTTTGTGGCTGACTTCTGGGAGATCTGCAGCTATTTCTTCATTGCCCCAACCTCATACGCAGAGAATGACGTGAAGAAGTTCTGCACCCCTGAGACAATGGAGATCATAGGGAAGGTGAAACAGTTCATTGCGGATATGCAGATGAAGGAGTTTGCAACTGCAGGTGACACCCCTAAGGCTGCATGCGTACAGGAAATTGAGGAGAAGCTTACAGGCTACATAAAGGAGAACGAGTGGAAGATGGGTGCGGTGATGAATACACTCCGCCTCTTCTTTGTAGGGCAGGCCAAAGGTCTGGGCATTGCAGACATTATCTATTTTGTTGGAAAAGAGGAAGCACTCAGAAGAATAACAGCAGGAGAAAATGCAATATAATTTTAACCTTATAAAAACTGTTGCAACAAGCAGAAGGCCATTTTTTATGGCTCTCTGCTTTGTTTTTTTGGGCTGCATGGCAGCCTGCAGCAATGGGGCCTCATGGGCTCCCGACGGAAAAGGTGCGGATGAGACCTTCTCATTCGCATGGATTTCAGACAACCACCTGGGCTCTTTCGCATACGCGGAAGATGACCTGAGGCAGGCCATAGAAGATATCAACGGAATTGATTCGCTGGAGTTTGTGATTCTCTCCGGAGACCTCACCGAGTTTGGTGTAACCTCCGAGTTTGCACTCCTGAGACAGATGCTGGATTCCCTCAACAAGCCATATTACATGGTTGACGGGAACCATGATGTGAACTGGAGCGAGAACGGCACCACCACTTTTGAGAACTACTTCAAGGGGAATGCCCCCCGCTTCTGCTTTGATGCCCACGGAATCCGTTTCATAGGGTGCGGAAGCGGCCCCATGCTGAGGATGGGTGCACCGCATATCCCCCGCGAGGAGATAAACTGGCTGAAGGATATACTTGCCTCCACACATAAGGACCAGCCAATCATATTTGTGAACCACTTCCCGCAGTTTGAGGAGATAGCAAACAGCTGGGAGGTTACAAACATCCTCAAGGACTATAATGTACAGTATATCCTGTGCGGCCACTTCCATGTAAACTCAACCAAGGAATACAACGGCCTTACAAGCATATTGGGGCGCTCGCTCCTCCGCCGTACAGACCCTATGGGAGGGTACAATATTGTAACCCTCACCGCAGATTCAATGTTTGTGGCAGAGCGTACGGTAAAAGGGCCCCACCATCCTGTATGGTTCAGGGGAGGGATACATGAGGGATTCATCCACAAGGGTGACAAGATGGAGATTTCATTTGAGATAAACGGACAATATCCGCAGGTAAGGGAGGAATGGCGGATAGAGGAGAAATCTGACATTGCATCCCAGGCCTCAATTGACGGGGACTTCTACGTATATACCACCACAGGGGGCAAAACAGCCGCTCTAGAGGCTTTAACCGGCAGGATGATATGGGAGTTCCAGACAGGGAACAAAATCTTCTCTGCACCGTTCATTACGGCTGAAAATGTATATGTTTCCTCTACAGACGGCAATGTTTACGCACTGGACCGCCGCACCGGACGCCAGGTATGGAAATATGGGACAGGCTACCCGGTAGTGGCATGCCCTCTTGTTGTAGGGGATACACTGTACATAGGCTCTTCCAACGGGAAGTTCCACGCTGTTGATGCCACAGACGGCAATGTTATATGGGTGACTGAAGGGTTTGAAGGGTATATGGAATCCCGCCCATGCACAGATGGCAGATATATCTACACAGGCGGATGGGAAGGACGCTTCTGGGCCATAGACCGCACCACAGGGGAAATGGCATGGGAATATAATATCGGGAAGGGGAGATATTTCTCACCGGGTGCCTGCTGGCCTATCCCGGCAGATGGAAAAGTGTTCGTGCAGAGCTCTGACAAGGTGCTCAGGGCATATACCCCTTCGGGAGAAGTGGCATGGGAGAACACATCTGCACAGGGAAGGGAATCCATAGGCATATCCGCAGACGGGAAGACCCTCTATGTAAAGGGGACAGCAGACTTCTTCACCGCATTTGACCTCACCGGAGAGGGATATCCTGTAAAATGGGAGTGCAGGATGCCTTATACATACAACTATATCCCTACCCGCCCCGTTGAGATTCCTGGCAAGGGTGCCGTTCTGGCAGCTGACACTTTTGGTACAGTATGTGCTGTAGGTTCCCGGGGAGAGGGGCTGCTCTGGCAGTACAAGATCTCCAATTGCGCCGTAACTTCATTCTGCGCTACAGCAGATGGCGGGGCAATTGCAATGACAATGGACGGTAAAATTGTAAAACTTGTATTCTGATATGAAAAGATTGTTGTTTTTGGCTTTAGCCGTTTCTTTTGCCCTTACGGCATGTGCCCAGGGCAATACAACCCAAAACGGAGCGTCTGCTGAGGCCTCAGCCTCTGCCGGCAAGGCGGATCAGGGAATCATCTGGGAAGAGGGTACACTCATGCAGGCCCTAAAGAAGGCCGGAAAGGAGGGGAAACTTGTTTTCCTCGACTGCTATGCCAGCTGGTGCGGCCCATGCAAATATATGGCAACCCAGGTCTTTACCACCAGGGAAGCAGGTGAGTTCTTCAACAAGAACTTCGTGAACATAAAGATTGACATGGAGAAGGGTGAAGGGATAAACCTCGGCAGGGAGCTGCGCATACAGGGCTACCCTACATTCATAATCATGAACCCCAACGGCAAGGAGCTGGGAAGGATAGTTGGAGGGGCACAGATAAGCCAGTTCATAGACAAGGTTAAGGCCATTACAGAATAGCCTTCCCTATTGCGCTATAAACCTGTAGACTATTTCGCCTACATGTTTCTCAGGAGAAGTGGTGGAAGCCCTGAAACGGCTCCTCTTGGCCGCCGCAACAGCGGAACGGATAAGGCACTGGTCTGAGGAAGAGACATTTTCTATTACAGAGGCTGCGGTAACGTAGCCTTTTCTGTTTACTGTAATCTGCACGCTCACATCTCCCCCACCCTGGCACTTGTATGCCGGAACAGGCAAAGATATGGCCTTCCTTCCATCCAGCGAGTATGATACAACAGAAGGGCCCTTATATTGGGGTGCATTGCTGTCGGGAAGATTCTCATTCCCCACATTCACATCATCCTCATTCCCCTGCTCCCTGAGGGCGGCTGCCCTTGAGGCATCCAGCTTACGTTGAAGTTCCCTTGCCTCTTCATATACCTGGTTGGGATTCTTGAAGCGGTCGTCCCTGAGGGCCTGGCTGCTCCGGTCAACCGCCACATTGCGGTACTGGCTCATGTCTGCCCTGCCGCTGAGGAGGTCGTCCAGCTCCTTGCTGGCCTGTGCCTTCAGCTCCTCCTGCTTCTCAATCCGCTCCAATTCCTCCAGCTTGGAGAAATCCAGAACAAAAGAAGTCTCCTCACTCACAACTCCATGAATTGCGGTGAGGAGAAATATGATAAGTACCACCAGATGGAATATGATGGTGGTGTAGAAACCTACTCTCTTCTCTTTGGACTCCAGAAAACCCATAGACAAGGCCTCTCCTAGAACTCTGCAGATTTAGGTGTCCTTGGGAACGGAATCACGTCCCTGATGTTCTGCATTCCTGTAACAAAGAGCAGCAGCCTCTCAAAACCAAGGCCGAAACCGCTGTGAGGTGCAGTACCGAACCTGCGGGTATCCATATACCACCACAAGTTGGTTGTATCCATGCCAAGCTCAGCAATGCGGGCGCTCAGCTTCTCAAAGCTCTCCTCCCTCTGTGAACCGCCAATGATCTCACCAATCTTAGGGAAGAGCACGTCCATTGCCCTTACGGTCTTGCCGTCTTCATTCTGCTTCATGTAGAACGCCTTGATGTCCTTTGGATAGTCTGTAAGGATAACAGGCTTCTTGAAGTGCTTCTCAACAAGATACCTCTCGTGCTCGCTCTGGAGGTCAATTCCCCATGCAACAGGGAACTCGAACTTCTCACCGCTCTTGAGGAGGATGTCAACACCCTCAGTATAAGTAAGCCTTACAAACTCTGTAGATATCACGCTCTCCAGACGGCTGATGAGCTCCTTGTCAAACATGTCATTGAGGAACTTGAGGTCGTCCATGCAGTTGTCCAGTGCATATTTCACACAATATTTGATGAAATCCTCCGCAAGGTCCATGTTGTCCTCAATCTCATAAAATGCCATCTCAGGCTCAACCATCCAGAACTCTGCAAGGTGCCTTGGGGTATTTGAGTTCTCTGCACGGAATGTAGGGCCGAAAGTGTATATCTGGCCCAATGCCATTGCACCAAGCTCACCCTCAAGCTGTCCGCTCACTGTAAGGGCTGTCTGCCTTCCAAAGAAGTCATTTGAGAAGTCAACCGCTCCCTCCTCAGTCTTAGGGATGTTGTTCAGGTCCATTGTTGTAACCTGGAACATTGCACCTGCGCCCTCGCAGTCACTTGCTGTGATAAGCGGAGTGTGAAGGTAGCAGAAGCCCCTGTCATTGAAATATTTGTGGATGGCAAAAGCCATTGCATGCCTGATTCTGAGCACACATCCGAATGTGTTTGTACGAGGTCTCAAGTGGGCAATCTCCCTAAGGAACTCCATGCTGTGGCCCTTCTTCTGCAAAGGATAGCTCTCCACATCTGCAGTACCGTAAACCTCAATCTCCTTTGCCTGGATCTCCACGCTCTGTCCTTTTCCCATAGACTCAACAAGCTCACCCTTCACACCAATGCAGGCACCGGTGGTAATGTTCTTCATAAGCTCATCAGGGAAAATGGCTGCATCACATACAACCTGTATATTGTTTACAGTGGAACCGTCATTCAAAGCAATGAAAGCCACATTCTTGTTACCTCTCTTGGTCCTCACCCAACCTTTGGCCAGCACCTCAACTCCAGGAGTCTCGCAGAGCAATTGGGCTACTCTCTTTCTTTTAATCTCACTCATTTTATAATGATTTTTATCCTTTTCAAGTACAAGACTGCAAATTTACTATTTTTTTACATACTTCTTAAGCGCATTGGCCCAAATGTGGTATGCAGCCTGGTTAATGTGCAGGCCGTCATTGGTAAACTGCGGATCCATGTGGATTGAACCTGGGCCGGTGAAATGGTCAAACAGGTATATGTACTTGAGATTGTACTTGCGTGCCATCTTCTTCAAGCCACTGTTCACCTTCCTCATTATCATGGTCTTGTCCTGCCTGTTCATGGTCTTATACCTGCACTTCTCAAAGTTGTACGGCAGGAGTGACTGTATATAAAGCCTGGTATCAGGGCACTCCTCCACAATCCTGTGCACAACCTTCTCAATGTCTGTGAGCACACTGTCTGCGGTAATCTGGTGGCTGATGTCATTCACACCCACAAGGAGGAAAATCTTTGCCGGCTTGCCCGGAAGAATCTGATGCAGCCTGTCATAGATGCCCGGAGCATCATCCCCAATGATACCCCTGTTCACAACAGATATCCCTGCAGGGAGCCACTGTGCAAAATAGGAAGCCCAGTCACCGCCCTCTGTAAGGCTGTCACCCAGCATCACAAAATCATTTGAATTTATCGGACGCTCCTGCTCAAACTGTGATGTCCTCTTGTAATAATGGTCACTGTATTTCCTCTGTCCCTGGGCAAATGCACTTGTAGCCATAATTGCAAATGAAAGTGCCAAAACAAAAAATCTCTTCATAAAAACAGTTTTTTTCTTCCCGATAGTTAAATCTCTACAGCTGCAGAGCCCTTGCTCTCATTCCAGCACCTGTCAACCACTGTAACAACATATCTGCCACCCTCAGCATGTGCAGGATTCTGCGCTACCTCAAACTCTGCCTCAGGCACCAGCTTTATCAGGCAATCCTTGTTGGCCTTGTCAGCCTCAACACCTGCAGGGAAATAATACACTGCATAGAAGAGTGCCTTCTGCATCTGGTCCTGTGCATCCTTAGGGTCCTGGCTCCATACAAGCTTGCCCCTTTCAGCCTTCAACCCCTTCACTGCACCCGGAGCCTTGCTGTCAAGCTCACTGTATGGAGGGATAAGGGCAGGATTCTTCTGGTATGTAGTCCTCAGGCTCTCCTGTACCCCAGCCTGGTTACCCACAAGGCTCCATGCCGGCCACCATACATTTCCATGCACATTAGGAAGCTCCCTTACAAGCTTCATCTTGGCAGCTGTCTGGTTTATCTCAGGGTTGTCAAGGTCAGGTTTCCTGAATGAAGAGACGCTCTGGCCTATATAGAGCTGGCCCCTCTTCCAGTTATCGTTCCACCACTCAATGAGGGTCTTGTAATCAGCAAGCCTGTGACCTATCTCCCAGTAGAGCTGCGGGACATAATAATCTATGATGCCAATCTCTGCCCAACGCGGTACATCTGCAAAGAGCTGGTCATAATTTGAAAGGCCATTGGTATTGCTGCCCGAGCTGTCGGGAGTATCCTTCTTGTTCCTGTGGATTCCGAACGGGCTGATACCGAACCTTACCCAAGGCTTTAGATCCTTGATTGTATCGTTAAGTTGTGCAATGAGCAGCTCCACATTGTGCCTTCTCCAGTCTCCGAGGGCCTGCTTGCGGCTCTGCTGGTACTGTGCCTGGCCAAGTGAATCCATTGCATTTGGGTCTCCCTCAACCTTGAAGCCCTGAGCCGCTGCATATTTCTCAAATGCAAGGGTATCATTGAACTCCACACCTGCAATAGGATAAGGGTAGAAATAGTCATCAAAATGGATTGCCTCAATATCGTAACGGTTTACCATATCAGCAATCGCCTTTGTGGTGAGATCCCTTGAAAGCGGCTCGGCAGGGTTGAAATAAAGCTGTTTGCCGTGTTTTACAAAAATCTCCGGATGCTTGAAATAGACATGGTCCTCACAAAGGGTATCTGTCTCAAGGAGGGTAACCCTGTATGGGTTGCACCATGCATGGAACTCCATACCCCTCTTGTGGCTCTCGTCAATCATGAACTGCATAGGGTCCCACTCCTCTTTAGGGGCAACACCCTGTACACCGCTCAAATAGCGGCTCCAAGGCTCAATGTCTGATTTGTAGAATGCATCGGCACATGGCCTCACCTGGAAAATCACCGCATTGCAGCCCGAAGTCTGCATTGAATCCAGAACCTGCACGAACATGTCCTGTACCTCCTGACGGGTCATGTCCTTGATCTTTGTATTGCCAACTATATGTATCCATCCGCCACGGAACTCCCTTCCCTGCATGTCCTGTTCAGGTTGTGCACAGCTCTGTGTCACAAACATAAGAGCCAATAAGGCTGCAGCCAAAATTTTTCTCATATCTCTTTAAATTTAAAATTCAACACCCATTGCCTTGCAGATCTTCTTAGGAATATCTGTATTGTCCTGCCTTCCTGCAAAAAGGCCGCTCTGCGCACCAACTGCAAATACCGGAACCGCACCGCCTGTATGGGAAGTGGTTGTCCAGCCTATCTTGGCTACAACAGAAAGTGAATCCTTTGAGATGTCCTGCATATAATTTGAAACATCTGTGCCCTCCTGGGCCACCTTGTTCCCCTCATTCACAACTGAAAGATCATATACATAACCTTTGCCCCTGCCAAGGGTAACACCGCCTGTCTCATGGTCTGCAGTAACAACTATAAGGGTCTCCTCAGGATGCTGCAGGTAGAAATTGTAAGCAACCTGTATAGCCTGGTCAAAATCCAGGGTCTCAAGGATTGTACCCTGAAGATCATTTGAATGGGCAGCCCAGTCAATCTTTCCACCCTCAACCATAAGGAAGAAGCCTTTCTCATTATTGAGGAAATCAATTGCAGCCTCAACAACCTGAGGGAGCTCCAAATCTCCTGCCACCCTCTCTGCTACGTATGGAAGGTCATTGTTCCTCTTTGCCTCTTCTGCCTGGAACAGGATCATCTTCTCTGCATTGCCTTTCTTTGCCTTGTAGTCATCCACACCGTATGCAAACTCATACCCTGCTTCAGAAGCTATGTCATAAAGGGATTTCTCTGCATGCCTCTTGTCCTTTGCCCCGTAGAATCCGCCGCCGCCGAAGAACTCAAAACCGCTCTGAGGAAGCTGCTCTGAAATTGAATAGTAATCACTCCTTGCAGCTGAATTTGCATAGAAAGATGCAGGGGTTGCATGGTCTATTGTAACTGAAGTGGTAATGCCCACAGGGAAACCTGCATCATGAATCTTGTGTGATATTGCAGTAAGCTCAACGGTATCGGGAGTGACACCGAGCATACCGTTATTTGTCTTTGTACCGGTTGCCAAGGCTGTACCTGCCGCTGAAGAACATGTAATATATCTGTTTGCCGAATAGCTGGTTGCCATACCCATCACAGGGAACTGCGAAAAGCAGAGGGGAGAATTGCCAATCTTGCCCTCTTTGGTGGCCAGATAGCCCTCTGCAAGCGAAACATGGGAGAAGCCCATACCGTCTCCTATGAAATAGAATACATATTTGGCCTTCTTTTCATTTGTGCAGCAAGAAGCCAGAACTGACATACATATTGCAGCAAGCAATACAAAGCTAAGATGTCTTCTCATAACAATTGGTTTTAAGAGAGACAAATATAGTAAAAATAGAGACTACTTTATATAAAAAAAGGGTGGCAAAAGCCACCCCTTTCCTTTTATTATCCAATCTCCTAAGATTATCTGATCTGGTCAACAGTTCTTGCTGAGTAAGAAATCTTAAGAGCAGAACAACGTCTGAGCTCTTGTTTAACATCACTGATGATACCCATACGAACATTCTCGTCTGCCTTGATAACAGTTGTCATGAACTGACGGTCACCCTCACTCATAGCCTCACGCTCTACAGCAATGAAGTCACGGATGTCTGAAACGTTTCTGAAAGAATCGTTCAACTGGATACGTGCGTCAGTACCATACTCAGCCTGTTTGTCTTTAACAGGGGTACCTATATTGATGTATGAAGCCAAGTCTTTACGCTCCAATTTTGCTGTCTCTGATGCCTCAGGCAATTTTACCATAACAAGCTTGTCTGTCTCACGCATGGTTGTTGACACCATGAAGAAGAAGATAAGCATGAAGATAATATCTGAGGTAGAAGCCATAGAGAAACTTGCCATTTCCCTTTTACCTTTCTTTGTAAATTTTGACATAATCTATCCTCCTGAATTATCTTTTCTTTGAAACATCTTTAGGCTCAGCCTCTGAGATTGACTGAGGAACAGCCTCACGAACGATCTTCTGTTTATCCTCATCCAAATCTGCATATTTTGAACCATAATTTACCATTGCAAAATCATCACGGATTTCGTTGAACGCCTTCACGATCTCATTCTGAACTCGTAGATAAGCGCTGTAGCTGGTACCGCGGTCATTCTGCAAAGAAACAACACCTTTAGAAACGGCATACTGGCCAAATCCCTCAATGTCTTTCATCTCTTTCTCTGGAAGAGACTCACTGTTGGTTGGGTTGGTGATGAACTCTACGATCTTGTCTTTAACCTGAGTTACATCCATCGGAACACCACCAGCCAGAATTCTGTCTTGTGCGTTAATTCTAACTACAACAATGTTTCTACGGTTAACTTTGATATCCTGCTGTTTCTGATTCTCATCAGGCATAGGAGGCAGACGTCTCTGGATACCCTTATCTGTCTCCATTGTTGTTGCCACCAAGAAGAAGATGAGCAGCAAGAACGCAATGTCTCCAGTAGAAGTTGTATTTAACGCTGGAAGTGGTTTTGGCATATCTTTATTTCTTAGCGGTTATTATTTACTGAAAATATTTTTCAAGTTACCTACGATGATTGCTGCAAATGCAACAACTACAAGAATGGCAGAAGCCATTACAATACCGTCGGTAAACTTAAGGTCACCTGCTGAAGGCTCAACACTTGTTTGAACACCCTCAAGTGGAGCGTCTGTTGAGAACAATACAGCACAAAGGATAACTACTACGAACAAGCCATAGCTCAACATAGTAGATTTCTCCATCTTCTTACCATCCCTGAAGAAAAGAGGGAGGAGAATCATGCCACCAAGTGCAACGAATACAAGCACATAGGCAAAATTCAAGAGAAGTGGAACCATTGACTCCGGACATCCCTGCGCATAGAACACAATGGTAATAAGTGCAGAAACAATCAAGAGTGCATAATATAGATATTTAATTACTTTCATCTTAAATTATTTTTTTGCTTTTACCAAAATGTCGATCAATGATACTGAAGCGTCCTCCATAGTGATAACAAGACCCTCAACTTTTGAAGTGATGTAGTTGAAGAATACCTGAAGGATAAGAGCTACGATCAAACCGGCAACTGTAGTAATCAAAGCAACTTTGATACCTGAAGCTACAACGATAGGAGAGATGTCACCTGCAGCCTGGATAGCGTCAAATGCACCGATCATACCGATAACTGTACCCAAGAAACCAAGGTTTGGAGACATTGCAATGAACAATGACAACCAAGTAAGACCAGACTCAAGCTGACCAGCCTGAACACCACCGTATGAAACAACTGATTTCTCAACAGCCTCAAGACCCTGATCCATTCTGCTAAGACCCTGATAGAAGATAGAAGCAACTGGACCACGGGTGTTACGGCAAACCTCAAGAGCAGCCTCAACGCCACCGTTGTTGAGAGCCTCCTCAACTTTAGCAATCAGCTTCTGAGTGTTTACAGTTGAAAGTGAAAGGAAGATAATTCTCTCGATAGCAACTGCAAGACCAAGGATAAGACACAAAAGGATTGATGTCATAAAGCCTACACCACCGTCGATGAATTTAGCTTTGAGCTGCTGGTAAACTGGTGCATCAGTAGCTGCGCCTGAGAGAAGCTCCTGAGCTGCTGCATCGTTAGTCTGAGCTACTGCATCATTAGCAGCTATAGCAATGAAGCCGATAACTGCCAAAAACATGAAAAATTTTTTCATAATTTTTTTTAAAATTTTTAATTAAACAATGTATTTAAATAGTTATAGTTGTGTTTGCACTATAAATTTCCGCGCAATTTAGGTAAAATTTTCCAAACCAGCGCAATTAAATTATACTTAAATTGATATCTCACCCCTTAAGTTGTTCTGTAACAGCTTCTTGACTTTTTCATCCGAGCTGCTCTGGCCAAACACGAAGAACATCTTTGTAAGTGCCGCCTCCGTTGTGCTGTCAAATCCGCTGAGCACCCCTTCCTGCTTGAGGGCCACACCCGTTGCGTAGGCATCCATATCCACCTTGCCGGCATGGCACTGGGTTACATTGAGCACCACCAGCCCGCGGCGCACCGCATCCTTTATCCTCCCCACAAACCACTCTGCGGTAGGGGCGTTGCCCGAGCCGAATGTCTCCAGCACCACTCCCCTGAGCCCCTCCATATTGAGGACGGCATCCACCACGGCAGGAGTTATCCCCGGGAATATCTTCAGCACCGCCACATTGGTATCCAGGTTCTGCGACACATGCAGCGGGGCGTTCCAGTCCAGCGGATAGCGTATCAGGGATGTGTTGTACTTTATATGTATCCCCACATCTGCAAGCACAGGATAGTTTGCAGAGCGGAATGCCCTGAAGTTCTCGGCGTTGTACTTGGTTGTGCGGTTGCCCCTGTAGAGCTGGCTCTCAAAGTAGATGCACACCTCAGGGACCATTGGATGGCCGTCGGGACCCACAGCAGAGGCAATCTCTATTGAGGAGATGAGGTTCTCCTTGCCGTCCGTGCGGAGCATCCCAATAGGGAGCTGGCTTCCGGTGAGGACCACCGGCTTGGCAAGGTTCTCGAACATGAAGCTGAGGGCGGATGCCGTAAAGGACATTGTATCGGTTCCGTGGAGTACCACAAAGCCGTCATATTTCTCATAGTTGTCCCTTATGAGCGATGTGAGCTTCACCCAGAAGGCCGGCTGCACGTCGGATGAGTCTATCACCGGATCAAAGGAGTAGGTGTCAATCCTGCACCCGAATTTCCTCAGTTCAGGCACCTCCTCAAGTATCTGGTTGAAGTTGAACGGTTTCAGGGCCAGGGTATCCGGGTCCTGCTTCATTCCAATTGTACCGCCTGTATATATCAGCAGTATAGACCTGTTCATATATCTGTAGTTTTAAAGTCCGAACATCTTGTATGCGTTGGCTGTGGTTACGGCCGCGACCTCCTCCATGGTGCACCCCTTCACCTGCGCTATCTTCTCCGCAATATAGGCCAGATAGCTGCTCTCGTTCCTCTTTCCCCTGAACGGCACCGGTGTGAGGTACGGGCTGTCGGTCTCCAGCAGTATCCTCTCCAGCGGGATATTCTCTATTGCCTTAGCCACTCCCGCATTCTTGTAGGTTACAACACCCCCTATGCCTATCATGAAGTCCCCGCTTGCCTGTATCCTGCGGTATGTCTCATAGCTTCCGCTGAAGGCGTGGAACACTCCGCGGGGTACCTTGCCGTTGAGGCTGCCCAGGACCTCAAAAATCTCCTCAGTTGCCTCCCTGGCATGGATTATCACAGGGAGCCCCTTGCTGTAAGCCACCTCCAGCTGTACCCTGAAGACCTCCTTCTGCTGCTGGAGGAACTCCTTGCTCCAGTATCCGTCCATCCCTATCTCCCCCACTGCAACATAGTCCCCTTTCTCCAGTGCATCCAGGGCAAACTCCAGCTCCTCCTTCCAGTTTTCTCCTACTGAGGTAGGATGTAGCCCCATAGCCTGGGCCACAAAATCCCCGCATTTGAGGGCGGCGGAAGTCTGTCGGGAATAGGAA
>CAYYVA010000015.1:0-42015 GCA_964475015.1 uncultured Muribaculaceae bacterium
AGCCGCCAACTTTGAGGACCTTCAATCAGAAATGATTGGAGGTCTTTTTTTATGTCAATTCTCCGACAAATTGTCAGATATATCTGATTGGTACATCATTTGCTCCTTATGTAGCCGTTAACAGAAAATAATATAATATTTACAGATATGGCAAAAGGACAGATTGGGGTAACAACAGAAAACATTTTCCCCGTAATCAAGAAATTCTTGTATTCAGACCATGAGATTTTCCTCAGGGAGCTTGTGGCAAATGCTGTGGATGCAACACAGAAAATGAAGGCTGTAGCATCTAAAGGTGAGTTCAAGGGTGAACTGGGAGACCTTACCATCCGCGTTGCAGTTGATGACAAGAACAATACACTTACCATTACAGACAACGGTATAGGTATGACAGAGGAGGAGGTTGACAAATACATCAACCAGATTGCCTTCTCAAGTGCAGGTGAGTTCCTTGAGAAATACAAGGACCAGCTAAACAGCATCATCGGCCATTTCGGCCTCGGTTTCTACTCTTCATTCATGGTGTCAAGCAAGGTGGAGATAAGGACCCTTTCATGGAAAGAGGGTGCAAAGGCGGTGAAATGGAGTTGTGACGGCTCTCCTGAGTATACAATGGAGGAGACCGACAAGAGCACCAGAGGTACAGAGATAACACTGTATCTGGATGATGAGAGCAAGGAGTTTGCAGTGAAGGCCAAGGTAAATGAGCTCCTGAACAAGTATTGCAAGTTCATGCCTGTTCCAATTGCTTTCGGGAAAGAGGAAGAGTGGAAGGACGGCAAATATGTGGATACAGACAAGGACAAGATCATAAATGATTCAACTCCGCTGTGGA
This sequence comes from uncultured Muribaculaceae bacterium, assembly GCA_964475015.1. Classification (GTDB taxonomy): domain Bacteria; phylum Bacteroidota; class Bacteroidia; order Bacteroidales; family UBA932; genus Egerieousia. The sequence goes on from CAYYVA010000015.1 coordinate 836, forward strand.
GCAAGACTCCGTCTGAGATTACCCATGAGGAGTACATGCAGTTCTACCGCAAACTTTATCCTATGCAGGATGATCCGCTGTTCTATATACACTTGAACGTAGACTATCCGTTCAATCTTACAGGTATTCTTTATTTCCCTAAGATAAAGGACAGGATGGATATCTCAAAGAACAAGATACAGCTCTACTGTAACCAGATGTTTGTTACAGATTCAGTTGAGAACATTGTTCCTGATTTCCTTACACTCCTTTATGGTGTGATTGACTCTCCGGATATTCCGCTGAACGTTTCAAGGAGCTACCTGCAGAGTGATGCAAATGTGAAGAAGATCTCAACATATATTACCAGAAAGGTTGCAGACAGGCTTGATGAGATTTCAAGGAACGAGAAGGAGGCTTTCCAGGAGAAATGGGACAACCTCAAGCTCTTCATTGAGTACGGAATGCTCTCGGATGAGAAATTCTACGAGAAGGCAGTAAAATTTGCCCTTTTCAAGACAACAGAGGAGAAATACTTCAAGTATGATGAGTTCAAGACCCTCATTGAGGCTGAGCAGACAGACAAGAACAAGAAGCTTGTATATCTGTACACAACAGATCCTGTAGCACAGTACTCGTACATTGAGGTAGCAAAAAACAGGGGATACCAGGTGCTTGTATTTGACAGCCAGCTGGATGCCCACTTTGTGAACCTCCTTGAGAGCAAGTTCCAGGATTCAACCTTTGCCCGCGTGGATGCAGACAGCATAGATAACCTCATCCAGAAGGAGAACAAGGAGAAACCGGTATTGAAGGAGGGCCAGGAGAGGGATCTTGGCTATGCATTTGAGGCGGTACTTCCTGAGGGTGCCCACTACCATGTACAGGTGGATAACCTTGGTGCAACAGCTGCCCCTATCGTAATTACCCAGAGTGAGTTCATGCGCCGCTACAGGGAGATGAGCGCCTTGAACGGAGGTTTGAACTTCTATGGCTCAATGCCTGATTCATACACCATTACCCTCAACTACGAGAACGGCATCATCAGGAACATCATTGATGATATGGAGGGAGAGACCGCCTGCAAGGCAGCTGATATCCAGGCAAAGGCAGATGAGGCCAACAAGACACTCAAGGCCATTGAGGAGAAGAACAAGGATGTGAAGCCTGAGGATATCCCTGTTGCAGACAAGGATGCAAAAGAGAAATGCAACAAGGAGATTGAGGAGCTCACAGCCCAGAGGAAATCCCTCATGGAGGAGTTTGCAAAAGGTAATGACCTGCTCAAGCAGGCTGCAGACCTTGCACTCCTTTCAAACAACATGCTTAAGGGTAAGGAGCTGCATGCCTTTATCCAGAGGAGCCTTGATCTGCTGAAGAAATAAGGCCGGAGCCTCACCCTGCGTGAGCAATAAAATAGAGCTGTCGGGAAGAAAATTTTTTCCCGACAGTTTTCATTTATACAGCTTGCTGTGCATATAGCTCTGGATGGAGTTGCATAGCCTTGTGGCAGGCCTTTCAAGGAGCTTCATGAGGATGCAGGCGGCGCTGATTCCAAGGAAGTTTGCCAGCATATCCATAGGGTCTGCGTCCCTGTAGGTGGTGAGGAGCCCCTGCGCGGTTTCAGTAAAGGCGGCAAAGGCCAATCCTGTGATGAAGATGGTGGAAAAAAGGTATTTGCGGCTGATTCTTATCTGCTTGTTGTAGGTGAACAGCAGCCAGCATACAACCGGGTAGGCAAAGTACATTGTAAAGTGTGCAATCTTGTCCATTGGGATGCCCAGCAGGTATTTGGGAAGCTCCGGTGTCTTGTCTGAAAGGTCAAGCAGGCACAGGCACAGTACAGCCACAATGTAGAGGGCAAACAATGCTGTAACCACAATATATGTTTTCCTTTTTTCCATTATCTTTGCAATATTATAAAAGTACTATCCATGAACATAAAAATGGTGGATCTGGTTGGGCAGTACCTCAAGATTAAGGATGAGGTGGATGCCGTCATGCAGAGCGTGATCAATACAGCCCAATTCATAAACGGTGCCAAATGTAAGGAATTTTCCGCCAATCTGGCCAATTATACAGGTGCGGCATATGCAGTTACATGTGCAAACGGTACGGATGCACTCCAGATATCCCTCATGGCCCTTGGGCTGCAGAGGGGGGATGAAGTGATAGTTCCGGCCTTCACATACGTTGCCACAGCGGAGGTGATAGCCCTTCTGGGGCTTGTACCGGTGCTAGTGGATGTGGATTGGGATACATTCAATATTGACCCTTCAAAGATAGAGGAGGCCATAACCTCCCGCACTAAGGCGATTGTACCTGTACATCTGTTCGGGCAGTGTGCAGACATGGGGCGCATAATGGAGATTGCCCAAAAACATAACCTGTATGTGGTGGAGGACAATGCCCAGGCAATAGGGGCACAATGGAAAGGGATGCTTGGCGGCAGGGAGAATCCAAAATCCGGCACAATAGGCCATATAGGCTGTACATCATTCTTCCCTTCAAAGAACCTGGGGTGCTTTGGGGACGGAGGTGCAATGTTTGCCAATGATGAGGCCCTTGCACAGAAGCTCCACTGCATAGCAAACCACGGGCAGAAAGTGAAGTACCACCACAGCATGATAGGGTGCAATTCCCGCCTGGATACCCTGCAGGCAGCCGTATTGAATGTGAAGCTGCAGCATCTGGATGAATATATTGCTTCCCGACAGGCTGCCGCCGCTTATTACCTGCAGGAACTTGCTTCGGTGGAGGGGATTGAGCTCCCTGTAACTGCAGATTATACCACCCACGTGTACCATCAGTTCACCATTAAGGTGAGGGACGGGAAGAGGGATGCCCTGAAGGAGTTTCTTGCAGGGAGGGATATCCCTTCAATGATCTATTACCCGCTGCCGCTGCAGAGGCAGGAGGCGTTCATGCCGCTGGCAAAGGTGGCAGGAGGGGTTCCTGCGCTGGAGGGAGAGAGTGTGCTGGGGAACAGTATAGAACTATCGGGAAGGGTATTGTCACTCCCTATGCATACTGAACTTACCGAGGAACAATTGCATTATATTTGCAGAGGAATAAAAGCTTTTTACAGATAGGATATGAAGAATTTTGCATTGATTGGGGCGGCAGGATACATTGCCCCCCGTCATTTGAAGGCAATAAAAGATACTGGGAACAACCTTGTGGCGGCTTATGACCCGTTTGACAGCGTGGGAATTATGGACAGTTTCTTTCCGCAGGCCAGTTTCTTTACCCAGCAGGAGCTGTTTGACAGACACTGCACCAAATTGAGGAATACTCCCGATAAAATAGATTTTGTATCTGTATGTACCCCAAACTACCTGCACGATGCTCACGTGCGTTACGGCTTGCGTCTTGGGGCAAATGTGATTTGTGAGAAACCGCTGGTGCTGAAGGCTCGCAATATTGATGCTCTGGAGCAGATTGAGAAGGAGACAGGGTGCTGTGCCTACAATATCCTACAATTGAGACTGCACGATTCAATTGTGGCCCTGAAGGAGAAGATTGATAACGGCCCGGCAGACAAGGTTTATGATGTGGACCTTACCTATATAACTTCCCGCGGTAACTGGTACTATACCAGCTGGAAAGGGGATGAGCGCAAGAGCGGAGGTGTGGCAACCAATATTGGGGTGCATTTCTATGATATGCTGCAGTGGATATTTGGCCCGGTGCAGAAGAATATTGTACATGTTAAGTCGCACGACAGGGTGGCAGGTTTCCTTGAACTGAAGAAGGCCCGTGTAAGGTATTTCCTTAGCATAAATGCAGACCATCTTCCTGCTAATGCGGTACAGGGGGAGAAGCGTACATACCGTACAATAATGATAGACGGGAGCGAGTTTGAGTTCAGTGCCGGCTTTACCGAGCTGCATACCCGCAGCTATGAGAATATCCTTGCCGGGAAAGGATTCAGGATTTCAGAGGCCCGCAACTGCATCCAGATTGTAAATGACATCAATGACGCAGTGCCGGTGGGGCTTGTTGGGGATTATCATCCGCTGGCCAAGTTTCCGTTGACTGCGCATCCGTTCGGATGGTAGAAAATGCAATAAAAGAAAAAAGGGGATTAGTCATCCCCTTTTCTTATGTTGTTGTCTGTGTTCAGGTTTATGATGTTCGGATTGCCGTAGTAGGTGAGTTTTGAGGCTTTGCCTACCATTATCTTTAGGTCTCCTGTACATCTTACCTTTGCGTTGCTGGCGCCGCTTACCTGTGCATATCCGTTCAGGGCTGTGTATTCCTGCGCCTTAAGGTTGCTGGCTCCGGTGGTTACAGACTTGAGGTAGTCTGTTTTTCCTGTGAGGGTAAGGTTTGAGGCTCCGGAACAGGTTACATCGGTCTGCTTGTGGTTGCCGTTGACCTTTACATTTGAAGCTCCGCTGAACTCACCTTCCAGCTGGCTGCTGTTTCCGTTAAGGGTTACATTTGAAGCACCTGAAATGTCTGCTTCCACGGTATTGAAGTCTCCTGTAATTGAAAGTGAGCTTGCTCCGCTGCAGTCCATTGAAAGCTCCCTCCCGCTTATTTCAAGCCCCTTTACAGATGAAGCTCCGCTCAAGTCCAGTTCCAGTTCATCAGTCCTGAAGCTTCCTGAGGCCTTGAAGGATGATGCTCCGCTCAAATCAAGTTCCTCAATTGTAGGCATCTGAAGGTATACTTTAATTCCTTCAACGTTGTTCTTGTTCTTGATTTTTGTGGATTCAAGTCCCAGTTCAAGCTTTCCGTTGTAGTATTTTACTATGAGCCTGTCCTTGAAATATTCATCATATACAATCTTTACTTTTCCCGAATTGCCTTGGGTGGCTATGATATCATAGACTGACCCTGCGTCAATGCTGGTTATCTTTCCAAAGCTGTACTCTTTGGTGAGAGTGTTCTGGGCAAATGCAGTGAACGCTGCTGCTGCAATAATTGCCAATGAAAGGAAGAATCTCTTCATATCTGTTCAGTTTTTAGTTTGTTAATCAATTATCTGGTCACTCTGCGCATAAAGTGTCTTTATCCTTTTAAGTCCTGCTGTCTTGGCCTTGTAGTACTCCCTCAGGATTTCTGCCCTCTTTTCAGGGGAGAGTTCGTCGGGAAGCTGCTCGGTGAGGGGGATTGCCTCCTGGGTTATTGATTTCACCGAGTTTATCATCATGTGTTCATCTTCAGGGAGCATCTGCAGGATTTCAGCCTCCTCCATATACATCTCCTGTGCCAGTTCCTGGATTCCAATTATGTAATTGTCCCCGCTTTCATGGGGCTGGAGGGTTGCGAACAGGGCAATTATTATTGCCGCTGCGGCGGCTGAGGCTGTAAAGAGGCTCCTGCGGGTGAACAGGCGGCGCGGCCTTGCGGCTGCCATCTTCTCCTCCTGGGCCTGGAGTTCCCCAAGTTTTGCCAGGAAGCGTTCCTGATGACCTTGTGGCATCTCTCCGCAGTCAAACTGCTCCAGATTGTCCTGTATATATTTTTCCAAGTTTTCCATTTTATGCTCCTTTATTTTCCTGTATTGTTGCTGCAAGCTTCTCTTTTGCCCTCTTGTAGAGGCTCCTCAGTGTTGCCTCCTTTGTCCCGGTTATCTGCTCAATCTCCTGGTAGTCATACCCCTCAAAGAGGTGGAGGGAGAGGATTGTACGGTAGTTGTCGGGAAGCAGGAGAAGGGCTTTCCTAATCTCTTCAACCGAGTACTGCAGGTTTTTGGTTTCAGGCGGGAGCGCCGCTTCCTCTTTGTACTCCTGAAGGAACTCCTTTGTGCGGTGCTTTTCCCTCAGCTTGTCCAGAGACTTGCGGATGCATACGCTCTTGAGCCAGCTCCCAATCTTCTCTATGCCCTCCTTCTGTGGGAAAGAATACCACTTGAGGATTGTATCCTGCATCACCTCCTCAGCGTCAAAACTGTTTCCGGTGATGCGCAGGGCCGTGAAGTAGAGCTGCTGCGAATATATCCTGTATATCTCCTTTATGTCTGTAAGCCGGTTCATTCCCTCTGTTTTTCACTTATAAGACGGCGGGTTTTTCCGTTTGTTGCAGTATATGCAAAAAATATTTGTAAATTTGTTGACATCCGGTTACCGGGTAACCACTCAGTACACGGGTAACTACCCGGTCACCGGGTTCCAAATTTATTAAAAATATATATTATGACAGCAGCAGAACTTCATAAGGAAGCCTTTGTGCTTGATTCACATTGTGATACCCCTCTTGCAATTATCAGGGGACAGGATGTCTCAAAGAGGAGGAAACTTGGACATATTGATTTTGACCGCCTGAAGGAGGGTGGGGTAGACGGTGTATTCTTTGCCGCCTACACTTCAAATTCCCTTTCTCCCGATGAGGCTACACGCCGTGCCCTGCAACTTATTGCCCTTACCCACGAGGTGATTGATGAGAACCCCAAGAAGGTTGGACTGGCAACTACAGTGCGTGAGGCCCGTGAACTGAAGGCCCAGGGGAGGACTGCCATATTCATCGGTCTTGAGAACGGTTCTCCAATACAGAAGGACCTTTCATTGCTGAAGCTTTTCTACAAGATGGGTGTGAGATATATGACACTTACCCATGCCGGGAACAATGAGATTTGTGATTCATGTGCCCCTAAGGAGAAGAGGTGGGGTGGTGTGAGCCCGTTCGGCAAGCAGGTGATTGAGGTTATGAACAGGTTGGGCATGATGATTGACGTGTCGCACCTTTCAGATGAGAGTTTCTATGACTGCCTGAAATATTCAAAGGCCCCTATAGTTGCAACCCACTCGTGCTGCAGGGCCCTGTGCAACCATCCGCGCAATATGACAGACCAGATGATAAAGGATCTGGCTGCAGCTGGCGGTGTTATACAGATAAACTTCTACTCTTCATTCATAGATCCTGAGTATTCAAAGGTTGCAGGTCATCTTTGTGACGAGTTTGATGAGGCCCTGATTGACTATCAGCTCCACCCACGCTGCAAACGCCGCAAGGAGAGATATGAGAAGGCCCACGGGGCATTGTATTCAACCCCAAGGCCATCTTACAAGCTGCTGGTTGACCACATAGACCACGTGGTTAAGCTTGTAGGTGTGAAACACGTAGGTTTGGGCTCTGATTTTGACGGCATTGAGTCACCTCCTGCAGGATTGGAGGATTCTTCAAAGTTTGGCGTAATCACTGAGGAATTGAAGCTGAGAGGCTACTCTGATGAGGATATCAAGTGCATCCTTGGAGAGAATTTCTTGAGGGTTATGAACGCTGTAGAGAATATTGCATATACATTATAATATGGCAAAGATAGCTTTGGTTACCGGTGCAACATCGGGAATAGGGGAGGCAACGGCGCTTCTCCTGGCAAAGGAGGGGTATGACCTCATAATTACAGGCCGCCGCGGGGAAAGGCTCCGGCAGGTGGCAGATACCTTGCAGGGGGAATGCGGAGTGAAGGTGCTTCCGTTGGTGTTTGATGTACGTTCACAGGCAGAGGTGGAGGCCAATCTGGGCTCTCTTCCCGATGAATGGAAGACAATAGATGTACTTGTGAACAATGCCGGACTGGCAGTGGGACTCAACCCTGTGCAGGACGGTGTTGTGGATGACTGGGAGAGGATGATTGATACCAACGTGAAGGGGCTCCTCTATGTTACCCGTTTGGTTTCCAACTATATGAAGGCTCAGGGCAAGGGACATATCATTAATTTGTGTTCAATTGCCGGCAAGGAGGCCTACGCCAACGGAAATGTATATTGCGCCACCAAACATGCTGTGGATGCCCTTACAAAGGGTATGAGGATAGATCTGCTCCCATACGGCATCAGGGTTTCACAGATTTGCCCCGGGGCAGTGGAGACAGAATTCTCTATTGTCCGTTTCAAGGGGGATGTGGAGCGCGCAGACAACGTATATAAGGGATTCACCCCGCTTACAGCCCTTGATGTGGCAGATGCAATCCTCTATATGGTAAAATGCCCGCCACATGTGAACATCAATGATATGGTAATCATGCCTACCGCCCAGGCAAACTCCTATACCTTCCATAAGGTGCTGTAGAGTCTGGCAGGAATATAAAATCCACCCGCCGGGGTGGATTTTTTTTACATGCCTCTTGCATCATAATAAAATCTTCTTACCTTTGTAGTGTAATAGATAACTAATGCACTAATAAAGAAGATGGATATGATTACAATCAAGGATGTGAGTTTTTCATACGGGAAGCACAAGGTGTTCAATAACGTATGTATGGAGCTGCACCAGGGGAGGATTTATGGTCTTCTGGGGGAGAATGGGGTTGGAAAGTCAACCCTGCTGAAGATTTTGTCGGGATTATTGAAGGTAGAGGGTGGTGATTGTACTGTTGCAGGGGAGGTGCCTTACAGGAGGAATCCCTCTTTCCTGCAGGATATTTATTATGTGCCGGAGGATTTTCAGGGCAGCAATATCCAGGTGGAGAAATATGCCCTGCAGCTGGGTGAGTTTTATCCCAATTTTTCTTCCGACAGGTTCTACAATATCCTCAGTGAGTTTGGCGTGAATCCAAAAGCCAGGTTTACAAAGCTTTCCCACGGGCAGCAGAAGAAGGCGATAATTGCGGTGGCATTGTCGCTGCAGACCAGGGTGCTGCTGATGGACGAGCCGAGCAACGGACTGGATATCCCTTCAAAGGCACTTCTGAGAAGGCTTATAGCTGAGAACGCTTCAGATGAGCAGCTCATCATCATCTCAACCCATCAGGTGAAGGACCTGGAAAATGTGATTGACCCTATCATCATAATGGACCGCGAGGGTATCCTGCTCAATGCCTCAATTGGAGAGATAACAGAGAAGCTTTCCTTCTCAATTGAGCCGCAGAAGGATTCCGGGGCCCTTTACAGCCAGCAGGACTTGAGGGGATACTTTACAGTAAGGCAGAACTTTACAGGTGCCGAGACTCCGGTTGACCTGGAGGTGCTTTTCAATTGCGCCCTGGTAAACAAGGCTTTGTTCAAGGATATGTTCACCAATAAATAGAGAGTTATGGACAACAATATATTTTCATTTGAGAGATTCCTTAAGGTGTTGAAGTATGACCTTAAGTTCAGGGTACCTGCATTCTTCCCTACCTTTGCCGTTTTGCTTGTAGTTGTACATATAGTACATTTTATGTTTGATTTCAATGGCTCATTTTCAATAGATTCCAGAGCCGGATTAATGCAGGCGCTGCTGTTTTTCTGCGCATTCTATGCACCTTTTGCCATTTACTCCAAGATAAACGGCAAAAAGAAAGGGACAGAATTCCTTATGCTGCCCGCTTCTTCATTGGAGAAATTTGCCGGCATGTTCCTGGTAACAGTTGTACTGGTTCCTGTTGCATATCTGCTCTGCAGCTGGCTGCTTGATTCCCTGCTGGTGCTTGTATTCAAGGATACATACGCAGGTTTCATATCATTGCATAATCTGGAACTTTCCCAGATATCCCTTGCAGTTTTCTGCGCTGTAAGTACGTCCCTTTATGGCAATCTCCTTTTCAGGAAGGGGGCCATGAGCAAGACAATCCTGTGCGTTCTTGCTGTTACATTGCTGTGGAGTTCCGCTGCAAGTTGGAGCATGTTTGAGGAACTTATAGAAATGGGTGCTGATGCAGAGAAAATGGAATCAAGGCTCAGCGGATTTGTAAACCTTACCAGAATAGTTTATCTGACTGCAACCTTAGTTCTATATGCATTGGCATACCTCAGAATAAGGAAAATTCAAATTTCATAACGGGAGGCGCTTATGGATTTCAATCAGAACAAACCCATTTACCTCCAGATTGCAGATTCAATCTGTGAGAAAATCCTATCGGGAGAATATCTTCCCGACGAACGTATCCTTTCCGTCCGTGAACTGGGAGTTTCTCTGGGAGTGAACCCCAACACCATTGCCAGGGTATATGAACACCTGCAGGGAATGGAGATTATCTACAACAAGAGGGGAATAGGGTATTTCGTTGCTTCCGACGCCCCTGCCAGAATCCTTCAGATGCAGAGGTCCGAGTTCCTGGAGAATGAGCTCCCTCTTGTGGCCCGCAAGATGAAGCTACTGGGGATACCAGTAAGTGAACTGGAGAAGATGCTTTAAACGAAAGAGGGTGACTCAAAAGGGTAAATTTTGCGTTACGCTTGCCTCGGAAATCCTCATTTACCTAAGTAAACTCCGGTTTCCTCACCTGCGCAAGCCTTAAATTTCCACCTTTTGAGTCACCCTCTTGTGATTTGTCAGCCAATCTTATTCAGAAAGGGCAGGAGGGGACTAGTCCAGCCAGCCGGCCTCTTTTGCAATTGCATCAAGCTTCTCAACCATTGCCCAGCGGCTGTGGTCGTTGCGGTTCTCAAATACGAGCATAAGCACCTCTTTCTCTGGGAAGCGGCCTGCGTAAATCTGGAATCCGCCGTTGTCACCGGTGTGGTAAACTTTTCTTGGCATGCCCGGATTGTCCTCAATGAACCAGCCGTAGCCGTATGAGGTGTTAGGCCTGTTCTGGTATGAGCTGAATGTGCTGCCGGTAATCTTTGTTACAGGACCGTGGGCCTCAGCAGTCATTGCAGGAGTCATGAAAAGGTTGTTCCTGAGGGCTTTCTCCCACTGTACGAACTCGTGGGTAGAGGTGTAGATGCCGCCGTCTGCCTTGGTTGCAAAGAATGTCTCCTCGCCGTAGTCGTACTGGCGGAACTGTTTTGTCTCTGCAGGTGCGTCATCATCCTCAGCAACATAACCGTGGGCCATTCTTGGGATCTCCCTGTCTGCCTGGAAGTAAAGTGTCTCCTCCATACCTGCAGGGGTGAAGATCATCTCCCTCATATACTGCTCAAAAGGCATTCCGCTGGCTGCCTCAATCATGATATAGAGAAGCTGGAATGTAGGGTTCATGTACTCATATTGTGTACCTGGCTCAAAGTTGAGCTCCTTGAGGTCCTTCATATACTGCAATGACTCCATGTCGGTAGCTGTGAGCATGAAGTTGCGGTCTGTACGTGGCCTGCTGTCGGGAATACCTGAAGAGTGGGCCATAAGGTCCTTTACAGTGATGTCTGAGAATGGTTTTTTCTTCTTTGGAAGGAACTTGTTCACGCTTGGACTTACATCGTAGATGCTCTTGTAGATGTCAAGCTTGCCCTCCTCGTGGAGCTTCATGATTGCTACAGCGGTAAACTGTTTTGATACTGATGCAATGTTGAAGAAGGTGTTTCCGTCAATCTTTGTGTTGAGCTCGGTGTCTGCAATTCCCCAGCTGTTCTCATAGAGCACAGAGTCACCTTTCATGATAAGTACTGTACCGCCTGGATTAGGTTGTGGCGAGTATCTTTCAGTAAATAGAGAATCCAGTTTTGCCACTGCAATCTCATCCTTGGTAGGGGCGGGGCTTGAACAAGAAATCATGGTTCCCATAGTTGTTGCGGCTGCAAGCATGCAGACCATGTTTTTGAAATTCATAGTGTTTATTGTTTATTAAGTTGTAATCTCAGCATGTTCAAGGCATTGGAGGCAAAGCGCTCAATGTTTATGTTCCTGCGGGTGCTGTTGAAGGAGAATCTGCGGCTTATGGTTTCCTGTGGGGTTGCCACTGCCACCCATACGGTTCCGGCAGGTTTCTCAGGTGTACCGCCATCAGGGCCTGCAATGCCGGTTGTGGCAATTGCATAATCGGTCCCAAGTACCCTTCTAGCCCCGGTAGCCATCTGCTCCGCGCATTCCCGGCTTACCGCACCATATTTTTCAATTACCTCTTTCTCCACACCCAAAGTATTGGTCTTTACGCTGTTGTCGTATGAAATGATACCTCCGTAGAAATAGGCGGAAGAGCCTGGCTGAGAGGTGAACAGGGAGGCAAGGAAACCGCCTGTGCAGGATTCTGCAACACCCACGGTCTGCCCCTTCTCCTTAAGCATATTCCCGATGACTTTCTGCAGGGAATCAGTTCCCTCACCATAAATTGCATCACCTATAATCTCCTTTAGTGATGCCTGGTTTTCAGCGAGTTCCTTCAACCCCTGCTGCTCATCCACTCCATATATGGAGAGCCTCAGCCTTACTCCCAGTACGGGATTTGGCAGGTAGGCGAGGTGTATGTTCTCAGGAAGGTTGTCTTCCCATTGTTCAATTTGCTGGGCAAGTGTGGATTCAGGTATCCCGAAGGTGCATATGGTCTTGTGGAATATCTTTTCCAACTGGAAGTGGGCCTGGATGGATTCCAGGACCTTTGGTATTGCAGCCTCAGCCTCAAACGGCACTCCAGGCAGGGAGAACATCAGGGCAGGGTGCCCATATCTCTCCTGCGGTATCTCAAACTCCATGCATGGGGCTGTACCGAATTCATTAGGAATCACTTTGCAGCTGTCGGGAACCAGGGCCTGGGCCTTGTTGAGCGGGCTGAGGGGAACCATTCCCCTTGCAGAGAGGATTCTGGTGATAATCTCCAGCTGCTCCTTGCTCTCCACATCCGCTGTGGCCCCTGTAAGCTTGCCGAGCGTCTTCTTTGTGATGTCATCCTTTGTAGGGCCAAGACCGCCTGTAATTACCACTACATTACTGGTCTTCAAGGCATTCTCTACCGTATTTATGATATCCTCCTCAGTATCTGAAGTTGAAACCATAGAAACCACCTTTACGCCAATTGAGTTTAGTGCGGTGGAGATTTTGGATGAATTGGTATCCACAATCTGGCCTATGAGTATTTCATCGCCTATTGTGCATATTGTTGCCGTTACCATTATTTCAGTTTTTTAGCAAGATACTTGTTGATGTCCTTCACAAAACCAGGTCCGTTGTAGATGAATCCGGAATATATCTGTACCAGTGATGCACCGGCCTGAAGCATCTGGTGGGCCTGCTCAGGTGTCATGATTCCGCCAACTGCAATGATAGGGAGCTGGCCTTCAGTCTTTTTGTGGATATATTTCACCCTCTCAAGGCTCCTCTCAAACAGAGGTGCACCGCTTAGTCCGCCGTTGCCTATTGCATTCACCTCTTCCTTGCTTGTCTTCAGCCCCTCACGGCTCTGGGTGGTATTTGTGGCAATTACGCCGTCGAGCCCTGAAACCAGCACAAGATCAATTATCTCATCAAGCTGGCTCTCCGGAATATCCGGTGAAACCTTGAGCAGGATAGGGCGGTAATCGTCATAGAACCTTCTGAGAGTGAGGAGCTTGTCAATAATCTCAGAGAGGAAGCCTATATCCTGTAGCTGGCAGAGATTTTTTACATTTGGGCATGATACGTTGAGCGCAAAATAATCCACAAAATCGTACAGGATTGCGAATGATCTCTCAAGATCCTTAGGGGCATCCTCATTTGATGATTTGGTGCATTTGCTCAAGCTGGCGCCAATCACACATTTGGGATGGTGCTTCTTGATATATTCAACGGTATATTTCACACCGTTGTTGTTGATTCCGAACCTGTTGATTATTGCCTTGTCCTTAGGGAGCCTGAAGCATCTCGGCTTGGCATTGCCCGGCTGGGGCTCCGGAGTGATTGATCCTATCTCCACAAAGCCGAATCCGAGGCTTGAGAGTTCGTTGTAGCAGTTTCCGTTCTTGTCAAAACCGGCAGCGAGTCCCACGGGGTTCTTGAATTTTATGCCGAACACTTCCCTCTCCAGCTTGGGGTTCCTGTAACAGAATATTGTCCTGAGGATCCAGCCCATCCCTGGAATGCAATGGGCGAACTTAAGAAGTTTTACAGTAAGGTTATGAGCCTGCTCTCCATTGAACAGGAAAAAGATTATAGGTCTGATAAGTTTGTACATATTATATATAATAAGGTGTCAAATCCGTAAAACACAAATTTAGCACAAATTATCCAATATGGGGAAACAACTCCTCAAAACTTCCGTCGCTATAGAAGACAATAACCCTTTTTATACTCTTTTTTTTGCCGGCAAAGGGCTTGGATTGCCCGTTTACGCAATTCTCAGAGGGTTCAGAACCGGTGTAATCCGGTGTAAATCCCTGAATACCAGAAGAGTTTGCGCCATTATGGCTCTCCTGGGCATCTGGGGATTCTGGAAAAATTGCAGTTGAACCGCCTGAATTGGTGGCAATGTCTCCCTGTATACCCTCATATTGTATACCATTACTCTGTACGCTGTTTCCTTGTATACTATTATAAGGTATACCACTATTCTGTATACTATCATATAGTATACTATCGTACTGATATTTCTTCTGCCCGAATTCTGAAGATGCGGAATTTCCGTTTTGGCCGTATCCGGATTTTTGGGAAGATGGGAGAGGAGAGGTGCCGTTTTGGGAGGCCATCATCTCCTTGTATGGTTTCCCTTTTCCCATCAGCAGCCACTCCGAATTTATATGGGGAAATTTGGTGAGCAGCTTGGTGAGGAATTCAAACCCCGGCTTGTTTCTTCCCGACAGAATATGTGACAGTCCGGAGCGCTGCACCCCAAGAGTGTCTGCAAGACGTGCCGGAGTGATGTTTTCAAGCTCCAAAAATTGCTGTAAACGGTTATTCATAAATGTAAAATCTAACGGATACAAATGTAAGCAAAAAACTTTACAAAAATAACGGATGTTGAAAATTTAGTTTTGTACACAGTTTTTACAAAAATCAATACAACCGTCCATAATACAGGGTATTAAGGGTGAATTGATTTATTTGAACAAATGCAATATGTAATAAGTTGTAAATAGCTGGTAAACAATGATATAAACATTAAAACAGAACTCTTTTAACCTCTTTTTGCCGTTTTTTGCACCAAAAGGGTACTTTTCCACCTAAAATGCAACTTTAATAAAAATGTGCAACTAACAGATATAGAATACTATAAAAACTTAAAACACTAAAAATAAAAAAAGGTTATAACCCGGTGGAATGCCTTGAAACGGTAACGATTGCCTGGGTATCCGTTTGGGTTACAAAAATAATCAGAGTGATTTAAAAATGTAATTTACAAAAGTGAACAAAATCTCAAATTTCAATTATTTTCAGTTTGAGGTACATTTATATACCTTTGCACAAAATAATCGATTGTGGAGCCTAAAATTAAGATTCAAGATTACTCGTATATTTTGCCTGATGAGAGGATCGCAAAATATCCTTTGGAGAAACGTGACTCTTCAAAGCTTCTTATATATAAAGGTAACGGCATAGCGGAAGATGTCTTTTCTTCCCTGCCCTCTTTCCTTCCCGAGAATTCGCTGATGGTATTCAACAATACAAAAGTTGTCCCTGCGAGGCTTCTTTTCAGGAAAGAGACAGGTGCCGTGATTGAAATTTTCTGTCTGGAACCTGTTGAACCCAATGATTATGCCCTGTCTTTTGCCTCTACAGGGGGCTGCTGCTGGAATGTTGTGATAGGAAATGCCAGAAAATGGAAGTCCGGGGACATTAATTTCATCTGTGGAGAGGATGACAAGGAGGCTTTTGCGCTCAATCTGCGTGCAGAACTGCTCCATAAGGGAGACAACAACGGATCCGTGGTGAGGTTCAAGTGGGACGGAGGCCTCTCATTCTCGGAAGTTTTGGATATATGTGGCAGGATTCCTATCCCTCCATATCTGAACAGGGATACTGAAGCCCTTGACTATGAGCGTTATCAGACACTATATGCCCAGATCAAGGGCTCTGTTGCGGCACCTACTGCAGGGCTGCATTTTACTGATGCGGTACTTGAGGGGCTCAGCGGTAAGGGAATTGACCGTGAGCAGGTGTGCCTGCATGTGGGAGCAGGTACTTTTGTCCCTGTGAAGAGCGAGTATATTGCAGACCACAAGATGCATACAGAACCGTTTGAGGTAACCAAGTCTTTTTTATTGAAGCTTAAGGAGTTAAAGGATGGGCAAAAGGTAATCTCGGTGGGCACCACCTCTACCCGTACCCTGGAATCCCTCTACTTCTTGGGTGTGCAGTGCATTGAGAATGGCGCCCCTGTGGCTGTACGCCAATGGGAGCCGTATGAGAAGGAGTACAGCTACACCCTGAAGGAGTCTGTGGGGGCTCTTCTGGACTATATGGAACGAAAAGGATTGGACAAATTGGTGGCCAGGACAGGGATAATAATAGTCCCTTCGTATAAATTCCGCGTTGTGGATGTACTCGTGACTAATTTCCACCAGCCCCAGAGCACTCTGCTGCTGCTTATTTCGGCATTTATCGGTGAAAACTGGAAGAATGTTTACAAATATGCCATGGATAACGGCTTCAGGTTCCTCAGCTATGGCGACAGTTCGCTGCTATTCCGCGGGGAGTAGCGGCTCTTCTGTAAGCCAGTTGAGTACCTGCATGCCCCATCCGGTCATGAATGGCCCGCTTCCAATTAACTGTGGTTCAATATTATATATCTGCTGTTTGAAAGTTCTGATGTAGATGTCGTTCCCTCCTGTCATCTTGTGCAGCATCAGGAGGTTGTCTGCCATTATGGAGTTTGAAGAGAGGGTGTTGTAGTCTATTACAGGGGATCTCTTTACCGGTATCCTCGGCTCATATCTGGCAGTTTTTGTAAACATCCCTGTAGATGGCTGGAAATGGTTGAAGATTATGTATGCGGTATATGTCTTTGCCAGTCCCATATACTTGTCATCCTTTGTGAGGGCATGGCAATGCAGCACGCAATTGAGGAACAGGGAGTAGTCATACAGGTCTGATGTAGAGTATTCTACCTTTGTTGAGCTGATGTATTTGTAGAGGTTGATTTTTCCCTTCCTCTGGTATCTCAGGATGTTGTCAATTATCTCTTTTGCCATCTGGATATAGGCCTCCCTTTCCCCTTTCCTGCTGTTGCGGGCCAGTGTACAGAATGCAACGGCTGCCCTGCAGTTGTAGCCGGTCATTACCCTCTTGTCATAAATCACCTCGCTTTTCCTGCCGTATCTTATCCTTTTGAGGGTTTCCAGCTCGGAAGGAAGTATTTCCCAGTATTTCGGGGTATTGCTGATGTTCTGGTATGCTGAGCTCTCCATGGAGGTGTCCATTCCCAATCTGGTAGCTATTGACTTGTATTTCAACGGAAAAGCCTGCCTGAGTTCTGCCAGGGAGTATTTGTAGTATGCAGATTCGAGTGGAAGCCTGTTGAGGGTCATGTATGTCATATAGCCTTTCCCTGGAATGAGCATCTGGCTTTCAAGAAAATGTACTATGCGCTCTGCTGCCTCCTTGAATATCCTCCTTTTCAGGTATTTATGGGCTGTGGAGAAGAGTATGGCGGCATTGGCGTTCTGGTAGATGTTCTTCTCAAATGTGGGGTGTGTGAAGGTGTAGTCCTCGGCTTCCCTGAATATGCCTCCGTCTATAGGGTCGAACATTGCAGAGTAGTAGAGGTGGGTGAGGGTCTCGTCTATGTATTCCAGATACTCCTTTATCTGGAATCTCCAGGCATATTCCAGTATGAAGTGGAGGTTCCTGGCGGTAATGGTATAAGGTTCCCTCCTGTATTTGTTCTCTTTGTCCAAAAATCTTGTGGACCAGCTCTTTATGTAGGCATGCAGCAGTTTGGGGGATATGTTCTTGGGCTTTTCCCTCTCGGTTACAATCCCTGAGAACCTGAGCCTCCTTGTGAGGAATCTGCTGGCCTGCTCCAGCTTCTCCCTGTGGTCCTCAAATGATATCACTATATTGTTGGCTATGTAGAGGAAATCGTCGGGATCCAGGCTTGAAAAGCATGTTACCGGCTTGATTCCGGGGAGTGAGAAGATGTTTATATGCTCAGATATCTTCTGCTCGTTGATAAGAAGGAGGTCCATCCCTATGAGGTAGGCCTCCGGGACATCTTCCGTATCCAGGGCCACTGCCGTGAAGTTTTTGCTGATGATTTCTATAACATCCTTGTTTTTAAAGAGTTCAAATGCCTCTTTGCGCTTGCGGATATTGGAGATGTTCCCTATATGTACAAAAATGGGCCTGTTCTCCCTTATTGACCTCCTGAGCGTATCCAGGGAGAAGGGGAGCCACTCTATTTCCCCTTTCAAGAGTTCTTTGACGTATGGTGAAGCAGTTTTATACATCTTATTTTCTTATCTTTGTAAAGGTAAAAAATCTAATTGTAAAAATATTCCTGTGGAAGTTAGAAATTTATACAAGACATTAGCTTTTTACATCTGTACTGCCCTTGCTGTCCTTGTTGCCCTGGAGATAGTGCCCCAGCGCAACATAAACGGCAGAGACTCCCAGGATTTCTCTCCCCTGAGGGTTTCTGACGATATAAGGGTCATTGGCAAGGAGCCTCACTCTATACAACACCCGAAAGAGAGAAAAGTTCTCCGGGATTATCTGTTTCACAGGCTGGAGCAGATGGGTGGTGATACCCAAATTCTTGATTATGATACTATTCCAAGCAAAATAGGAGGTAAATTTTCTTATTCGAACATTTATTCAACATTCAGTCCTGCTTCCACAGATTCTTCTTCCCTGCAGCCAGGCTATATTCTCCTTGTGGCCCATTATGATTCCAGGTACAGGCAGGTGGTGAAGGGGGATACGGTCTTTTCATACGGGGCTGCTGATGACGGATATGGGCTTGGAGTGATTCTGGAGAGCGTTTCCCTCGCCCTGGGATACAGGAATGAGTGGAAACAGGGAATAAAGGTGCTTTTCACTGATGCTGAGGAGCATGAGCTGGATGGGATGAGGAGCGCATGGGAGAGGGACCGCCACATTTTTGAGGGGGTGAACCTTGTGGTGAACGTAGAGGCGAGGGGAGTGAAAGGGCCTGCCCTGCTGTTTGAGACCTCTCCAGGGAACGGGAAGCTCTTGGAGCTGTATTCCCATGCAGGAAAGCCGTCGGGAATGTCATTGACATCCGTTGTGTACAGGTTCCTGCCCAACGATACGGATTTTTCGGTTGTGAAGGACTCCATTCCGGGGATGAACTTTGCCGTAATAGACAACCTCAAGTTCTACCATACGGATCTGGACAACTGCTCCAATATATCACTTCCTTCCATCCAGCATTATGGAGAACAGTTGCAACCTATTATACATGAGTATCTTGTCAATGCAAAATATTCTGCGCATGATGCGTTGGAGGAGGAGGGGGATGTGGTCTTCTTCACCCTTCCGGTCCTGGGGCTATTTGCCTTTTCAAAAGGCGGTCATCTGGTGCTGAATATCCTTATCAGTGCCCTCTTCCTGTTTGTCCTGCACGTATATGTGAAATACAAGATGCTTGGATTCAAAGGAATTTTAAGGGCCATCAGGCATATCCTTACCTTTGCGGCCGGAGCATTTGTGCTGGGAACCGCTGCGGCATACATTGCGGCACTGCATAGCGGACTGGAGTTCAGCTTCCTGGACCTCAAGTATGTGGACTACGACAACTACATGGCCCTGACAATGCTTATGGTGCTGGTTGTGTGGATACTGGTCTTCTGCCGCCTGCAGGAGAGGAGGGACCGTTTCTATGCGTGGAAAATGCTCCTGGGTGTAAATATTCTCCTAATGGTTTCATCACTGGCGCTGCTGGTTGCATACGGTGAATCCTTCTTCCTTTCACTGCCCCTTGCAACATCATCCATTGCGCTGTTTTTCAGCATTGCAAGGAACTTCAAATGGATGTACCTCATCTCAACTTCACTAACTGTGCTGTTGGGTGTACATTTCCTGTATCTGCTCTATTCCGCACTCACGGCAGGTTCGTTGGGTGTAATAATGTTGCTTGCTGTAATATACTCAGTTTCAATAGTATCGCAATATTACTGTCTCAAGAGGCGGGTCCTTTAATTGTACTTTTGATTTTTAGTTCTTAACTTTGCCTGAAACATACCTACTTAAAATATATTATGGATTCAAATAAATTTGATGATATCAGACCATATAACGATGCGGAAGTGCATCCGGCTCTGGAGAGGATTGTTGCAAATCCCCTTTTCGTGAACGTGGCCCAGTATCTCTTTCCGGGGCAGGATGTGTCCCAGTTCAAGGCACTGTTGCTCTCATGCCACTCCAAAGAGGATTTCCAGGTGAGGGTTATGTCGGCAATTGTGGCAAAGATCCTTGCAGATACGGCAAAGGAGGTTACCTGCAGCGGTCAGGAGCATTTCATGGGAGGGAAGAAGTATCTGATAGTTTCAAACCACAGGGATATAGTGCTTGATTCTGCCATTATACAGCTGATTTTGTACAGATGTGGAGCGCAGACAACAGAGATAGCGGTGGGAGACAACCTGATAACCTCTTCATTCATAGAGGACATCACCCGTTCCAACAAGATGATAAAGGTTGTGAGGAGCACTTCTCCAAGGGAGGTGTACACAACCTCAAAGAAGCTTTCTGAATATATCAGATACAGTGTTTCCAGCCAGGAGAGCTCAATCTGGATTGCCCAGAGGAACGGACGTACAAAAGATGGTGCGGACATGACTGAACAGGGTGTGCTCAAGATGTTTGACATGAGCGGCAGCGGCGATTTTGTGAAGGATTTCTCGGAACTGCATATCATGCCGGCATCCATTTCATACGAGTTTGAGCCGTGTGACATCCTCAAGGCTATGGAGATATATGTGAGCAGGAGGCAGAAATATGTGAAGGCGGAAGGGGAGGACCTCAACAGCATCCTTACCGGTATAATGCAGCCTAAGGGAAACATACATATTGCTTTCAACGAACCTGTAACAGCTGCTGAGATAGATGCTGCGGCAGCCCTGGACAAGAATGAGAGGTTCAAGGCCCTGGGTGCATCCATGGACAGGAAGATAAACGCCAACTACAAGTTGTGGCCGAACAACTACATTGCATACGATATGCTCAATTCAACCGACAGGTTTGCCTCTGAGTATTCTGCACAGCAGAAGGAGGAGTTCACAGCCTATATGGAGCATAAACTGCAGAAAATGGATGCTGACAGGGAAGAATTGAGGGAGATTTTCCTCTCAATCTATGCAAACCCTGTTGTAAGCAAGGATAATCTGTAGAAGAGCATAAAACCCCGGCCGGGGTGGGAAAGAAAAAGGGCTGGCAGTTGTGCCAACCCTTTCTTTGTATCTTTTTCCCGATGAAAAAAGCTTATTTCCTGTAATCGTAGAAACCTACACCGGTCTTTCTTCCAAGAAGTTTTGCCCTTACCATCTTTCTGAGAAGTGGATGAGGCCTGTATTTGGTGTCACCGAACTCATTGTAGAGAACCTCCATGATTGCAAGGCATACGTCAAGGCCGATAAGGTCTGCAAGTGCCAAAGGACCCATAGGGTGGTTTGCACCAAGTTTCATTGCCTCGTCAATCTCCTCTTTGGTAGCAACGCCATCAGCAAGGATGCCGATACCCTCGTTTACCATAGGGATAAGGATCCTGTTTACTACAAAGCCAGGAGCCTCGTTAACTGTAACAGGGGTCTTGCCAATCTGTTTTGAAATCTCAACTACAGTCTGGTGTACCTCGTCAGAAGTGAGCTGGCCTTTGATTACCTCAACAAGCTTCATCATTGGAACAGGGTTGAAGAAGTGCATTCCAATAACCTTCTCAGGACGGTTTGTGTAAGAAGCAACCTGAGTGATTGACAATGAAGATGTATTGGTGGCAAGGATAGCCTCAGGTTTGCAGATATGGTCCAAAGTCTTGAAAATCTCCTCTTTGATAGCCATATCCTCAGCAACTACCTCAACTACGAGATCCACGTCAGCAAGATCCTCATAAACTTTGGTATCCTTGATTCTTGCAAGGGTAGCATCCCTGTCAGCTGCCTCCATCTTGCCTTTCTCAACCATTCTTGCAAGGCTTTTCTCAATTGATGCATGGGCTTTAGCCAATGAAGCATCTGAACGGCCCTTGATTATAACGTCATGTCCGGCTACTGCAAAAGTCTGGGCAATACCATTACCCATTGTACCGTTACCTACAACTGCAACTTTCATAGTGTTTTTCTTTTTAAAAAATTTATATTTCTGTTTTAAGTTGATTTATCTGTTCTTGAACTGAGGTGCCTCTTTCTTGAGGAATGCGCCCATACCCTCCTTCTGGTCCTCGCTTGCAAAGCAGAGTCCGAAGAGGTTGGCCTCAATGGCAATGGCAGAATCAATGTCTGTCTGGATGCCTGTATTTATGGCTTCCTTGCTGTATCTTACCGCTATAGGGGCTTTTGAGGCAATCTTGTTTGCCATTTTCATGGCCTCATCCATAAGTGCCTCAGGCTCTGCAACCTTGTTTACAAGGCCAATCCTATATGCTTCAGCCGCGTCAATTATGTCAGCTGTGTAGATGAGCTCCTTTGCAATCCCCATCCCGACAATTCTTGGAAGCCTCTGGGTGCCTGAAAAACCTGGAGTGATGCCAAGGCCTACCTCAGGCTGCCCGAACTTGGCCTTTGCTGAAGCAATCCTGATGTCACAGGCCATTGCAAGCTCGCATCCTCCGCCGAGTGCAAAGCCGTTTACGGCAGCAATTACCGGTATAGGAAGCTTCTCTATCTTCCTGAACACTGCAGCGCCCTGCTCTCCGAATGCCTTTCCTTCTGTAGCATTCATGGTGCTCATCTGGGAAATGTCAGCCCCTGCAACAAAGGCTCTTCCCTCCCCGGTGATTATCACAACTTTAAGCTCATTGTCACCTTCAATTTCAGTAAAGGCTGCATCAAGCTCGCCCAGAACCGTTGTATTGAGGGCATTCATGGCCTGCGGGTTGTTGATCTTCACAACACACACAGCCCCCTGTTTCTCAACTATAAGTTTTGTGTATTCCATAGTGTGTATGATAATTGTTTGTTATACATTCTTTACTGTAATATCCATCTTTGGGATAGGGGCATTGAGGCCATTCTTAGGGAATTCCCTGTAGATTTCCTCATTTATTTCAAAGAAGATATCCCAATAGTCATCCACTTTTACCCAAGACCTGAATGAGAGTACAACATATCCGGCCTCAAAGCTTGTGAGATATACATGCGGTGCTGCGGGCTCGTTCACAACGGCCTTGTGCTTCCTTATTAGAGCGAGTCCTGTCTCCTTTGCCTTTTCAAGGTCTGTCCCGTAAGGTACAGAGACGTTCCAGTCGCATCTCCTGAGTCCTGTAGTTGAGTAATTGTTTATGGTGCCGTTTGAGAGGGCTCCATTAGGGAGGATAATCTTCTTGTTGTCGGGAGTATTGATATGGGTTGCGGTAATCTCAATGGATGTCACTGTTCCGCTGTATCCCTGGGCTTCTATGAAGTCGCCAACCTTGAACGGCTTGAATACAAGGATCATTATTCCTCCGGAAAAGTTCTGCAGCGTTCCGCTCAATGCCATACCTATTGCAACACCGGAACCTGCAAGAAGTGCTACAAAGGATGTTGTGTCAACCCCAAGCACACTGATGGTGGTTACGATGAGCAGGATGGAGAGGGAGATGCTTGTGAAGCTAAGCAGGAATGTGGACAGTGAGGTGTCAAGGTTCCTTTTCTCGCATATCTTTCCTATCAGTCTCTTGATTTTCCTTATCAGCCATGCTCCTACAATGTAGATGAGTATGGCAGCGAGTATCTTTACCCCGAACTTGAGGCCGTAATCCAATCCGGTTGATATCAGCTGGTCAACAGGAGTCTGGATAATTGTCTTGATGGTCTGGTCAATGACAGCAGCCGGCTCTTTCAGTGAATCTGCCGGAATAGCCTGTGCCTGAAGAAGATTTGTAAGTAGCATGGTATTTCTTTAATGTTTGTTGTTGCAATTTTTTTAAAGAGCAACACAAATGTACAGATAATCCTTTAAATTTGGGAATTAAAATTTCAAATTTTTGTTAAATTTATAACACGTTTGTTATTTGAAATGATATTTTATTTACCTAATTTTGCCTTGCTGTAAATACAGCCGTAAAGTGAGTGCGCTTTTTTGTAAAAATTTTAACAAAAAATATAATGAACAAAAGAATTTCTTTGCAGGATGCCGTTTCTAAGGTAAAGGATGGCATGACAGTAATGGTTGGCGGTTTCTTGGCTGCCGGTAGTCCAATTGCAATTCTTGATGAATTGGCAAAAAGCGGTGTGAAGGATCTTACCCTTATCTGTAATGATACCGCATTTGCAGATGTGGCACACGGAAAGCTCATTACAAACAAACAGGTGAAAAAGGTTATTGTTTCGCACATTGGAACAAACCCTAATACCAGTGAGCAGATGAACTCCGGAGAGCTTGAGATAGAGTTCAGCCCACAGGGTACACTGGCCGAGAGGGTGAGGGCTGCAGGAGCAGGCCTTGGCGGAGTGCTTACTTCAACCGGTCTGGGTACTGTAGTTGCCGAGGGCAAGACAGTCATCAATATTGACGGCAAGGATTATCTTTTGGAGAAACCTCTCAAGGCTGATGTGGCACTTTTGGGCGCAACACTGGCTGATGAGGCAGGCAACCTCGTGTATGTAGGTACAACACAGAACTTCAACCCTCTTATGGCAACTGCCGCAGACCTTGTGATTGTAGAGGCCGAGAAAGTTGTGAAGGTTGGGGAGATAGCTCCTGAGCAGGTACATACACCTGCAATCTTCGTTGATTACATTTACTCAAAATAAACATTTAAAATACTTTTCCTATGACAAAGAAAGCTTTGATTAGAGTTAGGATGAGCTGCCACGATGCTCATTACGGCGGCAACCTTGTTGACGGCGCAAGAATGTTGAACCTTTTCGGTGACGTTGCCACTGAGCTTCTTATCATCAACGACGGTGATGAGGGTTTGTTTAAAGCTTATGACAATGTTGAGTTCATGGCTCCTGTTTATGCAGGTGACTATATTGAGGCTACCGGAGAGATTGTTTCTGCCGGCAACTCTTCAAGAAAGATGGTTTTTGAGGCCAAGAAAGTTATTGTACCTCGTCCTGATATTTCAGATTCAGCTGCTGATGTACTTGAGGAGCCAATACTTGTATGTAAGGCAAGCGGTACCTGCGTAGTTCCAGTTAAATGTCAGAGAAATAAAAAATAACGGATAATATGGCTAAACTTATCATTACAGCTGCAATTTGTGGCGCAGAGGTTACCAAAGAGCAGAACCCTGCAGTTCCTTATACAGTAGAGGAGATTGTACGTGAGGCAAAGTCTGCAGTTGATGCAGGTGCAGCAATCGTACACCTTCACGTGCGTGAGGATGACGGTACCCCTACACAGAGCAAGGCCCGCTTCAAGGAGTGCATTGATGCAATCTACAAGGAGTGTCCTGATGTAATCCTTATCCCTTCAACAGGAGGTGCAGTTGGCATGACAGCTGAAGAGCGTCTCCAGCCAACCGAGCTTTTCCCTGAGATGGCTACCTTGGATTGCGGTACCTGCAACTTCGGTGACGATGTTTTTGAGAATACAATGCCTATCATGAGAGCATTCGGCAAGAGAATGCTTGAGAACGATATCAAACCTGAGTACGAGTGCTTTGAGATGGGTCACCTTGACACTATCCTCAATATGGCCAAGAAGGGCCAGGTACCGGGTGCCCCTATGCAGTTCAACTTCGTGCTCGGCGTTCCAGGCTGTACCCCTGCAACTGTCCAGAATCTTTGCTGGCTTGTTAACAGCATCCCTGCAGGTTCAACATGGACAGCAACAGGTATCGGACGTCACCAGTTCAACCTTGCAGCTGCTGCAATTGCAATGGGCGGTAACGTCCGCGTAGGTTTTGAGGACAGCATCTATATTGAGAAAGGTGTCCTTGCAAAATCAAACGGCGAGATGGTAGCTAAAGTAGTGCGTATGGCAAAGGAGTTGGGCAGAGAGGTCGCAACTTCTGCTGAGGCACGTGAGATTTTAGGTCTGAAACCAAGGAAATAACAGTTTAAAATACAAATAAAATGAAAAAAGGTAATAAATACGGTGTTCACCGCGTGATTGAGCCAGTTGGCGTTCTTCCACAGCCAGCCAACAAGATTGACAACAACATGGACGAGATTTATGATAACGAGATCCTGATTGACGTCCAGACACTTAATATTGACTCTGCATCTTTCACTGATATCCACAACTATGCAAAACAGCAGGCAGGTGAGGGTGCTACTGAGGAGCAGATCCTTGAGGAGGTTAAGAAAGAGATGTTCCTTAACGTAGAGCTGCAGGGCAAACACCGTAACCGCCGTACCGGTTCAGGTGGTATGCTTCTCGGTAAAGTTGAGAAGATCGGTGACGCACTTAAGGGCAAGATTGACCTTAAAGAGGGTGACCGCATTGCTACATTGGTTTCTTTGTCACTTACTCCACTCAGGATTGATGAGATCATTGAGATCCGTCCTGACGTAGACCAGGTTGACATCAAAGGTAAGGCTATCCTGTTTGAGAGCGGTATCTATGCTAAGATTCCGGATGATCTTCCAGAGAAGCTTGCATTGTCTGCACTTGACGTAGCCGGTGCTCCTGCGCAGACTGCAAAACTTTGCCAGTATGGCCAGAATGTAGTTATTCTTGGTGCAGGCGGTAAATCAGGTATGCTTTGCTGCTATGAGGCCAAGAAACGTGTTGGTGTAACAGGTAAGGTTATCGGTCTTACAAACTCACAGAGAAGTACACAGCGTATCAAGGAGCTTGGCTTCTGTGATGTTGTAGAGAGCGTTGGCGGCATGACTCCTGTTCAGGTTAACGAGCTCGTATCAAAACTTACAAACGGCCAGATGGCTGACGTTACAATCAACTGTGTAAACGTTCCTGACCAGG
Source organism: uncultured Muribaculaceae bacterium (assembly GCA_964475015.1). Taxonomy (GTDB): domain Bacteria; phylum Bacteroidota; class Bacteroidia; order Bacteroidales; family UBA932; genus Egerieousia. Next base: position 27,347 of record CAYYVA010000015.1, read on the forward strand.
AGATGACAGCTGTCCTCTGTACTAAAGATGACGGTGTAGTTTACTTCTTCTCTATGGCTACAAGCTTTACAAAGGCTGCTCTTGGCGCTGAGGGTATCGGTTCAGACGTTAACATGATTATCGGTAACGGTTATACTAAGGGCCACGCTGAGTTTACTCTTCAGGAGCTCAGGGAGTGTGAGGCTTTGAGAAAGATATTTACTGAACTTTACGCATAATTACCATTAGTCACCAAATAATAATAGATTACAATGGCAGAATCAAGACGCTATGAGCTGTTCCCTAACGTTACCGACGAGCAGTGGAACGATTGGAAATGGCAGGTTAAAAATAGAATTGAGACTCTTGAGGACCTGAAGAAATATGTATCCCTCACTCCACAGGAGGAGGAGGGTGTGAAGAAGACCCTTCAGACCTTGAGAATGGCAATCACCCCTTACTATGTAAGCCTGATTGACCCTAACAACCCTGAGTGTCCTGTAAGAAAGCAGGCTGTACCTACAGGTAAAGAGACTTACCAGTCTCCTGCAGACCTCCTTGACCCTCTTCACGAGGATGAGGATTCTCCTGTACCAGGCTTGACCCACAGATATCCTGACAGGGTATTGCTCCTTATCACTGATATGTGTTCAATGTATTGCCGCCACTGTACCAGAAGACGTTTCGCAGGCCAGAAGGACGGTGAGAGCGCAATTGAGAGGATTGACAGGGCTATTGAGTACATTGCAAAGACTCCACAGGTTCGTGACGTGCTCCTTTCAGGTGGTGATGCATTGATGGTAAGCGACGAGAGACTTGAGTACATCATTTCACGCTTGAGGCAGATTCCTCACGTTGAGATTGTACGTATTGGCTCAAGGACTCCTGTAGTTTGCCCTCAGCGTATTACAGATGACCTTGTAAACATGCTCAAGAAATATCATCCAATCTGGTTGAACACCCACTTCAACCATCCTCAGGAGGTAACCAAAGAGGCTGCAGAGGCTTGTGCAAAACTTGCAAACGCAGGTATTCCTCTCGGTAACCAGACAGTTCTCCTCAGAGGTGTGAACGACTGTGTGAACACCATGAAGAAACTTATGCATGAGTTGGTTAAGATGAGGGTAAGGCCTTACTACATCTACCAGTGCGACCTTTCTATGGGTATCGAGCACTTCCGTACTCCAGTATCTAAAGGTATTGAGATCATTGAGGGCTTGAGAGGCCATACTTCAGGTTATGCAGTGCCTACATTCGTAGTTGATGCCCCTGGTGGAGGCGGAAAGACTCCGGTTATGCCTCAGTACGTTATCTCACAGGCTCCAGGTAAAGTTGTCCTCAGGAACTTTGAGGGTGTAATTACCACTTACACAGAGCCTACAGATTACAAGAACGAGTGCAACTGCCAGTATTGCCAGGCTAACAAGAGCAAGTCTATTGAGGGCGTTTCTTCACTGCTTGAGGGCAGAGGCATGGCAATTGAGCCATCTGTATTGAGCAGAAAGGAGAGATCCAAGAAATAGCATATAAATATTCTGTCTATGCCATTCATCAACGAGATCCTCAAGTATGACAGCTTGTCCATTGTGGGCTTGGAGAAGAACGTAGGCAAGACAGAATGTTTGAACTATATCCTGTACAGGTTACCGCTGCACCAGAAGAAAGTGGCGGTAACCTCTATAGGTATAGATGGAGAGAACAAGGATCAGGTTACTTCAACCAAGAAACCTGAGATATTCTTGAGGGAAGGGATGTATTTTTCAACCGCAGAGGCCCATTACAAGGAGAGAAGGCTTGTGAGTGAGCTGGTTGAGATTACAGATGAGAGAAGTTCTTTGGGAAGGATTGTTACTGCAAAGGTATCTGTAGGGGGGAAGGCGTTGATTTCCGGCCCTTCGTCGGGAGTATCATTGAGGAGATGGGTTGCAGGGGTGCAGAAGTTCGGGATTGACCTTACAATCATTGACGGGGCAATTTCCAGGCTCAGTTCTGCCTCTCCGGCAATCAGCAAGGCAATGGTGCTTTCTACGGGTGCGGCATTTTCTTCAAACATAAACACATTGGTGCAGAAGACCAAGTTTGTGGTGGAGATGATTGGGCTCCCGAAGCTTGAAGATGAGAGCAGGGATACCTTGTGCGATATTGAAAGTGGTGTGTGGGGTGTTGATTTTGAGGGGAATATAATTGACTTTAAATTGACTTCGGCGCTGGCCCTGAGTTCGCTCAAGACAGATATTACTGCCGGCATGAAGTTGATTTATACAGTAGGGGCACTTACTGACAAACTCCTGAATCTGGTGGCGGATTCCAGGAATGTGAAGGAGGTGACCCTTGTGGTGAAGGACTTTACAAAGATTTTTGTGGGTGAACAGGCTTACAGGATCTTTTGTGCGAGAGGGGGAAAGATTAAGGTTCTGCAGAAGAGCAAGCTTGTTGCAGTATGCGTGAACCCCACTGCTCCAAACGGTTATGTTCTGGATAGTGACATTTTGTGTGAAAAATTGCAGGATGCCTTAGGGCTTCCGGTTTATGATATAGTTAAGAACAATTATGACATTTAAGTCTGCGCTTGATATTGATTGCGGCATCAGGTATATGTTTGATACTCTGGAGATAATGTCTCCATGCGGGAGGAAGATGCTGCTTGCATCCCAGATGATGCAGACCAAGAGGGAACTGGATTTCCATTACCGCAGGCTTAATGAGATTTATGACAAGGACTGTACCCAGATAGCCAACAAGCTGATGTGCCTGAAGGATATACAGACAACAATCGGCAGGCTTGAGAGCGGGGTGGTCCTGGATGACATTGAGCTCTTTGAAATCAAGTATCTTTCAATTGTTTCGGGAGAGGTGAGGCAGCTTTTGGAACAGCAGCGCATTGTGGCTGTAGGATTGCCCGCCCTGGAAGAGGTTGTGGAGATTCTGGATCCCGATAGGCTCAACATCCCATCATTCTATGTATATGATTCATATTCAGAAGAATTGAGGGAGGTGAGGAAACAGATGAGGGCCCTTCAGGGGAACGGGGAGGAGCTTCCCGACGAAAAGAGGGCAGAACTGGCAGTACTGCTGCAGAAGAATGCTGACCTGGAGCTTGAAATAAGGGGGAATCTGTCGGGAAGACTGCAGGCTTTTGCATCTGATTTGGCTCTGGCCTTGAGGAACCTTTCATTTTTGGATATCCTCATTGCAAAGGCTTCCCAGATGAGGAAGATGGGGCTGTGTTTTCCTGTTGTGGTTGAAGATGGCGAGACTTTCTACAACGGAATGTTCAATCCGGCTGTGAAGGCTGTCCTGGCAGAGGCCGGGAGGGAGTTCCATCCGGTGGACATAGCGTTTGAGAAGGAGCCGATTACCATTATAGGGGCAAACATGGGTGGCAAGAGTGTTGTGCTGAAATCATTGGCTTTGAACCAGTTGCTAACCCAGTTCGGTTTTGGGGTAGCTGCGCATGACTGTTGCGTGAACCTTGTGGAGGATGTGCAGCTTTGCATAGGTGATGAGCAGAGCATTGTGAAGGGTGTCTCTTCTTTTGCCGGTGAGATTATGGCAATTGATGCCGTGATAAGGAAGATAAGGGACGGAAGGTGTATCCTTGCCCTTATAGATGAGCCGGCAAGGACTACCAACCCGGTTGAAGGGACTGCGCTTGTGGAGGGGCTGCTGGATGTGATTGGCAGCGTGAAGGGGGGATTTGTCCTTACAACACATTATAACATATTGAATGATAAGGTAAAGAGATACAGGGTAAGGGGATTGGTGAATGGTGTGATGGACTATACCCTACAACAGACCCATTGCGGGGAGGTGCCACATGAGGCGATTGCCATTGCAGAGAGCCTGGGTATTGATCCTCAGTGGATAGAGTGTACCAAAAAGAACTTAAATAACTAATATAACTATTATATGCAGAGTAAATTAGGATTGGATTTTAAAAAGGTTGAACATGCCAAGTCGTTGGCTCAGGAGATTGCCAATGAGGTTCAAGCTTTTGTTGAGTCTAAGACAACTGTAGCTGTAGAGCGTACGTTGTGCAGACTTATGGGAATTGACGGAGTTGATGAGAATCAGGTTCCGCTTCCTAACGTTATTGTAGATGACCTTAAATCTAAAGGTGTCCTTGGTGAGGGTGTCCTCTTCTACATTGCAAACGCAATGGTGAATACAGGGCTCAATCCACAGGAGGTGGCAGAGAAAGTTGCTGCCGGCGCTTTGGACCTTACTAAAATAGAGGTTGCTGACAAGGCTGCCCTTGACAATATCCTCCAGCCTGTAATTGATTCAAGCATTGCAAAGATCAGGGCAAGAAGGGAGAGAAGGGAGAATTATCTCAATACAATAGGCGAGGGTCCTAAACCTTACCTGTATGTAATTGTGGCTACCGGTAACATCTATGAGGATGTTGTACAGGCTGAGGCTGCCGCACGTCAGGGTGCTGACATCATTGCAGTTATCAGAACTACCGGACAGAGCTTGTTGGACTACGTTCCTTACGGTGTTACAACTGAGGGATTCGGCGGTACCTACGCTACACAGGCAAACTTCAAGATCATGCGTGAGGCAATGGACAAGGTGGGAGAGGAGCTTGGCAGATACATCAGGGTATGTAACTACTGTTCAGGCCTCTGTATGCCGGAGATTGCAATCATGGGTGCATTTGAGGGCCTTGATGTGATGTTGAACGATGCCCTTTACGGTATCCTGTTCCGTGACATCAACATGCAGAGGACATTGATTGACCAGTACATGTCAAGAATCATCAACGGCTTTGCAGGTGTTATCATCAATACAGGTGAGGACAACTACCTTACTACAGCTGATGCTGTGGAGGCTGCACATACAGTTCTTGCATCTGACCTCATCAACGAGCAGCTTGCATTGCTTGCAGGCCTTCCTGAGGAGCAGATGGGTCTGGGACACGCATTTGAGATGGACCCAATGCTTGAGAACGGCTTCCTTTATGAGCTTGCACAGGCACAGATGGCACGTGAAATCTTCCCTAAGGCTCCGCTCAAATATATGCCTCCTACAAAATTCATGACAGGAAACATCTTCAGGGGCCACTTGCAGGATGCATTGTTCAATATGATAGGTATCTGGACAAGCCAGGGTCTGCAACTTCTCGGTATGCCTACTGAGGCTATCCACACTCCATTCATGAGCGACCGTTTCCTCTCAATTGAGAATGCAAAATACATCTTCAACAACATGAAGAGCATCGGTGACGAGATGGAGTTCAAGGAGGGCGGTATCATCAGGAACAGGGCTAAAGAGGTTCTTGACAATGCAATTGCACTTCTTGAGCAGATGACATCAGAGGGATTGTTCAATGCCCTTGAGAAAGGTATCTTCGGTGATGTGAAGAGAAGCAGAGTTGGCGGTAAAGGTCTTGACGGCGTTGTTGAAAAGGGTGCCAACTACATGAATCCATTTATTAACTTAATGAAAGGGAGGAAATAACAATGGCAGGTGGACTATATTCAATGTCTGCAAAGGATTTTGACCAGACTCTAGATTTGGCTAAAGTAAAGCCATACGGTGATACAATGAACGACGGTAAGGTTCAGGTGAGCTTTACTCTTCCTGTCCCTAACGGGGCTGAGGCTGAGGAGGCTGCAAAACTCCTTATGAAGAAGATGGGATTTGAGAACCCTCTTGTAGCTTTTGCAAAGGAGCTCACTCCAGGCTTTACATTCTTCAACTGCTACGGTAACCTTACCCATACAGTTGATTACTCAAACATCTATGTTCCTAAGGTTGAGAGCAACACTATGGACATGCATGAGTGTGACGAGTACATCAAGGAGAACATTGGCAGGAAACTGGTGCTTGTTGGTGCAAGTACAGGTACAGATGCCCATACAGTGGGTATTGATGCCATCATGAACATGAAGGGTTATGCAGGCCACTATGGTCTTGAGAGATATGATATGGTGGAGGCTTACAACCTCGGAAGCCAGGTTCCTAATGAGGAGTTCCTTGCTAAGGCAATTGAGCTCAAGGCTGACGCCATCCTCGTTTCACAGACCGTTACCCAGAAGGACGTGCATATCCAGAACCTTACTGAGCTTATTGAGCTTATGGAGGCTGAGGGCTTGAGGGACAAGATGATTGTTGTCTGCGGTGGCCCACGAATCAGCCACGAGCTTGCAAAGGAGCTTGGTTATGATGCCGGTTTCGGTGCAAATACCTATGCTGATGATGTTGCATCTTTCGTTGCACAGGAGTTTGTAAAGAGGAACAAATAATATCTGCGGATATAATAAACTAACTAAATACATTATGGACAAGAATCAGATTAGAGAATTTATTGCCAAAAGGGCTGCTCTAGAGATTAAAGACGGTGATGTAGTGAACTTGGGTATCGGCCTTCCAACCATTATCCCTAACTACCTTCCAGAGGGTGTGAGCGTTACATTGCAGTCTGAGAACGGTTTGCTCGGTATGGGCCCTACACCTGCAGAAGGTACAGAGGATCCGCATTGGGTAAATGCAGGTGGTGGATACATCACTTACCAGCCAGGTGCAGCTTCATTTGATTCGGCTACAAGTTTCGGTGTTATCAGGGGCGGTCACGTTAATGTAACTTTCCTTGGTGCATTGGAGGTAGACGAGAAAGGTGACTTGGCAAACTGGATGATTCCAGGCAAGAAGACCCCAGGTATGGGTGGAGCTATGGATTTGCTCGTTGGTGCCAAGAAGGTTATCCTTACTATGGAGCATACAGCAAAGGGTAACCATAAGATTCTTAAAAAATGCCGCCTTCCGCTTACAGCAGCAGGCCAGGTGAACATGATCATCACCGAGATGGGTGTAATGGAAGTTACCCCTCAGGGCATCGTTCTTACTGAGATCAACCCAGAGTTCACTGTAGAGCAGGTACAGGCTGCTACAGAGGCTCAGCTTATCATTTCTGAAAACTTAAAACAGGTAAACTTAAATTAAATAACTAAAGTATGAATTTCGGACTTACTAAAACACAGCAATTGTTCCAGCAAATGATCAGAGAGTTTGCTGAGAAAGAGGTAAAACCTCTTGCTGCAGAGGTGGATGATACTGAGAGATTCCCTATGGAGACCGTTGAGAAAATGGCTAAATTGGGCCTTTTCGGTATCTACATTCCTAAAAACTATGGTGGCGCAGGCGGAGACCATATCATGTATTCTATAGCTGTAGAGGAGCTTTCAAGAGTATGTGCTACTACCGGTGTTATCCTTTCTGCACACACTTCATTGTGTATGTCTCCAATCTGGGAGTTCGGTACAGAGGAGCAGAAACAGAAATACCTTCCTAAACTTGCCAGCGGCGAGTGGATTGGTGCTTTCGGTCTTACTGAGCCTAACGCAGGTACTGACGCTGCCGGCCAGCAGACAACTGCTGTAGAGGATGGTGATGACTATATCCTTAACGGAAGCAAGATCTTCATTACCAATGCAGGTCCTGCACACGTATATGTAGTTGCTACCATGACTGACAAATCAAAAGGAAACAAAGGTATCACCACTTTCATCGTAGAGGCTGGTACTCCTGGTTTCTCAATTGGTAAGAAAGAGCACAAGCTCGGTATCAGAGGTTCTGCTACTTGTGAGCTTATTTTTGAGAACTGCCGCGTTCCTAAAGCAAACATGCTCGGCAAGATTGGTGAGGGCTTCAAGGTTGCAATGAAGACTCTTGACGGTGGCCGTATAGGTATCGCTTCACAGGCTTTGGGTATAGCTCAGGGCGCTATGGACGAGACTGTTAAATATACTAAAGAGAGGAAACAGTTCGGCAGATCAATTTCTGCATTCCAGAACACCCAGTTCCAGATGGCTGATCTTGAGACCAAAGTACAGGCTGCCCGCCTTTTGGTAAGGTCTGCTGCCTGGAAACAGGATATGGGCCAGCCTTTCTCAGCTGATGCAGCTATGTGTAAATTGTTCGCTGCTGAGACTGCAATGGAGGTAACTACAAAGGCAGTTCAGTTCCACGGTGGTTACGGTTACACAAGAGAGTATCCTGTAGAGAGAATGATGCGTGATGCTAAGATCACCGAGATCTATGAGGGAACTTCAGAGGTTCAGAGAATGGTAATTGCAGCAAAATTATTTAAGTAAAATCACACAGTATGAAAATAGTAGTTTGTATTAAACAAGTACCTGACACTACAGTAATCAAAATTAACCCTGTAACAGGTACACTTATCCGTGACGGCGTTCCAAGCATTATGAACCCTGATGATAAAGGTGGCTTGGAGATGGCTCTACAGTTGAAAGACCAGTATGGTGCACACGTAACAGTAATTACAATGGGTCCTCCTCAGGCAGATGCTATCCTAAGAGAGGCTTACGCTATGGGTGCTGACGAGGCTATTTTGTTGACCGGTAGAGAGTTTGGTGGCGCTGATACTTTGGCTACATCACACACTATTGCTGCAGCATTGAAGAACCTTGAGTATGACCTCATCATCGCAGGCCGCCAGGCAATTGACGGTGATACAGCTCAGGTAGGTCCTCAGATTGCTGAGCACCTTGGACTTCCACAGGTTTCATACGTTGCAGGTCTTGAGTATAAAGATGGCAAATTCTTGGTTAAGAAAGAGACTGAAGAGGGTTACCAGATGCTAGAGGTAGCTGGTCCTGTTCTTCTTACAGCTCTTGCAAGCGGTTTCAAGGCACGTTACATGAACGTGGCAGGTATCGTTGATGCATTTGACAAACCAGTTGCTGTATGGGGCGTAGATAAAGTAAACCTTCCTCTTGAGATGCTTGGTTTGAAAGGCTCTGGTACAAGAGTTTACAAATCATTCACCAAAGGTGTCAAAGCTGCTGGTGAGGTTCACGAGGTTGACGCAGAGCAGGCTGTTGGCTTGATCGTAAGCAAACTTAAAGAGAAATTTATCATTTAATCGCCAAAACTTAAGAAGAAATGAATAATAAGAATGTATATGTATTCGCAGAGCAGAGAGAGGGTATTATCCAACCTGTTGCTCTTGAGCTTATAGGCAAAGCAAGAGATTTGGCTGACGTTTTGGGCGATAAGGTAGTTGCTATTTTCGCTGGCCACAACATTGCTGATCAGGCTAATGAGCTGATAGCTTACGGTGCAGATGACGTTATAGTTGTTGATGCTCCAGAGCTTAAAGATTATGTAACTGAGCAATATACTCAGGCTGTATATCAGGTTATCACAGCAATGAACCCAGATATCGTATTGTTCGGTGCAACTACAATCGGCCGTGACTTGGCTCCAAGACTTTCAGCAAGATTGGAGAAAGGTCTTACAGCTGACTGTACAAAACTTGAGATTTCAGACGGTTCAGACCCTAAACTTGAGGCAAGAAAGCTTATGATGACCCGTCCTGCATTCGGCGGTAACCTTATGGCTACCATCGTTGCTGCCAAAGAGGGTGTCCAGATGGCTACAGTACGTCCAGGCGTTATGCAGAAGAAAGAGAAGGATGCTTCAAGAACAGGTAACATCATTCCTTTCACCGCTACATTTGATTCATCTAAATTTGCAGTAAAACTTCTTGAGACTGTTAAGGCTGAGAAGGGTCTTGTTGACATCACTGAGGCTAAGGTACTCGTATCTGGCGGTAGAGGTGTTGGTAACAAGGAGAACTTTGACAAACTTGCTTCTCTTGCAGAGGTTCTTGGCGGTGAGGTTTCATCTTCACGTGCTATGGTTGATGCAGGTATCATGGATCACGACAGGCAGGTTGGCCAGACAGGTAAGACTGTACGTCCAGACCTATACCTTGCTTGCGGTATCTCAGGTGCTATCCAGCACTTGGCAGGTATGGAGGAGTCTGAGCTTATCATCGCTATCAACAAGGATAAATTTGCTCCTATCTTCCAGGTAGCAGACCTTGGTATCGTTGGTGATGCTAACAAGATTGTTCCTATGCTTACCGAGAGATTGGCAAAAGAGATCAAGAAATAGTGATGGATTTATAATCCGTTACTTGTAAATATTTCACCCGGATAGTGTGTATGAGTTACTTACATCCTGTCCGGGTGTTTTATACCCACTTTTTGGTATTTTTAGGTTAAAATTTCTAATTGTTTTTCATTTTATATAGATTTGCTTTCCGAACCAATAAAAGCCAATTATAAACCTTAAAAATACAATACCATGAAAAAATTGATGCTTATTGCTGTTGCAGCATTCTGTTTCGCTGCATGTGGAAACTCAAACGCTAACAAAGAGGCTGTTGCCGAGACCAAAGCTGCCCATGAGTGCACAGAGTGTACAAAAGCTGCTGCTGATACTACTGCTCATAAATGTGCAAACTGTGAGAAGAAGGCAACTGCAGATGCTCAGGCTGCACACAAATGTGCAAACTGTGCGAAGAATGCAACCGCTGAGGCTCAGGCTGAGCATAAATGTGCAAACTGCGAGAAAAAGGCAACTGCAGAGGCTCAGGCTGCACACAAATGTGAAGGCTGTAAAAACCATGCTGAGGGCGAGGCTCACGAGTGCAACAAGCCAGCTGACCAGAAATGTGAGAAATGCAAACAGGCTGAGGCTGCAAAAACTGCTGAGCAGGCAAAATAATTGCACCGTAACGGGTAAACCAATACAAAGCTCTCTGGTGTCCAGAGGGCTTTTTTTATGCCCCGGTGCGAGGGGGATTCTTGCTGTGGGGCAGATTTTGGCGGGGATTTCTGCTCCGGAGGGGGCAATTCTTCCTGTGGGGCAGATTTTGGCGGGGATTTCTGCTCCGGAGGGGGCAATTCTTCCGGTGGGGCAGATTTTGGCGGGGATTTCTGCTCCGGAGGGGGCAATTCTTCCGGTGGGGCAGATTTTGGCGGGGATTTCTGCGCAAGGCGGGGACATTTTTTGTAATTTTGCGGATTCAGTGGCGGGTGCGCCGCTTTTCTGGATGAATGTTCAATTCTGGATGTAATTTTTGGATTATGGGAAAACTTATTGATTTGTCGGTGAAGTTCATAAGGAAGTATCTTCCCGACCCTTTTGTTTTTGCAATCATTCTTACCCTTGTGGCCGGTTTGGCGGCCATTTTCTCTGCGGGACAGACTCCTGTGGAGGTGGTGGAGCATTGGGGTGAAGGTGTCTGGAGCCTGCTGGCATTCTCAATGCAGATGGCCCTGGTGCTGGTGTGCGGCTCAGCGCTTGCAGATGCTCCGGTGGTAAAGAGGGGGTTGCGCAAGATGGCTGCATTTCCGCAATCGCCAGCAGCGGCCATTACTACAGTTACTTTGGTATCTTCAATTGCCTGCTGGATCAACTGGGGATTCGGCCTTATAGTGGGTGCAATCTTTGCAAAGGAGATTGCCAGGCAGGTAAAGGGGGTTGACTACAGGCTTCTTATAGCATCTGCATACAGCGGATTTGTAGTTTGGCACTCAGGCCTTTCGGCTTCAATTCCTCTGGCAATGGCAACTGAGGGGGTATCTCTGGTGGAGGTTACAAGGGGAACCATTACCAGTGCAGTCCCAATTTCCCAGACAATCTTTGCCACATATAACCTCATCATTGCATTTGTAATTATTGCAGCCCTTACAGTTGTAAATACAATCATGCATCCTTCTCCCGACAAAACTTTCTGCATTGACCCTTCTTTGCTGAAGGAGGATGAGCAGGAAGATACGGCCGAGGTGCAGGTGAAGGGGCTTACCCCTTCAGACAAGCTGAACAACAGCGTGATGCTGTCGGGAATAATAGCTGTTATGGGATTGGGTTACCTGTGCATCAGGCTTTTTGTGAATGGGGGAGGACTGGATTTGAACAATGTGATAATGCTGTTCATGTTCCTGGGAATCATTCTGCATAAGACTCCTATAAAATATGTGAATGCAGTTACAAAGGCATCTTCTTCGTGCGCGGGCATTCTGCTCCAGTTCCCTTTCTATGCAGGAATCATGGGAATCATGACCTCTTCATCGGCAGAGGGAGTATCACTTGGCGGGCAGATAAGCGAGGCTTGCGTGGCAATTTCAAACGAGAAGACTTTCCCTATGCTCACATTCCTGAGCGCCGGACTGGTGAACGTATTTGTACCGAGCGGCGGAGGCCAGTGGGCTGTTCAGGCTCCAATCATGCTCCCTGCCGGTGTGCAGCTGGGTGTTGACCCTTCAGTAACCGGTATGGCAATTGCCTACGGTGATGCCTGGACCAACCTTATCCAGCCGTTCTGGGCACTTCCGGCCCTTGCAATAGCAAAACTGGATGCCAAGGACATTATGGGCTACTGCCTGATAGACCTCTTTATTGTAGGGCTTATAGTGGTGCTGGGATTCCTGTTCCTGGTTTAAGAAGAGTGGGGCACTGGAAAGTGCCCCAATTTTTTATAATGTAGGATTGTGGCAGCTCATCCCTCCGTCGGCCACAATGGTTTGTCCAGTGATGTACCTTGCATCCTCACTGGCCAGGAATGTAATCACATTTGCAATGTCCTCCGGTTTTCCTGCGTATGGCAGCGAATTATGCCTGAGGAAATTGTCCCTTTCTTCCTGCGAGAGACTTTCCATGGCGGCAGGGGTGAGGATGAGCCCCGGGGCTACAGCATTGCAGCGGATCCCATATTTGCCATATTGGGTGGCAATATATCGGGTAAGGTTTATCACTCCGGCCTTGCTTATCCCGTACAGGGTACCTCTGGAATCCCCCAGAAAACCGCTGATGGAAGCCACATTCACAATGCAGCCCTCCTTTCGGCCAATCATGTAGGGTAGGGCAGCCTGCGCGGTAGCAATCATGCTCCGCAGATTCACATGCATAACCTCATCAAAATAGCTGATATCCAGTTCACCTGCAGACAAATCCCTTGAGAGGTCACTTCCGCCGATGTTGTTCACTATGCAGTCAATCCCTCCAAACAGCTCAATGGCCTTGTCAACATCCCTTGTAGCGCACCTCTTGTCAGATGCCTCAAACATCACCGCCTCCGCATGGAACTCATTATCCCTCAAGGATGCGGCCAGCTTTTGGGCCCTCTCCAGATTATGGTCTGCAATTATCACTTTGGCCCCCTCTTTCACAAACCTCTCTGCAGTAGCCCTGCCTATTCCACTGGATGCTCCCGTAATGAGCGCAACCTTATTCACCAACTTTTTCATATACATCATTATTAAAGTGTTACTATGACCTTTAACAATGAGTAGGGGGGAATAGTTTGAAAAGGTGCGCATTTAAAAGAAACTTTAGCAAAGGTCAACAATAAGTATTTATTAAGTATCTTTGGGGAGAAATCATTTGTATGGTGTTTAATATTATCAAATGCATAGACAGGCATATTACCGGCCAACGAGTACGGTATATTGATTTTGATGAAGCAGTGGATCTTCTATACCCCAAAGGGCTCCTCACATCAACCATTCAGGGTAGCAGAAGAAAATTATATAAGATTCTGCGTGACGGCAAGATACCTTATGCGTATATTTCATTTTTACACCAATGGGTCATACCTCATTCCAGATATGCTAAAAATGTAAAAGAAGAGCGCCTGTGTGGCACATTGCCCCGTTCCATTGATGATAAATCCAGCTATCAAGATGATCCTTTTTTGTATGACATGAATTATCGGGAAGAGAATATTCCCAATATCTATAAGCCAGATGCACCCCAAAACATATTTTCAATTATTTCTGGTCCCGACAGCAATACCCTTGAAAGCCAATATTTCCATATGGACAATGAAGTCTATGAGGAGGCCGTAGAAGATACATCTGATCCGGCCACCCAAACCCTCCATGAAGGCACTATAGAAGACATTGCAGACTCTGAGGATGCAGTAGATTATGAAGGATGGGAGCCTTGGGATTAAAGGGAATGCTGATTATTATACGAAGTGTATAGCTATGTTTGACGAGTTATATTCCAGGATACCGGAAGAGAGCAGGCGGATGAGTTCCCATTCGTTTGCTATTGCTGCACACATTAATGAGATCCTTGAGCGCAAAGGATGGAGCAAGACAGATTTTGCTGTTGCAATGGGGAAAAAGAATGCAGAGATTTCCAAATGGATGAGTGGACAGCATAATTTTACAATTGCTACCATTGCAAAGATAGAATCGGTTTTAGGTGAGGATATTATTACTGTAAAGAAATATAGGAAGCCGATAGCAAAATATAATCAGTTGCGTGAATCCAGAAGACAGTTTGTAAGTGATGTTAAAACAGATTACATCAGCAAGAAAAAAGACTCTTCAAATGACTGAAACTGGTAGAACAATTAGATTTAGGACGAAGAGTGGGAGAGAGGTTTATAAACAAAACGGAGGATCAAGAGTCCTCCGTTTGTTGTATCAGGTTATCCGTTAAATAGGACATTTCTTTTGGTAGGCCCTATTATCAATTTCTTGTTTGACTTACAATCAATGACTGGAAGGCCACACTTTCAACCGCCAGGACTACCTGCAATTGGCTGCTTCGCTGAACATCCCGGTCCCTTCAGCCGACATGTACATCAAACGCTGCATAGAAGATGGACTGATTGAGAAAGTTGGGCATGGGGAGTTCAGGAGATAAATGTAATTTTTCGTATATTTGCATCGTCGTCAGCGTGGGCCTGGATGCCGGTGCCACCCACTATGAGAGCAGACATTTCTGCGCTACCGGGATGTGTACCGAGACGACTTCGTACACAAAAATATAGAGTTGTAAAAGTTGATTTATTCAATTTTTTACCTTACATTCAAGTATGAAATGCGACTGATGGTTTGAAATTTTGGGAGAAGGAA
>CAYYVA010000016.1:0-41756 GCA_964475015.1 uncultured Muribaculaceae bacterium
GTGGGTGCCAAGAAGCTGATCGGGAAATACGGCTCGCTTGAAGGGATAATTGAGCATGTGGATGAGCTGCCCCAGAAGCAGCAGGAATCAATAAGGTCATCCATGGACCAGATTATGATGAGCCGCTTCCTGGTTACAATAAAGAAGGATATAGAGCTGCCGCTGAAGGCAGAGGACATAAGGGCCAAGGGACCCGATTTCTCCGAGGTCTCAAGGGTGTTCACCCATTATGAGATGAACTCCCTGAGAAAGCTCCTCCCGCAGGGGAGCGCAATGGAGACTCCCGGAGGGGGGGATGGCGGCAGCACCGCTGCAGACGGGGCTTCCGGGGCCACAGCCACAATCCCAGCCGCTGTTGAGGTGCCTGCCGGTGATTTCATTGCGGCTGCAGGCAAGAGGAAAGAGATTGCAATATGCATGATTGGGGGAAAAGGGATAGTTGCAGGGTGCGGGGACACCTATACCGTTGCCCATACCGGCAGCCTGAAGGTGATTGCCCCCGTATTGCAGGACCCTGCCGTTTCAAAGACAGGATACGGGTTCAAGTCCCTCTACAAGATGCTTTGGGATGAAGGGATCAGACTCAGGGGGGAAATATATGACATTGAACTGATGCACTATATAATCAACCCTGAAAGGAGCCACAAGGAGGATATGCTCATGAGGGGCTATCTGGGGATTGAGCTCCAGGCGGTGGAGGAGAAATGTATGGCCGGCACCGAGGGGACTCCGGAGGATAAGGGGAACACCCCTGAGCCGGACCTCTTTTCTGCCGCACCGGAACCGGACCTCTTCTCGTCAGTTGCCCAAGAGCCGCAGAGAGAGGGGATTACCCCTCAGGAGGCCCTATATGCAGGGACCAGATGTGCCCTGCAGCTGCAGTTGCGCGGAAAAGTGATGCAGGAACTGGAAGAGGCCGGGCAGGCATCTCTGTACACCAGGATTGAGGCACCGCTCGTGGAGGTGCTCGCAGACATGGAACATACAGGTGTAAAGATAGACACTGCCCAGCTGAAAGAGTACAGCAGGGAGCTCACGGCACAGCTTGCCCTCATTGAGGAGGAGACTGTTGCACTTGCCGGAGACAGCACCATAAACCTCTCCTCTCCAAAACAGGTGGGCACATTGCTCTATGAGAAGCTGCAGCTCAACCCCAAGGCCAAAAAGAGCGCCAAGGGGAGCTGGCCTACAGATGAGGAGACCCTCAATGAGATGCTCAACCTGCATCCGATCGTAGGGAAGATACTTGAATACAGGGGAATAAAGAAACTAATCTCCACATATACAGATGCCCTCCCAGCCCTCATCAATCCGGCAACCGGGAGGATACATACCACCTTCAACCAGTCGCTCACAGCTACAGGGCGCCTTAGTTCCACCAACCCCAACCTGCAGAACATCCCTATCAGGACCCAGAGGGGGCGCGAGATAAGGAGGGCATTCATCCCTTCTGCCCCGGGGAATGTGATTGTCTCTGCGGACTATTCCCAGATTGAGCTCCGCCTGATGGCACACATGAGCGGCGACCCGCACCTCATTGAGGCCTTCAACAGGGGGATGGACATCCACACAGCAACTGCCGCAAAGGTGTTCAAGGTTACTGAAGAGAAAGTTACAAAGGAGCAGCGCAGCAGGGCCAAGACCGCCAACTTCGGCATCATATACGGAATCTCCGCATTCGGCCTCTCCCAGAGGCTCGGGATGACCAGAACCGATTCCAAGGCTCTCATAGAAGAGTATTTCAACAGCTACCCTAAGGTTAAGGAGTACATGAACAACATGATAGCCTCTGCCAAGGAGAAGGGGTATGTTGAGACCATCTACGGCCGCAAGAGATTCCTTCCCGACATCAACTCCCGCAATGCGGTTGTAAGGAGCTTCAGCGAGAGGAATGCCATAAACGCACCGCTGCAGGGAAGCGCGGCGGACATAATAAAGGTTGCCATGACAAACATCTTCCGCCGCATTGCAGAAGAGGGGCTCAGGAGCAAGATGATACTCCAGGTGCATGATGAGCTGGTCTTTGATGTTGTACCGCAGGAGATTGATGCAATCACCGGCATTGTAACCCGGGAGATGGAGAATGCCATTACCCTCAGCATCCCGCTTGTTGCAGAGTGCGGCAAGGGAGCCAACTGGCTTGAGGCACATTAGGAGAGGATAAAGTCACAGGATGAAGGATAACACATATATGGAAACCATACAGCCGGAGATTCCGGACACACAGCTTATAGAATCCGCCCTCAGAGGGGACCAGGCTGCCTATACCCACCTTGTGCAGAGGCACAGGGAGGGGCTTACCCTGTATGTGGCAGAATTCATCGGGAACCTGAAGAACCAGGATGGGGTTGCAGAGCTTGCAGAGGAGCCTCAGGACATTGTACAGGAGGCATTCCAGAAGGCGTTCCAGGCACTCCCAAGCTATAATCCTCAGTACAGGTTCTCCACCTGGCTCTTCAACATTGCCCGCAACATAGCCATAGACTACGCCCGCAAGAGGAAAATATCCATTGGTGCAAACCTTAATCCCGACAGCATACATAATTTTGCAAACATAGGGAGCGGGATAAGGAATTCCCCCGAAGACAAGCTCATCAGCTCACAGGAATACAGGAGCCTCATTGGGATGATAAACTCCCTGGACGAGAAGTACCGGCAGCCTGCAATACTCCGCTTCATAAAGGAGTATGAATATAACGAAATAGCTCAAGATCTTAATCTTGAGCTAAATACCGTTAAGACCCGTTTGAAGAGGGCCAAAGAGATGCTTAAGAAAATGAGCGGACAATAATCCTATTTCAACATCTCATCTATTTTCTGTACAAGTGAAGCAAACTCATCCTCCTTGTAGAGGCGTGTCATCATTACAATTGTACCATCCTTGTCTATAAGTACATTACGGGTGATTCCCGCATCCCTTACAGCATATTTTGCAAAGATATCCGCACCAGGGTCCAATGCAAGCGGATAAGTTACTCCTGTAGTCTCGGCAAACTTGAGAACTGTCTCAACAGGCTCGTCCCTGTCAATTCCAATGAGTGCAAAGTTTGCATTATCCTTGTGTTTCTGCCAGATATCCTTCTCAATGAAAGGCATCTCCTTCCTGCATACACCGCACCAGCTTGCAGTGAACTGGAGCATTACCACCTTGCCCCTCAGGTCAGAAAGTTTCACCTCCTTGCCGTCAGTAAGGGTACAGGTAAAATCAGGTGCAACCTGGCCGAGCTTTACAATATAGCCTACGCTGTCTGCCTCAACTGTAGCCTCAGCCTTTGTAACAGCCTCTGTCTGGCCTATACCGCCACCTGCTGAAGAACCTGAATCATTTGGGCCGCAGGCGGAAACAACCGCCATAATGAGAATAACCGGGAGAAATAATTTCTTGATCATAATAATAAGTGCTTTATGTTAAACTATACGGATACAAATATAAAAAAATATTCCCTTGGGGAAAACCCAAGGGAATATATTATTCATTAAGCTGATATAATCCTAGTAACCAGGATTCTGCTGGAGCTCAGGATGAACTGTAAACTCAGTATCAGCAATAGGAAGTACAATTGTATGCTCATTCCAGTCGATAACACGTCTAGGATCACCGTCATAGTCGCGTACGTCAACAGTCATGTCCCTTACAATCTCACCACCTGTTCTCATTACGTCAAAGAACCTGTGGCCCTCGCCGATGAACTCTTTATGACGCTCAAGCATGATAAGCTCCTGAGTTGCAACTACAGGCTCGGCAGTAAGGTCTGCCCTCATCCTTACGGCATTCAGATACTCATCAGCTACTGACTGGTTGCCTGTCTGCAATGCAGCCTCAGCAGCCATAAGGTACGCATCGGTAATTCTGAAGATTCTTGGGTTGTTCTGTCTGAAAGTAAGAGCCTCCCACTGTTTGTTGCCGGTAAATTTCTTCAACCAGTAGCACTCCTCATTAACACCTGAAAGCTCAGGATCGTTCTCTACGATAAACTGTGCCCTTACATCATCAGGGGTATCAGCAAACAGATCCATCCACTTCTGGGTAGGAATTACAGAACGGCCTGCATTTGTGCTCTCAAACCACATTGAGTGATAAATGGTGTTGAAGCCACCATCACCGTCAATGTCACCGTCAGGGCTTACAAGGAACTCAAGAACTGACTCGTCATTTCCCTCCTCGCTCCAATATGCAATATAATCCTCATTAGATACCAATGCGTATGGAGACTGCTCCACTACCTCAGCATTTGCCTGATATGCCAACTGGTAATCACCTTTATAAAGGGCAATCTTACCCTGAAGCATCTTGGCTGCCCAGTAGTTGAAATGACCGGTATTCTTCTCCTTTGAAAGAAGTCCCAATGCAGCCTGAACATCAGACATTGCCTGTGCATATGTCTCTGCCACAGTACTTCTCTTCAATGATTTTGCCTCATCAGGAGAAACTACACCAGCCCTGTCATTCTCATGATCAAGGATAACCGCGCCATAAGAAGCTCCATTATCCTTAAGGTATGGATAGCCGTACAGTCTTGCGATATCAAAATAGCACAATGACCTGATTGCGTAAGCCTGGCCCAAAAGGTCATCCCTTACCTCCTCGTCAGAAGAGTTCTCTGTAGGAATTGTATTTACGTTTGCAATGAAAGTGCTGGCTTTCATTATGATGTTATAATAATTCTGCCACAAGCCGAAATAGTTTGTCTGTGAAGCAGAGAAGTTCAGGATATAGAATGAGTTGAAAGAACCGTTAAGCTCCCTTGGATACAGGTTGTCACCCCTCATGTCTCCCAAACAGATCATGTATGTACCATACATGTTATAGTATTTCAAGTCTGTGTAAAGACCATTTGCCGCAACTTTGGCATCTGCCATAGTCACCATTGCACTCTCAGCCACAACTGAGTCTGTAGGAACCTTATCTAGGAAACCATCACACGATGAAAGCCCCAATAAAGCACCTGCGGCTACTGCAATATTCAAAATATATTTTCTCATGATATTCTATTTTCTTCTGTTATTAGAAACTTACCTCAACACCAAATGTAACGGTCCTCATTGCTGGCATACCCATGCTGTAGTAACCGCTCTGCTGGATCTCTGGATCAATGTGAAGTTTGGTGAATGTCAACAAGTTTGCACCTGCAACATATACACGTGCATTTGTAATGCCGGCCTTATTTACAAGCTCTTTAGGGAGGTTGTATGAAACTGTGGCATTCTTGAGCCTCAAATAATCACCCTTGAACAGGAAGTTGTCCGAATCATAATAGTTACCTGACTGGCTGTTGCTGGCAATACGTTTTGGATATTTTGCATCAGTATTGGTTGGAGTCCAGCAGTCAACCTGATCTTTTACTATATTTCTATAGTATGTCAAATAACCGTCTGAGAAGAAGTCATCTGTACAGTTATCAAAGATATAGTGACCATATTTGTATGACCACGCCATTGAGAAGCTGAGGTCTTTCCATCTCAAGTCAACATTGAAACCACCGAAACCGTCAGGAAGGGCAGATTTGCCTTCAAGGATAACTGCAGCTGAATTGTTTCTTCTTGTAGGAGCATAGTTGTAACCTGATTTAGGAACTACCTGACCTTTCTGTACCTCTGTACCATCCTTGAATTTGATGTACTGGTCAGCAACGTCACCTTTCTCATAGTATGAACCCTCTGCAAAGTAGTGGTTACCTGCCTTGATTGTATTTCCATACAAGTCAACGAAGTCCTCCTGGGCAATACCCAAGCAGTCACGCAACCTGTACTGGTAGAAGCTGTATCCTGCAGTTCTGATCCAAGGTCTTGAAACCTGCTGCTCACCTGGCTCAGAAAGTGAAAGAATCTCATTGTCAATGGTTGACCAGTTAACGCCAACTGACAAATCCCAATCTTTGCTCTTTAGGATATCAACATTCACTGCAAGCTCAATACCCCTGTTCTTCATAGAACCGATATTTGAAAGTGTGCTGGTGAAACCTGTGATTGAAGGAATCTTTGCACTCAACAGCAAATCATAAGTCTCTTTCTCAAAATACTCAGCTGAGATTGTCCACTTGTCAAAGATTGTAGCATCAACAGCCACGTTCCAGTTCTTGTTCTTCTCCCAGGTAAGGTCTGCATTTGCAAGGCTTGAAGGGTAGCTTGCACCCTCAGCGCCGTATACCCAGTAGTCATACAATGACATGTAGCCGAAACGGTCTGTAGGAAGAGTACCGCTGGTACCGTATGATCCCCTCAACTTACCGTCGTTCAACCACTCTACATCCTCAAGGAATCCCTCGTTAGAGAATCTCCATGAACCTGATACCGACCAGAAGTCACCCCAACGGGTCTCAGGAGCAAGTCTTGAAGAACCGTCACGCCTGTAGGTAGCTGTAACGTAGTATTTTGCATCGTAATCATAGTTCAAGCTTCCCAACAATGAAAGCAATCCCTCTTCACGGCTCCATGAGTAGCTGGTATCATACTCTGCACCAAAGATAGACTCAGTTGCACCCTGGTATGAGAAACCTGTCTTACCTGCCCTTGTCATGTGGTAAGTCTCTTCCTCAGCCTCCCAACCTACCATTGCAGACACGTGATGTTTGTCCCAAGTCTTGTCGAAATTCAAGGTTGTTGAGCTAACAAGCCTGTTCACATTCCTGTGACGGTCAGACATATAACCACCCTGATCACTGTAAGCGTAGAAGTTAGGGTGACCTTCAAGCCAGCCGAAACGGTCATGAACGTTCAACCAGTCGTTGCTGATTGTAGATTTTGCTGTCAACCAGTCAGTGAATGTAACCTGCATCCATCCTTTCAACAAGAGACGGTTCTGCAAAGCATCATTGATCTGTTTGTCATAGTAAGTGATAGGGTTAACTGATGTAACACCTGAAATCCACTGCTCAGTATAAAGTGAACCGTCTGATTTGTATGCGTATGGCCATCTTGGGTTCAATGATTTCTTCCAGATTGTGTAAGGGTCATCCTTTGAGTGGTTCTCCTGGTGACCTGACTGTTTTGAACGTGAATACTGGAGGTTACCGCCAACCTTTACAAAGTTGTTGATCTTGGCCTCGCCGTTTACTGTAGCTGAGAAACGGGTAAGGTACTCAATGGTGGTAAGACCCTGCTGGTCTGAATAAGCCACTGATGCATAAATCCTGCCTTTCTCACCACCGCCTGAAACGCTGTACTCGTAGTTCTGTGCGATACCTTTACGGAAAAGCACATCCTCCCAATCCTTGTAGATGTACTTGCTGTGGTCTTTCTTAGGGTAAATCTGGTTTACCTTTGCCTCAGCATACGCGTCAAGTGTAGAATATTTGTTCTGCCATGCACTTGGAGTCTGCTCTCCATAGTTGTACCAAGCCATTCTGATAAGGTCCTCAGTCTCCTGCTCGCTGGCCATCTCATAGTTGTCAAATGCAAAATATGAAACGCCCACACTTGCCTTGAAAGTTGAAGTCACCTTGCCCTGCTGTCCTTTCTTGGTAGTGATGAGGATAACACCGTTAGATGCACGTGAACCGTAAAGTGAAGCTGCAGCGGCATCCTTGAGGATGGTGATTGACTCAATGTCTGAAGGGTTGAGGAATGACATCGCAGAAGTTGAGATGTTACCTGATGACCAGTCACCGCTGGTTGCCGGAACACCGTCAATTACGTACAATGGCTGGTTGCCGGCGTTGAATGAACCGAAACCGCGGATAGAGATATCTGCCATCGCACCTGGCTGTCCTGAACTTGCAGCTACCTGTACACCAGGAGCCTTACCTGACAATACAGACTCGAAGCTCATTACAGGGGCATCCTTCAACGCATCATCCTTAACAACGGTTGCAGAACCTGAATATGAACCTTTTTTTACTGTACCGTAGGCAACAACCATAACCTCATCAAGGTTTACTGTCTCAGGAGCAAGTGAAATCTTAACGATCTCCCTTCCCTGTACAGGAACGTCATGTGTAAGGAAACCTACAGAAGAAATTACCAAAGTGGCAGTTTTTGGCACCGAAATGACAAAATTACCATCAATGTCAGTGGATGTACCATTATTGGTGCCCTTTTCCAAAACATAGGCTCCAATGATTGGCAATCCATCTTCTGAACCGATAACTGTACCTTTGACAGTAATCGGCTGTGCCAGAAGCATTGCAGAGCTGCAAGCCAAAAGCACCAATAGAATGAGTTTTTTCATTAGATTATTGTATTTAGTTAGCATTTGTGTAACATTCAAAGGTAATCAATTATTATGACTAGCAAAATAAAAATAAGGGTGCCACCGTCTCCGGATGCACCCTTATCATTACCCTCAGTGGTCAAACTAGTATCTGTCCTCTGAAGATACTGTCAATTTTTTTCTACCCCTGCGGCGTCTTGCAGCCAATACCCTGCGGCCGTTAGGAGTTGACATACGCTCACGGAATCCGTGTTTGTTACGGCGTTTGCGCTGTGATGGTTGGAATGTGCGTTTCATATTATGACAATTTTATAATTTTCAAATGGGAGTGCAAAAGTACGTTTTAAATTTTGAAATACCAAACTTTTTTTATCTCGGAATATAAATAACATACTTCCCGTTGAAGAAGGTGTCCGGGAACCAGTCATTGATTGCACAGAAGGAGATACGCATCTTGTCAATCCTGTTCCTGGAGGCTGCATTTTCCACCTCCCTGTATAGCTCTCCACCCGGGAGCAGGTCGCCCCCCTTGAGGTAAATTATCCCCTTCCCGTACTTCCCCTTCACCCACGGGAGGAAATTCCCAAGATCGGTAACCGCCCTTGAGACAATGAAATCAAACTTCTCATCTATCTCCTCAACACGGGACTTTACAGCCCTCACATTCTTCAGTCCCAGAGCCTTTGAGACCTCCTCAACCACCTTTATCTTCTTCCCGATAGAATCCACAAGGAGGAAATCCACCTCCGGGTACATGATTGCAAGGGGAATCCCGGGGAATCCTCCCCCTGTCCCCACATCCATCACCCTGGTGCCAGGCGTGAAGATGCCGGCCTTGTCTGCAAACTTGGCTATGGCAAGCGAGTGGAGCACATGGTGCAGCTCCAGCTTGTCTATATCCTTGCGGCTCACCACATTTATCTTGCTGTTCCAATCCTCGTAGAGGGACTGGAGCATCCCGAACTGCTCCTGCTGCAGGGCAGTGAGATCCTTGAAAAATTCATTTGTCATCATTCTTCCTCCTCCAGAACTTTACTCATGGCATAATTCCTCCATTTGGCTATGAGTGCCAGCATATCGTCGGGAATATTGTTTTCCAGAAATACATGCCTGCGGGTAATGGGGTGCTCAAATCCCAATGTCTTTGCATGCAGGGCATGGCGCGGGAGCAGCTTGAAGCAGTTGTCTATGAACTGCTTGTACTTGCTGTAGATGGTGCCGTTGAGGATGCGGTCCCCGCCGTAGCGGTCATCATTGAAGAGCGGATGCCCTATTGAGTTCATGTGCACCCTTATCTGGTGTGTACGGCCTGTCTCCAGCTTGCACTCAATGAGGGTCACATACCCGAACCTTTCCAGAACCTTGTAGTGGGTTACGGCATGTTTCCCAATGCCGCTCTCAGGGTCAAATGCCTTGAACCTCATCCTGTCATTAGGGTCCCTCCCTATATTGGCAGTGATTGTCCCCTCGTCCTCCTTCACGTTCCCCCACACTATTGCAATGTATTTCCTCTCAATGGTGTGGTCGAAGAACTGCTTTGCAAGCCCCATCTGGGCCTGGTCGTTCTTGGCCACCACAAGGAGGCCGGAGGTATTCTTGTCTATCCTGTGTACAAGGATGCCCATCCTCTCGTCAGCTCCGTCGGGACCCTGGCTAACGCCAAGGTGAAAAGCAAGGGCATTTATGAGGGTTCCGCTGAAATGTCCGTGGCCCGGGTGTACCACAAGCCCGGCAGGCTTGTTCACTACCAGCAGGTCATCATCCTCGTATGCTATATCCAACGGTATGTTTTCCGGCCTTATCTCCATGCCGCGCCTCTGGTACGGCATCACAATGGTGATGAGGTCGTTTGGCTTCACCTTGTAGTTTGCCTTCACCTCCTTGTCGTTCACCCTCACATATCCGGCATCAATGGCCAGCTGTATCCTGTGGCGGGATGTCTTCTCCATGTGCTGTGTAAGGTACTTGTCAACCCTGAGCATTGTCTGCCCCTTGTCAACAGGGAACCTGTAATGCTCGAACATGGAATCTATCTCACCCTCTCCGTCCATCTGCTCCTCCCCGTCAAGGGAAAGCTCCTGCTCCTCCAGATATTCGTCTATATTGGAGAAGTTGTCAAAAATGTTATCTCTCTTCATCCTCTGGCTCATCGGTTGGAATCAATGTTTTGTCTAATGTGAAATATACCTGTACAGGTGTGCCCAGCCATACTGTGGTGTCACCTAGAACCCCCTTATGCGGTTCCTGCCTGTACGCAAAGGCGGCAAGCGAATCCTGGAATGTAGCAACCGTGCCGTCAAAGAACACCTTGCCCAGGTTCAGGGAGTTGTCAATCAGGTAATCCTTGATGATGGAGTATGGCTTCCCGATAAGGTCCGGCACAAATGTGACGCTGTCCGCCTCATTCTGCCCCAGCTTGAGGTCTATCACGCTCTCGCCTGGAAGCTCCATACCTGGAGGGACAGGCTTGCCTTCATACAGCTGCTCCAGCACATTGTTTGTGGCAAGGTCCGGTTCATAGATGAGCTTGCCCACCTTCAGCTGTGATGATGAGAGTTCAGACTGCGCCTGTCTCAGCGAATAGCCCACAAGGGATGGCATCTTCACCATCTTCGGGCTCTTGGCGTTTATGGTTATCAGAATCCTCCTGTTCTTCTTCACCTTGCTCTCCGAAGCAGGATTCTGCCTGTAGATTACCCCCGGAGTCATCCTTGGGATATGTACTGAATCTGTAACCTCCAGCCTCAGTTCCATTTCATCCGCCACTTTCTGCGCCTCCTCCACTGTAAGCCCCATAAAGGATGGGACAGGGAGCTCCTGGTTGTGCCTTGTTATCACATCCAGCATTGAGAAGAGTGCAAAAACCACAGCTCCCACAGCTATGATTGCCATATATACATGCTTTGTAAACCAGTTCCAAAGCAACTTCTTCGTATTTTCAGTTTTCTTCTTCATAGGAATAAAATGTCCGCTAAGATAGCAATTTCCGCAAAGGTACAAAAAAAGGGAGAACTGCGCTGCAGCCTCCCTTCCTTATATTGGCATTGGATTACCTTCTTCCTGGTCCACCCATAGGAGGACCGCCAGGACCGCCCATCCTTGCACCGCCGTTTCTCATGTCACCGAAGTTACCGAACCTCCAGGTGAGGGTAACCATAAAGTACTGCCCGAGGGTGTTGTTGGTAACATTCTGCACATAGTTCTCGGTAGTGGTGATTGAAGTGTTCCTGGACTGTTTCAGGATATCATACACCTTGAACTTAAGTGTTGCCGAATTCTTGAACAGGTTCTTTGAAATGGCAGCGTTCCATACTGTTACAGGCTTGTCATAACCCTCATCAAATCCCTCATAGAATGTATGGTTGATGTCTGAAATGAGGTTCACGCCGCCAGGTATGGTGAAGTTCACCGAACCGTTGATTGAGTTTGTCCAGGTTGAGACATCCTTCATTGAGTTTACGGTATACCATGCGTTCCTGTAGTTAACCCTGCCGCCTACAATGATCTCAGCCCAGTCATTGCGGTAGGTAAGCCTCAACATCTCCGAGATGTTCAGGTTCTGTGTCTCGTTCTCAACCCAGTTTGTCCTTCCGTTTGTCTGCCCGTCTGCCATGTAGTTGATTCCGTTGTTGTATCTCACCATTGTGAAGGTGTTGATGGAGAATCCTGATTTCCTGATAGGGACATTGTACATGATCCTACCGCTTGCAGAATATACGGACTTGTCCGTATTCTCGTATGTTGAAACCTGTACACCCTCTTCTGTATAATACTTCTTGGAAACGATGTCATCCTTTGTGTAGGAGAAGTCTGCACTTGCACTGAAGAAGCTGAACTTAGCCCTGTTGTTGGACCTGTACTCAGTTGAGATGCTGTGGGTGAACTTAGGTTTCAGGTCCTCGTTACCTACGGTTATCTTCAACGGATCCGAGTTGTCATTCACCGGCATCAGCTGGTTGATGCTTGGCTGTGAAGTCCTTCCACGATACCTTACCCTCAGGAACTTGTCATCGGAGAAGCGGTAGTCAATCCTTGCCGAAGGCGAGAAGTTTGTGACTGTGTATGAGGTGTTCCTTCCCTCTCCCACACTCTTGGTGGTACTTGGCTGCATGCTGGCTCCAATTGTAATGTTGTATTTCTCCTCCTGCTTCATGAAGTTCAGCTCAGCCTGCTGGGTAATGAATGTGTTGTCATAGTTTGTACTGTACTCCTGGTCAAACAGGGTATAGTTGCCGGCAGCATCCCGACTGTATGTCTCCTTGTCTGAGTTAGTCTTCTTGTAATTGTACCTGTATGTACCCTCAACAAAGAAGTTCTTTCCCAAAGGTTCAATATAAGACAACCTTGCACTTATATTGTTGCTCTTCTCCTGCTTGAGGATGTTCTGGTCAATGATTGCAGTTGAATCAACAATATTGTTCTGGAAGTAGTCTGTCTTTGAATAGTTGTAGCCGTCAGACTCATTGTTTGAGTAGCTGTAGTTCATGTTCAATGACATTGTACGTCCCGGCTTGCCGAACTTGAACCTCCAGAGCATCATACCGCCTATCCTCTCATTGTGGTTGTCACCGTAATCGCGGCTTATACCCCTGTTGGTTGAATCTGCATTGGTGCGGGTATTGAACTCGTTGAAAGATTCATAGTCACCGCGTCCTATGTTGATGTTAGGCCTCAACAGGAATGAAACGTTATTTGAAAGCTTCATGTCCCACTCGCCGCCGAAACGGATACCGTCTGAATAGGTCTTGTCATATCCGCTCTCGTGGCTGTAGAGGTTCCTGTCAGGAGAAAGCATTGTGGTCCTGTCCTTTGTCTCCTCAATGAGGCGGTCACTTCCGCTGTACATGAGGTTGCCCTGCAGGTCTGAATTCTCCTGTTTGAGGTTTGTGTTGGCATTGATTCCGCCCATCCATGAAGTTGTAACGCCACTGCCCATCCAGCCGTCACCGCCGCCACCGCGCATGCCGCCCATCATTGAGCCGGCCATATCGGTAAATCCTCGGTTGTTGGTGTTGTTTCCGTTTGCGATGATGCTTATCTGGGTTTTATCGGTAAAGCGTCCTATCATTGCTGCACCCTCATATTTCATGTCAGAGTCACCTCTGGCAAGAGGGTTGCCCAAACCGCCGCTCAGGTTTCCGAACCAGCCCTGCATCATGCCGGCCTTGATTCCCAAATCAAGCACAGTCTCCTCATCACCGTCATCAATTCCGGTAAACTGCGCCTGCTCAGACTTCCTCTCAACAACCCTCACCTTCTCCACAATCTTGGCAGGGATGTTCTTGGTTGCAAGGTTAGGGTCATCCAGGAAGAACTCCTTTCCGTCAATCATAACCTTGTTGATGGTCTTTCCGTTTGCGGTAATGTTTCCGCTCTCATCAATCTCCACACCCGGAAGCTTCTTGATGAGCTCCTCAAGCATGTCTGTATCCTCAATCTTGTACGAAGAGGCATTGTACTCAATGGTATCCTTCTTTATGAGCATCTGGTTGGCAATACCGGAAACCACAACTGCATCAAGCATCTGGTTGTCCTCCGAAACAGGCAGTTCACCATATTCATTGGCACCCTTCCTGATGTCGTAGGTAAATTTCTTGCTCTTGTAGCCCATGTACTCAAAAGTGATGGTTGCCCTTCCTGTAGGGAGCCCCTGAAGTACAACAACACCTGCAGAATCGGAAAGTGCATACTTCCTCGGCTGCTGGTCTCCAACATATTTTGCATGCAAAGTGGCAAACTCTATAGGCTCCCTTGTTAGGGAGTCCAATATGGTTGCCCTGAAATAGGTACCCTTTGCCTTTGTACCAACCTGCGGATTGGTTTCTTCCGCAAACGCCTCAACCTCCATGCAACAAAGGCCCACAAGCGCTACTACAAAAAATGCAAATCTCTTTATCATGTCTCTCTCTAAATTTTTTTTACTGGACATTTGACACCCGAAAACCCGAAAGGTTAAACCGCAGGGGTCAAAAAAATTCATCTTATCCTCCCCGGATTGGACTCTACAAACTGTTCCCAGCTTCCCGACAGCTTTTTACCCTTCTTCCCGCCACCTGCAGCAAGGATAGGGTTCTGCAAGTGGTAATGATGGCAGAGGGCTATTGCCAGTGCATCCGTAGCATCCAAGTATTCAGGAGCGAAATCAACTCCCAGCAACCTCTGTGCCATCATGGCAACCTGCTCCTTTGAGGCAGCACCCTTTCCTGTCACTGCCAGCTTTATGCTCCTTGGAGCATATTCAAATATGGGCATGCACCTCTCCAGCGCCGCCGCTATGGCAGCACCCTGTGCCCTCCCCAGCTTGAGCATCACCTGCGGGTTCTTCCCATAAAATGGGGATTCCACCGCCAGTTCGTCGGGATTATACTTGCTGATTATCCGGGAAACCTCCTGATATATTGTCTTCAGGGTTACAAAGTGGTCATCAATCTTCTTGAGGTTGACCACTCCCATATCCACATACCTTGCCTCCTTACCCAAAACATGGATAACCCCAAAACCCAAAATGCGGGTTCCGGGGTCAATTCCTAATATTATCTTGTCTGTCTGCACTAATCTATCCACTCAAATCCTGTATATTCCCTCAGTGCAGCAGGGATATGTATCCTCCCCTGCTCATCCTGGTTGTTCTCCAGCAATGCGGCAAGGATTCTTGGCAATGCAAGCGAACTTCCGTTGAGGGTATGGGCCAACTGGGTCTTCCCCTCATCATCCTTATACCTGAGCTTCAGACGGTTCGCCTGGAAAGACTCAAAGTTTGAAACTGAGCTTACCTCAAGCCAGCGCTGCTGTGCCTCAGAGTATACCTCAAAATCGTATGTAAGTGCTGATGTGAAGCTCATGTCACCGCCGCAGAGCCTTACAATCCTGTAAGGAAGCTCAAGGGCCTGGATGATGCTCTCAACATGCCTTACCATTCCGTCCAATGCCTCGTATGAGTTCTCAGGCAAAGAGAGCTGCACTATCTCAACCTTGTCAAACTGGTGCAGACGGTTCAAGCCCCTTACATCCTTGCCGTATGAGCCTGCCTCCCTGCGGAAGCACTGGGTATAGGCGGTCATCTTCACAGGGAAATCTGCCTTGTTCACAATGCAGTCCCTGTAGATGTTGGTTACTGGCACCTCTGCTGTAGGGATCATGTAGAAGTTGTCCAGACCTACATGATACATCTGCCCTTCTTTATCGGGAAGCTGGCCTGTTGCGTATGCAGAAGCCTCGTTCACTACCAATGGCGGCTGTACCTCCATATAGCCTGCCTTTGTATTCATATCCAGGAAGAATGCAATCAGAGCCCTCTGTATCCTGGCGCCCTTGCCCTTATATACAGGGAAACCTGCACCTGTAAGCTTCACGCCAAGGTCAAAGTCAATTATATCCAATGATTTTGCAAGTTCCCAGTGTGGTTTTGCATTCTCAGGAAGGGCTGTCTTGTTGCCCCCCTCCCTCACTACAACATTGTCTTCAGCTGTCTTTCCTGCAGGAACCTCGGCACATGGGATGTTTGGAAGCTGTACAAGGTAATCGGTCATTGCCTTGTTGTGCTCCTCCATCTGCTGCTCCAGCTCCCTGGATTTCTCCTTAAGGGATGCCACAAGCTTCTTGGCCTCCTCCGCCTCTTCCTTCCTGCCCTGCTTCATGAGCATTCCAATCTCCTTAGCCTTTGCATTCTGCTGTGCAAGCACGCTGTCAAGCTCAGTCTGGGCTGCACGTCTGAGTGCATCCGCCTCAAGAATCTTTGCTACAATCTCCTTTGCATCAAAATTCTTCACAGCCAGCCTTTCAACGACAAAATCCGGCTGCTCCCTCAAAAGTTTTAGTGTCAACATATTGTGTTACATTTACTTATCTTAATAAAAACAAGAAAAGGCACCCCTTTGCAAGGATGCCTTTCTATTGCGTCTGTTGGGGCAATCCTTAGTTCTGATAAGGCATTACCGAAACATAAGACTTACCCTCTGCTTTCTTTTTGAAAACTACTACGCCATCAATCAGAGCGTATAGAGTGTGGTCTTTACCCATTCCAACATTCAAACCAGGGTTGTGTACTGTACCTCTCTGGCGAACAATTATGTTGCCTGCCTTGCAATTCTCTCCTCCGAAAATTTTAAGACCTAGTCGTTTGCTTTGTGATTCACGGCCGTTCTTTGAACTACCGACACCTTTCTTGTGAGCCATAAACTTCTAAATTTTAAAAATTAAGCAATTGATTCAATTTGGATCTGTGTCAAACATTGACGGTGACCGTTCATCTTCTGATAGCCTTTGCGGCGTTTCTTCTTGAAAACAAGCACCTTGTTACCTTTTACGTGGTCAAGTACAGTAGCTTTCACAACTGCGCCGTCAACGTAAGGGGCACCAACTTTAACAACACCCTCGTTGTCTGTCAACAATACTTTTTCAAAAGAGATTGAGGCACCTACCTCATCCTGTAGGCGGTGTACAAAAATTTTTTTACCAGCCTCTACTTTAAACTGTTGTCCTGCAATATCAACAATTGCGTACATCTTATTTTGTTTTTACGGGTTATGATAGCAAGCGGTTAATTCGCTAATTAACTCTTATTCAATAGCTTAACTACCTTTTTATTAATTATGGACCACAAAAGTAACACTTTTTATCCATTACACAAAAAATCTTTTTAATTTCGCACAAAATTTAAAGAACCGGGCAGGTAATGGAATCACCTTTTGAATACAACAAATATGTATCCGGAGCGCAGTTCATAGGGCGCAGCAAGGAAGTTGCCCACTTGTGCAATCTTATAAGGGAGCATAAGAACGTGCTCATATACGGACCTGCCAAGATTGGAAAGAAATCCCTGGTATACAACTCGCTGGAGCTTCTCCGCCACGATCTGGGCGACATCACCCTCTGTGACATGGACCTCTTCAACATCCGCTGCATTGAGGCCTTCATGCTGAGGTATGCCAACGAGACCGTATCCCACTTTGCGGCAACAGATACGGAGTGGAACACAATCCTGCAGAGGTACCTTCCCTCCTCACCATACATGATGGACAAGAGCTCCCACAAGCTCCAGTACACCTATACAACCAAGAACCTCCTTAATGACAGACAGATAGAGGAAATCCTCTCTCTTCCCGACAAGCTGGCGCAGGAATACGGCACACATATAATATTCTATTTCCGCCAGTTCCAGGACATCCTCCTGTTTGATGACCCGCACAGGACATTCCTCCTTCTGGAGAAATGCTGGAAAAGGGATACCCATACAAACTACATCATCACGGGAGACAGGTTCAATGCAATGGAGGAGATATTCCAGGAGAAGAAATATTTCTACCACTTCGCCGACAGGATTGAGATGAAGCCAATTGACGAGAAGATATTCTCCGATTTTATAGTGAAGGGCTTCCTAAAGGCAGGCAAGGTGATACATCCTGAGCAGGCATCCACAATATACAACCTTGTGGAAGGTGACCCGTGGTACACCCAGCATCTGGCCTCCATCTGCTTCAACCTTACCAAAGGATATGTGAACGAGGGGATCATCAGGCAGGCCACACAGCACCTGATAAACCTGCACGATTTTGAATTCCACTCAATAGTGTTCAGCCTGAGCAAATACCAGACAAGAATGATAAAGGCTGCCCTTGAGGGGGTGGTGAAGTTCACCTCTGCGGATGTGCTTGACAAATACAGGCTCAACTCCTCAGCCAATGTAAGCAGGCTCAAGGAGGCCCTCACAAAGAAGGAGATAATCACCTTCAACGAGAAGAAGCCGGCCACATTCCTCGATCCGTTGTTCAGACTTTGGTTTGTAAACTACTTCTTTGCAGAATAGCATCATGGAAAAACAGAAAATTGTAGTGCTCAGCGGCGCAGGGATAAGTGCCGAGAGCGGCATACAGACTTTCCGCGGCGGAAACGGCCTGTGGGACAATTATAATGTGGAAGATGTTGCCTCCATTGACGGCTGGCACCGCAACAGGGCCCTTGTCCTTGAATTTTACAACAAGAGGAGGAAAGAGCTTGAGAAGGCCCGGCCGAACGCCGCCCACACTGCAGTTGCCAGACTTGAAGAGAAATATGACGTTACAGTTGTAACCCAGAACATAGATGACCTCCACGAGAGGGGCGGCAGCTCCAACATCATCCACCTGCACGGGGAGGCGACCAAGGCCAGGAGCGAATTTGCAGAATACGGCCCCACATACGAAATAGGCTACAGGGAACTGAACATAGGTGACCTTGCTCCCGACGGAGGGCAGCTCCGCCCACACATTGTATGGTTCGGGGAAGCTGTACCGGAGCTCAGCCGCGGCGCCAAGGCTGTTGAAAAGGCGGACATTCTTATAATAATAGGGACCTCCCTGAATGTATATCCTGCCGCCGGGCTCATCCACTACGCAAAAAAAGGGTGCAGGATCTACCTTATAGACCCGGCCCCCATGAATCTGAACATTACAAACTTCCAGCAGCTCCAGGCCACCGCAACGGAGGGTATGGGGCAGCTGCTTGAGATACTTGGCATATAACAGGACAGGTTGGCCGTGGGGCCAACCTGTTCTGCTTTATCATATTCCTGAATCAATACTCAAGTACCGTAACAATACCGTCCATTGTGCTTACCAGCAGCCTGTTGCCTTCCAACGGCTGTATATAGTTGATAAGGGCAAATGACACCTTGTGCTTCCATGCTATTGAACCGTCCGAGTGGTTTAGGGCAACAATGTTGCCTTTGTCTGTAGGGATGAACACAAGCCCCTCGCCATCCTTACCGCAGCCCGGAACAGCTGTGATTGGGGTAGGTGCAATCTCATATCCGTACTCCGCACTTGCCTCCCATTTCTTCAGAGGCCCCATCTTCATAGGCTGCATCTGGGCAGTAACCGCCACAGGCTGAGTGGTAAATGCAAATACAGAATCCTTCATGGCCTTGGCATAATAGTATTTTTTGTCGGGAGAAAGGCCTACAGACTCCCTGCCCCCCTTGACTCTCCAGAGCTGCCTTCCTGTCTTGGCATCCACTCCGTAGGTAACCCTTTCCGGTGTGGCAAATATTATGTTGCCGTTGGCCTTCACAGGCCAGGTTGCCGCTGGGGAGAGCATCCTGCTCCCCTTGTTCTTCCACTGCCACTGCAGCTTGCCGCTTGACGGGTTGAATGAATAGAGGGTATTGGCCCAGTCTCCTATTACAACCTGCTCCTTGTCTACAAAAGGTTTTGCCTCCATGAACCCTTTAACCTCCTTATTCTCCCAAACGAGCTTTCCGGTCTTTGCATTAAGGCACCTGAAGGTGTGGTCCGATGCACCTATGTACACCCTGCTTCCCATAATTTCAGGGGTGCCCAATACAGACTTGTTGCATTTGAACTTCCAGTTCACCTTGCCGCTCTTTATATTGAGCGAATAGATATAGGTGTCACATGAACCTATTATTACGGATGCGGCATCACCGCTGCCATAGATTGCTGGGGTAGAGAATATCTTTCCGCCTGTCCTGTATTTCCATATCTCCTCACCTGTTGCAGCATCAAGGGCATAGATGATTCCGGCAGTATTTGCATATACCACATACTTGCCGCTCTGTACCGCTCCTGCACCTATATCTGTATTGTCTGTCCTTCTCCACACCTGCTTCACTTGAGGATACTCCCCATTCATGGAAAAATCAGGCCTTGGATACTCCATATTGCTCTTGAAAGGTTTCCCTTCACTCATCCTGAGGGTAAACCATGGGGTACTTGTAATCTGGGGATCGGCAACCCTCTCCTGGAAGGTTATGGTTGAGCCCTTCACCTTAACAATATTGTATCCCGGGCCTCTCTTGTTGGCCTTCTGTGTTGAGCGTCCTATCATTCCCGGTATCCCCTCATACACCATTGCACGGTCCTGGTGCCAGTGACCGTTCATGATGAGCTGGGTGTTCATGTTCTTGAGGATGTCAAGTACCTGGGTATAGTTGAGCACAGATGTATCCATAGGGTAATGGTTGATGAACACAAGCGGCTGTGCAGGATCAATTGCCTTTGAGAGGGAATCAAGCCATACGATGGTTTCCCTTGGCACGAGCGCAGGGGCCATCCTCATGTTAGGGCCGCTGTTGCACCCCACAAAACGGATACCCTCCTTTTCAAAGTCGAACATCTCATATCCGAACACCTCAAGGAATGTATTGCATCCGCTCTCAGACCATTTTGCATCGTGATTGCCGGCAATGATATAATACGGGATTGTAAGTTCATCAAAGATTGTCTTTGCAAGCCTGATCTCCTCATCTGAACCGAACTCCGTAATGTCACCTGCAAAAATTGCAAATGAGAGCCCTTTCTGTCTGTTTATGTCCGCCACACATTTCCTGGCATCTTCAACTGAACCCGACCCTACAGATATGTGTACATCTGAGAGGTAGGCAAATGAGAAATCCTGGGCATACGATACTGCAGCAAGCATGAGGGCTGCAGAGAGTGCCATACATTTCCTGATTGTTCCAATATTCATATCTTCTCTGTTATAAAAGGTTACTCAATACCTGAAATATTCCGCCGAAGAGGCCGAAGGCTATGATTCCGGATAATGAAACCAACAATGAAACCCTCATGTACGCATTGCTCTTGAAGCCTGCAACAGGCTTGTCTGTCTCATCAATGAACATGGCCTTAACCACCAGCAGATAATAGTACAAAGATACAACAGTATTTATTAATGCAAGAAAAACTATCAGGTAATGTCCCTGGTTGAATGCCGACGCAAACACCATGAACTTGCTGAAGAAACCCGCAAATGGGGGTATTCCCGCCAGTGAGAAGAGGGCCAGCGTCATTACCATGGCAAGCTTTGGATTTGTACGGTAGAACCCTTTGTACTCATCCCTCATCACGCTGCCGGTCTTCTGCTCAACGGCACTTACAACACCAAAGACAGCAAGGTTCGCCACAATGTACACCAACACATAATATACGAGTGCAGTTGTACCCTGGGCTTCATTTCCCAACATGGCAAGTACAATATATCCGGCCTGTGAGATACTGCTGAAAGCCATGAACCTCTTCATGTTTGTCTGCCTCAGGGCAAACAGGTTACCTATGGTAATTGTAACCACAATCACAATGGAGAGCATGGTTGAACTCAGGGCCGCCATATTTCCGAATACCTTAACCAGAATTGCCATAAGGGCAAATGCCGCCGCCCCTTTGGAAATTACAGACAACATTCCTGTAACGACTGTAGGCGCTCCCTGGTATGTATCCGCAGTCCACAGGTGGAAAGGGACAAGGGAGAGCTTGAATGCCAGACCGGCAAAGACAAATACCATTGCCAGAATCTGGAGAGGTTCCCCGGTTATTGCCGCAGCCACATCTGTAAAATACAGCGAACCTGTTGTCCCATAAAGGAGGGACACTCCATACAGGAAGATACCGCTTGAGAAGAGTGCGAAAAGTATGAACTTGGCACCCGCCTCCGCACTTTGCTGCCTGTATTTGTCAAAGGCCACAAGGCAGGCCATAGGTACTGTAGCCAGCTCCAGCCCGAGGAAGAAGAGGAGGAAGTGGCCTGCACTTACCATAAAGTACATTCCCACAAGGGTACTTGTTGCCAGTATATAGAACTCACCGGTCTTATGTCTTGTATCTTCCCTGTCCAGCCACTCTGTACTCTGGAGGAACACCAGTACCGTACCAAGGCTGAGTATGGTCTTCAGGGCCGATGCTATAGGGGTTGAATGGTACATTCCACCAAAAAGGACAATCTCCTGAGGCTGGATTGTAATGAAAGCCTGCAATGCCAGAAGGATACATGCAACCGGATGCAGAAGCCTGCGGTTATTCTGGGGTATGAGCAGGTCCGCAACAAACATTAGCAGAAAGGCACATGTCACACCCACCTCCTGACGCATCTGAAGAAACTGAAATATATTTTCCATAATCTATTTTGTCAATTGAGAGATTACAAGATCTATACTTGAATTCAAAAGTTCACTCATCCATAGCGGTGCAATACCCAGGGCAGCAACACAAAGAATCAGCACAAATACCGCGGTCTTCTCATCCCAACGGGCATCTGTGAGTTCCAGGTGTTCGGGATTGCCCACCTCCCCATACAGGAATTTCCCTACGGTACGCAGGATATATACAGCGGTAATTACAATGCTGCAGGTTGCTATGATTGTACATACCCTGTGGAAGAGGTCTGCGTTTTCAAAGGAACCTACAAAGATTGTCATCTCAGCAATGAATCCGCTGAACCCCGGCAATCCGAGATTTGCCAGACCGGCTATCACATAACATACCGCCAAGCAAGGCATCACCTTCATAAGGCCGCTCATCTGCCTGATGTCCCTTGTATGGGTCCTGCCATAGATCATTCCAATCAGGGCAAAGAAGAGGGCAGTCATGAGTCCGTGCGAGAGCATCTGCAGGATGGCTCCTGTACATGATGTACGGGTTGTCATCAGAAGGGCGAAGAGCACAAGGCCGCAATGTGATACCGAAGAGTATGCATTGATATACTTGAGGTCTGTCTGCACAACTGCACTGAACGCTCCATATACCACGGATATGGTTGTAAGGACAAGGAAGAGGTCCCCCCACATCTCCAGCCCCTGAGGCATCAGGTACATTGCAATGCGGAAGCAGCCGTAACCACCCAGCTTCATCAATACACCTGCATGGAGCATTGAAACTGCTGTAGGTGCAGAGGCATGGCCGTCGGGACTCCATGTATGGAATGGGAAGAGCGCACCAAGGATGCCGAAGCCCAAAAAGAGCAGCGGGAAGAATGTATTCTGCATCTTCTCCGGAATTGCAATGGAAGCAAGCTCATTGATGTTCATGGTAACAGCGCCCGCGCCATAATAGATTCCCAGTATCCCGATGAGGATAAGTGCGGAACCTCCCATAAGCATGAGGGTAAGCTTCATTGCAGAATACTCCTTCTTGCCGCTTCCCCAAACTCCAATAAGGAGATACATAGGGATAAGTGCCACCTCATAGAACATGAACATGGTGAAGAGGTCCGTTGAGATGAAGAACCCGTATACACCGGTACTCAGCAAAATGTACCAGAGGAAATACTCCTTTGTAAGGGGCTGGAGCCTCCATGAGGCGAATACTCCGGTAAATACAATAATGGAGCTCAACAAAAGCATTGCCACAGAGATACCGTCAACTCCCAATGAAAAGCAGATGTTCATAGGGGCATACCAGCTCACGCTTGATGTATAGAGCATCTCTCCTGCTGCTCCGGCTTCCCTCAGCCCTATATAGTCAATTACAAGATAAACAGAAAGTGCAAGCAACATGGATGCACCGGCAAGCATTACACCCCTTACCTGGTTGAGGGTACGTGAAACCCAAAGTCCAAGCATCATAAGCAGGGGAATTGCCACAAAAAATATCAGAATATTACACATGACCGCCTAGAAAATTAAAAGGATTAATGTAAGGAGAAGCGTACCCATAAGGAACCATACGCAATATTGCTGTATCTGGGAATCCTGCATACCCTTTATCTTACCCGACACATATACTGTCACATTTCCGCACATATTGAAGAATCCGTCTATAATGTGCTTGTCGAACCACGCTATAGGGGTGCTTATGAAA
Organism: uncultured Muribaculaceae bacterium; assembly: GCA_964475015.1. Classification (GTDB taxonomy): domain Bacteria; phylum Bacteroidota; class Bacteroidia; order Bacteroidales; family UBA932; genus Egerieousia. The sequence goes on from CAYYVA010000016.1 coordinate 23,719, forward strand.
CGGAAGATGATCTTTTTGGTTATGAAGAGCCAAACTGAATCCATATAGAACCTGTTGTACGCAGCCTTGTGCAGGGTTGCGCAACGGGTTGCCAAAGCATCTGCAACAGGCTGCCTGTCCCTGGCATAGATGAATGTTGCCAATGCAATTGATGCAACAGCCACAACCAGTGAGATTGTTGCAGTTGCAGGATCAATATGGATATGGTAAGCTGTACCGTTGCTGCTTACCAGCTCCCCGAACGGAATGAAGCCGGCAACACAGCTTACAACTGCCAGAAATACCAGAGGGAATGCCATTGTAACAGGTGACTCATGCGGAACGTGTGCCTGATGCAGCTCCTTGTTCTCTGTACCCCAGAAGATGCCGTAGTACAGGCGGAACATATAGAAGGCTGTCATTCCTGCAATCACTGTCATTACCCATCCCATTACAGGAGAGAAGCTGAAACATGCTGCAAGTATCTCATCCTTTGAGAAGAATCCGGCAAACGGCCAGATACCTGCAATTGCAAGACACGCAATGAGGAATGTAATGTGTGTCACAGGCATATATTTGCGCAGACCGCCCATTGCACTCATCTCATTAGAGTGTACAGCATGGATAATGCTTCCCGCTCCAAGGAACAGCAGCGCCTTGAACATGGCGTGTGTAAAGAGGTGGAACATGGATGCCATGTATCCCAGACCGCCCGCATGAGGGTCCAATGAAGTTGAAACACCCAGAGCCACCATCATGAATCCTATCTGGGAAATTGTAGAGAATGCCAGCACCCTCTTGATGTCACTCTGCACACAGGCAACAGATGCCGCATAGAATGCGGTAAACGCACCCACATATGCAATCCAAGGGAGAAGCTCAGGTGCATAACCTATGAACATAGGGAACATCCTTGCCACAAGATATACTCCCGCAACCACCATTGTAGCCGCATGGATAAGGGCACTCACAGGAGTAGGGCCCTCCATTGCATCCGGAAGCCAGATATGGAGAGGGAACATTGCACTCTTTCCTGCACCACCAATGAACATAAGTCCAAGTGCCCACGGAATCATCATTCCTGCAGAGGCAAGCCTTGTTGCCTCAGGTGAGAATGAGAATGTCCCTGCATAAAAGCCGTATATCAGTATCCCGACAAGGAATCCCAAATCAGCAAAACGGGTAACTATAAATGCCTTCTTGCTGGCTGCAATTGCTGCAGGTTTGCTGTAATAGAAACCTATCAGCAGATATGAGCTTACACCCACAAGCTCCCAGAAAATGTACATCTGGAAAATGTTGGTTGCAACAACCAGCCCCAGCATTGACATTGTAAAGAGGGAAAGGAACGCATAATAGCGCTGGAATCCCTTCTCCCCCTTCATATACCCGAAAGAGTAGACGTGCACCATCAGGCTCACGGTAGATATCACCACCAGCATCATTATTGAGATGGGATCCAACAGGATACCCATATTGATACTGAGTGCATCAGTAAACGGAAGCCACTCGATATTGTAGGGGATTATTGTCTGGAAAACTCCTTCCGCAGTCCTCCCCATAGAGAAATAGCGGAATGCCGTAATGTATGAGGATATGGCAACTCCCAGCAAAGAGAGTGTACCAATGGCTCCTGCAGCCTTTGGTTTCAGATACTTCCCAAACAGGCCAAGTACAAGAAAGCTCAGAAGCGGGAGCGCCAGGATTATCAATGTATATTCCATAACTATTCCTCCTGAATCTTGTCCAGATTCTTCACCTGGATATTTTTCATGTTTCTGTAAATATTTATGATTATGGCAATTGCAACAGCAGTTTCAGCTGCACTTATGCCAATTGCAAATATTGTAAAGAATACCCCCTCCAGAGCATCAGGAAACAGGAACTTGTTGAATACCGCAAAGTTTATGTCAACGGAGTTGAGTATCAATTCAATGCTTATAAGCATGGTAAGCAGGTTGCGCCTGAGAAAAAAGCCGCAGATCCCGGTAAACATCATTATGGTTGACAAGACCAAATACCATTCCATCTGTATCATAATCATTTCCTCCTATCTTTTGCGTGCTATCATTATACCACCTACAATACATGCCAGAAGCAGTATGCTTATAACCTCAAAAGAGAGCACGTACTGGTATTTGCCCGTTCCCATGAGGGAGTGTCCTATAGTTTGTATGTCAAGCTCTCCGCTCCGGAAGGCAGACTCGCTGAACTTGTGCTGCAGGATCACATATACGCATACCGCCAGTGCCGCAACGGAAGAGAGGATGCTTATGATCATCTTCTTGTTCTTGAGCGGTTCTGCCTTGTCCCCGTCACTTGAAGTGAGGAGGATGCTGAACACATACAGGATTGTAATGCCTCCGGCATATATCAGCAGCTGCACAGCCCCAAGGAAGGAGTAGTTCAGCTGGAAATAGATTCCCGCAGTTGCAAAAAGGACAAACAGCAGGTATGTTGCGGAACGCAATATACGGCTAGTTGTTATGGCCAATATGGAACATACGCATATCACTATGGCCAGAACTGCAAATATTATAGTTTGAATATCCATATCCTATTCCTCGTTTAATGTCAGTTTAAGGTGAGACCTGTCATAAACCGCGTTCTCAAACTGTGTGGAGAACTCAATGGCATCCTTGGGGCACACGTTCACGCACAGCTGGCAGAACATGCATGCTCCAAGGTCATAATCATATTTCACAAGCACCTTGCGGGCCTTTCCGGTCTGCTCATCGGTAACGGTACCTGTTGTAATATGTATTGTATCATTGGGGCAATTCATCTGGCACAGGCCGCATGCAATGCACTTGCCCGGATCCGGCATGGTAAGGCGGCCGCGGAAACGGGGTGAAATCTTGAGGGTCTCCCTGTTGTCGGGATACTCCTCAGTAACCTTTTTGGTAAAGAACTCCCTCCCCGTTACGCCAAAGCCTGTAAGGAGTGACTTTATTCCATGGAACAAGGTTCCCAAATAACTTCTATTCTGTCCCATATCTTAAAAATGCAGTTTGAATACAACAATTATGGTCATGACCAGCAGATTGAACAGGCTTATAGGGATGAGATACTTCCACTCCAGGGTAAGTATCTGGTCAATCCTCAGACGCGGGAATGTCCATTTTATCCACATGAGGAGCCACACCACAAAGAATGCCTTCCCGAAGAACCATACAAATCCAGGGATGTAGTCCATCACGGCATTGAATCCCTCCATACCAGGAATATGCAGCGGCATCCATCCGCCAAGGAATACGGTTGCGGCAACACCCGCAATAATGAAGAGGTTCACGAACTCCGCAACATAGAAGAGGCCGAAGTGCATTCCCGAATACTCTGTATGGTATCCTGCTGTAAGCTCACTTTCAGCCTCAGGGAGGTCAAAAGGCCCCCTGTTCACCTCAGCATTTCCGGCAATGAGGTAAATCACAAAGGCTATCAGGGCAGGGATATGCCCCTTGAAGATGAACCACCCGTCCTGCTGGCGCATTACAATCTCAGAGAACTGCATTGTATCTGTAAGGATCACAATGGTAAGGAGGCTCAGGCTCGCCGACAGCTCATAGCTTATCATCTGGGCACCGCTCCTCATTGCTCCGATGAGGGAATATTTGTTGTTTGAGCCCCAGCCTGCAAGGAGTATTCCCACCACACCTATACTGGATGAGGCCATAAGGAAGAATATTCCCACATTGAAGTCCAGCACCGACATCCCATTGCCGTATGGGAGGCAGCTGAATGCCATCACAGAGGCAAGTATGACAATGAACGGAGCCAGGTTATAGAGGAACTTGTCTGCGCTGCGGATTGAGATCACCTCCTTGGTGAGCATCTTTATCATATCACATATAAGCTGGACAGTTCCCCAAGGGCCAACCCTGTTGGGGCCCAGACGGCACTGGAACGCTGCACACACCTTGCGCTCCATATAAATCATTATTACGGCCACCACCACATAAAGGAGCAGGATACATACCCCTACCAATACACACTCAATGATTGTGACAATCCACAATGGCATTGAGGATGCAAGGAGCTGGTGCAGCCAATTTGTAACTATTCCAAAATCAAACATAATTATCTGTCTATATCAGGTACAACATAATCAACTGTAGCACCGATTGCTATAAGGTCTGCAATCTTTGCCCCACGGCACATGGTCTCCATTGCCGAAACCAGAGGAAGCCCCGTTGAACGGAATTTCATGCGGTAAGGGTACTTGTCCCCCCTGCTCTCAATATATACTCCGAATTCTCCCCTGCTTCCCTCTACGGCCGCATAGTATGAGCCTTCAGGTATTTTTACTATAGGTTTCAGCTTTGCCTGTATCTCACCTTCAGGTATATTGTCAATGAGCTGTTCTATGATATTTAGGCTCTGCTCTATCTCCTTCATCCTCACCATGTAGCGTGCAAAGCAGTCTCCTTCTGTAAAGATGATCTCCTCAAACTCCACCTTGCCGTATGCCGCGTATGGATGGCGCTTGCGCATATCACATGCCCATCCTGCAGCCCTTCCGGTTCCTCCGGTGGTTCCAAATGAGATTGCATCCTCCCTGGAGAGCACACCCACACCTTTTGTCCTCCCCTGCATTATCACGTTGCCGGTGAATACATCATGATACTCCTTGAGGGTTGGCCTCATGTACTTTACGAAATCCTTTACCTTCTCCACAAAATCAGGGGCCAGGTCTGCCTGTACACCACCTATGGTGTTGTAGTTCTGGATAAGGCGCCCTCCTGTGGTACCTTCAAAGATGTCCAGTATCTTCTCCCTGTCCCTGAAGCCGTAGAAGAATGCAGTGAGGGCTCCAAGGTCCATACATGCACAGGAGAAGAAGAGCAGGTGGGAGTCTATCCTCTGCAGCTCGTCCATGATGGTCCTGATGTACTGTACCCTCTCACTCACCTCTATCCCCATTGTCTTCTCTATGCACATGCACAATGCATGGCGGTTCTGGTGGGCTCCCAGGTAATCAAGCCTGTCGGTGAGGGCAAGGGTCTGCGGATATGTAAGGGATTCACACATCTTCTCAATGCCACGGTGTATATATCCGCAGTGGGCATCAAGCTTCTTTATTATCTCTCCCTCCAGGCTCACCCTGAACCTCAACACTCCGTGTGTTGCAGGGTGCTGCGGGCCTATATTTATCACATATTCGTCATCATCAAAGAGGAGGTCCCTGTGCTTTATCACACTTCCGTCGGGAAGAACCTCTATATGCTGTGTTGTATTGGATGTCTCCTCGTTTGTCATCCTCAAAGGGTTGAGCTGCATGTCATAATCCTTCCTCAGAGGGTATCCTTCCCAGTCTTCCCTGAGGAAAAGGCGCCTCATGTCCGGATGTCCGGCAAATTTTATCCCGTAATAGTCAAATGCCTCCCTCTCATTAAACTCCGCACCTTTCCAGATATCGGTTACACTCGGCAGCTGAGGATCCTCCCTGTCGGTGGTAAGGGTCTTGAGGACAACATTCTCCCTTGTTGAAGTATTTTCCAGATGATATACAACACCCAATCCTTCCTCCCCCCAGTCAACGCCTGTGAGGGAACGGAGAAAATCAAACCCCTTTTTCCTGTATTCCATTGCAGCAGCATGGAACTTTTCCTTTTCTATGTATAATGTCTCTGCCATAATCACTCCTCCTTACCTCTCTTCCTGTTTACATCACCAAAAAATTTCTGTGCCTTGACCTTGTTCTGCAGCTGGATCATTCCATATAGCAGCGCCTCAGGCCTTGGAGGGCACCCGGGGATAAATACATCCACCGGAAGTATCTGCTCTATACCATTCACTACGTGGTAAGATTTCTTGAACGGGCCGCCGCTTATGGCACATCCCCCTACTGCAATCACATATTTGGGGTCTGCCATCTGGTCATAGAGGCGCCTGAGCACAGGAGCCATCTTGTGGGTTATTGTACCTGCCACCATAATCATGTCTGCCTGGCGCGGGCTGGCCCTGGTAACTTCAAGCCCGAACCGGGCAAAATCATATCTGGCTGCACCTACGGCCATATATTCAATACCGCAACAACTTGTAGCAAAGGTGAGCGGCCATATTGAATTGCCCCTGCCCCAATTTATCATCTCATCAAGAGAGCCTACAATTACATTGGCCCCCCCCTCCTTGAGTTCGCGGACCATGTTTTCCAAATACTCTTTATTCTTTACTTCCATTCCAATGCTCCTTTTTTCCATGCGTACGCAAGACCCAAGACAAGGACTACAAGAAAAAACAGGACAGATGCCAGCCCCTGTACACCAAGGTCCTGCACTACAGATGCCCAAGGGAAGAGGAATACCGTCTCCACATCAAACATGAGGAAGAGGATTGCAAACAGATAATAGCCCACCTTGAACTGCATCCACGATTTTCCCTGTGTAGGGATACCGCACTCATAAGACTCCCCCTTCTGCGGATTGTACGAGCTTGGGGAGATAAGCCTGGCAATACCTATAGCTGCAACAACTATAAGTATTGCTGTAAAAATTACAACAATAAGATAAGTGAAACTCATGATATGAGAATTACTGGTTTTATGAACTTATATGAAATAAGGGATATGTACCCACAATGGGGTACATGAAAGATGTGCCTGAGAACACAGGCTAAACATTAAGACGGCTGAAGAAATCAATGCAGTGTACATTGTACCCTATACATAAAGGGTAATGGGTGCAATGCTCCACCGTATGCCTCCTGTTTTCAGCCTTTGCGAGCAGGGAAACGGCACAGGCCCTCTTGAGGAACTTGTACCCCTTTGAACTGCCCTTTGAGAAGCTTCCGTTCCCGGAATCAAGCTTGTTGAGAATGGAAGACCTTGGGATGCTTTCAAATGCAGATGTCACTTCATACTGCTGTCCAAAGTCCGGAGTTGCAAGTTCAATGGCCTCCATCCAGGCTGCAGAACCGCTATGCCCGTCAGACGGCACAGCAGCGGCCATGGTGAATATAACCGCCAGCAACATAGACAAGTATATGAACTTATTGCATCCCATTCCGTTTACATGCTTGAAAATAACGGGCAAATGTAAAAATTATCTTCTATTTTTCCTAACTTTGGGCCGTCATAAACAGAACGCCACATCATGTACAGAACATTGTCAGACAAGCAGGGGAGCATTGCCGTTATAGGTTTGGGTTATGTAGGGCTTCCCCTTGCACTGGAACTTGCACGCAGTTTCAAGGTTATTGGATTTGATATAAACAGGGAGAACATACAGCTTCTGGAGAAAGGGATTGACCCAAGCAGGGAACTGGCTCCTGAGGCATTTGCAGGCACAGATATCACTTTTACCTGCATTATGGAAGATCTGCGCAAGGCAAGTTTCTACATAGTTGCCGTACCTACCCCTATTGACAACCACCGCACCCCGGATCTGGCTCCGCTCCTTTCTGCCAGCAGGACAGTTGCATCGCTCCTCAAGAAGGGTGATTATGTGGTATACGAATCCACCGTATTCCCGGGCTGCACAAGGGAGAGGTGCGTACCTGTACTTGAAGAGCTGTCGGGAATGAAATTCAATGAAGATTTCTTTGTAGGCTACTCTCCTGAGAGGATTAACCCGGGTGATGTGCAGCACAGCCTGCAGAATACCACCAAGATTGTTTCGGCATGCTGCCCTGAGGCACTTGAGGTGATTGCACAGGTATATGGGAAGGTGGTGAAGGCGGGGATACACAAGGCCCCTACCCTGGAAGTTGCCGAGAGCGCAAAGATTATGGAGAACACCCAGAGGGATGTGAACATTGCCCTTATGAACGAGTTCTCAATAATCTTCAACCGCATGGGGATAAACACATACGATGTGCTGGAAGCTGCCGGTACAAAATGGAACTTCCTCAAGTTCTATCCCGGTCTTGTAGGGGGGCACTGCATAGGTGTGGACCCTTACTACATGGTATATAAGGCAAACGAAATGAACTACCACCCGCATGTGATACAGAGTGGCCGCTTTGTGAATGACTCAATGGGCGGATATATAGGGAAGCATACCGTAAAGAAGATGATTGCAAACGGAATCTCTCCAATTGGGGCAAGGGTGCTTGTAATGGGAATCACCTTCAAGGAGAATGTGGCGGACACAAGGAACTCCAAGGTGGCGGACATTGTAAAGGAGCTCAAGAGCTTCAGCATAGATGTGGATGTGGTTGACCCTCATGCAGACCCTGCAAAGGTTGAATGTGAGTACGGCATAAAGATGGCCCAGGTCACTTCAGGCAAATACCAGGCAGTAATAGCAGCCGTTTCCCACAAAGAATACGAAGGGCTCACTCAGGATGATTTTGCAGAGCTTCTCACTCCCGACGGCCTTCTGGTTGACATAAAGGGAAAATACAAGGGAAAAATTGACAGGTTCGGATACTGGAGCCTGTAATGAATCAGGCGGACCGTTTGGCCCGCCTGATTTTATATCACCTCAATATCCCCCTTCAACATCCAACCCTGCCTTCCGTCAGAGATTTCAATCCTGCACCATTGTCCGGCCTCTTCTAGAATCTCCACCTTTGAACCTTCATGCAATATGAAGAGGTTGTTGCCTGTAGAGTTGGGGGCACTCTTTATATTGCTCACAGGTACCATCACAATTGCGGTATCCTCACTGTTTGCATCTGCCTTGAGGCTGGCGGCAAAGAGGATTGAGAAGATAGCAAGGAGGAATGCCACGCAAGCCAGCACAAATGAGAGCTTCCTCTTTCCTGTGGTTGGGGCAAACTTGAACATCAGCAACAGGAACATCATCAGAACCAGGAAGCCTACAGCCAGGTAAGCCCATGAATCGGACGACATGAGGTTCCTCACATCCTTTATCCAAGTGTTTATTATCAGTTCTGGGAGCACCTCAATCTTGTCAAGGGTCAGCAGCTTTGCTATCTGCAGGTTGTTCATTGCATCTGTTCCCGACGGATCCAGCTTCAGGGCCTTCTCATAGTAAAGTATAGCCTTCCCGTTCTCCCCCAGCTTATAATATGCATTGCCCATATTATAGAAGAGCTTGTATGACTGGTAGCCCGAATCCTCTATCTGCCTGTAGCCGTCAAGAGCCCCCTCATACTGCCCCATTGAATAGGCATCATTGGCCTCTGTCCAGAGCCTGCCGTTGTCATTTGCCGCATAGCCGGCAAGCGGCAGCAACATCAAGAAATATATCAATATCCTTTTCATCGCAATCCAATTTGTTTAAAGTTCACCTTCAAGGCTGGAAATGACAGCCATTGCCTTTTCATACTGCGCCTGCATCCCTTCCGAGCCGCTTCCTGCAGAATACCTTGCCATCTCACACTCATCCAGCAGCTGCATGAACTCATCTATGTTTGCCGCCGAAACCCCTTTCTGCTCCATTGTCTCCTTAATGGTATCCCTCTGCATGTCTGCAAACTGCATCGCCAGCTTGTCACTCACATACCCGAGCAGCGCCTTGTGCAGCTCCTCATAGAACGGAGCCCTCAGGTTCTGCCCCAGATAGCTCTGGGCCAGCTTGAGCCTCATCCTTGCCACCTTGTTGGCCTTCCTATTCCTTGTCCTTACAACATCACTCCTCAGCCTTGCATTCCTCTTGAGCAGATGGTAGGCGGCTGCATACAGCAGTACCAGTACTGCAAGTACAATGAAGAAGCCTATGCTCCCCACAAAGAAGCTCCCCTTGCGTCCAAGCTCCGGAGCACCCTGCAGGATATATCTGATATCCTCGCCCAAATTGGCCACAGCCTGCTTGGAAATTCCCTGCACAAGTGTACCTGAACCGGCCACATTGTCACCTTTGGCAACCTTAATCTCTACCGGTGCGCTCTTGAGGGTAACATATCTGCCGCTCTTTATATCATAATAGCTGTACTCCACAGGAGGAATCTCAAATACCCCCTCGCTGCGTGGAATGAACGGGAATTCAAATGTCTTGCTTCCCGATATTCCGTTGCTTCCGTATGAATAGTTGTTGTTTGTCTTTACATCATACAGTTCAAAGTCTGCCGGAAGCTGCACCTTAGGGGCCTCAATGAGATTGAGGTTTCCGCTGCCCTTTACAGTTACAATCACAGAACCTGCCTCATGTGCCTTCACGCTGTCCCTGCTGAGCTCCACCGAAAGGGTAAAGGTGCCCACACCCTGTCCGAATGTGGCAGGGGCCCCTGCCGGAAGCGGTGAAACCTTTATCTTTGACACACCCGAATTCACACGCTTCTTCACCACCTGGTAACCGGAATCAAAGAAATCATCAAAGATGGACCTGCCGCCACCGGTTGATGTCCTCACCTGCACCTGGCATATCATCTCTGCAGGCTTTATCTCCAGATCACCTGTCTGCTGCGGCAGAAGCATATACCTGCGCAATACTGCCGAGTTGTATATCTGGTTGTCCACATTCTCCCTTACAAAATTGATGTTCTGCGGGGTCTCAATCTCCTGGCTCCAGAATCCGTTGAATACCGGGAACTTTATGTCCTCAAAACCTGCAATGGGAACCCTTGTATAGAGCTTGAGGGTTGCAATTATAGGCTCTCCCTTCACAACCTTTGTCTTGCTGAACGATAGCTGCAGGAACACATCAGATGAAGAGACCTCACCCAATGACTGGCGCTGGGCCGGAGCATTTCCAGTAGCCTCACCGCTCTGTTGCTGCTGTCCGCCGTTGCCTGCGGCACCCTGCACAACCTCAATTGAAAGTTCCCTGGTACGGTACTCCTTCCCCCCTATCACCGCTGTTGCAGGAGAGATTTTGGCAGTACCCGCAGCTGTGGGCCTGAGAACAAATGTATAGCTCATCTCCACACGCTCGGTGCGCTGCCCGTTTATTATCTGCGTGCTGTGCATCCTGGATGGCGAAGGGCCTGCAAGTATCTCCGCTCCGGTAACCACGGGATTTGAAAAATCCGTCATCTCACCGTCTGCGGTAAACACTATCCTGAATACCTCATCCTGCCCAACCACCCTTGGGGCATCAACTGTAAAAGTGTTCTGCGCAAAGGCCGCACTGCCGGCCATAAGCAAAAGTGCCAGAAACACCTTCTTCAAATATCTCATCTCTTAAAATTTTTTTCTCTTCCAATAATTACCAGTTCTTCTCTTTCTGTCGGGACCTGAGGGCCTTTGCCTTCTCCTCCTTCACCTTCTCCTGGGTCTGGTTCTCCTTCTCCTGCATTGCCTGCAGCATCTGCTCCGCTGCCTGAGGGCTTATCTTAGGCTGGTCCTGAGGCTGCTGTTGCCGGTCCTGCGGCTGGTCCTGCTTATCCTGGTTCTGATCCTTGTTCTGGTCCTGCTGCTGGTCCTGGTTCTGAGGCTGCTGCTGCGGTTGTTGCTGCGGTTGTTGCTGCGGGTCCTGATTCTGATTCTGGTTCCGGTCCTGCCGCTGTTGCTGGTTCTGGTTCTGCTGGTCCTCCAGCTTCTTCTTGGCGTAGATGTAGTTCTCCCTGGTCTCATTGTCCCCAGGATTCCTCCTCAGCGAGTTGCGGTAGGCATCCACAGCCTCCTGATACTTCTTCTGGGCCAGCATGGCATTGCCCAGGTTGTGGTAATAGTCAGGGGCAACATCACCCTTCTCCCTCACTGCGCTTCCACTCTCCCAATCCACTTCAACAGGCACTTTGGAGATTGTATCCCCGAGCCTGGCATATATCAGTTCCGCATTTGCGGCATCATCTTCCTTGATGAGCACGTTGGCAAGGTTGTAGTTTCCCGCCACAGACATTGAATCCTTTATCAGGGCCTTCCTGTACTCAACCTCGGCCTCCTTGTAGTTGCCATCCTTGAAGAACCTGTTCCCCTGCCTCACCTCTTTCCTGTCTGTCTGTGCAAAAGAGGATACCGCCGTGATTCCCATCAGGAGCACCACTGCAAACATCCTTTTTCCAACTCTCCTGCTCCCGACAAGAAATTCCAGGAGCAAGAACACAAGCGCTATACCGAAGAAATACATATACTGTTCCTCAAAATCCTCAAAAACTACAGACTGGAACTGCTGCTCCTGCAGCTGCTTCAGCTCATCTATTATGGGGTTTAGCCCGAACTCCGCGTTTCCGGCGCGAATATACGCACCATTGCCGGCTGCTGCAACCTCCTCCAGTACCTTTTCATCCAGCTTGGTCACAACAATGTTGCCATCCTTGTCCTTCATCAGGTCTCCGTCCGGGCCGTAAGGGATAGGTTTTCCCTCAGGGGAACCCACACCAATGCAGAACACCCTTATTCCCACCTCGGCTGCCATGCGGGCCGCCTCAACCGGGTCATCTTCATGGTTTTCTCCATCAGTTATGAGGATTATGGCCTTGTTATCCTGCTGCATCTGGGCCTCGCTGCTGAAGCTCTTTATTGCAGTGTTTATGGCATCTCCCAGAGCTGTACCCTGCACAGGGACAGACTCAGTGCCTATGGTGTTCAGGAATATCTTGGCCGAGACATAATCTGTTGTTATGGGGAGCTGTACAAAGGACTGCCCTGCAAAGACTATAAGTCCTATGCGGTCTCCGTGGAGCTTGTCTACAAGGCGTGATATTGCAAGCTTTGCCCTCTCAAGCCTGTTGGGATAATAATCCTGTGCAAGCATTGAGTTTGAGACATCCAGTGCAATCATTATCTCCGCCCCCTTGCGGCTGGTCTCCTTCAGCTTTGCACCCATCTGGGGCCTCGCAAGCCCTATTGCAAAGAAGAACCACGCCACGGCAAAGAAGGAAACCTTTACCCAACCCTTGGCCCTTGAGCGCTTGGGCATGAGGGCATCCATAAGGCGGGGATTGCCTATCCTGGCAATCTTCCTGTTCCTCTCCCTGCGGAAAAGTGCATATCCCAGAAAGAAGAACGGGATAAGCAGTATAAGGAATAAATATTGTGCCTGTGCAAAATGTATCATCTCTCTCCTCCTTTAATCCGGTATCTGTCTTGTTACAAATAGTCTCAGAAGAAGCTCAAGCACAATGGCTGCAAGTGCAGCGAGTGCAAAGTTCATGAAGAGCTCCTTGTAGATTGGGAAGCTGTCAACCAGAGTCTTGTTCTTCTCCATCTTGTTTATCTCGCCGTAGATCTCAAGCAGCTTGGTGTTGTCCGTTGCACGGAAATACTTGCCGCCTGTCTGCTGCGCTATATCCTGCAGGAGAGCCTCGTCAATCTGCACCTCAACCTGCTGGATGTCTACACCAAAAGGTGTCATTACAGGGTACGGTGCAGTCCCTTCAGCACCTACACCAATGGTATATACCCTTATTCCGTATGTCTGGGCTATCTCTGCAGCCATCTGCGGAGAAATCTCACCCGAGTTGTTCACACCGTCAGTAAGGAGTATCACCACACGGCTCTTTGCCTGTGAATCCTTCAGCCTTGCCACAGCGGTAGCCAGTCCGTTTCCAATTGCGGTACCGTCCTCAATGATTCCTGTCTCCACCTCCTTGAGAAGGTTTATCAGGGTCACACGGTCCGTTGTAAGGGGCGACTGGGTATAGCTCTCCCCGGCAAATACCACAATGCCTATCCTGTCTGAAGGCCTTTCGGCAATGAACTGTATTGCTATATCCTTGGCTGCGCCAATTCTGTCGGGAGTAAAGTCCCTTGCCAGCATACTGGTAGAGACATCAAGCGCCAGGACTATGTCAATTCCCTCCGTGTCTATCCTCTCAAAGTTGGATGAAGAGCGGGGGCGGGCTATTGCCACAATGATTGCCGCCAGCGCCACGCACCTGAAGATGAACGGAAGGTGCCTTGCAGCCTTCTTCACCCCTCCTCCCCTGTACTTCCACGGTGTTGCGGAAGATACAAGCAGGTATGGCCTGAGCCCCTTGGCCTCACGCCAGATATAGATTGCAACTACCGGCACAAGCAGCAGAAGCAGCCACAAAAGATCTGGATATTCAAAAAACATTACTGTTGCTCCTCCCCTTTTTGTTTCTCATCCTCAAGTTCCTGCATAAAGGTTGCGTTCACAAACCTCACAGCCGCCGGAACCGCCTCCTCATTCTCATGCACCTGAGGCGAATATTTTGCAAATTTCACAAGGTCCGCAGTCTTGAAGAGTTCATCAAGCTCCCTGTAGTTCCTCTCCTCTATCTTCTTGTCAGCAAGGCTCTCCATTATCTCTGCGGAGGTCTTCTCCATTGCACTCACCCCATAACGGGCCTCAATGTACTCCCTCAGGGTATCGGTAACGCCGGTATAGAAGAGCTTCTCCTTGCCGTTCTGCCACAGCTTCTCCCCATGCAGCTTGTCCAGTTCCCTCAGGGCAATGATATGCGGAGGATCCTTCACAACAGGCTTCCCGAAGAAGTCCCTGTTCTCCCTGCGGTATTTTATATATCTGTATAGCAGATACCCCAACAGCAGCAAGGCAAGCGCCAGGGCAATCCAAGGTAGCATCTCCCTGAAAGTGAGGGGATACCTCATCTGCCCCTTTATGTCATGCATCACAAACCTTGCGGTATCAATCTGTATGTTTGTCACATCCAGGAACGGAGAATCCAGATAGATGGTATCCCCCTGCGGAGTGAGCGCAACCATAAGGGGAAGCTTGTAGTATCCGCTGTCAAATGATGTGAGCAGCAGCCTTGCCTCAATCTCCCTGATGCCGTTCTTTATTGCAATGGTATCCAGCTTGAAATCATGGATCACATCAATGGGGGCCTTCTCAGCCTCAACCACCTCCGAATAAGGGGCAAAGAGCAGCTCCTGCTCCTGCGGCATTGAGAGCACCGTGCTCCACACAACCTGCTCTCCCACAAGGATTGAATCCCTTGACAAGGAAGACTCCTTTATCTCAAGCCATGCCGGCTTCCCGATAGGTATCATCTGCTCCTGTGCGGAGAGCCTCCCCACCGCCAGGACTGCAAAAGCCAGCATCAATATATATTGTAACCTTCTCATCTCTGTTTGAACAAAGTTATCAGACCCTTCACATAATCCTGGTCTGTATTTATGCTTACACTGTCAACATTAAACTTGTTGAACAGGGTCTTCGCCTGCTGGAACACACCTGTACTCCAGCTGTTGTAGTGGTTCCTCACAGCCTTGCTTGAGGTATCCACCCAAAGCTCCTCACCTGTCTCGGCATCCTTCACCCTCACGAGCCCCACATCCGGCATCTCCCTCTCACGCGGGTCATAGATGTTTATCACAGAGAGGTCATGCCTGTTCACAGCCACCTTCAGGGCCTCCTCATAGTTTGGCCTGCTCTCCCCGTCCACATCCATAAGGTCCGAAAGGAGGAATGCTGTACATTTCCTCTTTATTGCATTTGTAAGGAACCTCAACGCCTCAGAAATGTTTGTGCCATGAGTCTCAGGCTGGAACTCCAGCAGCTCCCTGATTATCCTCAGCAGATGGCTCCTCCCCTTCTTTGGAGGGATGAACTTCTCCACCCTGGAGCTGAAGAACAGCGCACCCACCTTGTCATTATTGGCAGATGCAGAGAAAGAGAGCACCGCAGCAATCTCAGCCAGCAGCTCCCTCTTTGTCTTTGTGGTTGTACCGAATATTCCCGACGAGCTTACATCAATAAGGAGCACAACAGTCATCTCCCTCTCCTCCTCAAACACCTTTACGTATGGGGTGCGGAGACGGGCTGTGACATTCCAGTCCATATTCCTCACATCATCCCCGAACTGGTACTCCCTCACCTCACTGAACGCCATACCGCGTCCCTTGAAGGCAGAGTGGTACTCACCGGCAAAAATCTGGTGGGACAAGGACTTTGTCTTTATCTCAATCTTCCTTACTTTTTTCAGCAAATCATTGTCCATTGCAAAACCCTCCGCTGCTGTTATGGAACCTCAACTGTATTGATGATGTCTGTAATAATATTCTCAGTTGTGATGTTTTCAGCCTCCGCCTCGTAGGTAAGGCCAATCCTGTGCCTGAGCACCTCATAGCATACCGCCCTCACATCCTCAGGAATCACATAGCCCCTCCTCTTTATGAACGCATACGCCTTTGAAGCCATTGCAAGAGAAATGCTGGCACGCGGTGAAGCGCCGTATGAGATGAGGTCCTTGAGCTTGCCCAGCCCATACTCCTCAGGTGTTCTGGTTGCATATACGATATCAACAATATACTTCTCAATCTTCTCATCCATATACACATCCTTCACAACCTCACGGGCACGCACTATATCCTCAGGCTTGAGTACAGGGGATGCCTTAGGGAACTCCCTTGCATTGTGCATCTTTATGATGAGCTTCTCCTCCTCCTTCTTGGGATAGCTTACAACCACCTTCAGCATGAAACGGTCAACCTGCGCCTCCGGGAGCGGATATGTACCCTCCTGCTCCACCGGGTTCTGGGTTGCCATCACAAGGAACGGCTTAGGAAGCTTGTAGGTATTGTCACCAATGGTAACCTGCCTCTCCTGCATTGCCTCAAGAAGTGCAGACTGCACCTTTGCAGGGGAACGGTTTATCTCATCCGCAAGCACAAAGTTTGCGAATATAGGGCCCTGCTTCACCTGGAACTGCTCGCTCTTCTGGCTGTAGATCATGGTACCTATCACATCTGCAGGCAACAGGTCAGGTGTAAACTGGATTCTGTTGAACTTTGCATCCACAATGTTTGCAAGCGTATTGATGGCCAAAGTCTTTGCAAGGCCAGGCATACCCTCAAGAAGGATATGGCCGTCTGCAAGGAGGCCTATGAGGAGATTCTCAACCAGATGCTTCTGTCCTACAATCACCTTGTTCATCTCCATTGAAATGATATCCACAAAGGCACTCTCCTTCTGGATCCTCTCATTCAATTCCTTAATGTTAACAGTTTCCATACTGATGTTTTATATTTTTAATTTTCAAAATTTTATTCCAATAGCTAATTTTGCTGCAAATGCAGCTGCAGTCCCGCATTCTACGCATGACAAGCTGCAAATTTACAACTTTTTATGAGATATTTCATTTGTTTGTCATACAATGGTTCGGCATTCAGCGGCTGGCAGATACAGGAAAATGCCAACAGCGTTCAGGCCGAACTTCAGAAAGCGCTCTCAATCCTCTTCAAAGAACCCCTGCAGGTTACCGGAGCGGGGCGCACAGATGCCGGAGTGAATGCCCGCAACTACATTGCCCACTTTGATTTCAGCGGTGAAATGCCACCTGCCAGCCATGTCATTTACAAAATGAATGCCATTCTTCCCAAAGAGATATGCGTACATTCGGTATATCCGGTTGCAGATGACATGCATGCCAGGTTCAGCGCCAAAAGCAGAACCTACAAATACTATATACATACAGAAAAAGACCCGTTTTGTTCTGAATTCTCATACTTTTTGCCAAACCGCACCCCTGATTTTGAAAAGATGAACCAGGCTGCACAATACTTCCTTGGCGAACAGGATTTTACCAGCCTTGAGAAGGTAAACGGAGGGAACAAGACCTCAATCTGCAACGTCACCCACGCAAGATGGGAGCCTATGGATTCGGAAGATTTTGCCACCTCCAGACATTTTGTATTCACAGTTACTGCCAACAGGTTCCTCCGCAACATGGTGAGGGCAATGGTAGGCTCCCTGCTGGAGGTTGGAACAGGCAAGAGGGAACCGGAATGGATAAAGGAGATGCTGGCCAAAAAAGACCGCTGCGCAGCAGGGCACTCAGTACCCGGCAACGCCCTTTTCCTGGTAGAGGTGGAATATGACTATGAGTAACGAAAATGGAACCCGTCAAGGTTCCATTTTTCTTTATTAAGCATACTATCTCTACAAGCTCTCTATTTCCTCTACCGGAAGACCTGTGCAATCTGCAATAAACGAAGCCTCCATTCCTTTTGTCTTGAGTGATTTTGCAATCTCAAGACTGCGCTCAACTTTTCCTTCAGCCTTCCCATCAGCATGTCCATTGGTGTATCCTTCGCTAACACCCTCCTTCTTTGCAAACCTTATACAGCCCATGGTGTCCATGTAGTTCTTGAGATTAGATTCATATTTCATCTGTTCTTCCTCAGATAGTGATGCCACTTCAGCGGTGTCAAGAACCTTATAGAACAATTCCTTGATTCCTTGAGGCAGTTTGGTATCAGCAACCTCTCTCTTGAGTTCATCTATCATTTTCATACCATCATGCATTTGTTGTAGCAAATATAACAAATATTCATAGTACTT
>CAYYVA010000017.1:0-41673 GCA_964475015.1 uncultured Muribaculaceae bacterium
CTTCGGGGCTCATGTTTAACACTATTTTTACAGTAGTTCAACTACTGATTGGAATAATTAGTATATTTGCAGCCTTATGGTAAAAAAGATAAACATATTCATGATGATGGCCGTTGCGGCCATTGCATTTGTCTCTTGTGCGGAAGAGAAGGTTGAATCGGACAAGGACATCCAGGAGAGGATACTCAATGCTGTTGTGGCTACCAAGTTCCCTTCAGCGCAGGTTAGGGACAACGGGCTTGTGGTAATAGATTACCAGCAGGGTACAGGTGATACACTTGACAAGTATGAGGGAGGTTATTTTGAGTATACAACCCAGGCATTGTCGGGAAACTATGCGGAAACTACTGATGAGGAGCTTGCACAGGTGCTGGGCACATACGCAAAGTCCAACTATTATGGTCCAAAGCTTTTCCAGATAGGGTACCAGACCACATACGCCGGCCTTGAGGAGATAATGACAGGGATGCAGGTTGGCGGAAAGGCCAAGTTCATCCTCCCGCCATGGCTTACTTATATAGAGGGTGTGGGGTCATCAAACTCAACAGGAAGCGGTGACTGGAACGTTGCTACAAGTGTAATCTATGAGGTGGAGCTCAAGGAGGTGATCACAAATATCCTGGACTGGCAGGCTGATACCATGAAGGCATACGCCAATACCCATTATCCGGGGCTGGATACCTTGAGCGCCAATTTCTATTTCAAGAAACTTTATGATGCAGGCGGGGATACCCTTGAGAACCAGAGCGTGAATGTACGTTATGTGGGCAGGCTCCTGGACGGCTGGGTGTTTGACACCAACATTGCGGATACTGCAAAGAAATACGGAATCTATGACAGTACAAGTGATTATGAGGCGCTGAGCGTGCAGTTCTCGGAGAATCTGGAGACCATGATAGAGGACAACTCCCTTGTGCGCGGCTTCTGTATGGCGCTCAAGAATATGAGCAATGGGGATGAGGCGTTCACAATGTTCTATTCGGAGTATGGATACAGTAGCAGCGGTTCAGACCAGATAGGGCCGTACCAGCCTCTGATCTTCTGGTTGTATATTGAGCCGGATGAGGATATTTATTAGAAGCACACGGTACATGAAAAAGAGAGAGGCCGGATCGTTCAGATCCGGCCTCTGCCTTTATATGCCGCGCAATTATTTTGCAACGAAGTGGAAGTGTGATCCGAATCTCTCGAATGCAGCCTTGTCAAGCTCCTCACGTGCATCAGGATGAGCGATGCTGATCATCAGCTTGGCCCTCTCCTGGAGTGACTTTCCGTAGAGGTTTACTGCACCGTACTCAGTCACGAACCAGTGGATGTGGTTTCTTGTGGTAACTACACCTGCACCTGGAGTAAGGATAGGGGCAATCTTGCTCACGCCCTTGTTGGTTACTGCAGGCATTGCAATGATGGCCTTACCGCCCTCAGACATTGAAGCTCCGTAGATGAAGTCAATCTGTCCGCCTACACCTGAGTAGAATTTTGTACCGAGCGAGTCTGCACAAACCTGGCCTGTAAGGTCAACCTGAAGTGCAGAGTTGATAGCTGTAACCTTAGGGTTCTTTGCAATTACAAACGGGTTGTTGGTGTATCCTACATCCATCATTGCAACCATTGGGTTGTCATCAATGAAATCGTAGCAGGTCTGTGAACCCATAAGGAATGTAGATACCATCTTGCCCTTGTCAATAGCCTTGTTTGCACCGTTGATGACGCCTTTCTCCACGAGTGGAAGCACGCCGTCTGCAAACATCTCTGTATGGATACCCAGGTTCTTGTGGTTGCCGAGCTGAGCAAGCACTGCGTTAGGGATGGCACCGATACCCATCTGGAGGGTAGCACCGTCCTCAATGAGGTTCGCGCAATGGATACCTATTGCAGTCTCAATCTCAGATGGAGCCGAGAAGTGTGCAGGCTCAAGGATTGAATCATACTCAACAAAGTGGTCAATCATGCTGAGCGGAATCATTGCGTCACCGAATGAACGTGGCACGTTCTTGTTTACAACGGCAATAACCACTCTTGCGCACTCAATTGCAGCAAGGGTTGCGTCTACTGAAGTACCCAAAGAAACATAGCCGTGCTTGTCAGGGGTTGAAACCTGGATCATTGCAACATCACAAGGAAGTGCGCCGCTGCGGTAAAGTTTCTGTGTCTCGCTGAGGAAGATTGGAATGTAGTCTGCATATCCTGCCTGAACGCTCTTCCTTACGTTGCCACCAACGAAGAATGCCTGGTGGAAGAAGATTCCCTCATATTTTGCATCTGTGTAAGGGGCCTCACCCTCAGTATGGAGGTGGTGGATCCTTACATCCTTAAGCTCACCGCTGTCACCTCTGCGGCAAAGGGCATCAATAAGTACCTTAGGGGCACTTGCCACGCTGCTGAAATGGATGTGGTCGCCTGACTTCACATATTTTACAGCCTCGTCTGCGCTGATAAATTTAATGTTTGCGTGCATTATAGTTGTTTTAATGTTAGTAGTTTCTGAAAACACACAAAGATAGTAACTTTTAATCTAAATAGGGCATTAAAATTCTTATATTTGTGCCGTTATGCCCATTGTTACAGTAACCGGTGATTGGAACGGCTCCGCCTATTATCTCCCCGTCCTGAAGGGGAAGATATACTCGTTGCTTGCATCGGCCGCTCAGGGGTACCCTTTATGCAAGGATGTTGTAATTGAGACCATAAGCGATACCATTGAACCCTTCAATATAGTGCAGGGGTGCTTTGTGCTGAAGAATTCCTTCAGGGCGTTCCCAAAGGGGACAATCCATCTCATGGCGGTGGAGAGTGAGCCTGCAGAGGGGGTGGATATGGTGGCGGTGCAGTATGCAGGGCACTGGATAGTTGCCCCCAATGACGGAAGGTTTTCCCTCCTGATTGAGCCGGCGGCAATGGAGAAGGGGGAGGCGGTGGCATACAGGATTCCCCTTCCCGACGAATTTTCCACCTTCCTTTCAAGCACGCTCTTTGCAGAAGCGGTATGGAACATATCAGCGGGGACCTTTGCATCCCGATGGCAGGTGTGCGGCCTCAGGAGCGTGGCGGGCGGCATCCCGTCCGTAATGGATGAGAGGATTGTGGGGAAAGTGGTTTATGTGGATTCGTATGGCAATGCAATCACCAACATTTCAAGGGAGACATTTGCCAGGGGATATTTCCGCTGGCGTTCAGGCCATGAGGATGATCCTGCATTCAGGATTTATGTTGGCGGGCCGCACCTGGTGCTTGATACAATCTGCAACAGCTATACAGATGTGGAGAGCGGGGAGGAACTGGCACTGTTCAACTCTGCAGGGCTACTGGAGCTGGCCCTCAGGAACGGGAACTTCTGCGGAGTGGAGAGCGTGGCCCCAAATTGTGAGATAATGATAAAATTCTATGATAATGAAAAAGGACAGGACTAAAGAACTTGAGGCATTTGCCCGCGTACTTGATGTAATGGATGAACTGAGGGAGAAGTGCCCTTGGGACCGCAAACAGACAATAGAGAGCATAAGGCCCCTCACCATTGAGGAGACATACGAGCTGAGTGACGCAATCCTCAGCAACGATATGCCCAATGTGTGCAAGGAACTGGGGGACATAATGATGCATATTGTATTCTATTCCCTCATTGCCAGCGAGACCGGCAAGTTTGACATTGTGGAGGTTATGGACAAGATGTGCGACAAGCTCATCTACCGCCATCCGCATGTGTTCTCAACCGAGAAGGTGAAGGATGCGGAGCAGGTGCTCCAGAACTGGGAGCAGCTCAAGACCAAGGAGAAGGATGGCAACAAGAGGATCCTCAGCGGTGTCCCTGAGAGCCTTCCTGCAGTGATAAAGGCCTACAGGATGCAGGACAAGGCCCGTGCAGTGGGCTTTGACTGGAACAAGAAGGAGGATGTGTGGGAGAAGGTTAAGGAGGAGGTTGCCGAGCTGGAGGCTGAACTGAGGAAGTTGTCGGGAGAAAAGGAGAGTCTGGGGGAGGAAAAATACAGGGACCTGGCGGAGAAGGAGCTTGGAGACCTCATGTTCTCTGTCATAAATGCGGCAAGGTTGTATGACCTTAATCCCGACAGTGCACTTGAGGCTACCTGCAAGAAGTTCCGCAGCAGGTTCACCTATCTGGAGGAGCATACCATAAGGGAGGGAAGGAATCTCCGTGAGATGACCCTTGAGGAGATGGATGCCATCTGGGATGAGGCAAAAAGGAAGGAGAGGGAGTAATGGAGCCGTGGCAGGAAAGGACCTCAATCCTGTTGGGTGAGGCTGTGCTGGATTCGCTTGCGGCACGTAAGGTTATGGTTGTGGGGCTTGGCGGCGTAGGTGCATACGCTGCGGAGATGCTCTGCAGGGCCGGTGTGGGGAAGCTGGTGTTGGTGGATTCGGATACAGTTGGGGAGACAAACCTCAACAGGCAGCTGATAGCCCTGAACAGCACTTTGGGGAAACTTAAGACGGATGTCCTGGCGGAAAGGCTCAGGGACATCAATCCGGCTGTGGAGCTTACAGTTGTGCCGGAGTATGTGGAGGAGGGGAATATGGAGGAGATCTTTGCACGTGCAGGGAGGCTGGACTATGTGGTGGACGCCATTGATACCCTTGCTCCAAAGATTTCGCTGATAAAGTACTGTGTACAGGCCGGCATACCGCATGTTACGGCAATGGGTGCCGGGGCTAAGCTGGATGCCACAAAGATAAGGATTGCAGACCTGAGCAAATCCTATAACTGCCCTCTTGCCTATATTCTGCGCAAGAAACTGCGTAAGGAGGGAATCTCAAAGGGGTTCAAGGTGGTTTTCTCTGAGGAGCTTCCCGACAGGGAGGCCATAGTTCCCATGGAGGAGAGGAACAAGAAGAGCCAGGTGGGGACAATATCTTATCTCCCTGCGGTTTTCGGATGTGTATGTGCCCAGGCTGCGATAGAACATTTAATTGGATAAAAATACTACCTTTGCAGTTCAAAACTATACAACAATGCAGATTACAATAAAAGAAGTGAGTAATAAGAAGGAGTTGAAGGCCTTCTACCAGTTCCAGAACAAGCTTTATAAGGGGTGCAGCCAGTATGTGCCCTCATTGGATGCAGACCAGAAGAGTACACTTACAAAGGACCCTGCATTGGAGTATTGCAGCCGCAAGATGTGGCTGGCCTATAAGGAGGGGCGCGTGGTGGGCCGTATCCAGGGCATCATCAACCCCCGTTACAATGAGTTCTACAATCTCAAGAGGATCCGCTTCGGCTGGTTTGATTTTGAGGAGGATATAGAGATTGCAAAGGCATTGCTGGATACTGCAATGGCCTGGGGAAAGGAGCAGGGGATGACAGAGGTACACGGGCCGCTCTTCTACAATACCCTGGGCAAGCAGGGCATGCTGGTTGAGGGATTTGAGAACACCCCTCCGTACAACTGCCTTTACAATTACCCTTATTATGTGGAGTATATGGAGAAGCTGGGCTTCGTGAAGGAGGCAGACTGGATCCAGTACAGGCTGAACGGCTCACAGGGAGCTCCTGAGAAGCTCCAGAGAATGGCGGATATCCTCCTGAAGAGGTATAACCTCCGTCTGCTGGACCTGAAGGAGATTAAGGGAGACCTCAAGAAGGAGCTTATAGGGAAATTCTTTGCAATCTACAATGAGTGCTTCAAGGCGGTTCATAATTTTATCCCACTTACACCCAAGGAGATTGAGAAGACCGGAAACGCCTATTTTTCACTGCTCAAGCCTGAGCTTACCTGCATGGTTGTGGATGAGAACAATGACATTGCCGCATTCGGGCTGTGCTTCCCTTCGTTGTCTGAGGCATTGAAGAAGGCAAACGGAAGCCTCTTCCCGTTCGGATGGTACCACATATTGAAGGCATACAAGAAATATGATACCATAGACCTCATGATGGTGGGTTCAAACCCTGCATGGGCACAGAAAGGGCTTTCTGCAATCTATCACAACAATCTTGCTGCCAATTTCCTGGAGCTGAAGCTGAAGTATTGCATCACAAACCCTCAGATTGATACCAACATTGCTGCGGTAAAGGTTTGGGAGAGTTATGACCATGAGCCTTTCATGCGCCGCCGCTGCTGGATCAAAGAGCTATAATTTCACTCCAGCTGCTGAACCTGTTGAACAGGTAGTGTGAGCCTTCCAGCTTTATGCTGCGGAGGCCGAACCTTTTTCTTGTACCCGGAATATATCCTCCGGGGGCTATCCCTGCGTAGTTCTCCCAGAATGTAAGCTGCCTGTCTGTCTTGAAGATGAGGTCATTGTCCCCTGTTATTGCGGTATCCCAGGTGAGGGAGTTGCTCATGAACAGGTGGCTATAGATTGTGGCCAGCTCCTCTTTTGCCTCCTGAGGGCCCCTCTGGGGGAAGTGGGCCATGTAGAAGTCATACTCCTTCTTGGTGTGGCACATCCTATGGAGGAACTTGTCCATTACTGAGCTGTCGGGAAGCAGGTCCATTGTCTTCCTGTAGCTGTGAGGGGATATTCCCCACACTTTGCTGATTGGCATGAGGGTGCCGTTTATGGCTATGCATCTCTTTACCTTTGCCCAGAACTTCAGCTCTGAGAAATGTCCCATTCTGTTGAGCCTGATGAGGTATTTGTCAAAGGCTGCGCTTGCACACCATACGCCGAGCCCGAATCCTATGATGTATATCTCATGGTAATTGTTGGATATCTGCTGCATGACGCATATCTCGCTGCACTCCGGGTTGCAGATTCCATCTTCAGGGCATGTGGAGAAGGTGAGTGTGGAGTAGTTGTGGAATATGTACAGGTCGTACCCCTTGTGCTCCATGTGCATGAAGGGGTGGGCGTCCATTCCCCAGCCGGCAAAGAAGAGGATGGCTTTCTTGTTTGAATTTATCCGGGTATAGAGTTGCATTACAATCCTTATAACAATGGTGTGGATGTTTTGTTCAAAATTAGTCAAAAATTTTTCATGTTCTCCGGCGGGGCCCCCACTTCCGGTATATGCCGCAAGTTGCAGGGATAGGGGTATTTGCGGTATCAAATAAATTGAGTATTTTTGCAAGTTGTATTTGTAATGGAAATAAATAAAGCAGAATAAATATATGAGCGAGAACAGTTTGTTGGCTAAAATTGAGGGACTGTACGACAAGTTCAACAAGCTCCAGGAGCAGATCTCTGATCCTGAGCTTATGAATGACATGAAGAAATATGTACAGCTTAACAAGGAGTATAAGGAGCTTGACCCTATTGTAAAGGCAGGTGCCAAATTCAAGAAGATGGTGGAGGATTATGAGGCTGCCAAGGATATTCTTCAGAATGAGAAGGATGAGGAGCTGAGGGAGATGGCCAAGGAGGAGGCTGCCATGCTTGAGGAGGTGCTTCCAAAGATGGAGGAGGAGATCAAGCTGCTGCTTATCCCTGCAGACCCGCAGGATGCAAAGAATGCAATCATTGAGATCCGCGGCGGTGCCGGCGGTGATGAGGCATCAATCTTTGCCGGTGACCTGTTCAGGATGTACTGCAAGTATATTGAGCGCAGAGGCTGGAAGATGGAGGTTACAAGCCAGAGTGAGGGAACCAGCGGCGGATTCAAGGAGGTTATCATGAAAGTGAGCGGCGAGGGTGTGTACGGCGTGCTGAAATATGAATCAGGAGTTCACCGTGTGCAGCGCGTGCCACAGACAGAGACCCAGGGCAGGGTGCATACTTCAGCAGCTTCGGTTGCCGTGTTGCCTGAGGCTGATGAGTTTGACATTGAGCTGAATGAGAAGGATATCAGGAAGGATACATTCTGTTCATCAGGTCCTGGAGGACAGTCGGTGAACACCACATACTCGGCTATCCGCCTTACCCATATCCCTTCAGGCCTTGTGGTACAGTGCCAGGATGAGAAGAGTCAGCTGAAGAACTATGACAAGGCTCTGGCAGAGTTGAGGACCCGTCTTTACAACCTGGAGTATGAGAAGTATCTGAATGAGATTTCCGCAAAAAGAAAGACAATGGTCTCTACCGGTGACCGTTCTGCAAAGATCCGTACATACAACTATCCGCAGAGCCGCGTTACTGACCACCGCATCAACTGGACAATGTACAACCTCCCTGTCTTCATGGACGGTGCCATCCAGGAGGTGATTGACCAGCTGCAGATTGCCGAGAATGCAGAGCGTCTGAAGGAGAGCGGAATGTAAACAGGTGCCGTGTGGCATCAGGACAGTGAAACGGGGAACAGGACAGCGGGTCCTGTTCCCTTTTTTTATTGTGTGATTTTTATCGTCTAAATAAAGTGCCATTTTTTTTGTAAATTTACCCGGTTTTAGAATTACGCAGGAGATATCTTGCAGGAATAGCTTGAATAAATTGTAAATCAGAAAGATATGAAAAAGAGATTCGGTATTTTTGCAGCGGTTGCAATGGTGGCTGCTGCAACAGTAGGCGCAAGCGCTGTTAATGTGGGCAGCATAGTTGTGAAAAGGGGTATGGTTGATACTGTCTATAAGGCCAAACATGTGGTTGTAGGTATGGCGGAGCCAGGTTCCAGGTTTACTGTAAACGGCCAGCCTGTACATGTCTATAAGACCGGTACATGGGGCATTGAGCTGGAGCTGCAGCCCGGAGAGAACAATATTGTGATTGAGCAGCAGGGCAACAGCAACAATGGCAGCTCATTCAAGGTGTTCTACAGCACCGCACCAAAGAAGGTGACAGCTGAGGAGCAGGCGGCCGCACAGGCAAAACAGGCGGCAGAGGCAGAAAAGGCCAAATTTTACCCTGCAAGCCTGAAGGTATCTACAAAGAAATATGCCTACCTGAACTATGGTGCAGGCACAGACCGTCTTGGCGGGGCAAAGATCAACTACCTCCCTGAGGGCGTTGATATGTATGCTGATGCAGAGAATGAGAACCTCTACAGGGTGAAGCTTTCCCAGAACAGATATGCATATATTCCCAAGAGCCAGGTTGAGGTAAAGGGCAAGTGGGCTCCTGGCAATGATTTCATGCAGGAGAATGTTACCCTCAGCGGCAGCGTTTCAGTTACCAATGCTGGGGAGACAGACAGGGTTTCCATCCCTACCGGAACCAGAAAACCTTACATCGTAAAGGAATATACAGACCCGCACAAGATTGTGCTGGATATCTACGGGGTACAGTGCAACTCAAACTGGCTTACCCACAAGAGCGGCCTCAAGAGCATAGACAATGTGGATGTTGAGAGCATAGATTCTGACATTACAAGGATAACAGTATATCTCAAGAGCAAATCTTCATGGGGCTTCTCAATGGATTACAAGGGAAATACACTTGTGCTGGACATCAAGCACGTACCTTCACAGCTTTACCTTAAGAACCTCACAATTGGTATTGATGCCGGCCACGGCGGCCCTCAGAGTAATGGCGCTGTAGGCTTGAGCGGCCTTAAGGAGAAGGACATGAACCTTGATATGGCACATATCCTCAAGGCTATCCTTGAGAAACAGGGTGCAAAGGTTATCCTCTCAAGGGATTCAGATGTAGGAATGACAATCCGTGAGAGACAGGACAAGTTCATTGGGAACAAATGTGACATTGTACTTTCAATCCATTGCAACGCAGGCGGCGGCCCGCTCTCATCACTCGGAACAAGCACATACTACAGATATAACCCATACAAGCCGCTGGCTGAAGATATCCTGGGCTATCTGCTCCAGATGGACGGCGTGAACAACTTTGGAATGGTGGGCAACTTCAACTTCTCGTTGAGTGCCATTACAGATTTCCCTTGCGTGCTGGTTGAGACCCTCTTCATCTCAAGCCTCCAGGAGGAGGAGAAGCTTGCAGACCCTGCCTTCCGCAAGGCAATGATGGAGAATGTTGCAAAAGGTTTGAACGACTACATAAAAGCCTGCAGAATAGCTGAAGGACAGGCAAAGAAGTAACCCTGCACCAGCAGATAGGGCAATAATCTTCCCGACAGATGAATTTTAAGATTGAATCACCATACAGGCCTACGGGGGACCAGCCGCAGGCGATAAAGGAACTCACCCAGGCCATAAGGGAGGGGGTGGATGCGGTTACGCTGCTTGGTGTGACCGGGTCCGGCAAGACCTTCACAATGGCAAATGTGATTGAACAGCTCCAGAGGCCGGCCCTTATCCTGAGCCACAACAAGACTCTGGCTGCCCAGCTGTACGGTGAATTCAAGTCTTTCTTCCCCAATAATGCGGTGGAGTATTTTGTCTCCTATTATGATTATTACCAGCCTGAGGCATATATGCCTGTTACAGATACCTACATTGAGAAGGACCTGAGCATCAATGATGAGATTGAGAAGCTGAGGCTGAGCTGCTCAAGCGCCTTATTGAGTGGGAGAAAGGATGTGATAGTGGTTTCCAGCGTCTCCTGCCTGTATGGTATAGGGAATCCTGCGGATTTCCATTCCAATACAATTACCCTAAAGGTGGGGCAGGTGCTCTCCCGTACCCAGTTCCTCTACAAGCTTGTGGACGGGCTCTATTCCCGCAATGATGTGGAATTCAAGAGGGGGACCTTCAGGGTGAAGGGAGACAGCATAGACATTTATCTGGCATACGGGGACAAGGGGTGCAGGATAATCTTCTTTGGGGATGAGGTGGAGGAGATTGAGATGTTTGATCCCGTGAGCGGAGGCTCTATAGAGTTTGTGGATGAGATTTCAATCTTCCCTGCAAACATCTTCAGTACCACCAAGGAGAGGATGAAGAGTGCGGTGTGGAACATTCAGGAGGACCTTTTCAAGCAGTGTGAGTTCCTCCACAGCATAGAGAAGCACGCCGAGGCAAAGAGGCTCAAGCAGAGGGTGGAGTATGACCTGGAGATGATAAAGGAGATAGGGTACTGTTCAGGCATAGAGAACTACTCCAGGTATTTCGACGGCCGTGCGGCAGGGACCAGACCTTTCTGTCTGCTGGATTATTTTCCCGACGATTTTGTCACCTTCATAGACGAGAGCCACGTTACAATCCCCCAGATTAGGGCAATGTACGGCGGGGACCGTTCCAGGAAGGAGACCCTTATAGAGTACGGCTTCAGGCTCCCTGCAGCTGCAGACAACAGACCGCTGAAGTTTGATGAGTTTGAATCACTCAGCCACCAGACGGTGTTTGTGAGTGCCACCCCGGCACCATACGAGCTGGACAAGTCGCAGGGGCTCATTGTGGAGCAGGTGGTGAGGCCTACCGGATTGCTGGAACCTCCTATTGAGATAAGGCCTACTGAGGACCAGATTGATGACCTTCTGGAGGAGATACAGATTAGGGTGGAGAAGGATGAGAGGGTACTGGTTACAACCCTTACCAAGAGGATGGCTGAGGAGCTGGACAAGTATCTGCAGAAAA
Source organism: uncultured Muribaculaceae bacterium (assembly GCA_964475015.1). Classification (GTDB taxonomy): domain Bacteria; phylum Bacteroidota; class Bacteroidia; order Bacteroidales; family UBA932; genus Egerieousia. Next base: position 11,313 of record CAYYVA010000017.1, read on the forward strand.
TGGGTGTCCGCTGCCGCTATATCCACTCGGATGTGGATACCATGGAGAGGATTGAGATCATTGAGGATTTCCAGGCGGGGCGCTTTGACGTGCTCATTGGGGTGAACCTCCTGAGGGAGGGGCTGGATTTGCCGCAGGTTTCGCTGGTGGCAATCCTGGATGCCGACAAGGAGGGCTTCCTCCGCAGTGAGACGGCCCTTACCCAGACTGCAGGACGTGCCGCCAGAAATATCAACGGACTGGTGATAATGTATGCGGATACTGTAACCAGGAGCATGAGGCGCACAATTGATGAGACCAACAGGCGCAGGGAAAAGCAGATGGAGTACAACAAGGCGAACAATATTGTCCCTACGCAGGTGCTCAAGAAGGAGAGGAATGTGATGGACCGCGTTCAGGGCGGTATGGAATATGCAGGGGATGAGAGGAAGGCTGACATCCTGCAGGATCCTGTAATCAGATATATGGACAAGGACCAGCTGAGGAAGGCAATGGCAAGTGCCAGGAAGGAGATGGAGAAGGCAGCTGCAGAGCTTGATTTTGTGAGGGCTGCCAAGTTCAGGGATGAAATGAAATATTTGGGTGAGTTGATTTCAAAAAAGTAGGGGTATGGAAGAGCAGAACAAATTGGTAGAAAGTGCATTCTTGTTGGCGCAAAAGGCGCTTGAAGGGCAGAAGAGGGGGAACGGGCATCCGTTCATAGAGCACCCTATGGGGGTTGCACGGATTGTGGAAAAAGAGATAGGCCTCATGCCTGAGGCTGTGGCGGCGGTGTATCTGCACGAGGCCACAAGGGGAAATGATGCCCTGTTGCAGCAGGTGGCAAAGGAGTACCCCCAGGAGGTGATTACCATGGTGGAGGGGCTTAACAGGATATCGGGAATAACACCAAAGGATACCAGGCTGCAGGCTGAGAATTACAGGAAGCTCATTGTCTCCTATTCAAAGGACCCGAGGGTTACACTCATTAAGCTCGCCGACAGGCTTGAGATCATGCGTAACCTGGAACTCTTCCCCAAGAGCAGCATAATGCGCAAGGTTACAGAGACCATCATGCTCTATATCCCGCTGGCCCACCAGCTGGGGATGTACAACCTCAAGAGCGAGCTGGAGGACCTCTACTTCAAGCACTCGGATCCCGAGAACTACCGTGCCATCACCAACAAGCTGAAGGCAACCCAGGGAGACAGGGAGAAGCTTGCCCAGGAGTTTGTAAAGCCCCTTGAGGTATCGCTCAGGGAGAGCGGCATCAGCTACAAGCTGAAGGTGCGTACAAAGACGGCATATTCAATCTGGAAGAAGATGCAGAAGCAGAATGTCCCTTTTGAGAAGGTGTATGATGTGTTTGCAATGCGCTTTATCCTGGATGTGCCTTTAGAGAAGGAACATGACTACTGCTGGGAGGTGTATTCACGGGTAACCCAGGAGTACAAGCCGGATACAAAACGTCTGAGGGACTGGATTACCAATCCCAAGCCCAACGGATATGAATCCCTCCACACCACTGTGCAGAACAAGGAGGGGGCATACATAGAGGTGCAGATACGTACCGCCCGTATGGATGACATGGCAGAGAACGGACATGCATCACACTGGAGCTACAAGGGGATAAAGAGCGTGCAGGGGCTGGACGAGTGGCTCAAGAACGTGAAGAGCATGCTGGAGAGTACCGAGGCAAACCCGTATACCAATGCGGTACAGACAGAACTGGACGAGATATTCGTCTTTACCCCAACCGGAGACCTCAAGCAGCTGCCAAGGGGGGCGAGCGTGCTGGATTTTGCATTCAACATACACTCAAATCTGGGTGTGAAGTGCAGCGGGGCAAGGGTGAACGGCAAGATAGCCTCCATTAAGGATGAACTCCACACAGGTGATGTGGTGGAGATCATGAGCAACAAGAACCAGAAGCCTTCGGCAGACTGGCTGAAGATAGTTGTCTCCTCAAAGGCCCGCAACCGCATAAAGGCCAAGCTGAAGGAGGAGGAAGGGAAGCTGATAAAGTTGGGCCGCGAGCTGCTGGAGCGGAGGATGAAGAACTGGAAGATGGAGCTCAATGACGATGTCCTTGCAGACATTGCAAAGCACTACAAGATGAAGGCTTCGGCAGAGGTGTTCCTGGCAATATATGAGGAGAAGATAGACCTTTTGGACCTGAAGGATTTCCTTACAAACGGAGAGGAGGAGGCTCTTCCCGACAGGAATGAACAGAGGGGGGAACACAAGGAGAAGCAGGGAAAATCCTCGGACGGGGATTATCTGGTGATCAGTGACAAGCTCAACAACATAAGCTTCAAGATGGCCAAGTGCTGCAACCCTATCTTTGGAGATGACGTGTTCGGATTTGTATCAGCAACCGGCGGTATAAAGATACACAGGATTTCGTGCCCTAATGCGGCACGCCTGCTGGAGATGTATCCGTACAGGGTGCAGAAGGTGAGGTGGAAACAGGTTTCCAACACCACCCAGTTCCAGACCGCCCTCAAGGTGATAGGTGACGGCGATGCCTCAATAGGGGCCCAGATAATGGACTGCGTGAACAAGCAGGCGGCCTCAATAAGGGCATTCAGCATATCGGAGAGGCGCAAGCCGGGCAACCAGACAGAGTTTGTGGCAGAGCTGGGCATCTCGGTTGGCAACAATGCCCATCTGGACAGGGTTACATCGGCCCTCAAGAAGATAAGGGAGGTAAAGACCGTATTGAGGACAAGTGAGAAATAATTTGCCGTGATGGCGGCCCGAAAGGGGAAAGGTTTGCGTAACGCCGCAAATTCCCCCTGCAGGGTGTCCCTCACAAGATTGATTTGGAAATGAAAGAGAAACAGGAATATATATACATTAAAGGGGCCAGGGCAAATAACCTCAAGGGGATTGATGTGAAGATTCCCCGCGGGAAGCTGGTGGTGGTGAGCGGCCTGAGCGGCAGCGGAAAGTCTTCTCTTGCCTTTGATACCCTTTTTGCGGAGGGGCAGAGGCGCTTTGCCGAGAGCCTTTCCTCTTTTGCCAGGCAGTTCCTGGGGAGGATGCAGAAGCCTGCAGTTGACAAGATTGAGGGCATCCCCCCTGCCATAGCAATTGAGCAGAAGGTGAATACCCGCAATCCCCGTTCAACCGTGGGTACAACCACAGAGATATATGATTACCTGAGGCTCCTCTTTGCCAGGATAGGGCGCACCTATTCCCCAATTACCGGGGAGGAGGTGAAGTGCCATACGGCAAATGATGTGCTGGAATTTATCGGGAATATAAAGAATCCGGGTCCCGACAATATTACCGCCTATATCCTTGCGGAGATAGACTGGGTAGGGAACGGGAACAAGGTGGAGAAGCTCCTCTCCATAAAGGATGCCGGTTATGCAAGGCTCTTCTCACATGGGAAGGGGATGGTGAGGCTGGATGCCGTGCTGCAGGATGTTGAGGGGTTTGCGGAGGAGAAGCTCTATATAATGGTGGACAGGTATCTGGTGGCTGCCGCTGCAGAGGATGCTGCCAGAGGTTCCGGAGCTGCTGGTGCTGAGGATGCTGCAATGGCGGATGCTGCAGGGGGAATGTGCAATATCTCCGAGGAGGATGTCACAAGGCTGCTGGATTCCGTGCAGATTGCCTTCAATGAGGGGCAGGGGCATATTGTGGTTGCCGTGCAGCAGGGGCGTGCGGCTCAGGTGCAGATGCATGGGTTCTCAAATGTGTTTGAGGCCGACGGACTCCGTTTTGAAAAGCCTACAGAGCTGATGTTCAGCTATAACAACCCTATAGGGGCGTGTCCTGTATGCGGAGGTTACGGCAGCATGATAGGGATAGATGAGAGCCTGGTTGTACCGAATGCATCGCTCTCGGTTTATGAAGGGGCAATAGCCTGCTGGAGGGGTGAGGTTATGGGAAAATTCCTCAAGGAGTTCATCATGTGTGCCCATAAGTTTGATTTTCCTATCCACAAGCCATATGCGGAGCTTACCAAGGAGCAGAAGAGGCTGCTCTGGAACGGGAACAGCATGTTTACAGGAATTACCCCATTCTTTGAGATGGTTGAGAGCATGCGCTACAAGATACAGTACAAGTATCTGCTGGCCCGCTACTCGGGCAAGACCGTGTGCCGTGAGTGTGAGGGGAGCCGCCTGCGCAGGGAGACAAATTATGTGAAGATAGGGGGGAAGACCATCACGGAGCTGATGGACATGAGCATAACCTCGCTGAATGCCTTCTTCAAGGGGCTGGAGCTTGACAAATATGATGCGGCTGTGGCTGAAAGGGCCATTAAGGAGATATGCAGCCGCCTGAACTATATAGAGAATGTGGGGCTCGGGTACCTTACCCTCAGCCGCCATGCCAATACCTTGAGCGGTGGGGAGAGCCAGAGGATAAACCTTGTGAGCTCGCTGGGGAGCAGCCTGGTGGGTTCGCTGTACATTCTGGACGAGCCGAGCATTGGGCTGCACCAGAGGGATACCGGGCGCCTGATAAATGTGATAAAGGATTTGAGGGACCTGGGGAATACCGTACTTATTGTGGAGCATGATGAGGAGATTATCCGCTCTGCGGATGAACTTATTGATATAGGGCCGTATGCAGGTGTGAATGGCGGAGAGGTTGTGTATCAGGGGCCGGTTGAAGAGGGTATCAGGGCTGCCCTCAAGGGAAGGAAGAAGGGGGATGAGAGTTCTTCGGGGTCACTTACAATTGACTATTTGTCGGGAATAAAGAAGATGGATTTCCCTTCAAGGAAGAGGAACTGGAAATATTCTGTGGAGATTTGCGGGGCTATGGAGCATAACCTCAAGAATGTATCGGTGAAGTTCCCGCTGGGGGTGATAACTGCGGTTACGGGTGTGAGCGGAAGCGGAAAATCCACACTGATAGGGGATACGCTTTATCCTGCGCTGGCAAGGCATTTCCAGCAGTTCGGGCTCAAGCCGGGGGCATTCAAGGAGCTGAAAGGGGATTTGGGCAAGCTTTCAGGAGTTGAGTTTGTGGACCAGAACCCTATTGGAAAGAGTTCCCGCTCAAATCCTGTCACATATCTGAAGATTTATGATGATATAAGGAAACTTTACTCAGAGCAGCAGTTTGCCAAGGTGAACGGGTTCGGGCACTCGCACTTCTCGTTCAATATTGACGGCGGGCGTTGTCCGCAGTGCCTGGGAGAGGGTTTCATTACCATACCTATGCAGTTCATGGCAGACATAAAGATGGTGTGCGAGGAGTGTGGCGGAAAGAGGTTCAAGCCGGCCGTGCTGGAGGTAAAATATCAGGGCAGGAGCATAAATGAGGTGCTGGACATGAGTGTGGAGGAGGCGATTGCATTCTTTGGGAGCCAGAAAGAGGCGGCTGCCAAAAAGATTGCCCAGAAGCTCCAGATTCTGGATGATGTAGGGCTGGGATATGTGCAGTTGGGACAGAGCAGCAGCAGCCTGAGCGGCGGCGAGAGCCAGAGGGTGAAGCTGGCGCAGTTCCTCAGCAAGGAGAGCGGAGGCAAAGGGGGCGTTACAGGACCTACTCTGTTCATTTTTGACGAGCCTACCACCGGCTTGCATTTCCATGACATCAAGAAGCTGCTGGCCGCATTCAATGCCCTGGTAGACAAGGGGCACACCATAATTGTGGTGGAGCACAACCCGGATGTGATAAAGGCTGCAGACTGGGAAATAGAGCTCGGACCGGAGGGCGGGGATGCAGGGGGTCTCATCTGTTACGAAGGCCTGCCGCAAAGTTATTCTAAAGGGTAAATTCTGCGTTGCGCTCATCCTTCGAATCCTCATTTACAGAGGTAAACTCCGGTTCTCAGGATTTTACGCGCCTTGAATTTCCCTCTTTATAATAACTTTGCAACAATTGGAATTTAACTTACTTAAATAAAAAATGAAAAGATTATTTATGGTACTTGGAGTTGCAGCAATGGCATTTGCTGCATGTACCCAGAGCAAGGATGCAGGAAAGCCTGCAATTGACCTTGCAAACTTTGACAACACCGTTTCTGCCGGTGAGGATTTCTATCAGTATGCATGTGGCGGCTGGATGGCTGCCAATCCGCTTACCCCGGAGTATGCAAGATATGGTATCTTTGACCAGCTGGACAAGGAGAACCAGGAGAGGCTCAAGTCACTTATTGAGGAACTGAATGCAACTGCTCAGGAGCCTGGCAGTGTAGGTGAGAAGATACAGATTGTATATGCACAGGGTCTGGATTCTGCAAAACGCAATGCAGACGGTGCAGCTCCTGTAATGGATCAGATGGCTGCAATCAAGGCGGTTGCAGACAAGGATGAGCTTTCTGCAATGATTGCAAAGCTCCAGAAGACAGGTGTGAGGTCATATTTTGGAATGTACATTGGCGCTGATGAGAAGAACAGCATGATGAACCTGCTACAGTTCTCGCAGGGAGGCCTTTCAATGGGTGACCGTGACTACTATCTGCAGGATGATGCAAACTCTGTAAGGATCCGTAATGCCTACAAGGTGTATATGAACAAGCTCTTTACCCTTGCAGGCTACTCTGAGGAGGCTGCTGCACAGGCAACTGAGAAAGTTCTGGCACTTGAGACCAAGATTGCGGAGGTATCCGTTGACCGCGGCACCCTGAGGGATGTGCACAAGAACTACAACAAGATGAGCGTGAAGGAGTTTGTGAAGAAATACCCTTTCATTAACTGGGATGTATATTTCAAGGAGGTTGGAATCAAGAACTCTACAGAGCTTAACGCAAGCCAGGTAACTTTCTTTGCAGGTCTTACAAAGGTGCTCAAGAATACCCCGCTGGATGACCAGAAGGAGTATCTTACATTCAAGCTGTTGAACTCGGCTTCAAACTACCTCAGTGATGATTTCGTGAACGCAAACTTTGAGTTCTCAGGAAAGGCTGTACAGGGCCGCGAGCAGCTCCAGCCACGTTGGAAACGCTCCCTTTCTGTTGTAAACCGCACCTTGTCTGAGGCTTTGGGCCAGAAATATGTAGAGAAATACTTCCCTGCATCATCAAAGGAGAAGATGCTTGAGATGGTTTCAAACCTTCAGGTTGCACTTGGCGAGAGGATCAATGCATTGGATTGGATGAGCGATGAGACAAAGGCAAAGGCTCAGGAGAAGCTCGGAACCTTCATTGTTAAGGTAGGTTACCCTGACAAATGGAAAGACTACTCAGAGCTTGATATCCAGAACGATTCATATTGGGCAAACATGTGCCGCGCAAGCGAGTTCCGCCACAAGGAGATGATGGAGGATGAGGGACAGCCTGTTGACCGTACTGAGTGGGGAATGAGCCCTCAGACAGTTAACGCATACTACAACCCTACCACAAATGAGATCTGCTTCCCTGCAGCAATCCTTCAGCCGCCATTCTTCAACCCTAACGCAGATGACGCTGTAAACTACGGCGGTATTGGTGTGGTTATCGGCCACGAGATGACCCACGGCTTTGATGACCAGGGCCGCAACTATGACAAGGACGGCAACATCAGCGCATGGTGGACAGAAGAGGATGCAGCCAAGTTCAACGAGAGGGCACAGGTGCTTGTAGAGCAGTACAACAAGATAATTGTAATTGACACCGTACACGCAGACGGTGCATACACCCTTGGCGAGAACATTGCAGACCAGGGCGGATTGCTCATCTCACATCAGGCATACCTGAACACCCTGAAGGGCAAGGAGACCCCAGCAGACATTGACGGCTTCAACCACAACCAGAGGTTCTTCCTTGGTTATGCAAACCTTTGGGCACAGAACGTACGCCCTCAGGAGATTCTCCGCAGGACCAAGACCGATGTACACTCATTGGGCAAATGGCGCGTAAACGGTGCCTTGAGGAACATCCAGGCCTGGTATGATGCATTCGGCATCCAGGAGGGTGATGCAATGTGGATGGCACCGGAGGATCGTATCAATATCTGGTAAAGTATCGTCGTCCTTTTGTGCAATTACCTGATTATCAGACAGGATTAAAAATCCCGCTTCCGTTTCCGGAAGCGGGATTTGTCTTTTCTAAAGCCCCAGCATTGCTGAGGGCTGGATACTCAGTACCTTGCAGAGCGATTTTGCAACCTTCAGGGTAGGTTCGGCCCTGCCGGTAATGTAATCATTAATCCTGGAAGGGCTCACCCCTATTTCTGAAGCAAGCTGCTTCTGGGTCATATTGGCCTCCTCCAGAGCCAGCTCTATCAATTGCGAAATTGTCGGCTTTTCAATGGGGAAATGCTTTTTCTCGTATGCAATCACAACATCAGAAACAAGTGACAATTCTACGGCGTTCCTGTCATTTGCAGGGGTGGATTCATCTACCAGCGGCAACAGCTCCTCTATTCTTGCCAGTGCATATTCGTATTGTGTATTGGTAATGTCAATCATGGTATTGAAAATTATATTGTAGAACAATCAATTTTGTCATATTGGGCGTGGGTCCCTACAAAACGGATAAATACATAACCCATAATGAACTTCACAACAACTACAACCCTGTATTTGTTCCTTTTTATATTGAACACATAGTGTTGGTTGCCTACGTAATCCGCTGAAGGAAAATCATACCTTATATCCCCAAAATTCTTCCATTGTGCCTTTTCCACAATATCGTGCCACCTTTCCAGTGCAACTTTGGAATCTTCGTACCCCTTCGTCTCATAAAATTCCCTTAACTTCTTGTGTGAAACAACCCTCATAACCTCTCTGTTTTGCACAAAGGTAATAAAAATCCTATAAAACAAAATAAATAGCGGTAAAAATATTGAAAAATAAAAACGGAGTAATATTTTATAAGAAAAACTATTATAATAAAAGTTATAATAAGAAAAATTATAATTATGTATTGGAGCCTCTACTTCATCTCCAACAGATTCTTCTCAATCTGGCTGGCCAGGAGACGTTAAAATGATGGATTTCATTTCCCCAGCCACTCCGGCCGTGGAATCAGTTTCATCATCCGCTGGATGTCGCCGGCCCGCTTTACAAGATAAGGGGTGGGTTTTGAGGCATTGCGCTGCAGGGGATTGGGGAGGCAGGCGGCAATGAGGGCAGACTGTCGGGAAGAGAGACGGGAGGCCCGGGTGCTGAAGAGCCTTTCTGCGGCGGCTTCGGCACCAAAGATGCCCCGTCCCATTTCGGCCACATTCAGGTACACTTCCAGAATCCGCTCCTTGCCCCAGATGAGTTCAATGAGGAATGTGAAGTAGGCTTCAAAACCTTTCCTAACCCAGCTGCGGCCGGGGGGAAGGAATACGTTCTTGGCGGTCTGTTGGCTTATGGTGCTGGCCCCGCGGAGCTTTTTCCCCTTGCGGTGGTCATCCAGGGCATTTTCCACCTCCACCCAGTCGAACCCCTTGTGGGAGAGGAACCTGGTGTCCTCGCTGGCCATCACTGCCATTGCCAGGTTTGGGGAAATCTTCTCCAGTGGCCTCCAGCTCTTGTATGTATGGTATGTGGAGTCATTCCAGTTCTCATAAGTGCGCACAGCCATAAGCGGGGTAACATACACCGGCACATAGCGGAGCAGTACCACCCACGAGACTGTAATCCCAACAAACCAGAGGGGAATGTACAGCAGCAGCCACCTGAGAATATTGGAACGTCTTTTCTTTTTCATATTTGAAATATCAGAACGTCTAAAGGTAATTATAAAAATCAAATTATTGGCACAATATGTGCTTTGTATCCGCATCTGTCTTGCAATTGGTCATTAATGATGGTATTTAGAAAAATATTCAAAGGAGAAGAACATAAGGGTAAAGAGAGTCATAATTATATTTATGAATATCTGTTATATGCTGCCCTATTTGGAATAGCCTTGGTCTTTCCGTTTATCAGGGCCTGGGAGATGACGTTAAACGGGGAGACATTCAGATGGAAGTATATTTTTGATGCCTGGCTGGATCTGCTTCCTTTTCTCGTACTGTTGGTGGTCCATTCGGTATTTCTTCTCCCAATATTGCTCCATAAGAGGAATTCATGGAGGTATATGGCATGTACATTCCTGTTACTCTGTGCCTTTTCAACCTTTACATTTTTTCAGGCAAAGAGGAAGTTTGACAGGCTTCCCGAACCTCCTGTGGGAATGGAGCTTGTGAAGCCCGTCCCCAAGTTTGTCCCTCCACAGGTTGGTAAAGTTGTTCCGGGTCCTGTTATTTTCAATACCATATTTGCAATAATGCTGTTGGGGTGCAATCTTGCGGTACGTCTGATGTTCAAGCAGTATTGGGATATGCGTAAGATGGAAGAGCTGGAAAAGATACAGATAAGTCCCCATTTCTTTATGAATAGTCTCAATAACATACACGGTATGGTTGAGATGGATCCGGTCAAGGCCCAGGAGATGATTCTGGAGCTGTCGGGGATGATGAAATATGTATTGTATGAGAGTTCTTCCCACAAGATATTTCTTTCAAAAGAGGTGGATTTTATTGCAAATTATGTGGCATTGATGAGGGTGAGGTATACACCAAACAAGGTTTCTATAAAGTTGGATCTTCCCGACAGTGAGTCTTGTGCAGATATTATGATACCACCGCTGTTATTCATTAATTTTCTTGAAAATGCCTTTAAGCACGGAGTGGATTATAGGGGGAACTCTTTTGTGGAGATTGCATTGTCAGTAGAGGATGATGCCATAGTGTTCCGTTGTTGTAACAGCAGATATAAAAATGAGAAGCCGGATACAAATTGTGGCATAGGACTTGCCAATATCAGGAAACGTTTGGATATTCTGTATGCGGGAAGGTATTTTCTGGATATGGATGAGCAGGAAAACAGTTATAATATAACTTTAAAGATTCAGGCATAATATGAAGATCAGATGTGTTGTAATGGACGATGAGCCTATTGCATTGGAAAAGATGTGCAGCTATGTGGAGAAGATTCCATATCTTGAACTGGTAGCAGCGTGTGATTCTCCTGTAGAGGCTATGGGTGTGCTTTCACGAGAAGATGTGGATGTGCTTTTTACAGATATAAGTATGCCTGGAATTAACGGGATGGATTTTGTTTCTGCCCTTCCAAAAACACCCCTTGTGGTTTTTATAACTTCATATTCTGAATATGCAGTTGAGAGCTATAAGGTTGGTGCTGTTGACTATATTATGAAACCATACGGAATGAAAGAGTTTCAGAGGGCGGCGGAGAAGGTACGTCTGCAATTTGGGATGCAGGGAAACAACAGCACTCCTATGGAAGGTAATGATTCCATATTCATAAGGACAGACTACAAATGGGTAAGGGTCAATACCTCAAACATAAAATATATCCAGAGTTTAAGTGATTATCTTCGTGTATCTTTCAGCAATGGGACAGAACCGATAATCACTTATTCAACATTTGCAAATATGAAGAGTTGTCTCCCTAATAATTTTATTCAGGTACATCGTTCCTGGATGGTGAACATAGAGCATATCAGGGAGATTTCAAACTCAAGAATAGTTATGGATAAGGATACTTTTATTCCAGTTGGAGATTCATACAAAGAGCAGTTGCTGGATGTATTGGACAAGTGTTCTGTTGGAAAAAGTGGAGGGCGTTTGAAATTGTAGCCTGTGCCCCTGTTTGTCTGATAATTCTGCTGTTTGGTCTAATCTTTTTTACCTCTTTTCCTAAATACAGTTTCTTTGCATCCCTAATTAAGAAAACTGTATGAGAAAATATTTTATTGCAATCATCTTGTCCTTCCAGATTGTGTTTTGTGCAGGCTCCCTTATGGGACAAACGGTTGAGGGGTTGCGTCTGAAGCGGGATTACTATTATGATAATCTGGATAAAATTATAGATGCCATTGGTAAGGACCTTAATATAAGGTTTGTTTATGAGCGTGAGCATTTGAACCGCTACAAGACATCCTTCAAGCCAAAGATGTCACGCACAGAAGAGAAAACTGTGGGTGAAGTACTCAAGACCATGCGCAGCAGCTGGAATATGGTAACACATATTGGGGAAGACGGGTACATCTATATTGCCCGCAGTGAAGAACATCTTAAACAGTTACAAAGTGAGAACAAGTCTGCAATAGTGCAGCTTAAGACACAGGTAAATGAGACGAGAAGTGCATCAGCCCCTGTTAAAAGCAACTTTACCCTTACTGGAGAGGTGTTTGACAATGCAACGGCAGAGCGTATCCCTTACGCTACTGTTTCTGTTAAGGGAACATCACATTATACTGTTACAGATGCAAACGGCCGTTTTACCCTAACCTGCGTGCCGTCAGATACTTGTACAATTATGGTTGATTATTTGGGATATCTTCCTGCTGCAGTTGATTTGTCTCCATCCGAAAGTAATGAACCTGTATCTATAGAGATAGAGGCACAGCCCCAGGAGATAGCAGCTGTGTTTATTGTGGGACGTAAAGAGGACAAGGCTTTGCGCTCCTTTACACAGGAACATAAACTGAAAATGGCACCGGAGGCACTTAAACTGCTGCCCAATATTGGAGAAAAGGATATTCTCAGGGGGTTCCAGCTTATGCCTGGTGTGAGTGCATCAAATGAGAGCAGTTCTGGAATGTATGTAAGAGGTGGCACTCCAGACCAGAATCTGATATTGTACGATGGATTTACAATTTATTATGTAGACCATATGCACGGTTTTTACAGTGCGTTCAATTCAAATGCAATTAAGGATGTACAGCTTTACAAGGGAGGTTTTGAGGCCAAATATGGCGGCCGGCTCTCAAGTGTTACGGAGATTACGGCAAAGGATGGAAACCGCAATAAATTTACCATTGGCGGAGAGGTGAGTCTGCTAAGCCTGAATGCATATATGGAGATTCCTATGGGTGAGAAGGTTACATCCATGTTTGCATTCAGACGCTCTTACCAGGGGTATTTATGGGATCATATTTCCGGGCAGAACAGTGTTTCCAAAGATCTTGTTGCCGTAGGTGGCCCTTTTGGGGGAAAGATGCGGAAGAACCCGGCTTATTTCTATGATCTGAATGGGAAGATAACCGTTAATCCTACTGATAAGGATATAATTTCATTGAGTGTATTCAATGGGGCCGACCATAATGACAATACTCCCCGTTTTGGTTTTGACAGCAAGGGCCCTGGAGGGATGGGTGCTCCTGGAGGCATGAGTGTTCCTACGGATATCTCTATGGACAACTCTGACTATGAGAAATACGGCAACTTGGGTGCCAGTATCCGTTGGGCACGTAAAGTTAATGACCGCTGGAATATGAATCTGTTGGCTAGCTTCTCAAATTTCTATGCTACCAGAGACCAGACCCGTTCCGTTTCCTATAAGGAAGATGGGGTAAAGGTAACGGAAACCACAGGGACAATGGAGACAAATGATTTGTATGACATCTCCTTAAAAAATGATTGGAGATACCAGATTTCAGATAACAATACATTGGAGATGGGTATGTATGCCACACATTATGATATAGAGTACCGCTATACCCAAAATGATGATGAAGAACTGTTGGACAAATGCAATGATGCGGTTGTGGGGGGAGTTTATCTGCAGGACAAGCTGCAATTTGCAGATAACCGCGTAATGATAACTCCAGGTATCAGGGCAAATTTTTACTCTGCAGATAATAAAGTATATGTGGAGCCAAGGTTGAGTGCCAGCTATGTGTTGAACAAATCCATTACCCTAAATGCTGCAACAGGTGTGTTCAACCAGTTTGCAAACAGGATTGTAAGGGAAGATATAATGAGTGGCAATACAGATTTCTGGATACTTTCAGACAGCCGGGAGATACCTGTGAGCCGTTCACTGCATTTCAATTTGGGTCTGAATTATGATTTGTCTGATTATATTTTTGGCATTGAGGGGTACTATAAACGTAATTATGATATCTCTGAGTATACACTCCGTTACAGGCAGAACAGGATCCAAATGGGCCCCGGACCAGGCGGGGAGAGCTCTACAACAGTTTCAGAGAACTTTTATGTGGGTGATGGTTATGCTACAGGATTGGAGTTCCTTGCACAAAAGAAGTCAGGCAAGTTCAGCGGATGGGTGAGTTATGCAATAGGAGAGGTAAAGAACCGTTTCCCAGAGCAATCCAGAAACTATTGGTATGCATCGCACGATGTTACACACGAGTTTAAGGCTGTAGGTATCTATAAATTTGGAAATTTTGATATTTCTGCAACCTGGATATGTTCTACCGGACGTCCGTATACGGCACCCATAGGTGGTTATCAGATTCCGTCTGCCGGGGGGGTAGAGGATACATATTATGCTGTCAGTGACAAGAATACTTACAGGTTGCCTGCTTACCACAGACTGGATTTGTCGGGAAGCTTCAGATTTAATATGTTTGGAACAAAAGGGCGCCCAAATGCAATAAGTGTTTCGCTCTTCAATGCATATAACAGGCGGAATGTGAGTGCCAAACAGTTCCAGATTGTAAATGGGACAATTTTGGAGTCCAACATCAATTATCTTTCAATTACCCCTAATGTGTCACTTTCTGTAAAATTTTAAGAAGTTATGAGAAAATATATATTTCTGATTTTATTGGCATTGGTTACTGCTTCCTGTGAGCCCACTCCCATGGCGGAGTTTACAGACCGCCCTGTTGTATGCTGTTATCTTAAGGACGGAGAGACACCAACCCTTACAGTGCAGAAACTTATTCCGTTTCAGAGCGATGCACAATTCAGTGCGGAGGACGTGGATAACCTTGCAATAGTAATTACAGATGTTACAGCCGGCGAGGAGTATCCGCTTTCCGGTTATGGCAACGGAACTTATGGCAACAGCTCTCTGATAGCCCAAAGCGGACATTCCTATGAACTTGCGTTCCAGTATGACGGAGCCCCGGTTACTGCTGCAACCGTTGTGCCATCAGCTCCATCAGGGGTTTATTTCTCCGCTTACTCCATATATGTAATGTCATTTGCCAAACCAGATGAAACAAAGGCTCCAAATGAAGGAATAGAGATATCTTGGAACAATGCAGATGGTGATTATTACATTGTAGAGGGGGTAACTGAGAGCTTGTCTCTTGTAAAAGAATTGGATGAAGATGAAGAAATGCCTTCCCAAAGCTTTAAATTGGATTATACGCAAGGAGAAAGTGCAACGCTCTCGTCCGGGAACTTCAATTATTTTGGACAATACTCTGTCTCAGTCATACATATAAGGCCGGAGTACGCCATAATGAGTGGGGGTGGAGCAGTTTCCTCCACTTCACTTGTAGATGTAAGGGGCAATGTAGATGGAGGTTACGGCATTTTTACAGGAATAAGCAGTGTTACAGATACAATAACTGTGCGTGTACAGAGTTCTCCTTTTTGATGTATGAAAATTTAGCTTATTTTTGCAGCTCAATTTTCTTCCCGATGAGTGTACGCAAAATTTTTGCCATAGTATCCCTGGCCACATTTCTGGCAGTGGCAGCTGACTGCCTGCAGGCACAGGTGCACTCATCATCTTCGTACAAGTATCTGCTCAGTGAAGAAAGTACCCTCAGGCACCTTGAGTTCCTTACATCGCCCCAGATTGCAGGGCGTGAGGCAGGAACCTCCCAGGCCAGGGAGGTGGCGGAGTATATTGCAGCTCAGATGGAATCGTACGGGCTGCAGCCTTTCAGGAGCGTGAGCTTCTTCCAGCCTTTCAACCTGCCGGCAGCGGGAAGGGGGCAGGGGACTGCATCAGGAAGCGGCTACTCCTATACAGATGCCTACAGGAGGGCTACAGGTAGTGCGGTGCAGGAGGATGGGGTGAAGAAGGGATACAATGTAGTGGGGTATCTCCCTGCTGCACGCAAGGATGCCGGCTATATTGTAATAGGAGCCCATTTTGACCATATTGGTTCCTTGGGGGAGAGGTTCTATCCGGGGGCGGATGACAATGCCTCGGGGGTGGCGGCCCTGCTGGAGCTTGCCCAGGCCTTTGCGCAGAGGTACAGGGAGAAGGGGGACCTGGGGCACAACATTGTGTTTGTGGCCTTTGACGGGAACAACTACAGCCTCCTGGGAAGCAGGTATTTTGTCTCCTGCTGCGGCATCCCCTATGGGAAAATCACCTGCATGATAAATCTGGACCAGATGGGGAGCACGCTCGCAGCTCCGGGGAAGAACCCTGAGTATCTTCTGGTTCTGGGGGCAGACAAGCTGCAGCCATGGCAGAAGGAGCAGATGGATTTTGCAAACAGTTTCTTCAGGCTGGGGCTCCACTTGGATTACACCTATTACGGCAGCCCTGAGTTCTACAATATTTTCTACAAGCTCTCAGACCAGCAGAGCTTCACTGCGGCTGGCATTCCGGCCCTGCTGTTCACTTCCGGAATCACAAGCCACACCAACAAGGAAAGCGACATTCCGGCAAATCTGTGCATGCCTGTGCTCCAGAAGCGTATCGAGTTAATCTACCGCTTCTTGTGGCTTATCCTATAGCCCTGTATCTTTGAACAATCCGCATTCATGAGTGTTCTATCCATAAAACAAATAATAAGGCTTTATGGATATTTCTAACATCATATCAAGGGAAATAATTGATTCAAGGGGGAACCCTACAGTAGAGGTTGAGGTATTCCTCAATGACGGCTCATGGGGCAGGGCAAGCGTGCCCAGCGGAGCCTCAACAGGTTCAAAGGAGGCATTGGAACTGAGGGACGGGGTAAGCAGCAGGTTCGGAGGGAAGGGCGTCCTCAAGGCCGTGGAAAACGTAACGGAAATAATAGCTCCGGAACTTATAGGAACGGATGCCCTCAACCAGAGGGAAGTGGATGCAGCCCTGGTGAGGCTTGACGGTACTCCCGACAAATCCCGTCTTGGGGCAAATGCCATCCTGGCAGTCTCAATTGCCGTGGCAAAGGCAGCTGCGGAGCACCTGAAAGTACCACTATACAGATATATAGGAGGGGTAAATGCCCATGTCCTCCCTGTCCCGATGATCAACATTGTGAACGGAGGAGTACATTCAAGCGCCCCAATGGCTTTCCAGGAGTTCATGATACGCCCGGTGGGGGCCCGTACCCTCAAGGAGGCCCTTATGATGGGCTCCAACATATTCTACAGCCTCAAGAAGATACTCAAGAGGGCAGGACTCAGTACAAGTGTGGGGGATGAAGGGGGATTTGCCCCAAACTTCAACTGCGCTGAAGAGGCCCTCAGCTATATAATGTATGCCATACAGAATGCCGGATACATACCTGCCAAAGATGTAACCATAGCGCTGGATTGCGCCGCATCTGAATTTTATGTGAAAGGGCACTACAATTCAGACGGGAAATACATACAGGGATACTACAACTACGCCAGGTTTGAGCAGGAGAGGGGAGTGAAGAGAAGTTCGCACCAGCAGGTGGAATATCTCAAGGAACTTATCTCCAAATACCCTATAGACTCTATAGAGGACCCCCTGGCTGAAGATGACTGGGTGGGGTGGAGAAACATTACGGCAGAACTTTCAGGCAAGTGCCAGCTTGTAGGGGACGATCTCTTTGTTACAAATGCTGAATATCTGGAGCATGGGATAAACGAAAGGTGCGCCAATGCAATCCTGATTAAGGTGAACCAGATAGGCACCTTAACTGAAACCTTAAAAACTATTGCATTGGCCCAGCGTAACAGATACGCCTGCATCATATCCCACCGTAGCGGAGAGACAGAAGACCCTTTCATAGCTGACCTTGCCGTTGCCGTAAATGCCGGACAGATAAAGACAGGCTCCATGAGCCGCTCGGAAAGGATGGCCAAATACAACCAGCTCATACGGATAGAGGAGCAGCTGGGAAGGCTAGGGAGGTACGGAGGATAATAAGAGTAGCCATGGTTGGGTGCGCCACTGGGTTTGATATGAGAGGCAAATGGACCTTAATTGAATAACTTTATTAAATTATTATGTATAAGGTGGTTATTTGTTCTGTGATGTCTTGATTGCTGCAAATTGAATTGCTATATTTGTAGAAATAGTTTTACAACCTGAAAATCAAGCGATATGATAAGGAAATTGCCTGCTCTCCTCATTGTTCCCCTTATGCTGTTTTCCTGCATATACGATTACGACCCCAAGGATAAGGATCTGAAAGGGCTCAACTCTCCCCTTGTTGTAATTGACGGTGACATTATTGTTGGGGGAATTACCCGTGTGAAGGTTGGATTTACCCGGTCACTTACAGAGGAGCAAGAGGTTCTTCCGTTGGGTGCAAGTGTGTGGGTGGAGAGTGAAGGCGGGGAGATTTTGTCGGGAAGGGTATTGGAGAATGATACCAATTGTTTTGAAGTAAATACTGAGGAGTTGGATTTGCAGGGGAGGTACAGGCTGGGTGTTTCCATCCCAGGCAAGGGAGAATATATTTCACAGTTTGGGAATGTAATGGTTTCCCCACCAATTGATGATATTACCTGGAGCATCTCAAGGGACAGCACATATGCCAATGTTGAGGTTACAACCCACAACACAGAAACGGAGAAGCTGTACTGCAAGTGGAACTATACGGAGAATTGGGAGAGTCCGGCGGTTATAGTGCCTTTTGCAGAGTATATCCCGTACAAGGGAAACAATGGCTTGAGGTATCTTACTCCCGACGAAATATCAGAACGCTCAGAATGTTGGAGCGAGGCTGTTTCAACGGATGTCTGCATTGCCAATACAGAAAAGCTCTCCGAAAACGTAATCTCCAGATCTGTGGTCAGGAGGATAGCCAATACAGATACAAGAGCAATGGCCCTGTATGCCATTACAGTTACCCAGAAGGCCCTTGGGCAGGAAGCGTACAGGTATTGGGATGCACTTAAAAGGAATACCGGCAACATAGGTGGAATCTTCTCTGAACAGCCCACAGAATTGAGGGGCAACATAGTCTCGGCTACAAATCCTGATGAGGTGGTGGTAGGATACATAAGTGTAACCACTGCAACCCATATGAGGAAATTCATTGACTGGAAAGATGTGGATCTATATAGACCTGGATGCAGCATGGTCCAGTTTGAAGGGGTGTGGGATGAAAAGTATCAGCAAGGCTACAGGGTATTTGCCATAGATGCGGGCTTCCCGTGGTGGAGCATGCACAGGTGTGTGGACTGCCGCACATACTCCAACAGCACCAGACCCGATTTCTGGCCTGATGTCAGGCCGGGTGAATAAACCATTTGGAAAACCTTGCTTATGAAACGATACATCTTGCTTTTGCTGGCATTTGCAGTACATGCTGCTGCACAGGCCCAGGATTTCAATATTCCCGTGTTCCGCGGGGAGCTTGCCCAGAAATACAATTACCCGCTGGAGGGTACAGTCTATGCCTATTCTGATGAGTTCCAGCAAGGGGCTCTGGAGTTCAACGGCAAGCATTATGATGGCCTCATGATGAATCTCAATGTCCACAGGAATGAGCTGCAGGTGCGTATCGGCTCTACAGGTGAGAGCATGGCGGTAAAGAGTGACCTTGTGGGGGATTTCACTATCGGGAAGAGGACCTTTACGGCCCTGTATGGGGAAAGGCAGATAAAGGGGCTTGCCCAGGGGTATTATCAGGTGCTCCACAGGGGGAAGGATATGCTGCTCAAGCAGATTTACAAGAGTGTGTATGACCGTACGGATTCATTCACAGGCAATACAACAAAGATTTTTGTCACCAGGGCCAGGTATTGGCTGGTCATTGGCGGCACTCCACACCAGATAAGGGATGAAAAGGACCTGACAAGGTTCTTCAAGGAAAAGAAGGATGAGATTAAGGCCTATATCAGGGGGCATAAGGGGGCAGATAAAGATGATAACCTTTCAGCAATAATGGAGCTATGAAAAAGATTCTATTGACACTTGCAGCCTTGGTGCTGGCAGCATCAGCTTCATTCGCACAATCAAATCCAATCCGCAGGAACATAGGGCTTGATTCCCTCATCTCCATAATGCAGGAGAGGGTTCCGGAGAAGATATATTACACCAGGGATGCCACGGCAGGCGGCCTCGCCTTTACCATAAACACCGCCAGCCCCACTTTGCTGGAGGAGATAAAGGGAGAGCTGCAGGACAAGGGGTACAGCATCTCCAGAAGCGAGGGGCTCATTTTCGTGCTCAAGGGATCAGGGATAAAAGATGCCCTTCCCGACAGGTGGTTTTCCCTTGCCGGTGACAAAAAGGATGCACAGGAACCGGTGCAGCCCGATTACCTCCTTGGAGCGCAGCAGAACCTGGCCCTCTCCCAGAACAAGGTGTATCAGGTGGGAGAAAAGCACAACGCCAAGAGGGGGAACTCATACGTGAGCGGCTATGTCCGTGATTCCCGCACCGGAGAGCCGGTAATAGGTGTTACCATAGCCAGCAATGCCTCCGGATCATACGCCCAGTCGGACGGGGCGGGATTCTACAAGATACTCCTCCCAGCCGGAGAGAACACCCTTGATGTCAGTGGCTATTCGCTGGAGGACTCCAAAGTGCATCTGCAGGTGTATAATGATGGTACATTGGATATTGTGGTGAAGGAGAAGGTATATGCCCTCACAGGTGTTGTGGTTTCAGCAGAGAATACCAACAAGGTGCGCAACAACGAGATAGGAATAGAGAAGGTGAGGATAGACAGGATAAAGAAGGTCCCTGTGGTATTCGGCGAGGCTGATGTGGTGAAGATAATCCTGACCCTTCCGGGAGTGAAGTCCGTAGGGGAGGCATCCGGCGGTTTTAATGTACGCGGAGGAGCCACAGACCAGAACCTGGTCCTCTTCAACGGCGGAACCGTATATAACCCGTCACACCTCTTTGGAATGTTCTCCGGCTTCAACCCCGATATAGTAAGCGATATAGAACTCTACAAAAGTTCCATCCCTGTGGAGTTCGGTGGCAGGATCTCCTCCGTACTGGATGTGAACAGCAGGGAGGGCAACAACAAGGAGATAACCGGTTCCCTTGGAGTGGGACTGCTCACCGGCAGGGGACACATAGAGGGTCCCATAACCAAAAAGACCAGCTTCATTGTGGGAGCCAGGGCCACCTATTCAGACTGGATGCTGAACCTTCTTCCCGATAATAGTGAATATAATGAGGGTACAGCCTCCTTCTACGATATAACCGCAGGCCTCACCCACAGGTTCAACGAAAAGAACTCCATCCATCTGAACGGATACTATTCCATAGATGCCTTCCGCTTCAGTGCGGATACCAGCTACAGGTACAACAACGGCAATGCCTCCATAAAGTGGAGGTACAACTTCCACGAGAAGCACAAGCTGGAGCTGGCGGCCGGCTATGACATGTACGGCTATGCCACATACGACAAGTTCAACCCTGTAAACTCATACGAGATGTCGTTCAAGATACGGCAGGGGTACGGCAAGCTGAAGTTCAAGTCATTGCTGGGGAATGACCATACCCTCACCTACGGAGTGGATGCCATAAACTATGACCTCTCTCCGGGAAGCTATCTCCCGTACGGGGATGAATCATTGGTAGTTCCCGATGTCCTCCCTAAGGAGAGGGCTTTTGAAGGGGCTGCATATCTGAGCCACAGCTGGAATGTCTCGGACAGGCTCTTCCTGGATTATGGCCTCAGGTACTCGGTATTCAATGCGCAAGGGAAGAGCTACAGCAATCCGGAGATAAGGGTGAGCGGAAGGATGATGCTTACCCAGGACATCTCGTTCAAGGCGGGTTTCAACAGCCTGAGCCAGTATATACACATGCTCTCCAACACCACCGCAATGTCCCCAACAGACATCTGGAAACTGAGTGACAAGAATATTAAGCCGCAGCGGGGATGGCAGGCAGCCGGCGGTTTCTATGCCAACCTGTTCCAGAACAAGGTGGAGGCCTCTGTGGAGGGGTACTACAAGAAGATGGAGAACTACCTTGATTATAAGAGCGGCGCGGTGCTGATCATGAACAGGAACCTTGCGGATGATGTGGTGGAGACCCAGGGAGAGGCGTACGGTGTGGAACTGATGCTCAAGAAGCCTCTTGGCAAGCTCAACGGCTGGTTGGCCTATACCTGGTCCAAGACAAGACTGCGTGAGATTGGTGACCGCGGGGATATGGCCATAAATGGAGGCAAGTGGTATGATGCCGCATACGACAAGCCGCACGATGTTAAGCTTGTGGCCAACTACAAGTTCACCCAGAGGATAAGCCTCTCTGTAAACGGGGATTACTCTACAGGCAGGCCAATAACCATACCGGTGGCCAAATATGAATATGACGGGGGGTACAAGCTCTACTACTCGGGCAGGAACAGCCACAGGATTCCTGACTATTTCAGGATAGATGCGGCAATGAACTTTGAACCTACCCACAAGCTGAGGGCATTCACCCACTTCTCCTTTACCGTGGGTGTATATAACATTATCGGAAGGAAGAATGTGTACTCCATCTATTTTGACACCAACAGCGAGGGGCAGGTAAAGGGGCACAAGCTCTGCATCTTTGGGGCACCTGTCCCGTATGTTAACTTCAACTTTAAATTTTAGGGAGGGAAGAGGCATGAAGAAGAATTTATACAGGATATTTATAATGGCGCTGCTTGCAGTGGCGGCAAGCTGTGTATATGACTATGACCCTAAGGATGAGGATATACAGGGACTGGACACCCCGCTGGTGGTCATTGACGGTGACATCATTGTAGGAGGCATCACAAGGGTTAAGATTGGGCTTACCAGGTCTCTTGCGGAGGAAGAGGGGGAGGTACTTCCGCTGGGGGCTTCCGTATGGGTGGAGAGCGAATCCGGAGAGGTTCTGTCGGGGAAGATGGTGGAGGACCAGGCCAATGTGTTTGAGATAAATACAGAGGGGCTGGGCCGGCAGGGAAGGTACAGGCTCGGCGTTTCCATTCCCGACAGGGGAGAGTATGTCTCCAGATTCAAGAAAGTGCTGGTGTCCCCTCCGATAGACAGCATCACCTATTCCATAGCGGATGACAGGACCTTTGCAAGAGTGGAGGTCACTACACATGATGACAAGATGCTTACCCGCAACAATGATGCGGGAGAGCCCCTTTATTGCAAATGGAACTATACAGAGAACTGGGAGAGTGATGCCATATTTCCTTCAGAACTTGAATATGATGTGAAGGCCAGGGTTATGAAAAAGCTTCTTTGGAGCGAGACGGTTGCGAGGCAGTACTGTTTCAGCGAGGCGGTATCATCGGGCACATTTATAGCCAATACTGAAAAATTGTCTGAAAATTTAATCTACAAGTCTGTCATAAACGAGATTCCCAACTTTGATACCAGGGTCATGAGGTTATATTCAATAAATGTAAGGCAGACAGCTCTGGACAAGGAGGCATATATCTATTGGGAGAATATCAGGAACAATACTTCAGGTACAGGCGGCCTTTTCGGTCCGCAGCCAAGTGAAATAAGGGGGAATATAGAGAGCAGGACTTTCCCGGGAGAGGTGGTGGTAGGATATATAAATGTGACGACATTGTCTGAAAAGATGGAATTCATAGACTGGTTGCCGGAGAAGATTTTCCAGACAGGTTGTGCTATAGTACTGGTCCAAAGAAAAAAAGAAGGGGATATGAGCCCCGGGAATCCTCTTTGGGATTCCCAATACAATATGGGATACAGGCCTGTGCGGTATGCCGACAGTGGAGAAAGCTATGAGGACACAAGTGCTGCCTTGTGGGCATTGGAAGAATGTACGGACTGCAGGGTGTATTCCAACAGTACAAGGCCTGATTTCTGGCCAAGGTAACGGATAAACAGGGAGGTGTTATGAGAAAGTACATATATGTTTTAGGATTGCTGCTGTTTTCATTTGGTGCTCTATATGGGCAGGAGCGGGTTTATGTCTCAACAGACAAGGATATTTATGTGGCCGGGGAGGAGTTGTGGTACAGCGTGCATTGCATTGATGCTTCAACTGGTGAGTATTCCGGGGAGAGTGATGTGGCCTATCTGCAGTTTGTAAGCAGGGAAGGGGGTGCAGGAGTGTCAAAAGTTGCATTGGTTGGGGGGCGTGGTGCCGGACGGTTCCAGATTCCGTTCTCTTTTGCTACGGGCAATTACTCAATTGTAGCCTATACCAAGGCTTATGGCGGGGATTCCAGGGGTGAGTTCAATGGGAAGATAATCTCTGTGTTCAATACACTCAGTACGGCAAAGGTGAAGGACGGAGTTGTGGAGGGGCCGGGAAGAGGGGCCGGGTTGGTTGCCTCAAAGGGGGATGTTGCCATAAAGGCCGGGAATGAAAGGAGGGGCAAAGTTCCTGTAAGTATAGTTAATCCTGGGGATAAGGCCATGCAGGTGAGTGTCTCTGTGTACCACGTGGATGAACTGGAAGAGCTGTCGGGAAGCTACAATGAAACCTCTTTATTGGAGAGGAGAGGGGATTTTGAGGCTGTGGGGGAGACGGATTACTCTGGGGAGGTTGTAACTGTAAGGGTGAGGGCCCGTGACGGGAGCAGCGTTGCGGGGAAATGGCTGTATATGAGTGCTATGGGGAATACGGATGATGTGTATGTGAACCGGATTGGGGAGGAAGGCGTGGCGGTGTTCCATACCGGAAATATTATGGGCAGGAGGGACCTTGTGTTTGAGGTGCTTGCAGACAGCAAGAGCGTGGCGCAGGGTGCAACGGAAAAGGATATTTCAATTGCATATGACATTGAGGTTGTGGAGAAGGGATATGGGAGGAGTGTGGTTGGTATTCCGCAACTGGAGATTTCTCCGGCAATGGAGCGGGCTTTGCAGGAGCGGGGGAGGAGGATGCAGATTTCCAGGCGGTTTGATTCTGAGACCCTTTATGATGTGCTTCCAAAGAAATACAGTTCCTTTGCAGGGGATACCCGGCCGTTGGTGTACAATCTGGATGACTATACCCGTTTCCAGAGTCTTGAGGAGACTCTGAGGGAGTATGTGAAGTTTGTGAGGGTAAGGCGCATTGGTGGAGATGTGGAATTGAAGGTGCTCTGGGAGACCCAGGGGCGTTGCCTGGCATTGCTGGACGGCATTCCGGTAAGTGACCATTCCACTATTGTAGGGCTGGACCAGCAACTTGTGAAACAGGTGGTAGTCTATCCCCAGAGATATATGCTCAACCATTTCATCTATGACGGCGTGGTGAACTTTGTAACCTACAAGGGGGATATGGGCGGGGTGAAGCATCCCCGTAACGTGAGTGTTGTGGGGTTCAGCGGTGTAAGCTGGCCACAGGCATTCTCTGGAGGAAAAGCAGCCGCCGAGGAGGATTATCCCAATTTCCTCCCGACAATCTATTGGAATCCTGCCGTGGATATCCCTGCCGGCGGGGAGTTTGAATTTGATTGTGTACTGCCGCAGTATAAAGGAAAGTTCAGGATTGTG
Organism: uncultured Muribaculaceae bacterium; assembly: GCA_964475015.1. Lineage (GTDB taxonomy): Bacteria > Bacteroidota > Bacteroidia > Bacteroidales > UBA932 > Egerieousia. The sequence goes on from CAYYVA010000017.1 coordinate 36,482, forward strand.
GTTGAAGGGCTGCAAGGAAAGGATGAAGAGGTTTATGCTGTGAAAGAGTTCTGATTTTTCCCTCGCCTGTGTGGCATTTTTCCAGCCCGGTGTGGCTTTTCTCAACCCCAGTATGGCATTTCCTCGGGCAGATGGATCGTTTCCCGCAAGCCGATGGTGCGTTCCGCCAACCCGGTGGCGCACCGGATGTGCCCTGCAGGTGCTTTTGGGAGGGGTAAGCCGTGCCACACCTCCGGAATTCCTTAGGGGTGGCGCGGTGGATGTGCCTTAGAGTGGCCTGTAGCCGGGGTTGGGCGCGCCATTGGGTTATTATAAATCTCTACTTTAGGTATAAATGCCTGTATATTAGTTGTTAATAGAAGGTATGGTGCGGCTGGTAATACAAGGGCGTTTTAATAATCATTTAAAATACAAGATGCTATAGTGGGGTTGAAGTAGAGATTTTATTTTGCCAGCCCCGGTGATTATAGTAATTTTGATAAATCAATACTACGGAGGGCATTGAGCCCGATTACCTTGAAAAACAGTTCCTGAAAATCAAATAATTTTAAACGTAATGATGAAAAGTACTTTGATTATTGCAGTCATACTTCTGCTGTCCTCCTGTGCAAATAAACAGGCCATAGTAACAATTAAAAATGATTCTCCCAACGGGCAGGCTCTTACAATCAGAATGACAAAGCCTGTTGACGGTTCCTTTTCATATATGGATTGTGACACCATAGTAGTTGAAGACAAGACAGACATTCCAATTATGCTCAACAGGACTTGCCCTGTATATATCCAGAAAATTGGGAAACGTGGCATATATGTATTTGCAGAAGGTGGAGCAAACTATGAGGTTATTTATGATGGTACGCATTTTAAGGTTGCCAATGATGTGGCCCAGGAAAAATATAATTCCATTCCACCGCCTGTAAGTGAAACTTCCCTATATTCAGAAGCGGCAAAATATGCATCTGGAGGGAATCCGTCACAGATAGCGGAGCAGCTTGGTCTGAAAAAGGAGAAAGAGATCTCCGCTTTTGATACTTTGCTGCAACAGGGTAAGATAAGCAGGGTATTGTATAATGCCATAAAGACTGAAAGGGACTTGTATTGGAGGGCAATTTGTGGTAATGTGGCCTGTTATAATTTCAACAGAAACGGAAAACTTGATGAGGAATATAATGAATTGTGGGAATCTGCCTTTGAAGGAATAGATATGAATGACCCGTCATTGAAACGGAACAGATATTACCGGGCTCTGGCTGAGTGTTATGCAGAACATCTTCTGTTTGGTGATCCCAATCTGGATATGGAGCAGCTGATGAAAACGGTTGAGGAGCGGGGGATACACACTCTGTATACAGATATATACAAAAAATTGCTTGAGGGGAAGAATCTGGAGTATATGATTGCGGACAGGCTTTTCAATGCTTGTTTTCAGCGTGATTACAGCAGGGAACTGGTGGGTATATTTGAGCGTTTCCAGAAAAATTTCCCCAACAGTGTATATGCAGATATCTTGAATCCGGATATTCAGAAGATAAGGGATTTTCATAAACGTGCAGATTTGCGTGAACAGGGTATTGAATTTATTGAAGGCTATTCTGAAATCAACAGACTTGAGGAACTTTTGAAAATCTTTAAGGGCAAGAAAGTGTATATTGATGTTTGGGCAACCTGGTGCGCTCCTTGTAAAGATGAGTTCAAGTATGCGGATGCACTTCATGACATGCTGTCAGAGAAAGGATATGAGGCATTATACATCTCCATAGATAAGGATGCTGATGATGGTTATTGGAGAGAAATGGTTCAGGGATTCGGCTTGAAAGGGAAGCATATCCGTGCAAACGGACAGCTTAACGGGGATTTGTACCGCATTTATGGCCAGAGTGCAATGGCAATTCCTTGGAATATGACAGTTGATGAAGATGGAACCATAGTGGAAAAGTTTGCAAAACGGCCATCCGTGATAAGGCTGGAGGATTTGTAAATCAGAATGGGGATTTGAAATGCAATAAATAATGAAAAAGAGCTTTTTATTCTTGACAATATTATCTTTTGCAGCTGTTGCCTGTTGCGGGACAAAACAATGCATAATTGAAGGGAATCTTGAAGGGTTGGAGGGGGAAGGGTGGATCTATATGGTTGATGCCTGGGACGGTTCAAGGGTCATTGATTCCACTGAATACAGGGATGGGGTGTTCAGGCTTGAGGCCTGTGCCCAGGAACCTACTTGGGCCTTGTTGCAGAGTGATGATTTAAGGATTGTGATTGATGGGTTCTTCAGTGATGAGGGCAGGATATTGCTCGGAGGAAAATTGGAGGAAGATGGTTTTGTAAAATTGCAGGGAACACCTATGAATGATGCCCTTATAGAGTTGGAGAGGAAACTTTCTGAATTTATGGGGGAGCCTTCAATTGTAAAGAGGATGGAGCTTGGGTCCAAGCTGTTCAAGTCTGAATTGGACAAGAATAGGGGTAATGCATTTTTCCTTAAATTGATTCAGATGTCGGAGAGTGGAATGCATCCAAATGATTTGTTGCGCTATATGGAATCTCTGGAACCGTATCTGAAGGGCAAGGATTTTGCAATGGAAGAGAAGAGTTTTCTGGAGAGGCTGAGACTGGTATCACCATATATTGAGGGGAGTGAAATTAAGCCGTACTATATTGATATGGAGTATCCCGATAAAGACGGCAATATGGTAAGGCTTTCGGATGTTGTGGGGAAGCCGGGAAACAGGTATGTCCTGGTAGATTTCTGGTCAACCTGGTGCGGACCGTGTGTGGCATCCATGCAATTTTTGAAGAATACTTATGACAAATACAGGGATATGGGGTTTGATGTGTATGCAGTTTCTTGCGATGGTGACCTTGATTCCTGGAAGAAGTTTGTTGCTGCAAATGATCCAGGATGGGTTAATGTAGTTGGAGGGCCGTATATGCCGCATTGGAGACAATATGAATTGTCCGGTATCCCTGCTACAATCCTGATTGACTGCTCAACCGGGCTGATTGTTGGAAGGGACCTGATGGGGGATATTCTGGATGCAAGGCTGGAGGAGCTTTTGTAGGGAGAAATATTGACATTATGATTAAAAGACCTGATATGAAAAAGAGACTTTTGATGATTGCAATGCTGCTCTCGTCTGCATTCTGTGCCGGGGATGCCGTTGCACAGGAGATAAAGAGGGTTGAAGCATCGTTGCAGGATTATGTTGAACTGTTGAAGGCTGAGGGGTACGAGGCGTATCCGTTTGATATCTCCTGTTTGAAAGAGGGCACATATATACTAGAATTTGAGGTAAAGGAGTATGTTGGAGGGGCGGAGGCAGAAGTGGCTTCCCATAATTATGGAACCTGGAAAAGCAGGGTGGATTTTGAAGATGGAGTATCTGTATGTGCTGAGAAGGTTACTGTAGGTCTTTTGCCTTCTGGGACTGATTCTGTAAGATATGCAAGGATATCACTTGACAATATGGGGGCTTTTACAATAGCTATGAATCTAAAGCCCATTGAGAACCCTTTGTATAGCAGGACCATATACAGATATACCTCCCGCCCTTTCAAGACGGGTGCCTTTGAAGAGGGGAAATTCATTCCTCTGCTTCTGTATTGTTCATTCTGGTACGATGCAAAATCGGGAAGGGTAAGATGCTGTGGCGAGAAAGAGATTGATCCGCTGCTGACATCACAAATCCTCAAGGACTCTCCGCATTACTATGTAATTGGATTTACTGTGAGCAGGTAAATGCTGCCTTTCCGCAAGCCGGTGGAGCACCGGATGTGCCCTACAGGTGCTTCTGGGAGGGGTAAGCCGCGCCACCCCTCCGGAATTCCTTAGGGGTGGGGGTGGATGTGCCCTGGAGAGCCCTGCAGGCAGGGTTGGGCGCGCCATTGGGTTGGGATGTCCACAAATGGAGTATGCAACAATACGCTTGCTTGGTTGTTGTTAAAAAAATGTAATTGTGCAGGTGTTTGATCTGCTGCCTTCCCGCCACCAGGTGGCACGCCACCGGGTATACGGGTGTGTGGGTGGGGATTGAGACCAGCCGTCAATTATACTTCTGGAATTTGTAACCCAGTCTTTTCAGATGGAGGGCAGCCCCTATCTTGTACATCACCTTCATGGTGCGGGCAAGCATATAGAAAGCCTTCTCGGAACCAGGCTCAAAGTCCTCCTTCATGATCATTGAGATGGCCTTTTCAGCACAGGTTATGGTGATGTCCCGTATCTCCCTCTCCTCCGGTGAGCCAAGAGGATAGCCCAGGATATCCACCATTATGTGGTCGTCCATGTCATCCCATTTCTCGGCGCCGTAAAAATCCTCATACGGATTGAACTGGTTGGAAATCCAGTCCGTATCCCACCATTTGGCAACGGCCATACCCATAAATGCCGGCCACGCTATTGAGGCATTGGGATAATCATTCACCTGCTCAATGGCATCAGCCATATACGGGGTGGCATAATCGTTCCACCTGTCTGTTATGTCCTCACTCTCCGCAAGCACGGTATCCAGCATGCCGGCGGTATTGCAAAGTTTGAGGAGCTCCAGCTGCAGGCGCTCCTCAAAACTGTTATAGTATTCCAGATTGTTCATATTACTTTTTAATGAAAAGCAGGGCATTCACAATGTGCCTCTCGCCCTCACGGTCAAATTTCTTGTTGTCTGAAGGGTGGTTTACAATGCCGTTGCCGTTCTCCCCCTCTGCGTAAAGGGTAGTTGAGCCGCCGCCGTCCATATTGAGGGCATCCTCGGCACCAATCCAGCGCATGATTTTGGCAAACTCCCAAAGGCTTACACCCTGTGCATTCTCTGCGTTCCTGCCGTCTACAGCCACCAGATATACCTTCTTGCCGGCTGTACCTACAGCACTGCGCGGATGGCGGTTGCGGTTGAATGAGTTCTCATCAAGGCGGGCATCCTTGCCGTCAACCAGGAGGATAGGGCCGCTGGAAACAACAGAAACTGCATCAAGAGTTGAAGGCCATGTCTGTGCAGGGGCAATGTTGCCCGGATCAGATGCATCAGCCGGATAGATGGCAAGCTTTCCCTTTGCTGAGATTGCAACTGCTCCGTTATCCCTCTGGGCCATCTTCTCATTGAATACAAACTCCTCAACGCCGTGCTTCTTGAAGTAGCATGGGCTTGAACTTTTGAACACAACTGTGTTCCTGTTCAAACCTACAAAATTTCTTG
>CAYYVA010000018.1:0-35573 GCA_964475015.1 uncultured Muribaculaceae bacterium
GGTGTGTATAGTACAAAAAGCAAGAGGGGCAACCCTTTTGGGTCACCCTCTTTTTTATATGCAGAAGGGCCACCCCCGTATGGAGCGGCCCGGAAAAATTATACACAAAATTAACTCTGTAAAGAAGTTCAATTATAATTCAGTCTTCCACAAGCCATGCAGGTTGCAATACTCATAAACTGCAACAGGCTTGTCAGCACATGTACAGAATGTAGCCTCGGGCTTATCCTTGAGGGATATCCTCATTCCACCGTTCTCTGTCTCAACATAAATGAATGCAATATGGTGCTCCGGAAGCATTGGATGAGGCACGCTTCCCACCTCTACCTTAATTGTGCAGTCATCTACACGGGTAACTACAGGGACATGCTTCTCAACACTTGCATCAACAGTATTTGCAACAAGCTCCTCCATCTTCTCTCCACAGCATACAACAGGAACCTTTGAATCTACAACCTTACCGATAACGTTACCGCAGTGGCGGCATTTATAAAATTTAGCCATAACTTATATCATTAAATTGTTAATACTATTCCTTTACTGAACAATCCCAGTCTCCTTTTGTTCAACCGGAACCGTTTCCTGATGCAAAGATACTGATTAAATTTTATTTTGCAAATATATTTATTGATAATTTATATAATTTAATATATTTCTGTCGGGAAGAACAAAATTTGTGGGATGAGGGGCATTTTTCATTATATTTGGATAACAAAACACTTATTGCCATGTCAAACATCAAGAATATAGAGAAATTCCTCAGGGATGCCCTCCTGAGGGTAAAGAATGAGGACGACACATTTGATGCCTCCCTGCTCGACAACATACCGGACGATGAATATGACTATCCGGAGTTTGAGAACCAGCTGATGGAGATTGAGCTCTCCCTGAATGATTTCTATCCGGAGACCCCTTATTTCGGCTATCTGATGACCATGATTGCCAAGATAAAGGAGGTATATGGCATTGATGAGGAGAACATTGATGAACTTTTCCTTAATCCCGACGAAGAGACGCCCCTTGAGTTCCCTGCTGAGGAACTTACCGGTGAGGACCATGATTTTGAGGAGAATGAGGACGACTGCCTCGACTACATCCTGGAATCCTGATCATCTCTGAACCAACGGGAAGTTCTGTTGTTTTTACTGAAAACAACAGACAATGTACACAGGAGAAATAACCCCAAAGACCAGCCATAAAAGAACTGTTGAGAATTTTGACATCAGGAAATATATGGGGGACTGGTATGAGATTGCCCGATATGAAAACATATTTGAGCGCGGTCTCGTGGATGTCCGTACCCACTACTCCCTCCTTCCAGACGGCACGGTGAAGGTCCAGAACACCGGCACTACCCCTCACGGCAAGACCAGGACCATCTACGGCAGTGCCTTCCAGCCGCATCCCGGCACACCTGCCCACCTGAGGGTAAGCTTCTTCTGGTGGTTTGCCTCAGACTATAATATAATATTGCTGGGCCCGGGCTACTCATACTCGGTTGTAAGCGGCAAGAACGGCAAGTACCTGTGGATCCTTGCCCGTGAAAAATTCCTTTCCGGCACAGTTTTGGATGAAATTTTCAAGTTCCTCAGAGCCAGAGGATTCAACCCGGGAAAACTCGTCTTTTGATGGAAGCCGGTCCCCGACTTCCATCAAAACAAAAAATAATCAGATTTCACCGGGTTGTCCGGGCTCAAAAATATAGAGGTCCGAGACGTTACGGCGGGGAAGGCACACTAGCCCAAGATCCCTGTCGGGAAGCACACCTATTGAAGAGAGTGCCTTGCTTATGCAGGAATGGGCCTTTGCCGGGGTGTTGTTGTTCTCACTCAGGTGGCAGAGGAAAATGTACTGGAGCCCCTTGTGCCAGAAGCGCTTTACTGCAGAGGCAGCCTGCTCGTTGCTCAGGTGTCCGTGTCCCTGCATGATGCGGACTTTGAGCTCCGGGGTATATGAACCGCCCAGGAGCATGTCCAGGTCATAATTGCTCTCAAAGATAACCACATTGGACTGCCTGCAGTAAGACACCACGTCATCTGTAACCTCACCCAAATCAGTAAGGAAAGTGAACTTGACTCCGTAGAAATCTATATGATAGCCTACGGTTTCTGTGGCATCATGGGGCACAACAAAAGGAGTGAAAACCACCCCCTTATAGGCGCTCGGCTGTCCCGCAACCGTTTTGCGCACACAACCGCTGAGCCTGCAGCGGGTACACGGATGGTTATCCAGCGATGCATGCAGCTTTTCTGTAGCATACACCGGCTTGCTGTATTTCTGGGCCACCATCCCCAACCCCTTTATATGGTCTATATGGTCATGCGTAACAAGGATGAACTCCACTGAGTCCATTGAAATGCCATGCTCCAGAAGCCTCTTCTTTATGGTCCTGGGACCAATGCCGGCATCAATCAGGAGACCGGTCTCCTCATTCCCTATGTAGTAGCAGTTACCGTTGCTGCCGCTTGAGAGGCTGAAGAACTTCACCATCCTCACTCCTCCCCCAATGCGGCCAGAGCCTTATAAACCTCATCCTCCAGATTGGTGTCAACATCATACAGAAGCACATTGAGCCCCATCTGGCGCCCGGTTTCAATGTTGGCAGCCGAATCATCTATGAATAATGTCTCAGCCGGCACAATGCCTGAATCTTCAATCACCTTATTGTAGATGGCTGTCCCCGGTTTTGATGCATTGAGTTCAAATGAAAGATAAAGCTTCTCAAAAACATCCTCAATGTCAACACCCTGAGCCTCAAGGAAAAGCTCACAGCACTTCTTCCACGCAATAGGATTCACATTGCTCAGAAGGAAGAGGTTATATTTCTCCTTCAAATCCAGCAGCAGCTTCACCTTATAAGGCGCCACCTGGGTAAGGAAAGTATCAAGGGTTGAATCAATCATCTCATCAGTAACATTTTCCACCTTGCAGCGGTTCCTCACCTCATCCCTGAACTGGGCGGAACCAATGTCACCATTCTCAAACTTTGCAAAAAAGCCTTTCTGGGCGTATGCATTCAGATAATCCCCAAAATCATCAAATCCCAGCAGCGATGAAAAGTTATCCAGACACCTCTTCCTGTCCAGACTCACAAGCACACCGCCCAAATCAAATATCAAATTCCTTATCATATCCTAAAAATCCTCTTATAATCCGCTTCCCGACAAAATTTCCCCCATTCACAGATCCCCCGGGCAGGCGGACTCAATTCATTTATAAAGCCTTTATCATTTCCACAAACAGCATTGACATCTTGTCTGCCGCAGCATCCGCAGCCTTTACCACATCATCCCCGTCATTCACGAAATCCGGCGCAAAATCATCATGTGCCTCATTGGTAATCACCGACATCCCAAACACAGGGATACTGCTATGACGGGCCACAATCACCTCCGGTATGGTAGACATCCCCACAGCATCCGCCCCTATGGTCCTGAAATATTTGTACTCTGCAGGGGTCTCGTAAGTAGGGCCTGTACTGGCCAGATATACCCCCTTCTTCAAGGCAAGCCCCCTTGCAGCTGCAATCTCCTCCGCCAGAGCTATCAATGCCGGCTCATACGGGCGTGTCATGTCCGGGAACCTCGGGCCAAACTCCGCCATATTAGGGCCTATGAGCGGATTAGGGAGCAGGTTGATATGGTCCCTGATTACCATCAGGTCCCCCACCCTGAAATCATAATTCACCCCTCCGGCCGCATTTGAGACAAAGAGATACTTGATTCCAAGCACCTTCATCACCCTGATAGGGAGAGTGACAAGCTCCATGGGATACCCCTCATAATAATGGAAACGCCCCTGCATGGCCACCACAAACTTGCCTCCCAGTTCTCCGGCAATGAAATTCCCCTTATGCCCCTGGGCAGTAGAAACCGGAAAATGCGGAATCTCGGCATACGGCACAACAACCGGATTGGCAATCATGTCCGCCAATTTCCCCAAACCGCTTCCAAGCACAATCCCTGCAAACGGCTCACGGGCACCAATACGCTCCCTTATATACTCAGCCGCCTGACTGATTTTCATAACTCTCTCATCCATAGTTAAATAATTTACAGTCGTGTCACGACTTACATTACAATCGTGTCACGGGTACAGTTTTTTACACACCCTCCTTACGTTTTCAATGATTTCCCTCTCGCCCGGAACCACACGGTTCTCCATAACCAGTTCACCGTTGCAGATCACACTCTCAATGCATGATGAATTGGCAGAGTAGATGAAATCCGAAAGGAAATCCAGCCCCGGCACAAAGGCATAGTTGTCTACATCTACAATTACAATGTCCGCAAGCTTGCCCACCTCCAGGGCACCGGCATCCAATCCCAGGGCACGGGCCCCGTTCAAAGAAGCCATCTCCATGAGCTCACCCAACGGAAGGGACTCAGGATTACGTCTCCACCCCTTCTGCAACAAGGCAGCAGTCTTCATGGCCTCCCTCATGTCCAGATTGTTGGAAGAACCGCACCCATCAGTACCCAGGCACACATTCACACCCATGCTACGGAGCTCTTCATAAAGGAACCTGCAGCCGGAAGCCAGCTTGAGGTTTGAATTTATATTGTGCACGGCAGTAACACCCCGCTGTGCCATCAGGTCCATATCCTTCTCCCCCAGCCACACACAATGAGCTGCAATCACCTCAGGGCCAAGCACCCCCAGCCTCTCCAGATGTTCAAACGGAGAACATCCGTTGCGTGCGATTGAATCCAGATTCTCCTGCTCGGTCTCCGAAACATGGATATGCAGCGTAAGCCCCCTTTCACGGGCAAACCCGCTGCACCACCGGATCATGGAATCCGAAACCGTATACGGGGCATGCACCCCCACAGACATCCTGCAGCGCTCCCCCCAACCAAGGGACTTCTCATACATTGCAGCCATCCCCTCCTTGATTGCCGGATCCTTCCCCTCATCCATAAGGTCCAGAGCCACAAAAGCATGCTCACTCCTGAGTCCCATCTCCTGCACCGCCTTCACAGCAGTATCAATCATCCAGTACTGGTCATAAAAAGTGGTGGTACCGGTCTTCAACATCTCCACACAGGCAAGCTTGGTTCCCCAATAAATTGCCTCATCATCCATTCGGGCCTCCACCTTCCAGATATCCTGCAGCCAATCCTGAAGCTTTGCATCTTCCCGATAGCCCCTTGTAAGTGTCATTGCCGAATGGGTATGCATGTTCACAAACCCGGGTACCGCAGCCTTTCCCGCACAGTCAATCACCCTGCAGCAATTATGATTTACAGACATCTGCCCCGCATCAGAAAAGTTCCTGTCATCCCCAGGTTGACCTTGGGAAACCTGCCCCGCGCCAGAGATGCTCCCGTCATCCGCAATGTGACCTTGGGAAACCTCTATGCCGGCAGGGGAACTGTCGGGAAGAGGAGCAAGATTATCGGCAATTGCGGCAATCCTGTTCCCCTTTATAAGGATATCTTTCTTGACTCCGTTGAGGAGTATGCCCTTAAGCAGAATTGTACTCATATCAGATATGGATTTGGTGGGGTGTAAAGATACTGAACAAACTTTTCACAACCAAAATAATAATGGCGGAGGATAAGTTTGTGGGATTTTTCGTAAATTGGCAATTTATTGCAGAGAAACCTCAAAATGAACTTCGTCTGGCTTGATATAAATGCTTCCTGGTCGCACTCTTCACTGGCCCTTCCGGCCCTGCATGCAAATCTTGCGAAACAGACGCAGGATGAGTGCAACATGCAGGTTGTGAGCGGAACAATCAAGAGCGGAATCCCCCAGATTCTGGAAGAGCTACAGGCAAAGGAACCTTCATATGTTTTTGCCACCGCGTGGCTTTTCAATATAGATTATCTAAATCAGATTTTAAGCCGTATAAGCAGTCTATGCCCTGTAAAGGGGATATTCCTTGGAGGGCCGGAGTTTCTTGGCGACAACAGGGAGTTTCTGGAGAGCCACAAATACGTAACGGCAGTATTCAAAGGTGAAGGGGAAGATACATTTGAGCCTTTCATCCGTTCGTTGCTCAATCAGGACAACGGCTGGAAAAAGCTTCCCGGTTTTGAATGGATGGAAAACGGCAGCTATATGAGCTGCAGAAGTGTAACTGTGAGGGATTTTACTGCACTGCAACCGCCGGAGGTTTCCTCTATGTTCAGGTGGGACAAATCATTTGTACAGCTTGAGACATCCAGAGGATGCTTCAACAGCTGCAGGTTCTGCGTAAGCGGAATTGAAAAGGCTCCGGTGCAGAACATACCTGTAGGGGAACTGAGGAGCAGGCTCCAGAACATTGCAGCGCACGGCATAAGGCAGGTAAGGGTATTGGACCGCACCTTCAACGGGAATCCGCGGAGGGCCCTTGAGCTGCTGGAGCTCTTCAAGGAATTTGCTGGGAAACTGAACTTCCACCTGGAGGTACACCCCGCCCTGCTGTTCCCTCCCGGAGAGAATGCAACTGCCTGCGAAACAGAAAAAGCTACCTCCGGTGCAGAAAATGCCCCGGAAATCTGCGCCACAGAGGGAAATGTCACCCCCGGAGCAGAAAACACCCCGGGAATCTGCGCCACAGAGGAAAATGTCACCCCCGGAGCAGAAAACACCCCGAATTTCTGCGCCACAGAGGAAAATATCACCCCCGGAGCAGAAAACACCCCGGGAATCTGCGCCACAGAGGGAAATGTCACCTGCGGAGCTGAAAATGCCCCGAATTTCTGCGCCACAGAACAACAATCATCTGTCGGGAAGCTGAGGAGGACCCTGGCAGAGGTGCCTGAGGGGCTGCTGCATATTGAGGCGGGGATACAGACGCTCAGGCAGGAGGTTCTGGACAGATGTGCGAGGAAAGGGTCGTGCGCCCAGGCGGTGCGGGGGCTGGAATTCCTGATTGGGACGGGGAAATTTGAGGTGCATGCAGACCTGATTGCCGGACTGCCGGGATATACATACAATGACCTTGTGGAGGATACCTTGCAGATGATGCAGATTGGGCCGGCGGAGATACAGCTGGAGAGCCTGAAGCTACTCCCGGGGACCCACTTCCGCAGAAATGCAGATGCTCTGGAGATCAGATACTCCCCTGCCCCACCATACGAAGTGCTCTCCACTCCACACATATCCTATAAAGAATTGAACAGGGCCATGGCACTCTCCAGAATCATTGACCTGTGGTACAATGACCCCAAATGGAGAGAGACATTCAGGACAATCTTCTGCTGCGGGAAAGCGGCTGAGGCACCTGCTCTTGCTGCAAAGGCTACCCCCGCACCAGAATCCTGCCAGGCCGCACCAGAATCCTGCCAGGCTGAAAGCCATTCAACGCCGGGGATTGCGCCGCAGGCAGGTAGCCGCGGAGAACTGCTGCACAAACTCATCGGCGAGCTTGCCGGCACAGAAACCCTTACCCAACCGCTGAGCCTGGAGAGCAAGGGGCTTCTGCTGTACAGGTTCTGCAAAAAGAACATACCGGAGAAATCGCCGCTCATCTCCCTGGCCTGGGCACGCAACGGACTTTCAATAAAAAATTACGGTTCTCGGAGCAAAAAAGGTGAATTTCTGCGTTTTGAACTGAGCCATAACGCATTAAACAGAAAACCTCGGAAATAGTAACAATGGCAATTTGGCAAAGAAACGCAAGGTAATGAAATAGAACGGTTGCTATCTCGTTACCCAATTTTCAAGCAATCCGAATAACCGTTTAATTCTAAGATAATTGCAAATTCTGCGATTTTTTCCGAAAAAAGGAGCCGGCTGAAAGATTCATCCGCTGGGACATGAACGGAAACACACCTGCGAATCCTCTCTTCATAAAGGGAGACCCGCGCTACAGATATTGGTACATTGAAATTGGAGACACCCGCCACTGGTTCTCGTTCAACAAAGAGGTGGAGAGGGTTGCCCCCTGCAACTATATAACACAAGAAATTTGATTATGGAAAGCATGTGCATCAGGTCCGTATTGGACACAGACCTTTATAAATTCAGCACCAGTTTTGCGTACATGAAACTGTTCCCCGATGCTGAAGGTGAATTTGAATTCAATGACAGGGACAAGACCGCCTACAGCGGAGATTTCCTCCAGGCCCTTGAAGCGGAGTTCGGGAACCTGGGAAAACTTGCGCTCACACCAGAGGAGTTTGCATTTGTGAATTCAGACATACAGTTCATACCTGAATGCTACTGGGAATGGCTGAGGGGGTTCAGGTTCAGCCCGCAGAAGATCCACGCATGGCTGGATGAAGACAACAGGCTCCACATTACCGTAATGGACAAGATGTACAAGGTTACCCTTTATGAAACCCCAATTCTTGCAATTGTCTCTGAACTGCGGAACAGGATGTTGGGCTACAAACCTGATATGGAACAGGTTATGGCAAAACTGGCCTCAAAGGTGCAGATGTCAAATGCGGAAGGGCTCAAGTTCTCGGAATTCGGAATGAGGAGAAGGTTCAGCTATGATATGCAGGACAAGGTGTGCGGCTACCTGAAAGAGAATGCCCGCTTCTGTACCGGCACATCAAACGTACACATGGCAATGCGCTACGGAATGAAGGTGATGGGTACCCATCCGCACGAGTGGTTCATGTTCCACGGCGCGGAATTCGGATACAAGCAGGCCAACTACCTGGCCCTTGAAAACTGGGTAAACGTTTATGACGGAGACCTTGGAATTGCCCTGAGCGACACCTACACCTCAGAGGTATTCTTCAAGAACTTCTCCTGCAAACAAGCCAAACTGTTCGACGGTGTAAGACAAGACTCCGGAGACCCTTACCTCTTCACCGACAAACTTATAGAGAGATACCGACAGCTGGGGATAGATCCAACCACAAAGACAATAGTATTCAGCAACGCCCTTGATTTCCCTGCATACAAAGGGATATCGGAATACTGCAAGGGAAAAATCCGCTGCTCTGCCGGAATTGGCACAAACCTCACCAATGATACAGGCTTCAAACCTTCAAATATTGTGATGAAGCTCATGAAATGCCGCATGAACAAGAACCAGCCATGGTTCAACTGCATTAAGATATCGGATGACCACGGCAAGCACATGGGCTCCTCAAAGGAGATAGAAATCTGCATGCACGAGTGCGGAATCAGCTGAGAGGGCGGGGACTACCCTACCCTCAGTTCCCCGCATGCCAGGATATAGCTGTTACCACCCACATAAATGCTCCCCTCAGGACGCAGCTGAGTGGCAACAACTGAAGGGCGTCCCATTGCCTCCCCCTGCATGAACCTGCAGCCGCCTCCGGCCGGAACCAAACCATGCCTGTAGAGATAATATGTAAGGGCCGCATTGGAAGTACCGGTTGCAGACTCCTCCGGAATCCCGTACAGCGGAGCAAAATTCCTCACATGCGCTGTATAGCCGTCATCCGAGAGGGCAAAGGCATGCACCCCCACAACCTCAAGCTCCCTGCTCAGGGCAGCAAGGGCATCCATATCAGGGGCTAGGGCCTGCAGCTCCTCCAGAGAACCCACCGGCATGATAATGTCGGGAAGACCTGTAGAAACAATCTCAGGAGCAAGGACCATTCCCCTTCCCGACAGATCCCCATGTCCGCCTGCCACATCTCCAGACCCGGAACATTGGGTCTCGGCGGCATGAAATACACAGCAAGATGGCGTTGAACCATTCCCTCCCGGCATCATTATCCTGTACAGCTGCTCCACATCCAGCGGCTTTCCAATCACCTGAGGGGCAGCCATCTGCATCATTATCTCCTTCCCTGCAATCACCTCCAGGTCACCCGCAAGGGTGTGGTTAAGGCAGACTGTCCCCTCAGGGAGTATCCCCTCATCCCGCAGTACCGAAAAAGAGGCAATTGTGGCATGTCCGCAAAGATCAACCTCTGCAGCAGGGGTAAAATACCTCACCGTAAACTCCGCCGGCCCGTTCTGCTGCACAAAGGCTGTCTCCGAATAGCGGAGCTCCGCAGCAATTGAGGTCATCAGGGAATCATCAGGAAAAGGGGCATTCCCCTCCAGGAGCACCACCCCCGCAGGATTTCCCTCGAACGGGGCACCCGCAAACGCATCAACAACGAAATATCTCATAGGAACAAAATTATCTTTCCACAAAGATACATTTTTCTTATATTTGTTAAGTTATAACCCGACAAAAGAGAATGATTACAAGAGAACTCATATCCCCCCGCAGCATTGTTGTAGTAGGGGGCTCGGACGACACCACAAAACCGGGGGGTAATGCCCTCAGGAACCTGCTTATTACCGGCTATAAGGGGGAGCTGCGTGTGGTGAACCCCAAGAATGACACTGTACAGGGGGTGAAGTCATACAGGAGTGTGGAGGATCTGCCGCAGACAGATTGCGCAATCCTGGCAATCCCGGCAAAGCTCTGCCCGGCAGCTGTGGAAACCCTCTGCAGGGACAAGGGATGCAGGGCAGTAATCATTTTCTCGGCAGGCTTCCATGAAGACGGTCCTGAGGGTGCTGAACTTGAAGACCGTATAGTTGCAACCGTAAACAGATACGGCGCATCACTCATAGGCCCCAACTGCATTGGGGCAATCACCAACAACTATGCAGGGGTATTCACCCACCCCATTTCCAACCTCTCCCCGGATGGGGTTGACATCATCTCCGGCTCAGGGGCAACTGTGGTGTTCATAATGGAGGCAGCCGTAAAGCACGGCATTAAGTTCTCGCATGTATTCTCCGTGGGGAACAGCGCCCAGATTGGGGTTGAGGATGTATTGAAATATCTTGATGAAACATACATACCGGGAGAGAGCTCCCCTGTGAAGCTCCTTTACATTGAGAGCATCAACAATCCGCAGATGCTCCTCAAGCACGCCGGGTCACTTACTCGGAAAGGGGCACGCATAGCTGCCATAAAGGCGGGATACAGTGAGGCCGGAAGCCGTGCCGCATCTTCCCACACCGGGGCACTTGCCTCACCGGATGCAGCCGTAAGCGCACTTTTCCGCAAGGCCGGAATCATAAGGGTCTACAGCCGCACCGAGCTGGTGAACATGGCCTCAATCCTTTCAATGCCAAGGCCTAAGGGGAAGAACATTGCCATCATCACCCATGCCGGAGGGCCGGCCGTGATGCTTACGGATGTCCTCAGCAGCAATGGGATAAACATACCACATCTGTCGGGAAGAAAGGCGGAGGAACTCCTTTCCAGGCTCTATCCCGGCTCATCCGTTGCAAACCCCATTGATTTCCTTGCCACAGGCACTGCGGCCCAGCTTGCCCGGATAATTGATGCCTGCAACAATGATTTTGATGAGGTTGATGCCATGGCGGTGATTTTCGGCAGCCCTGGGCTCACAGATGTAACTGATGTGTATAAGGTTCTCCTTGAGAAGATTGCAACTACAAAAAAGCCGATCTACCCTATCCTCACCTCAGTTGTAAATGCAGAGGAGGCCATCAGGACATTCCAGAATCTGGGTGGAATTTCCTTCAGCGAAGAGGCCGCTTTTGGCAAAGCATTTGTAGATATGCTAGCTGCAGCCACTCCAGAGGCAGAGCCCGTGCTGCCACAAATTGACACCCAAAAGGTCCGCAGCATAATAGAGCAGGCAGAGGAAGGCTATCTGCTTCCCGACAAAGCTGCGCAACTGCTTGACGCGGCAGGAATTCCAAGGGCAAGGGAAGCCGTTGCAGCCACAGCGGAGGAAGCGGCAGCTGCAGCAAGGGAAATAGGCTACCCGCTGGTAATGAAGGTTATAGGACCTGTACACAAGACAGATGTGGGTGGAGTTGCACTGGATATAAAGGATGAGGAGGCATTAACAGCCCGGTTCAACAAGATGATGCAGATACCGCAGGTAACGGGAGTGCTCCTGCAGCCTATGCTCAAGGGAACTGAAGTGTTCATAGGGGCAAAACGGGAAGAGGGGTTCGGCCACATGATACTGTGCGGCCTGGGAGGAGTCTTCATTGAGGCCCTCAAGGATGTTTCATCAGCATTGGCACCTGTTTCGGCAGATGAAGCTGCAGGAATGGTCAAAGGGCTGAGGGGATACAGGATAATCCAGGGAACCCGCGGCATGGAGGGGATAGATGAAGGGCTCTTTGCAGATGCAATTGCCAGAGTCTCCATGCTCTGCACCGCTGCTCCGGAGATTGCCGAGATGGACATCAACCCGCTGCTTGGAAACCTTAATGGGGTTACGGCTGTTGATGTAAGGATAAGGATAGAAAAACAATTATGATTTATTAACAAATTGCAGATTTATATTAATGATTAAAAGAAAAATTGCTAAATTCGTAGCCGAGTATAAAAACATGACACCTACCGGAAAGGGCATGGTAATACTCTGCATTATCCTTATAATAGGCATCCTCATCAGATGGGACGCCACAATTGAAGGGATAAAGAGGGGATTCGGATTTTTTGGAGGGAACTGATTACCGGACAAACAATTAAAAACAAATATAATATGGCAGTAAAAGGAGCTATTGTGGTTGATACCGCAAAATGCAAGGGATGCAGCGTGTGCGTGGCCAATTGCCCTACACAGACCATTGCATTGTCTAAAGAGGTTAACGGCAAGGGATACAACTTTGCCTACATGGAAAACCCGGACAACTGTACAGGATGTACAAACTGTGCAACCGTATGTCCGGATGCCGTAATTACAGTTTATAGAGTGAAAATATAAAAATCTACGATATGGCTGAGAAAATACTTATGAAGGGTAACGAGGCTATTGCACATGGCGCCATCAGGTGCGGTGCAGACGGCTACTTCGGCTACCCTATCACTCCGCAATCCGAGGTTATGGAGACTCTTATGGAGGAGAAGCCTTGGGAAACTACAGGAATGGTTGTGCTTCAGGCAGAGAGCGAGACATCATCAATCAACATGGTATATGGCGGTGCCAGTACAGGAAAGAAGGTGATGACCTCATCCAGCAGCCTTGGAATCAGCCTCATGGCAGAGGGATTGAGCTACCTTGCAGGTGCAGAGCTCCCTTGTGTGGTTGTAAACGTAATGAGGGGCGGTCCTGGACTTGGAACAATCCAGCCAAGCCAGGCAGACTATTTCCAGGCAGTAAAGGGCGGCGGACACGGAGACTACAAGATGATTGTCCTTGCTCCGGCATCTGCACAGGATATGTATGATTTTGTCGGGAAGGGATTTGATCTTGCATTCAAATACAGGAATCCTGTGATGATCCTTTCAGACGGCGTAATTGGCCAGATGATGGAGAAGGTTGAGCTTGGCGGGATGAAGCCGCGCAGAACCGCAGAAGAGGTTGCACAGCAGTGCCCTTGGGCCCTCACCGGCAAACACAGCGGCAGGAACAGGAATATAGTAACCTCGCTCGCACTGGACCCTAACGTACAGGAGAAGACAAACATCAGGCTCCAGGCAAAATATGCTGAGATTGAGAAGAACGAGGTAATATGCGAGACCTACCGCACAGAGGATGCAGAGCATCTGTTTGTGGCATACGGCAGCATGTCAAGAATCTGTGAGGCAGTTGTTGACCAGGCAAGGGAAGCCGGCTACAAGGTGGGACTCCTCAGGCCAGTAACCCTCTTTCCTTACCCTACCGCAGAAATCCAGGCACTTGTACCTCAATTGAAGAGCATAATGGCAGTTGAGATGAGTGCAGGCCAGATGGTTGAGGATGTAAGGCTTGCAGTAGAGGGCAAGGTACCTGTAAACTTCTACGGCAGGATGGGCGGAATGATCCCTTCTCCTGACGATATCTTTGAAGCATTTGTAAAATCAATCAATAAATAGCGGGTTATGGATATAAAGGATATAATTAAACCGGAAAATAAAGTATATGCCAAAACTCCTATTCTCACAGATGCAGTGATGCACTACTGCCCTGGATGTACCCACGGTGTAGTCCACAAGCTGATAGCTGAGGTAATTGAGGAAATGGGCATACAGGACAAGGCAATAGGCATCTCCCCAGTAGGATGCGCAGTCCTTGCATACAACTATATAGACATAGACTGGGAGCAGTCTGCACACGGAAGGGCCCCTGCCCTTGCAACAGCCACAAAGCGCCTTAATCCCGACAAATATGTGTTCACATACCAGGGAGACGGAGACCTTGCTTCCATAGGAACCGCAGAGGTAATGCATGCCTGCAACAGGGGTGAGAACATTGTAATCATCTTCATCAACAACGCAATCTACGGCATGACAGGCGGACAGATGGCCCCTACCACCCTTTTGGGACAGGTTACAGCCACAACCCCTTACGGAAGGGATGCAAAGCTGAACGGCTACCCTATGAAGATAACAGAGCTCCTCGCACAGCTTGAGGGAACATGCTATGTTACCAGACAGTCTGCACACAACCCTGCAGCGGTAAGGAAAGCCAAGAAAGCCATTAGGAAAGCCTTTGAGAACTCTATGATGGAGAAGGGAACCTCATTCGTGGAGATTGTGGGAACCTGCAACTCAGGCTGGAAACTCACTCCGGTAAAGGCAAACAAATGGATGGAGGAGAACATGTTCCCATTCTATCCGCTTGGAGACATGAAAGACAGGTAAACCATTAACGCATAACAAGAGAATTATGAAAGAAGAATTGATTATAGCAGGTTTCGGAGGACAGGGAGTCCTTTCAATGGGCAAGATTCTGGCCTATTCCGGAATAATGCAGGATAAGGAAGTTACTTGGATGCCTTCATACGGTCCTGAGATGCGCGGTGGTACTGCCAATGTAACAGTTATATTGAGTGACAAGAAGATAGGCTCGCCTATCCTCAGCAAATGTGATACAGCAATCATTCTCAACCAGCAGTCGATGGACAAGTTTGAGGGGATGGTAAAGCCGGGCGGCCTGCTCATCTATGACCCTAACGGCATTACAAGGCACCCTGAAAGGAAAGACATCAACATCTGTTCCATTGAGGCTGCTGAGGAGAGCGCAAGAATGGGCAACCTCAAGGCGTTCAATATGATAGTGCTTGGCGCATTCCTTAAGAAAAAGCCGGTAGTATCAATGGAGAGCGTTGTAAAGGGGCTCAAGAAATCACTCCCTGAAAGGCACCACCACCTTATCCCAATGAATGAGGAAGCAATTAAGGTGGGAATGGATAAGGTTGTAGACACCAACGTTTTATAGAAACGTATCTTATATGAGGATTGAGGCCCCTGCAAAATTGCAGGGGCTTTTTTCAATTATCAGAAATTATTTATAAATTTGCTGAGGAAAAATTTCTTGAAATGAGTGTAGAAAGCCAGATAATAATCCAGAAGCTCAAGGGGCATATAGAGCATATAATCTCCAAATATGAGCTTGCACTTTCTGAAAACATCTCATTGAGGGAAGAATTGGACAAATGTAAAAGTGATTTAGATAACAGGAACAACAGGATAAAGGAGTTAGAGCAGAAAGTTGAGCAGATGCAATTGGCTGAGGCGTTTACAGCGTCTTCAGAAGATGTGAAGGAGGCAAGGAAGAGGATTGCAAAGATTGTGCGTGAGATTGACAAGTGTATTTCTATGTTAAATGACTGACAATGGAAGAGGAAAAACAGAGGATAAGGATCACCATTGCAGAAAGGCAATATCCGCTGACAATACACCCATCAGAGGAGGAGAGCATGCGTATAGCCGTGGGAAGGATAAGGGAAGTTGTGGAGGCTTACAAAAGCAAGTTCAAGGATAGGGATACACAGGATGCATTATCCATGTCTGTGCTGCATTTTGCGGTAAAGGTTGTGAAGATGGAGCAGAACAAGGAGTTTGAAGGGCTTATGGAAGACCTCAAGCTTCTGAGCAAGCAGCTGGACGGATACCTGCAGGAGAACAAATAGCATTCATTCTTGTACATATTATAGGCGAATTATACTTTTAGCCGTTGGATTACAGCTCTTTGCGAAAATCAACACTATAAACAGAACCGAGTGACCAACAGACAAAAACAGGCCTGGGTGACCCTTAGGGGGATTCCGTTTTACGGGACGTTGGAAGTTTGCGTCTACAATTGGAGCTCAAATCTTAATTTCTAAGATTTTTCTGAAAACAGCGGATCCAGCGGCTTTTTTATGCTTGAACTAAAACCAGAACAAATATAAATACACTAACAAAAGAGAGAAGAGATGGAAATTTTAACTATTGTCATTTTATCGCTTTGTGGCGCTCTCGCAGGCTTTTTTGCAGCATATTACATTGTGAACAATGTAGTGCTGAAGAAAAAGAAGGCGCAGATACTGAAGGAAGCGGAGACTGAGGGAGAGAACATCAAAAAGGAGAAGATTTTTCAGGCAAAGGAGAAGTTCCTGCAGCTCAAGAGCGAGCACGAACAATTCATAAATGAGAAGAACAGTCAGATCCAGCAGATTGAGAACAAGGTAAAGCAGAAGGAGATTGTAATCAACCAGCAGAACTCGGAGATTGCCAAGAAGCAGAAGGAGGTTGACCTCATTAAGGAGAACCTCAAGAACCAGGTTGAGATTGTAAACAGGAAGAGCGAGGAGTACGACAAGCTCAAGCAGGAGGCCATTGAGAAGATTGAGAGCATTGCCGGCATGACAGCGGCTGAGGCAAAGGCCCAGCTCGTTGAGAGCATGAAGGATGAGGCCAAGACCCAGGCCATGTCATATATAAATGACGTTATGGATGAGGCAAGGCTCACCGCTTCAAAAGAGGCCAAGAGGATTGTAATCAACACTATCCAGAGGACAGCCCCTGAAACTGCAATTGAGAATGCCGTTACAGTATTCAACATTGAGAGTGATGAAATCAAGGGACGTATCATTGGCCGTGAGGGAAGGAACATCCGTGCACTTGAGGCCGCTACAGGCGTTGAGATTGTTGTGGATGACACCCCTGAGGCTATCCTCCTTTCAGCATTTGACCCAGTAAGAAGGGAGGTTGCAAGGCTTGCACTCCACCAGCTTGTAACTGACGGCCGTATCCACCCTGCAAGGATTGAGGAGGTAGTGGCAAAGGTTCAGAAACAGCTTGAGGAGGAGATTCTTGAGACCGGAAAGAGGACCTGTATAGATTTGGGTATCCACGGCCTTCACATTGAGCTTATCAAGCTTATCGGAAGGATGAAATACCGTTCATCATACGGCCAGAACCTGCTGCAGCACGCAAGGGAGGTTGCAAACATCTGTGCCACCATGGCATCAGAGCTCGGGCTCAACCCTAAGGCTGCAAAAAGGGCAGGTCTGCTGCACGATATAGGTAAAGTATCAGACGAGGACCCTGAGCTTCCACATGCTATTCTGGGTATGAAGCTGGCAGAGAAATACAAGGAGAAACCTGAAATCTGCAACGCAATTGGTGCCCACCACGAGGAAGTTGAGATGAGCTCATTGCTTTCACCGCTTGTACTTGTAGGTGACGCAATCTCAGGCGCAAGGCCAGGTGCAAGACGTGAGGTAATTGAGTCATACATAAAGAGGCTCCAGGACATGGAGAACATAGCCCTCTCCTACCCTGGCGTAACCAAGACCTACGCCATCCAGGCAGGCCGCGAGCTCCGCGTAATCGTAGGCAGCGAGCAGGTAACCGACCAGCAGGCAGAGCAGCTCTCAATAGACATTGCAAAGAAGATTCAGGACGAAATGGTTTACCCGGGCCAGGTGAAAATCACCGTAATCCGCGAAACCCGCTCCGTAAGCTTTGCGAAATAGGCTGCAAATCAGCAATACAAAAAAGAGGATATCCAGGCGGGTATCCTCTTTTTGTATGTCATTAGTTGTTCCTGTGGGTCACAAGAAAAGACTTTACCTACACAATTGTAAGATGTCTGCGGCGCAATGCAGTAAGCACACTCTCTGAAGCAACAGGATTAAGCCCCCTGAAAGTTGTCTTGCTCTTCAGTTCTGAAAGGGACATAACCAGCAACAATTTGGCAATACACTCATCCGCAAAAGAATTGCTTACAACATTAACACCTGTAAAATCCAACACCACACACTCATTCTGCTCAATCATAGGCAATAAACTTTCACGAACACGTTTTCCAAGAAGACGTGTACCTAAATTCTCACCATATTCTCTGAAATTAAATATTACCATAGATCCTCCAATTCATTATCATTTAAAAACGTTTCATTATACTGAGATGCCACATTAGTACGGTTTGCAACCACTTCAGCAGGATTGATTTCTTTATTTGTAATAAGCTGCAGATAAACTATTGTTCCTTGCCAGAAATCACTTTCTACAATAAGTTCTTTACCGTCTTGAACTTTCATTGTATGATTCCCCGAACGCACTTCAAACCTCAAACCAATATCTCGAGCCAAAAGAGAAGTAGAATACAATCCAAATCCCATACCCTTACCATCTGTAATTGCATCTTTAATACATATCCTCAAGGCATCAGACTCAGATATGTCTGAATACTTACTGTTCTCTGATAAAGACGCTTTTACACCTATACCATCATCTGCCACTAAAAAACTCAAGATATGATTTGACGAGTCGTAATGAGTTATAACTGTACCCAATTCTTTATTTGAATGAGTTAGTACATTATCCAAAATCTCATAAAAACAATAACTCATGGCTTGCAGCACAGTAGTTTCAATTTCAATGTACTGCGTTAGGACTCCTACAACACGCTGATAAACATCAAAAATATTCTTCTCATCAAACACATCAATCGTAATCTCATCACTTGATGATGAAAAATATTGTTTTATGAGTGTTGAAAGATTCATATCAAGTTCATTATTTTAGCTTTGACAAATTTAAATATTTTATTCTGAATAAACACAGCAAGAATAGTTTTGTTTTTATGCATCACTATTCATGCATTGGACGACATGTTCTCATTGCAAGGGTAATTGCTTCCCCCACCAATGCCAAATCTGCAAGCAAATAGTGTGATTTGTTATCTAAAGAGACTGTAGAGCCGGCAATCTCTGCTGTCCGTAGCAATCCTGTACGGATTATGGAGTCCTTGAAGTATGTTGCCGGGCCTATTCCAAAGGCAGTTCCGGTTGGACTCAGGTTAAATATTATAGGACCTGCATCAATATCAAATCCAAACCAAGATGAATCATTTACGTACTCCCTAAAGCCTGTAAAAGGTTTTGTCTGAAGGAAATTCTCCTTAAGTTTCAAGTATGTTGATTGTGTCATTTGTGGTGCAGAACATTGTTACAAATGATGCGCATTTCTATATATTAAGTTCCAGGTAATTTCTAAAAAAGAAAAAATTTTGAATTACACCTACAACTATTTCTTTTTCAGCAAAGGTATTTCATGAATTATATGGATATTTAGCACAATAAACTATAATGTTATGGAGATTGATATTGTAAAAGGTAAAATTTATGAAATCCGAGGACATCAAGTAATTTTAGACAAGGACTTGGCGGAACTTTATAATGTTGAGACTAAGAATCTTAATAAAGCTGTAAAAAGGAATATTGAGAGATTTGAAGGGGAAGATTTTATGTTTCAATTAACGAAAGAAGAATGTTTAAGGTTCCAAATTGGAACCTTAAACGGGAGAAGGGGGCAGCATATCAAATATATGCCATATGCATTTACAGAACTGGGTGTTTCTATGCTTTCATCAGTGTTAAGATCTGAATCGGCAATCAAAATTAATAGAGAAATTATGCGGGCTTTTGTAGCAATGAGACATTTATTTATTGGTGTACATACTGTTGATGAAGAAATTAAAGAGTTAAAGAGGGCTGTTATTAAATTAGAAATATTGAACGAACAATCATTGGAGGCGATTAACGATTTAAGCGAGGATAATCAGAAGGATTTCGATAATATTTATCTGGCCTTATCTGAACTTGCGGCAAAGTTGAAGGAAAATCAAAAAAGCAACTCTGTAAGAAAGAAAATAGGATTTTGATTGAACCTTTCCTTGTCACGTCTGTTATGCTGTTGAAATAGTTTTTTTAAGTTAGGTGAAATCGGGCAAACCCTGCAGTCTCGGGATGAGGTTGCGGGGTTTGTTTGTTGTGAAATACAATCCAGGTGACATCTCCTAAGAGGTTAAACCACCTCCCCCCTACCCCAGGACCTTCTGGGGCAGGTTGGGTGCTCTAACCTAAGGATAAAACTGTAGGTTAAGTGCATTCTTTTCAAGCAAATCCAGTCCAGAGGTACCCATAAAGGCATTTTTAGGCTTGAGGGCTTCCTTAACCTCTTGGGGAAGTCCACATTTTAGAACCTCTTGGGAAAGGCACACCCATATAACGCAAAAAAGCCCCCCTGCATCAATCAGTTTCAGGAGGGTTTTTCCAATTAAATAACTTGTATGAATATTCCTATAGGATTGTGCACCAGCCGTGTTTGTCCTCTATTTCGCCGTATTGGATGCCGGTGAGGGTTTCGTAGAGCTTGCGGCTCTTAGGCCCGCATTCGTCGCTATATGGGTATGATGCGGTTACTGAGTCTGCGGCAAGCTTTTCCTTGTCTTCCACGAGCTTTACAGGGGTGATCACTACCGCTGTTCCGCACTGGCCCACCTCTTCAAATGTTGAGAGCTCCTCTACAGGGATGTCCCTTCTCTCCACCTCCATTCCAAGGTCTTCAGCCACCTGGATGAGTGATTTGTTGGTGATTGAAGGGAGTACGGTCTTTGAGCAAGGGGTTATGTATTTGTTTCCCTTTATTCCAAAGAAGTTGGCTGATGAGAACTCGTCTATGTTCTTGGTCTCAGGATTGAGGAACAATACATCCTTGTAGCCCTGTTTTACAGCCACTCCGGTTGCATACATTGCACAGGCATAGTTACCGCCCACCTTGAACGAGCCGCTGCCGTTAGGGGCTGCACGGTCATAATCCCTTGCTATTACGGTCTTGATAGGGTCAAGCACCTTTCCAGCGTATGAACCTACAGGGAGGGTAATCACCATGAACATGATGCCGTCCTGCTGTGGTACAAGGTTGATTGAAGGGATTGTTGTGATGAGGATAGGACGGATATACAATGATGCCCTGAGCTCATACGGAGGGAGGAAATCAATGTTTTCCTGCACTGCCTGGGTACACATCTTCTTGAAGAGCTCTTCATCGGGACTAGGGATACCCAAAAATCCTGCAGAGCTCTGCATCCTCTTGGCATTCTGGTCCATACGGAAGATTCTCACTTTGCCGTCCTTTCCGCGGAAAGCCTTCAGCCCCTCAAAGCATGACATTCCGTAATGCAATGACGGTGAGAATACTGTAAGGTTCAATGAGTCTGCACTCTGGCTCTCAATCGGGCCCCATTTGCCGTCTTTGTAAAGGCATGTGAGAACCGTATTTGTCTTTGAATATGAAAATGACAGTTTTGTCCAGTCTATGTTTTTCATGATAGTGTAAGTTTTATTGTTAAACTAAAAATTCAAAGAGAAGAGGCTTGTCATTCAGGTATTCGTATGCAAATCCGTTCTCTTCCATCTTCTTTTCAAGTGTTTCCAGATCCTCAGGGTGGGCAAGCTCTATTCCAATTACAACCGGTCCCCTCTCCCTGCTGGTCTTCTTTGTGTAGGAGAAATGGGTGATGTCATCCTTTGGCCCTACAACATCGGTGATGAAGCTCCTCAATGCCCCGGCCCTCTGCGGGAACCTCACAATGAAGTAATGCTTCAGCCCCTGATGCAGCAGCGAGCGCTCCCTTATCTCCTCCATCCTGGTAATGTCATTGTTGCTGCCGCTTATGATGCATACAACATTCTTCCCCGCAATCTTATCTTTATAAAGTTCCAGCGCCGCAACCGAGAGTGCCCCTGCAGGCTCAACCACAATGGCATTCCTGTTGTACATCTCAAGGATTGAGCTGCATACAGCCCCCTCCGGCACAGTTATGATGTCATCCAGCACCTGGGAACAGATATTGTAGGTATAGTTGCCCACTTTCCTTACAGCCGCCCCATCCACAAAGTTATTGATGGATTCCAGCTCCACTACCCTGCCTGCCTTGAAAGACTCCTTCATTCCGGGTGCCCCCTCAGGTTCCACTCCAATGAGCTTTGTATTGGGGCTCATCTGTCTGATGCAAGCTCCAAGGCCGGAGGCCAGTCCGCCGCCACCTATCGGGATGAAGATATAATCTATTGGCTCCTTGCTCTCCTGGAGGATTTCCATACCTATTGTGGCCTGTCCCTCAATGATCTGAGGGTCATCAAACGGTGGAATGAATGTCTTTCCCTCCCTGGCTGCAAAGGAGATGGCTTCCCTGTTTGCTTCATCAAAATTGTCCCCGTATAGGATAATCTCAATGTTGCCGTTGCCGAACATCCGCACCTGCTGGATCTTCTGCTTAGGGGTGGTCTTGGGCATATAGATGTATCCCTTTATCCCCAGCCTGTTGCAGGAAAACGCAACTCCCTGGGCATGATTGCCGGCACTGGCACAAACTACGCCACAAGCGCTTTGCTCCGCAGAAAGATTACGCATCTTATTATAGGCTCCCCTTATCTTGTAGGAGCGCACTATCTGCAGGTCTTCCCTTTTGAGAAGTATGTTTGCATTATATTTTGCCCCAAGGTAAGGGTTGGAAGCAAGGGGCGTTGGGGAAAGTATCTCCCCCAACGTTATCCTTGCAGCTGATATCTTGTGCAATTGTGGAAAGTATTGCGTGCAGTCCATCCTTTTCTCCTGAAATTAGTTGTTCTCAGGACGCAAAGACCTCACGGTCTGGCCTGCCTGCCACATCTCACTCTCGCGCATCTCCTTCAACTCAGCCTCAAGCTTAACCCTGTAGTCAGGCTTGCTGTTTGAGTCAATTGAGATCTGAGCCTCGTTTCCGCATTTAACCTCGTTGTAAAGCTCATTGAATACAGGTTTGGTTGCATCGCGGAACTTCTTCCACCAGTCAAGGGCACCTCTCTGTGCTGTTGTAGAGCAGTTTGCATACATCCAGTCCATACCGTTCTCTGCAATCAGCGGCATAAGGCTCTGTGAAAGCTCCTCCACTGTCTCGTTGAATGCCTCTGAAGGGGTGTGGCCGTTCTCACGCAATGTCTCGTACTGGGCTGCAAACAATCCCTGGATAGCACCCATAAGTGAACCGCGCTCTCCTGTAAGGTCTGAATATACCTCCCTCTTGAATGTGGTCTCAAAGAGATAACCGCTGCCTATACCTACACCAAGGGCAATTACCCTGTCGTAAGCCTTTCCGGTTGCATCCTGGTAGATTGCGTATGAAGAGTTCAATCCCCTGCCCTCAAGGAAAAGTCTTCTGAGTGAAGTTCCTGAGCCTTTAGGGGCAACCATGATCACATCCACATCTGCAGGTGGAACAATGCCTGTGCGGTCATTGTAAGTGATGCCAAAGCCGTGTGAGAAATACAATGCCTTGCCTGCTGTAAGGTGTTTCTTTACTGTTGGCCAAACTGCAATCTGTCCTGCATCTGAAAGGAGGAACTCAATGATGGTAGCCTTCTGGCATGCCTCCTCAATCTCAAACAGATCCTTGCCTGGTACCCAGCCGTCTGCAACAGCCTTGTCCCATGTCTTTGAATCTTTTCTCTGGCCTACAATCACATTAAAGCCGTTATCCTTAAGGTTGAGAGCCTGTCCTGGGCCCTGTACACCATATCCTATTACGGCAACTGTCTCGTTTGCCAATACTTCTTTTGCCTTTTCCAATGAAAACTCGGCGCGGGTAACTACTTGCTCCTCAACACCACCAAAATTCAATTTTGCCATAGTTCTTTAATTTATATATGCTTTTCTAATTTCCACTATATTGTTTATCTGACTTACAATCCTCTCAACCAGCTCTTTGTGCGCAGCCCAGCAGGTAATCCTGTACTCGCCCCACTCCGGCTCTGTCTTTGAGTACTCAAAACTCTCAACATCAATTCTTTTCTGCAGATACAGCGTTGAAATCCTGTTCAATATGTCCAACCTGTTCTTTCCTTCTGCCGTTACCGTAAACTTTTCCATAATCTGAAAGTTGTTATTTGAAAATTATATCATTCAATGTTTTTCCTGCAGGGATCATCGGGAATACATTTTCCTGCTCCATCATGGCCGCCTCAAGGAAGAACGGCCCGTCATGCTGCATCATCTGCTCCACTGCAGCCTCCAGCTCCCCTACCTTCTCCACTCTGGCATATTTTATTCCGTATGAAGCTGAAAGCATCTTGAAATCCGGATTCACCAGATGGGTAAATGCGTATCTCCTCTCAAAGAACAGTTCCTGCCACTGCCTTACCATTCCCAGGTAAGAGTTATTCAGGAGGACTATTTTAACCGGAATCCCTGTCTGGAGTATCGTTCCAAGCTCCTGTATGTTCATCTGGAGCCCGCCGTCACCGGAAAAAAGGACAACGTCACAATTTGGGTTGCCCGCCTTTGCCCCTATTGCTGCAGGGAGGCCGAATCCCATAGTTCCAAGACCTCCTGAGGTTACCCAGTTCATGTTCCCTTCCAGCTTTGAGTATCTTGCCGCGAACATCTGGTTCTGCCCCACATCTGTTACAACCACCTTAGGCTTCTCACCCGCTTTTGTAACAGCATCAACAACCTGAGCCATTGTAAGGGTTGCCGAATTGAGCTGCGGTCCCATCACATTCTCCAGCTCAAACGCCCTCTTCTCCCTATAGAAATCCATCCACTCACCCCTCTCCTTATATTCAAGCTTCCCACACAGAGCCTCCAGGAATACCTTTGCATCACTCTGGAGTGTAAGATGAGCCTTCACATTCTTGTCAAACTCAGCCATATCTATATCCACGTGGATAATCTTGGCCTTTGGAGCATACCCCTTCACCTCGCCTGTAACCCTGTCTGAGAACCTCATTCCCACGGCAAGGATCACATCTGCATTCTGTGTCATGGAATTTGGGGCCACATTTCCGTGCATTCCCACCATTCCCACATAATTAGGGTCATCCTGCGCAATTGCACCCATTCCAAGGAGGGTAACCGCTACCGGTATATTTGCCTTGTCCGCACACTCCTTCAATATTCCGCATCCTCCCGATATAATTACACCATGTCCCGCAATGATAAGGGGCCTCTGCGCATTGTTCAGGTCACGGGCAGCCTCTTCCACCTTCGCCTGGAACCCCGGCTCCACTGGATATGCCTCCTTGCCCAGCTTCCCGACAGCCTCTTCCTTGTTATAGCTGTAGTCCATCAACTCCACCTGGGCATTCCTGGTAAGGCTGATAAGCACCGGACCCGGCCTGCCGCTCTGTGCAATGTGGAATGCCTGCGCCATAACTGTGGGAATCTCAGCTGCAGAGGAAATCTGATAGCTCCATTTTGTGATTGGAATGGTAATGCCTATCATATCAGCCTCCTGGAAGAAATTTGTACCAAGTTTGTCTGCATTCACCTGAGCTGTAATGCATATCACAGGGGTTGAATCCATCATGGCATCTGCAATTCCGGTAATGAAATTGGTTGCGCCCGGGCCTGCAGTGGCCATACAGATACCAACCTTGCCGGTACTCCTTGCATAGCCCTCGGCGGCATGTACCGCACCCTGCTCATGTCTTACAAGCACATGGTTCAATTTATCCATGTAATCATACAGCTTGTCATATACAGGCATTATGGTACCACCCGGATAACCGAATATCGTATCAACACCCTCGTCCAAAAATGTATTCATAAGAGCTTCCGCTCCGCTCATTCTCCTTGTTTCCATTTCAAAATCTTTAATCAATAACCCTTACTCCTCCAATATCTGCACTTCCTGCCAATGATGCATATGCCTTCAGTGCCCTGCTAATCTTCCTTTCCCTGTTCCTCGGCCTGTATCCGTTGCCCTTTTCCAACACTTCCCTCCTGCCCTGCAGCTCCTCCAGTGAGAGTTCCACGTTTATCTTCCTCTCAGGGATATCTATTGTTATTGTGTCTCCATCCTCTATCAGTGCTACAGGACCCTTGTTTGCAGCTTCCGGTGAAATGTGCCCTATTGAGAGGCCGCTTGTACCGCCCGAGAACCTACCGTCAGTTATCAGGGCGCAATCCTTGTCAAGCTTCATGCTCTTGAGGAAAGAGGTTGGATAAAGCATCTCCTGCATTCCCGGCCCCCCTTTTGGCCCCTCATACCTTATTACCACCACATCCCCCTTCTTCACTTTAGCACCCAGGATTCCGTTTACCGCATCCTCCTGGCTCTCAAACACCACTGCTGTTCCCTTGAACTTGAGGATATGCTCCGCCACACCTGCCGTCTTCACTATACATCCGTCGGGAGCTATATTTCCATAAAGGACTGCAAGTCCGCCGTCTTTTGTGTAGGCATGCTCCAGATCCCTGATGCACCCCGCTGCCCTGTCTGTATCCAGCTCCTTATAGGTACTTTCATTTTCACCCATCTTTACTGTACGGACATATCCCGGAGCCGAATGGTATAGGGCCTGGGACCATTCAGAAGCATTGTTACAATTTGTTACATTACAATCTGTAAGTGCATCCTGCAGTGAAGGGTAGTCAATCCTGCCGGCCGAGCAGTTAAGGTAACCGCCTCTTGCCAGCTCCTGCATGATTCCCATAACGCCGCCTGCACGGTTCACATCCTGTATGTGGTAGTCACAGTTAGGGGCAACCTTGCAGAGAACCGGTATCTGCCTTGAAAGCCTGTCTACATCCTTCATCGTGAAGTCAACGCCTGCCTCATATGCAATTGCAAGGAGGTGGAGGACAGTATTTGTTGAGCCGCCCATTGCTATATCAAGCATCATGGCATTCTCAAATGCTTCTTTTGTTGCTATTGAACGGGGCAGAACCGCCTCGTTGCCGTTGAAATAATAATCATTTGCAAGCTCAACCACCAGTTTGGCGCCTTTCTCAAAGAGCCTTTTCCTGTTTGCGTGGGTTGCAAGCACTGTACCGTTGCCCACCTGGGCAAGTCCCAAAGCCTCTGTAAGGCAGTTCATTGAGTTGGCTGTAAACATGCCTGAACAGCATCCGCATGTAGGGCATCCCTTCTCCTCGTATTCCCGAAGATCTTCGGCAGAAACCTGAGGGTCAGCACCTTTTACCATTATATCCACAAGGTCACAATCCTTTCCCTTTACATTTCCGGCCTCCATTGGGCCTCCGGAAACGAATACTGCCGGGATATTAAGCCTCATGGCTGCCATAAGCATGCCTGGGGTTATCTTGTCACAGTTTGATATACAGATCATTGCATCCGCACAATGAGCATTGCACATATACTCAACGCTGTCTGCTATTATCTCCCTTGAAGGCAATGAATAGAGCATTCCGTCATGCCCCATTGCAATACCGTCATCTATTGCTATGGTATTGAACTCTGCCGCAAAGCAGCCAAGCTTCTCTATCTCCTTCTTTACAAACTGTCCAATCTCATGCAGATGTACATGACCCGGAACAAACTGGGTAAAAGAGTTCACAACAGCTATCACAGGCTTCCCAAAATGCTTCTTCTCCATTCCGTTTGCCCTCCACAGGGCCCTGGCTCCAGCCATCTTCTTTCCGTTTAAAGTCTTGCTGCTTCTGAGTTCCATATCTGGTTACAATTTATAACTTCCTCAAAAAAAAAGACCGCTTAAGGAAGGAATCCATTAAGCGGTCTTGAATTTATAACTTAAAGGATTCTACATCATCATTGGAATAATAATCACCACCACAGACAGGGCAATAATAGAAATGGACGCCAGCAGGTTCACCGCCAGGTTCATCTGAATGGACATTCCTATTATATTCTGTGTGTTGTTCATAATGATGTAAAATCTTCTGTTTTCCGTTCTAACGGTGCAAAGCTATAAAACTTTTTGTTACGTTGTTCTCCAAAAATGGACTTTTTTAAAAAAAAGTTACAAATTGTTACATACTACGGATAAAGAATGACCAGAGTTCAGCTTTCAAATCCTCCCAGGTCTTTGCTGTAGATGAAGCATATTTCTGGGTGTAATTATTAAGAAGCTTGGTAACCTCATCCTTCTTGCCCTCTTTCAGAAGCTGTGCAGCCTCTTTCTCAATAAGTGCATTCTCCTTCATCATCTGGGCCTCATAATTTGCAACCTGCTCCTCAAGGAGGTGTCTGGTCTTGTCCCAGTTGATGGTTGAAATCCTGTTTGTCTCCCTGTAAGACCATATTGCAGCATCTTCCCTGTATCTGTGCTGGCCACATACGCCCCAATCCTTAGGAAGCTCTGTAACGCCTGCATAAATAGGAATCCTAGGGCTCTGGGCAGGGTTGTCAAAAGAGAAGTAGGCAATACCGCCAATCTCATCAGGCAACCAGTCGCGGCACTGCATGATGTGTGAATATGAACACTGGATAACAGCAATTGTCCTTACCCTTGGGGTAACATCCTTCTTAAGTGAATTGAGGAGGGTCCTCATGTCACCAGGCATGAATGTAGATACAGGATAAACGGTATCCTTGTAAGATATCATCTTGCCATCCTCCATCCTTCTTCTGTCAACCTCAATTGAAAGGTCCTTCACCTGGTCATACTCCGTTCCCTCGTAAGTCTCGCGGTAGAATGCGAACATATCCTCTGGAGAAACCTTCTTCTCAGGCTTAACAGAGAAAGGAATCTCATCCGCATCATACTGGAGGTTCAAAGAAGGGGCCAGAGTGCTCAATACAAAATACTCACGGATTGAGAAAGGCTTCTTGCCGCTTGAAACAACCTTCCAGAAGATATAGTCTCCCTCACCGTCCCAGTAGCCTATAGCCTTTGAGCGCTCCTTGAGGTCCTTTGAATACATAAAATTGTCGGGATCATTGAAATCAACCTTTCCTATTCTTGGAATATTTGCAGAAACTCCCACATGGTCATCAGGAATCCTCTGGGCAACCCAAAGTGCTCCCGGTTTGTCTGCAGGGGTTTTCTTTGATTTCTTTACCTTAGGATCCTCAGGAAGTTTTCCGTTTCCATAGATCTCAAAATGCCATACCTCCTTCTTGTCTGCAACAGTAAGGCACTCACCGCCATCAGCATAGCCGTACTCCTCAGCCAACGCACCCATAACTGCAATTGCCTCCCTTGCAGTGGCACATCTCTCAAGGGCTATCCTCTCAAGCTCCTCAATCATGAAGAGGCCGTCCTCCCTCTTGAGCTCCCTCTTACCAACTGTAGTGGTCTCACCTATTGCGAGCTGCTTCTCATTCATACAAGGATAAGCCACATTAAGAAACCTGTATGTAGGCACTGCAGGGGCAGGAATTTCTCCCTTCTTCACCACATTGCGCATATCATCCCTCTCCTCATTGTGGAGCAGGCCCCAATAGATGGCCTGGAGCTCTCCCGGCTTGTAGGTCTTGCTCTCTTCCATAGAAAGCCATGTACGGTAATTTGAATCACAAGAATGTGCTGTCATTACAGAGCCGTCTGAACTTGCATTCTTTCCAACCATAATTGAAGTACAGCTCTCCGCGTAATTCTCATCATCCGGATGCCATCCGTAGCTCTGTGCAATTGCCGCTCCCGACAACATCACGCACACAGCTGCAACAAATAATCTTTTGATTTTCATAGGTAACTGATTATTGATTAGTTAAGTGTTAAAAATTCCAATAAAGCGTAGACACAAATATACGAAAAAAATCCTCACTGTCCCACATCCCGGCGGAACCCGTTCTCCGGGTGCAGATGAAGTATGATACCGGGTTCCGGAATAAATCCCACCGCCGAAGGTACAGGATATGGTTTTTGAGAGATTTTTTCATTAAATTGGCATCAAAATTTTGAGACATGAAAAGTATTGCAACTCTCTTTATATCAATCTTCATGGTGCTTACTTGCGCAATTGGGGCAAAGGCGCAGGAAAAGGCTGGCAGATCCTTCTACATCATTGAGCTGCACAAGGAGATTGACAAGTCTTCCGCAAGGATGTTTTCGGATGCGCTCAAGCAGGCGCAGGCAGAAAGGGCAGACTACTGCATCCTGGACCTGAACACCTACGGAGGGGCACTGGATGCGGCCGATTCAATCAGGACAGCCATAATGCACTCCCCCATACCGGTAATTGCATTCATCAACAACCAGGCAGCCTCCGCCGGAGCCCTCATATCCATAGCATGCGACTCCATCTATATGAGGAACGGAAGTTCCATTGGGGCGGCAACGGTTGTGGACCAGAACGGTGAGGTTCTTCCCGACAAATACCAGTCATTCATGCGGGCCATGATGCGGGCCACCGCAGAGAGCCACGGGATGAAGTATATAATTTCCGGAAATGACACCCTTGAGCTGTGGCACAGGGATCCCCTTATAGCGGAGAAGATGGTCAGTGCGGACAGCGTCCTGAGCTTTACTCCAAGCGAGGCAATAACCAACGGGTACTGCGAGGGGAAAGCGGAGAATACCGCAGAGGTAATTGCACATATAAACAACTATGAACAAATTGATTATATTACTACAGAACATAAATCATCCCTGCTTGACAAGATTATATATTTCTTCCTTAGCCCTGTAATCCAGGGGCTGCTTCTGATGCTCATAATAGGCGGCATCTACTTTGAGTTCCAGAGCCCGGGCATAGGATTCCCACTGGTAGCCGCAATAGTTGGCGTGGTGCTCTATTTTGTGCCGCTCTACCTGGAGGGGTTCGTGCAGAACTGGGAGATAATCTTCTTCTTCCTCGGGCTGGCCCTTCTAGCCGTGGAGGTGTTCGTGCTACCGGGGTTCGGCATTGCGGGGGTATGCGGAATCATCCTGATTGTCATCACATTGGCCTTTGCCATGATAGACAATGACATTGTATTCAATGCCGGTGACATCAACCTGATTCCTCTGGTGAAGCCTTTTGCAATTGTACTTGTCTCCACTACAGCCATGCTCTTCCTCTCAGTTTATCTGGCGGAAAAGCTTTTCCCTTCCAGGGCATTTTCCCATATTGCTTTGAAAACCAGCCTTTCGTCGGGAAGAGAGGGATTTGTGGGGGTTGAGAAGGAGAGCCTTGCGGAGCTTGTGGGGAGGGATGCTGTTGTTGCCACAGACCTGAAGCCTCAGGGGAGCGTGGAGATTGACGGAAAAGCATGGCAGGCACAGCTCAATTACGGCTATGCGCACAAAGGTGAAATTGTTGAAATTTTCAGCCATGAGGGGGGCCGCCTTTATTGCAAAAAAAAGATTTAATGACTAATTTTGTCCGATTTTGTTAAACCCATACATACTTATATAAATGCAATCAGTTAAAAAAGCTAAGCTAGTATTGGAAAATGGCCTTGAATTCCAAGGTTTTTCCTTTGGTTTTGACCAGCCTGCATGTGGAGAGGTTGTCTTCAGCACCGCCATGGTAGGATATCCGGAGAGTCTTACAGACCCTTCTTATTCAGGACAGATACTGTGCGTTACCTACCCTATCATCGGAAACTACGGTGTTCCGGCTGACGAGGTGGAGAACGGCATTTCAAAATACTTTGAGTCGGACAAGATCCAGGTAAAGGCGCTGGTGATTTCCGACTATTCCTTCAACTACAGCCACTGGAATGCGGCCAAGAGCCTTGACCAATGGTTGAAGGAGAACAAGATTCCTGGCATCTTTGGCATTGATACCAGGGAGCTTACCAAGGTATTGAGGAACAACGGCTCAATGATGGGCAAGATTGTTCAGGAGGATTGCAATGCTGAGCTTGCGTGCGTGAACCCTAACGTAGTTAACCAGGTTGATGAGGTTAGCTGCAAGGAGGTGACAAGGTACAATGAGGGACGCAGCAAAAAGGTTGTCCTTCTTGATTGCGGTGTAAAGAACAGCATTCTCAGGACCCTCACACAGAAGGATGTTGAGGTTATAAGGGTTCCATGGAACCATAACTTCAATGAGATGGAGTATGACGGACTCATCATTTCAAACGGTCCGGGCAACCCTGATTTCTGCACTGAGGCTGTAGAGAACATCAAGACTGCTATGGGTAACAACAAGCCTGTCTTTGGAATCTGTATGGGTAACCAGCTGCTTGGCAAGGCTGCCGGTGCAAAGACAGAGAAGCTCAAGTTCGGCCACAGGACACAGAACCAGCCGGTAAGGAGAGTGGGTACAACAACCTGCTACATAACTACCCAGAACCACGGCTACGCACTTGACGCCACTACACTTGGCGCTGACTGGGAGCCTATGTTCGAGAACCTCAATGACGGTTCAAACGAGGGTATCAGGCACAAGAGCAAGCCTTTCTTCTCTATACAGTTCCAGCCTGACGGTGTAGAGTTCCTATTTGATGAATTCATTAAAATGTT
This sequence comes from uncultured Muribaculaceae bacterium, assembly GCA_964475015.1. Lineage (GTDB taxonomy): Bacteria > Bacteroidota > Bacteroidia > Bacteroidales > UBA932 > Egerieousia. The sequence continues at coordinate 32,035 of CAYYVA010000018.1, forward strand.
GTAATATAATGGAGAAAATTAGCAAAGTACTTCTTTTGGGTTCCGGAGCGCTGAAGATCGGCGAGGCCGGAGAGTTTGACTACTCGGGTTCACAGGCCATCAAGGCCATGAAGGACGAGGGGATTGAGACAATCCTCATCAACCCTAATATTGCAACAGTACAGACATCTGAAGGTGTTGCAGACAAGATATACTACCTCCCTGTAACTCCATATTTCGTGGAGCAGGTAATCAAGAAGGAGCAGCCTCAGGGAATCCTCCTCGCATTTGGCGGACAGACCGCTCTGAACTGCGGTGTTGAGCTCTACAGGACCGGCATCCTTGAGAAATATAACCTCAAGGTTCTGGGTACACCTGTACAGGCCATCATGGATACAGAGGACCGTGAGCTCTTTAACAGGAAACTGGATGAGATTGATGTAAAGACCATCAAGAGCCACGCTGTGGAGAATCTTGAGGATGCGGTTGCCGCTGCCAAGGAGCTTGGCTATCCGGTAATCATCCGTGCAGCATACGCACTCGGCGGTTTGGGTTCAGGCTTCTGCAACAATGAGGAGGAGCTTGTGAAACTTGCCGAGAAATCATTCACATTCTCTCCACAGGTCCTTGTAGAGAAATCGTTGAAGGGCTGGAAAGAGATTGAGTTTGAGGTTGTAAGGGACAAATATGACAACTGTATTACAGTATGTAACATGGAGAACTTCGATCCTCTTGGAATCCACACAGGTGAGAGTATCGTGGTTGCCCCTTGCCAGACACTTACAAACTCTGAGCTCCATAAGCTTAGGGACATTGCAATAAGGATTGTAAGGCATATTGGCATTGTAGGTGAGTGTAACGTACAGTATGCATTTGATACAGAGAGCGAGGACTACAGGGTAATTGAGATCAATGCCCGCTTGAGCCGTTCTTCTGCGCTCGCTTCAAAGGCTACAGGTTATCCGCTGGCATTTGTGGCTGCAAAGATTGGTTTGGGTTACGGACTGTTCGAGCTCAAGAACTCGGCTACAGGCACTACCCCAGCCTTCATGGAGCCTTCATGCGACTACATAGTATGTAAGATGCCACGTTGGGACCTTTCAAAATTCCAGGGCGTAAGCCGTGAGATCGGTTCTTCAATGAAGAGTGTGGGTGAGATCATGTCTATCGGACGCACCTTTGAGGAGGTTATCCAGAAAGGTATCCGAATGATCGGCCAGGGCGCACACGGTTTTGTGGCAAACAAGGAAATTGTTGTAAATGACATTGACAAGGCCCTCCGCCAGCCTACCGATAACCGTATCTTTGTAATTTCAAAGGCTTTCAACGCAGGGTATACAGTTGACCAGATCCACGAGCTCACAAAGATTGACAAGTGGTTCCTTGACAAGCTTTACAATATCATCATTACAGGCAAGGAGCTTATGGCCCTCAACAGCACTGAGGAGCTCAGCTACGACCTCCTGAAGATTGCAAAACGCCAGGGCTTCTCCGACTTCCAGATTGCAAGGCTCGTGCTTAAGGAGCTCACCGCACAGGATTCGGACAAAGGTCTCCTTGAGATAAGGAAATACAGGAAATCATTGGGTATCCTCCCTGTTGTAAAACAGATTGACACCCTCGCCGGTGAGTATCCTGCAAAGATCAACTACCTGTATCTTTCATACAGCGGTGACAAGCATGACATTGAGTTTGCTGATGACAAGAAATCAATCATCGTCCTCGGTTCGGGCGCATACAGGATCGGAAGCTCGGTTGAGTTTGACTGGTGTAGCGTAAACGCCCTTACAACCATCCAGAAATGCGGCTGGAGAGGCGTAATGATCAACTATAACCCTGAGACCGTATCTACTGACTATGACATGTGCGACAGGCTCTACTTTGATGAGCTTACATTTGAGCGCGTGCTTGATATCCATGACCTTGAGAACCCTCACGGAATGGTGGTTTCAGTAGGCGGACAGATTCCTAACAACCTTGCACTCAAGCTTGATGCAAACGGTATAAATATCCTTGGAACACAGGCCAAGTTCATTGACAACGCTGAGGACAGGCACAAGTTCTCATCTATGCTTGACAGGCTTGAGATTGACCAGCCTAAATGGAAGGAGCTCTCTACAATGTCTGATGTATATGAGTTTGTGGACAAGGTGGGCTTCCCTGTACTTGTAAGGCCTTCTTATGTACTGTCGGGAGCTGCAATGAATGTATGTTCAAACAAAGTTGAGCTGGAGCAGTTCCTTAACCTTGCTGCAAATGTTTCCAAGAAGCATCCTGTGGTGGTTACCGAGTTCCTCCAGAATGCCAAGGAGATTGAGTTTGATGCTGTTGCCGACAAGGGTAATGTGATTGCATACGCAATTTCAGAGCATATTGAGTTTGCCGGAGTACACTCTGGTGACGCCACAATCCAGTTCCCTCCACAGAAGCTTTATGTTGAGACTGCCCGCAGGATCAAGAAGATTTCACGCAAGATTGCTGAGGCTCTCCAGATTACAGGTCCGTTCAACATCCAGTTCCTTGCAAAGGAGAACGACATTAAGGTAATTGAGTGTAACCTGAGGGCTTCACGAAGCTTCCCATTCGTATCCAAAGTACTTAAGATCAATCTCATTGAGCTTGCAACCAAAGCTATGATAGGCGAGCCTTACGAGGTTCCTCACAAGAGTGCATTTGACCTGGATTACGTAGGTATCAAGGCTTCTCAGTTCTCATTTGCCCGTCTGTTGAAGGCTGACCCTGTACTTGGTGTTGACATGGCATCTACAGGTGAGGTAGGCTGCCTTGGTGATGACACCAACGAGGCTATCCTCAAGTCAATGCTTTCTGTAGGCTACAGGGTTCCACAGAAGAACATCCTCCTTTCAACAGGAGACGCCAAGAACAAGGCAGACCTGCTTGCCGCAGCCAAGATGCTTGCAGATAAAGGCTACAGCCTGTTTGCAACCGGAGGCTCATGGAAATATCTTGTGGAGAACAATATCCCTGCAACAAGGGTTTACTGGCCTACTGAGCCTTCTATGGAGCCTCAGGCAATGGATATGCTTACCAACAAGCAGATTGACATGGTTGTGAACATCCCTAAGAACCTTACTCAGGAAGAGCTTGAGAACGGTTACAAGGTAAGGCGTGCTGCAGTGGACTTCAACATTCCGCTCATCACCAATGCCCGCCTTGCAAGCGCATTCATCAACGCCTTCTGCAACGTTCCTCTTGACAAGATCCAGATCAAGAGCTGGGATGAGTATAAATAAGAATTTTTGAAAAAAGAATAAGACTCGGGAATAAACACTTTATGCCCGGGTCTTTGTTTTTACAGGACCTGATTGATCCCAAAACCGTGCTACCCCCCTGGCCGCAGGGGGAGGGACCCGCACGAAGTGTGGGAGGGGTTGTTTTGGGATCTATACAGGTCCTGTAAAGAAGAGAACAGAATATGATGGACATTTTATTATTGATTCTTGGTCTTGCACTCATTCTTGTTGGTGCAAACTATCTTGTAGACGGTAAGCGTCTCCAGAGTTACGTCTTGATGTATGGCGACTGATCCTTTAGCTTTG
>CAYYVA010000019.1:0-32432 GCA_964475015.1 uncultured Muribaculaceae bacterium
CAAGACATGGTGTTATCATCGGTAAAGGCGGTCAGGAGGTTGACAAGTTGAAAGAGGAGTTGAAGAAGATCTCAAACAAAGAGGTTCAGATCAACATCTTTGAGGTAAAACGTCCTGAGATTGATGCAAATATCATTGCAAACAATATCGCAAGACAGGTTGAGGGCCGTGTTTCTTACCGTAGGGCTATCAAAATGGCTATCGCTACAACCATGAGAATGGGTGCTGAGGGTATCAAGGTACTTATCAGCGGTCGTCTCGGTGGTGCTGAGATGGCTCGTTCAGAGCTTTACAAAGAGGGTAGGACTCCACTCCACACTTTCCGTGCTGACATTGACTATGCTTTGGCTGAGGCTAACACTAAAGTTGGTGTACTTGGTATCAAGGTATGGGTTTGCAACGGTGAGGTTTATGGAAAGAGAGACCTTACTCCTAACGCAGGCGTAAGCGCTAACTCAGGTGCTCAGGGCAACCAGGGCAACAGAGGCGGCAACAGGGGCAGAAGAGACAACCGTAAAGGTGGCAAGCCTCGCGCTAAAAAAACTCAGGAGTAATTTGAATTACACCATATGAAAAGGGGAACCGGAAGCGGTTCCCTTTTTTTGTGCCCGGGTGCGGTTCCGCTTCCTGCGGTTCTACCTCCTGTGGAGCAGATTTCGGGGTGCTTTTCTGCGCCGGAAGCGGTTTTGTCACCTGCGGAGCAGATTTCGGGGCGCTTTTCTGCGCCGGAAGCGGTTTTGTCACCTGTGGAGCAGATTTCGGGGTGTTTTTCTGCGCCGGAAGGGTTTTCGTCCCCTGTGGAGCAGATTTCGGGGCGCTTTTCTGCGCCGGAAACGGTTTTGTCACCTGCGGAGCAGATTTCGGGGCGCTTTTCTGCGCCGGAAGGGTTCATCAGGCGGGAGAAATTCTTATTTTTGTGCGGCAAAAACGGGGCAGGCAGATGTTCAAGGTATTATTCATTACATTCAGCGGCATTGCAATAGGGTATCTGTTGCGCAGGGCCACGTGGTTGGGGTTCCTCCCCAAAAGCATCACCTATACCATCTGGCTCCTCCTCTTCTTTTTCGGGCTGCAGGTTGGGGCAAATGAGCAGGTGGTGATGAATCTGGATGCGCTGGGGCTGAAGGCTCTGGTAATTGCAGCGGCGGGGGCTCTGGGGAGCTGCTGTGCGGCTTGGGCAATCTACAGGTTCTTTTTCAGGGATGGAGGTCTTCCCGATAATGATGCTCAAAGCGCAGAACCTGTCGGGAAAGGGGAAAAGTCCGGGATGGGGATTGCGCAGTTTATGGGCGGCTTTATAGTGGTTGCCTTTTTTGCCTTGGGCTGTGTATGCGGATGGCTCGGGTTCATCCCCACTTCCCTCACAGACGGGGATGCCTCAATGTATGTCCTCTATTTTCTGATGATACAGGTGGGAATCAGCATAGGAAGCGACAAGAAGCTAAAGGAGATCTTGAGGAGCCTCAGGCCCAAGCTGCTGCTCCTCCCTTTGGGCACAATCACCGGAACACTGGCTTTTGCAGCGGCAACAAGCCTCTTCCTTGTGGATATGGGGCTTGCGGATTGCCTCGCGGTGGGGGCTGGGTTCGGATACTATTCCCTTTCATCGGTACTGATTACACAGATAAAGGAGGCGCAGATAGGGGTTGCCCTGGCTGCCCAGCTGGGTACGGTTGCCCTCATGTCCAATATCATGAGGGAGGTGATCACTCTGCTGTTCGCCCCAGTAATCTACAAGGTCTTCGGGAAGCTGGCCCCAATCTCTGTGGGTGGGGCAACCTCAATGGATTCCACCCTTCCGGTAATTACCTCGGTGTGCGGAAAGGAACTGGTCTTCATCTCCATCTTCCACGGCGTGCTGGTGGATTTTTCTGTGCCGTTCCTGGTGACATTTTTTGCTTCCTTGTAGTTTTTGCTTAACTTTATCAGCCGGTAGAAAATAACTGTAAAAACTATATCTTATGAAGAAACTATTCAGAGTTGCAGCTGTGATTGCTGCAGTTTTCACAATCTCTTGTGCCCCACAGGGCTCAACAGCCGTTGCACAGAGCGGCATTGAGAGGGTAAAACCTTCAGAGGTGGGAATGGATGAGGCCCGCCTTGTAAAGGTTGATGACATCATCAACGCTTCAATTGAGAAGAAGGAGATTCCTGGAGCAGTGCTCGCAGTTGTAAGGGACGGCAAGCTTGCATACATCAAGGCTTACGGAAACAAGAGCGTATATCCTGAGGTTGTCCCAATGACCGAGGATGTTGTCTTTGACCTTGCATCATGCAGCAAGGTGGTAGGAACCGCAATGAGTATGGCACACCTCCTTGAGAATGGTGGCTACAGGCTCACCGACAGGGTTGACATGTATATCCCAGGCTTCCAGCCATACGTTGATCCAAAAACCGGCGAGAAAGTGAACATCAGGATGGTGGACCTCCTTACCCACTCAAGCGGCCTCCCTTCATACGTATCACCAGATGTTGTAATCAAGGCAAAAGGTGCTGCTGATCCCGACAGCCTCATGAGCTATATTGCCACAATGAAGAGGATCTACAGGCCTACAACCGAGTTCGAGTACAGCTGCCTGAACTTCATCTCCCTCCAGAATGTGCTCCAGAACATTACCGGCAAGACCCTTGCTGAGTATGCACAGGAGAATATCTTTGATGTATTGGGTATGAAGAACACCACCTATATGCCAACCAACAAGCCTGAGATTCTTGCAAAGGTTGCCCCTACTGAGAAACAGCCGGACGGCAACTGCCTTGTAGGTGAGGTACACGATCCTCTTGCAAGGGTAATGAACCACGGCAATTCAGGCAACGCTGGTGTATTCTCAAATGCTGAGGACCTTGCAATCCTTGCAGCAGCCCTTATGAACGACGGTAACTTCAACGGCAGGCAGGTTCTTGGAAAACACACTGTTGAGACCATGACAAGAGTACCTTCAGAGGTTGCACATCTCGGCCGTTCACTCGGTTGGGACAACTACTCTCCATACGCTTCAAACAACGGTAACCTGTTCCACCCTACAAGGACATTCGGCCATACCGGCTACACCGGAACATCAATTATCGTTGACCCTGTATCAAAGACAGCGGTAATCCTCCTTGCACACAGGGTTCACCCTGCAGACAAGGGCAGCGTTGTAAGGCTCAGGGCATTGGTGGCAAATGTAGTTGCCGGCTCAGTTGTTGAGTAATGGATTAAGGTGTTTGTCTTTTTACAGATAAAAGGGGAATAAATTCTCTTGAAAACTGTGACCGCCCGTGGTCCCGTGAACGGGAGGGGCCCGAACCGAAGGTTTGGGAGGGATTCAGTTTTCGAGAGAAATTTATTCCCCTTTAGTATATAATGGGATAAAAATCCGTATATTCGCATTGTATTAAAATTTCCGGGGCGGGGTGGAAGTCCCCACTGGCGGTAAAGTCCGCGACCCTGAGGCGCAAGCCGAGGGTGGAACCGTTGAAACTACGGTACCAACAGTTAAAGTCTGGATGGAAGAAAATTTTAAAGTCATGTTCAAAAAATTTTACACTCAGCTTTGCGCTGCGGCGCTTCTATTTTGTGTTGCCTCAACTGGTGCTCAGGCAGCAGACAACAACCCAAACATCAAGGATAAGAAAACAACCCCAGTGGAGACATTGGAGGGGAAACCTGCCGTACAGCTCCCCGATACCTCAATCCTCATAAAGGAGATCATTGTTTCGTCGGGAGTAAAGAAGAGGAACTCTTCCCCCCTGAGGCTTGTGGACATTGATGAAAAGACAATTGCAGTGCAGGCTGCGGGGCGCACCTATCCTGAGCTGCTGAAGGATATTCCGGGCATCTATGCTACAGCGGAGACCGGAAGCTACGGAGATGCCAAGATAAACATCCGCGGATTCAAGCAGGAGAACATTTCCGTGCTCCTGAACGGCATTCCAATTTCAGGACTTACCAGCGGCAGCATGTACTGGAACAACTGGCTGGGCCTTACAGATGCAACTGCAACCATTCAGGTGCAGAAGGGTGTGGGCGGCAGCATGCTCAGCGACAACTCGGTTGGAGGCAGCATAAACATCGTTACCAAGAGCCCGGGCAAGACCCCTTCATACGGAGTGGGCTACAACTATGCCGGTGGCGGCACCTCAAAGGCATTCGTGAATTACAACAGCGGAGACCTTGGAAAAGGATGGGGCATCTCCCTCCTCGTTTCACGAGTATGGGGCAGCAGCTGGGTGGAGTGTACAGATGTGGATGCATGGTCTTATCTGGCCTCAATCAGCAAGAACATCAACAGGAACCACTCCCTCCTCCTTACAGTTATGGGCTCTCCGGAGAAGCACAGCCAGAGGTCCGCACGCCTCAAATATGATGAGGTGAAGGAGTACGGCAGGGACTACAGCAAGAACTGGGGATACATCACTCTTCCCGACGGCTCAAGAGAGGCCCGCAGCATCAGCCGCAACAACTACCACAAGCCATATTTCACCCTGAACCACTACTACAACAGGAAAGTGGGTGCAGCCCAACGCAACCTCTCGGTAAATAATGCGGTATATTTGGCCCTTGCGCACGGCGGCGGATACTGGACAGAGACAAAGGGACGTGCCATTGCAGCACATCAGAAAAACGGTCATGTGGATTGGGATGCAGTTGTGGCGGAGAACAGGGAGGCCTACAGGACCGGAACCACAGAGCAGGAGAAATCAGCCCAGAACGCCTTGAGCGACTATATAGCAGGACATACCCAGGTTGGGGCAAAGAGTGCATTTGACCTTGAGATCTCCAACAGGTTCACCTTGGGCGGCGGCCTCCATTATCAGGGGTATTTCACCTGGGAGAAGGAGCAGATCACAGATCTGCTGGGAGGTGAGTACTGGTATGAGGATTATGCCACAAAATCCCTTGCGGGGCAGGCCGGCAGAAACTCAATAAAGAAGGTGGGGGACTATATCCGTACCCGTAACGGAAAGAACATCCATTTTGGAACCCTATATGCCTCGCTGGCATACAAGAGCACAGACTGGAACGTGGAGTTAGGTGCCTCACTGAACGGGTCTACCACCCAGAGATGGGACAAGTACAACTACATTACAGACATAAAGAGCGACTGGGCAACCGGCATAGGCGGGGCTGTAAAGGCAGGCGCACTCTACAGGGCCTCACGCTCCACAAGCCTGTACATGAACGGGGCATACTACAGCAGGGTCCCTTATTCAAATGTATTCTTTGCCAGCGGCAACAACCAGATATCGGAAGGAGTGGAGAATGAGCAGAACTACCTTGGTGAGGCAGGCGTACGCAGCCTCTTCGGCAGGGGTGGGGTAGAGGCTACCTTCTACGCCAGCTACTGGAAGAACAAGTCCATAATGAGCTCCCCTTACAAGCCGCTGGAGGAAGAGGCCTACAAATATATGATTACAGGCCTGGATGCATTCCACTACGGTGTGGAGGTTGATGCCTACTATAACTTTGCAAGATGGGGCAAGCTGGCCGCATACGCCTCAATAGGAAAATGGGAGTGGAAGAATGATGTAAGCGCAATCATCTATGACAACTACACAGGGCAGGTGGCTCAGGAAATCAACGTTTACAGTGACGGCCTTCCTGTAGGTGACGCACCGCAGACCCAGATAGGCGCAAGCCTTACATTCACACCGCTTGCAGCCCTCAGCGGCTACTCAATGGTTGCCCCTACAGGTGCATTGAGCTATGCAAAATCGGGGGAACTCTATCTGCAGGTGGGATGGAGCTACAATGCCAGATACTGGGCGGACTTTGAGCCGAACACCAGGACAAATGTCTCAGACCGTACAGACCCTTACCGCATCCCGGACTACAATCTGGTAAATCTGAGCGTAAGCTACCAGCGCCATTTCATGATGGGTAAAAAGGCCCTTGGGATGAACCTCTTCTTCAACCTGAACAACCTCTTTGACGAGTGGTACATTGAGCGCGGAAAAGACGGCGCGGACCACACCATCAACACCTTCACCGGCTATTGGGGGCAGGGGCGCAACTGCGCATTCGGCGTGAAGCTCACCCTTTAAAAGGAAAAATTATAAAAGGCAAGGAGTTTAGTCTGAAATTCATTCCAGTTGAGTAGCATTAAGAATAATTTCCTGAAAAATTCTACCTTTGCTAAGGATTCGGTGTATAAATGCCTTTTGTAGAGAGCTAAATAATATGAGGAAGATATCTTTAACTAATAAAATTCATGTTTTATGAAAAAATTTCTATTATACTCCTCACTAATTTTTGTTGCACTGTTTATATCTTCATGTGATAAAACAGAACTAAATAATATTTCACCTGTTTCAGACATAGAATCGGGTGAAATCAATGGAACAAAATCAAATAGTACTGGCGAAACGATAAATAATTATTGGTTAAAGAAAGGCATTACTAACGAATTCCTGAAAAATATTTTAGGAGGAGAGAATAAGTTTAAGGCGTGCCAATTACCAGATAGTGTTTTAAATACAATTCCAACACAGGAACTAGCTGAGTTATGTATTACTTTTCCTCTTCGCTATGATTTTTTATTGGTAAATAATGAGGACGTAGCTGTTAAATATATCCTTGAAAATTTCAACGGCTTTAAAGAACTACTTAATAGACAGGATGGCCCCATTGAGTTTATTATAGCATATAAAGAGTTTAGTAGTAAAACGGTGGCAGAACAACTTACTGAAGCTTATATGGAATTGGCACTTGCCAACGAAGTTTTTTATGATAAGTTGTCCACAAGTAATTTGAATGTATTATATAGTGTTGTAGAAGAAAAACTGAAAGGTAGACTTTTCGGAAAAGATACCCTGATTTCACAGACCAGAATCAACAATTTATATAGTAAGATGATAGGGTCATCTATTACTAGGTCCTTGGATACAAATGTAGAAACTGTTTCTGAAGATGATTCATCGGGGAGCGGTTTGATAATCCGATATACACCGTTTGGGAAAGTGATACAAGGTTGGCCTCAAACTGAGATGAGTAATGCAGAAATTATTGCTACCGATAATGAGTATTTAAGTGTGTATGATGTAGAGCTAATTGATAATTCCAGCAAACTATACAATTGTCATGGGTATGCATGGCCAACGGGTAGTGGAAATTATATATGTATGAAGTCAGAAGATGTAAGTAAGTTTTATACTGATGATCTATTTCATGAGTCTAATTCGAACAATTGTCAGGTTATATATTACTATGAAGGAGATCACTCTGCGAGACAGTATGTTACGGATCTTAATGGTACATATATTTCAAAGTGGGCTCATGGGCCATTAGTTAAACATCATTATTCAGAGGTCCCAGTATCATATAAGGCTTCATATAGGAAGTTCTATAGTTACCCGTATATAATTGGGGAGAGTAATTCTGCAGAACTTAATACAACTTATACCTATACATTGTATCCTTATATGAGTTACGCAACATATTCATGGGATCTGCCAGATCAAAGAGAAACAAATTATGAAATAGTAAGTGTCTCTGAGAATACAATTCAAATAAAGTTCCTGCGTAACGCAATTTTTTACATAACTTGCAGTATTAGTAATAAGTCAACCGGTAGCTTTGCATATGAGGCAAGTATTGAGGTTTTAACTGAATAACATATATTATCATGAAGAAGTTTGCAGCATTGCTGGTGGCCTGCATCCTGGCGGGCACCATTGCCCAAGGGCAGCACTATAAGGTTTCACTGTCTGCGGGAACAGCGCTGGACAGCAGATGTGAGTTTATTACAGGTGCAGATTTTGCAATGACCTTTGATGTCGGGAAAAAGTTCCGGATTGGAGGAGGGACAGGCTTCCACTACTATAAGCCGGCCTGGAGCAAATTGGGTGAAGATTATAGATATGCCAATGAATTTTCCATCCCTTTGTATGCTGAGGTGAGGTATACGCTCTCCCAGAGTGCATACCAGTCAAATGCGGGCAAATGTACACCGTTCCTGTCAGCTGACCTGGGATATAATATTCCAGTATCTTCCAAGGTGGATTCCAAATGGGACAGCACCGGTAATCCCGACATAAGCTCCTCCTTCAACAGCTTTTTCATAGAGCCGCAGATAGGGATAACCATTGGCGGCAATTTCTTCATGTCACTTGGAGTCTGTCTGCAGCACTGCAAATGGATAGATGTACTTGATTATACAGAGCCGCCATATGGAGACCTCGTGCCATACAGGCCTACAAAACGTGGCATGACGCCAATGCTCATGTTCCATGCGGGTATAAATCTGTAAGAGAATTTTGAAACACGAAGGAGCCTTGCAACGAGCCCCCTTTTTTTACTTCACCCTCTCCCTCACACCGTCCAGAAATGCCTTCATGGCGGCGCTGTCCTTCTCTGCAACAATCCCCTTCAGCTCGTTCAGCTTGTCAATGATTCCCTGCAGCTGCCCGTTGGTATTTGGGTTGAAGAGAATCTCGGTGAGTAGGTAGTCATCCTCGCTCAGCAGCCCGTGCGCGATTGCCAGATGCTTCTTGAAGGTTGTGCCGGGCACCTCCTGGTGCTTCATTATTGAACCGAACACCAGGGTTGAGGCAAACGGGATTGAAAGTGAATATGCCACCACCTCATCATGCCCGTCAAAGGTATACTCGCGTACATTCAGCTTCAGCGAGGCAAACAGGTCCCTGTAGAAGATCATTCCCATATAATCGGTCCCTTTCACCAGCACCTCTCCCGAAGCCCCTTTTTGCTGCGGCTCGTTAATTATGATGGCATTCTCTGTCTGGAGGTTACCAAGGTTGGCAAATGTAGGGCCGAACATGGGGTGTACCGATACATACCTGAACCCGCACCCCTCATAGAACTCCTTGAGGCCGGTCTTTACGGAGGCAATGTCGGAGAGGATACAGTTCTCCGGCAGATGCGGAATCACATCCCTGAACGCCTCAATTGTATAGCTGAGGGTGACACAGTTTATCACCAGTTCAGGCTTGAACTCCTTTACCTCCTCATAAGAGGAGAACCTGAGCGCATTGTATATGAAGCGCATCCTCTTGAGATCCTTCTCAAAAACCGCAATCTCATGGTTGAAGCTGAGCAGATCGGAGAAGAAAGATCCCATCTTTCCATTCCCCAGAATAAGTATCCTCATAATCTTTTCCCGACAGTTTTATTCCTAATCCTGCATCCCCATAACTTAAAGGGCAAGCTGTATCCTTACAGACTCCTCGTGGATGCTCTTCATTATGGCGTTCACAAACTCCTTGTCAAGGTTCATGGCCTCACCCATCTGGGCACGTTTCTCAAGAATCTCATTGTAACGCCCTGTCTGGAGCACAGGCATGTTGTTCTCCTTCTTGTACATGCCAATCTCCCTTGAAATCCTGTTCCTCTTTGCAAGGATTGTAAGGAGCTGCTCATCTATTTCATCTATCTGCTTACGCAGTACGGAGATGTTCTCCGTTGTCTGTACATTCTCTCTCAAAACAAGCATTTTTAGTGTAAAATCAAGTATCTGCGGGGTTATCTGCTGCTTGGCATCACTCAATGCCTCGTCGGGATTACAATGTGATTCCACCATAAGGCCGTCGAACTTCAGGTCCATTGCCTGCTGCGAGATAGGTGCCACAAGCTCCCTCCTGCCGCCAATGTGGCTGGGGTCACAGAACATGGTGATGTTTGGATATCTGCGGCGGAGCTCAATAGGGATGTGCCACAACGGGAGGTTCCTGTAGAGCTTCTGGTCGTATGTGCTGAATCCGCGGAGGATTACACCCACATTTGTCACACCTGCATTTATGAGCCTCTGGAGTGCACCTATCCAGAGTTCAAGATCCGGGTTAACCGGGTTCTTCACCAGTACAGGGATGTCAGTACCCTTCAGTGAATCTGCAAGCTCCTGCATTGCAAACGGGTTTGCAGCTGTCCTTGCCCCTATCCAGAGGATATCAATGCCTGCCTTCACAGCCTCAAATACATGCGCTGCTGTTGCCACCTCGGTAGCCACAAGCATGCCGGTCTTCTGCTTCACCTCCTTCAGCCAAGGGAGCCCCACGGTGCCTACACCCTCAAATCCGCCCGGTTTGGTACGCGGTTTCCAGATTCCTGCCCTGAAGATCTTTACCCCGTTCTTGGCCAGTTCCTCTGCTGTATTCAAAACCTGCTCGCGGCTCTCTGCGCTGCAAGGGCCTGCAATAATGATAGGACGCTCTGAAGCATCTATTCCCGGTAAATTCAATTTATTGATTTCCATATCTGTAAGTTTTTTTCTTCCCGATAAATGATTAAAGTTCCCTGTTTATCCTCTCAAGTGCCCCGGCAAGTGTCTGCTCATTGGCACAGAGGGAAATCCTTATGTAGTTTTCCCCGTTGGACCCGAAAATGAATCCGGGGGTGATGAATACCTTAGCCTTGTAGAGGACATCATCGCAGATGTCACCCCCCCTGCCGGCAACCTTTCCCCAGAGGAAAAGTCCCACCTGGCCGGGAGCCACCTCAGCGCCAACCTTCTCAAGGATTGCGCGGGCAAGGTCTTTGCGGGCCTGGTATACCTTGTTCATCTCCCTGTACCAGCTCTGGGGAGCCTCAAGGGCCTTCACTGCTGCCAGCTGCATAGGACGGAACATTCCCGAATCCATGTTGCTCTTTACCCTCAGTATCCACTCGATGAACTGCCTGTTGGAGGCCACCATTCCTATACGCCAGCCCGGCATGTTGTGGCTCTTGCTCATTGAATTGAGCTCAATGCAGATATCCTTGGCCCCCTCAACGCTCATGATGCTGAGCGGATTGTCGTTGAGGATGAAGCTGTAGGGGTTGTCGTGGCAGATTATGATGCCATACTTCTTTCCAAATGCCACCAGCTTCTCAAACAGCTCCACAGAGCCGTTCGCCCCGGTAGGCATGTTGGGGTAGTTGCACCACATCAGCTTCACTGCGCCAAGGTCAATCTCCCCTGCGGCGTGGCGTGCCTCCAGAGCCTCAAAATCGGGCTGCCACCCGTTTCCGGCGCTCAGGTCATAGCTTATGATTTTTGCCCCGACAAGCTTGGATACCGAAGAATATGTAGGATAGCCCGGATTTGGCACCAGCACCGCATCCCCCTCATTTATGAAGGCCATTGAAATGTGCATTATGCCCTCCTTGCTTCCTATCAGGGGCAACACCTCATTGGCAGGGTCCAGCTCCACATTGTACCATCTGCGGTACCACTGTGCCCAGGCATTCCTGAGCTCCGGGATACCCACATACGGCTGGTAGCCGTGGGACTTCGGGTTTGCAGCCTCCTGTGCAAGGGTATCTGTAACCTCCTTTGCAGGTGGCAGGTCGGGGCTTCCTATGCCAAGGTTTATGACATCGGCTCCCTGCGCGTTCATCTGCGCAATCTCCTTCAGTTTTACGGAAAAGTAGTACTCCTGTACATTACCTATCCTGTTTGCCGGAACTATCTCTTTCATATCTTCCATTATTGTACCGATTGCTCGCCCTCCATGTACTCACCCAGGATCTCAAAATCCTTTGTAAGCGGAAGGATTGCATCAATGGCTTGTCTGTATCTCTTGTAATCTGTAAAGAGGAGGTTCACATAGAACTGGTATCTCCACTCCTCCCCAACTATTGGCATTGACTGTATCATGGAAAGGTTCATGTCATAGAATGAAAGCACAGCCAGAACCTTTGAAAGGCTTCCGCTGGTATGCGGAAGGGTGAATACCATGGAGCTCTTGTTTATGTTCTCCTGCTCCACGCTCAGTTCCCTGAGCACATCTGCGGCCACATCCCTGTTTGCCAGGATAAGGAACCTTGTGAAGTTCCTCTTGTTTGTCTCTATGCCGTCTGCCAGCACATCCATCCCGTAAAGCTCCGCAGCTCCTGCCGGGCAGATTGCAGCGTGGTCCCTGAGGTTGTTCTCCTTTATCCATTTTGCGCTGCCGGCCGTATCCTCCTTCTCCACAAGCTTCACATTGGGGAGGGTGTTGAGGAACTCCTCACACTGCATGAATGCCATAGGATGGGTATTTATCTCCCTTATCTCCCTGAGCTCCACACCCGGCATTGCAACAAGGGCGTGCGTGATCCTCAGCTTGTACTCGCCCACAATCACCAGCTTGTTGTCCTTCAATATCTTGTAGTTCTGCAGCAGGCTCCCCGCAATTGTATTCTCAATTGCCATGATGCCCAGCTTTGAAGGATCCTTCACCACATGGTCCGCCAGCTCCCTGAACGTGTCGCAGTCTATGGTCTCTATGTTGTCATCCTTGAAGAACAGCTTGGCCGCAATATAATGGTTGCAGCCACCTATTCCCTGTATTGCCACTTTCCTTTTCATATCAAAAAAAAGGACTCCCGCCACAAAGGCAGGAGTCCATAAATCAATTATCAATTCATTACATACAAGCTCCCGCCTTTACCATGTTTCCCTGATAAAAGTAATAAAAGAAGAAGTATGTAAATCGGTGTTGTCTCATAACTGAGGACAAATTTATGTATTTTAGGGCAAGTTCCAAAAGATTTGACATTTTTTTTAATACTGATAATAATTTATAAATTTGTCCTCCGTACAAACAAAGTGTAAATGAAGAGCGTAATTTATACCCATAAGAGTATCAATGCATTACGTGAAACCCTATTAGAAAAGGGGCGTACTTTTGTAATAATTGATAACAATTTGCAACATGTTGCGGAAAATTTTGCAGGATTTCCCGTATTTTGCTTAAAGTTTTCCGAGCAGGGGAAGACCCTGGATACCGTTGCACAGATTGCTTCGTGGCTCCTTGAAAACGGGGCAGACAGGGATGCCCTTGTCGTTGGCATAGGTGGTGGGATAACCACTGATGTTACCGGGTTTGCCGCGTCAATCTACAAGAGGGGGGTAAGGTTTGCTTTTGTACCTACCACACTACTGGCGCAGGTGGATGCCTCCATAGGGGGCAAGAACGGGGTGAACTTCCACTCCTACAAGAATATCCTGGGTACAATCAACCAGCCGCAATGGATATATATCTGCTCGGATATGCTCGCCACCCTTCCAGAAAGGGAGTTCAAGGCGGGGATTGCGGAGGTGCTCAAGACATTCATGCTGTTTGACAAGGAAAATTACCGCAAGGCAGTGGAGTTTTTCGCCGAGGTTTCCTGCAGATATGCGGCACAGGGGGGCAATGGAAAACCATACGGAGCTGTAGCCTCTGAGGTTGATGGAGGGCTGCTCACAGAAATTATCGGGAAGTGTGCGGAATATAAATGCGGCGTAGTGGAGAGGGATGAGTTTGAGAGGGGTGAGAGGAGGCTGCTCAATTTGGGGCACACCTTTGCCCACTCCATTGAGAAGCTCACCGGGGGGAAGATTTCCCATGGATATGCAGTGAGTATGGGTATGGTGATAGCTGCAAAGGTGGCCGTAGCTTTGGGCAAGGCGGACGAGGCGTTTGTAAGGGGAGTGGAGGATGATCTGCGCAGTGTGGGGCTCCCTGCGGCGCTTGATGAGTGCCCGGCCACATCGCACCTGAGGATTGCGGATCTTGCAGATGCGGTAAAGAAAGACAAGAAAGTTACAGGAAGCGGCATCCACTTCATCCTCCCCAAGGAGATTCAGGATGTGGAGGACATAATGCTTCCATTGGAAAAGATAAAGGAGATTGCAGATGGTTTGCGTTAGTGTTCAGGAAAAGGATTTCGGCAGGTGCAGTGAGATACTTGCACAATGCGGCATGGTTGAGCTGAGGGGAGACCTCTGCAACTTCACCACACAACAGATAGAGAAACTGGTGCAGGGGCATCCGAACCTCCTCTACACCCACAGGATAGCCGGCAGCACACAGGCTGTTGCCCGTGAGCAGATGGTGGCTGCAATAAAGAAGGGGGCAAAATATGTGGATGTGGAGATTGAGGCACCCGTAGACCATCTGGAGTACATAAAGTCATACGCAAGGGCAAACGGCTGCAGGCTTGTGATTTCCTACCATAATTTTGAGGGGACACAGGGCCTGGAGGAGCTCAAGGCCATTTATGACATCTGCCGCCGCAAGGGGGCGGACATAGTGAAGATTGTAACCACAGCCAACAACATTTCAGATGCCTGCCGTACAATGCAGCTCTACAGCTACAAGAAATCTGACCGTGAGCTGGTTCCCTGCAATTTCATGGAACATGGGGAGCTATCGGGTTCCCTGAGCAACAGCTTCGGGGAGGAGCAGGCCTCACTTGTGGCCTTCTGCATGGGGGAGGCAGGGAAGTTCACCCGCCACCTGTGCCTGCAGCTCGGGGCCCCATATACATACGCGGCGCTTGATGCGGAATCGGCCACGGCTCCCGGGCAATATACCAGGGAGGAGATGGAGAGGCTGCTGGAGCCTGCCGGCTATCCTTACAGCACCTTCAAGCTGGAGGAGACAATCTTTGCCGGGAAGCCTGA
This sequence comes from uncultured Muribaculaceae bacterium, assembly GCA_964475015.1. Taxonomy (GTDB): domain Bacteria; phylum Bacteroidota; class Bacteroidia; order Bacteroidales; family UBA932; genus Egerieousia. The sequence goes on from CAYYVA010000019.1 coordinate 14,352, forward strand.
GGTGCATATCCCATGTTCAAAAAGCATAGCCCAGAGGGCTGTCCTGGCAGCAGCGCTCGCCAACGGTACGAGCGTGCTGGAGAACTTTGAGCCCTGCAACGACATTTCCGGGGCCGTAGAGGTGATAAAGACGCTCGGGGCAAGGGTTTCCCTCAATGAGGGGGCTCTCACCGTAGAAAGCGCCGGAATTGACTCCCTGAAGGGGGCAGGAAAGATATTCACAGGGGAGAGCGGCCTGCTCACCCGCCTTCTGATCCCTATGGCGGCATATCTGTCGGGAGGAGAGAGGGAGATTGAAATTACCGGCACGGGGAGCATCCTGAAAAGGAATCTCGGGGAGTCTGTGAAGGCCCTTGAGGCTGCGGGTGCACAATGCTGCACAAATGGAGGATACCTCCCTTTCAGGATTGGAGGGGGGATAACCCGCCGCAACATTGAGTTCTCGGGGAAGGAGAGCTCCCAGATAGTTTCCGGCTTCCTGATGACCCTGCCGCTGCTGGAGGAGGATTCAACCCTTACAATCACAAATCCTGCCAGCCTGCCGTACATAGAGCTTACCCTGAGGGTGCTCAGGCAGTTCGGCATAGAGATAAGATGTAAGGAATCCCTTCCCGATAAAATTACATATCACATCCGCGGAGGGCAGAAGTATACCCCGGCCAGGATATGGCTTGATTCAGACTGGAGCTCAGCCGCAAACTTTGCAGTTGCAGGTGCCCTTTCAAACGGGATTGTGCTGAAGAATATGCCGCTGGGGTCGGCCCAGGCGGATGAGTACATGTTGCAGCTGCTGCAGCTCTACGGATATGGGGTTGCCGTAAACGGCTCTGATGTGGAGATATCTCCGCGCCCTGGGGAGGCAGCTTCCAGGGAGGAAGCGGTTGTGGAAGCTTCGCTGAAGGATTGCCCGGACCTCTTCCCTATAGCAGCCCTGCTGGCGGCCCACAGCGGAGGAAAGACCGTATTTGAAGGGGTGGACAGGCTGGCCCAGAAAGAGAGCAACAGGGCGGAAACCGTATATTGCGAGCTTGCAAAATTGGGGTACGGCATACACATTGAGGGAGATAAGATGTATATTTGCGGAAATGGGGCAGCTCCCCTGTCAGGAGGGGGGGCGCCGGTTCTTGGATGCGGCCATAATGACCACAGGATTTCAATGGCACTTTACATTGCCGCCCTCTTCTGCGGAAAGGAGATACTCCTGGACAACATTAAATGTATAGACAAATCTTTCCCGTCATTTCTGGAAAGGCTAAAAGGATAACAATATGAACAGCTACGGTACAAATTTCAGGATTTCAATGTTCGGAGAATCGCATGGTGATCTGATAGGTGTTGTAATGGACGGCGTCCCTGCAGGGCTGCCGCTCTGCACCGATGATTTCCTCGCAGACCTGGACCGCCGCAGGAGCGGTGCAAAGGGGACAACCCCACGCAAGGAGAGCGACCTTCCGCTCATAGTGAGCGGGGTCTTTGACGGACACACCACAGGTGCGCCTGTTACTGTAGTGTTTGAGAACAGCAATACCAGGTCTAAGGACTACTCCATGTTCAGGGAGGTTCCCCGCCCGGGGCATGCAGATTTTACGGCCCAGGTAAAGCACAACTTCTTCAATGACATAAGGGGAGGGGGCCATTTCTCGGGAAGGCTTACCCTTATCCTTGTAGCTGCCGGTGTGGTGGCCAAGAAGATGCTGGGGAATATCTCCATAAATGCCCGTATAGCTTCAATTGCCGGATTGTCTGAACCGCAGCAGTGGGAGAAGGCCCTTGAGGAGGCAATGGCCGAGGGGGATTCTGTTGGTGGAGTTGTGGAGTGCGTATGCACAGGTGTCCCTGCCGGGCTAGGAGAACCGTTCTTCAACTCTCTGGAGAGCGAGATTGCACATCTGGCATTCTCCATCCCTGGAGTAAGGGGAATAGAGTTCGGGGACGGGTTTGCGGCAGCCGCAATGAAGGGAAGTGAGCATAATGACTGCTTTACAGGCAAGGATGGGAAAACTGCCACTAACGGTGCAGGCGGCATAAACGGCGGAATAAGCAACGGCAACCCCATTGTATTCAGGATTGCCGTAAAGCCCACCTCAAGCATCTCAAAGGTGCAGCATACCGCCAACTTCGTTACCGGAGAAATGGTGGATTTCTCGGTAAAGGGGAGGCATGATGCCTGCATAGCCCTCCGCTGCCCTGTAATTTTGGAGGCGGTTGCTGCGGTTGCCCTTGTGCAGCATATCTGATGGAAGGTGAAAATTTGTGGGGAAGCAGGATTGCTGCTTATACCCGGCATGATGAAACAAAAAAAGATGCCCCGTGTGAGGCATCTTTTTTTTTTGTATGTGTGAAGTTAAAATTAGTCGTTAAGAGAGAATCTCTTGAAAGCAACAACTTTAACATCCTTGTCAACTGAAGCCAAGAAATCTTTTACAGACTGCTTGCCGTCACCCATCTGGTAAGCCTGCTCAAGAAGAGTGTTCTCCTTGAAGAATTTGCCAAGCCTTCCTTTAGCGATGTTCTGGATTTTAGCCTCCTCAGCACCAAGACCTGCAGTCTTCTCTGCAGTAACAGTAGCCTTGATCTCACGTGCTTTGGCAGCCTCCTCCTCAGTGATCCAGCCTTTAGCCATGTTAGACTCAATGTGGTCCTCACTGTCAACGTGTGAAGGGTTGATGCCAGCTTTCTTAAGTGCAGACTCAACTGCTTTAAGAACGAGCTCCTCTTTGGTCTTCTCAACGGCTACAGTAAGCTCGTTGTTGATAACCTCCTGTGGAACAGACTCAGCATCAAGTGCAACAGGGTTCATTGAAGCAACCTGCATTGCGATACCTTTACCAACCTCTGTAGACACCTCTTTGTTGAAACCAACGATAGCTGCAAGCTTGCCGTTGATTACGTGCATGTATGAAGAGATGTAAGGAGCCTCAATGCTTGCGTAGAAAGGAACAGCGTGTTTCTCACCGCTCTTACCTGTCTGCTGAGTGATTGCATCCTCTACAGTCTGGCCGTTGAATGTGCATGCCATCAAACCTGCAAGGTCAGCAGGGAAGTTCTCAAGGGCAGCTTTTGCAATGTTGTTTGCAAGCTCCTGGAACTCTGCATTCTTGGCAACGAAGTCAGTCTCGCAACCAAGTGCGGTAAGGATAGCCTTAGTATTGTCTGCGTTTACAAGAGCTACAACTTTACCCTCTGTAGTCTCTCTGTCTGAACGTTTTGCTGCAACCAGCTTGCCTTTCTCGCGGATGATCTCCTGAGCCCTGTTGAAGTCGCCTTCAGCCTCTACAAGAGCCTTTTTACAGTCCATCATACCTGCGCCGGTCATCTGGCGTAGTTTTGCAACATCTGAAGCTTTAATTTCCATAATAATTTACTTCTTTAAAATAATTACTCAAGCCAATTACTCTGCGCTCTCAGCTTTCTCCTCTGCAGCAGTTGATTTGCGTGAACGGAGTTTCTTTGCTACCGGAGCATCGCCCTCTTTCTCTGCAGATGCCTCTTTCTCTTTCTCCTTCTCAATCTTTCTCTCCTGAAGGCCCTCAGCAACTGCACCGCAAAGTGCATCCATTACAAGGCCGATTGATTTGGCGGCATCATCGTTTGCAGGAATTACATAATCAATAGGGGTAGGATCGCAACAAGTATCAACCATAGCGATAACCGGTATGTTAAGGCGGTTAGCCTCTTTAACTGCGTTCATCTCTTTCTGAACGTCAACTACGAATAGAGCAGAAGGGAGACGGTTAAGGTCAGCGATTGAACCGAGGTTCTTCTCCAATTTAGCTCTCTGACGGGTAATCTGAAGCTTCTCCCTCTTTGCAAGAGTGTCAAAAGTACCGTCTGTAATCATTTTGTCAATGGTGTTCATCTTCTTCACTGCCTTACGGATAGTAGGGAAGTTGGTAAGCATTCCACCTGGCCATCTCTCTGTAACATATGGCATGTTTACAGCTGCAGCCTTCTCGGCAACTATATCTTTTGCCTGTTTTTTTGTAGCAACAAAAAGAATCTTCCTGCCTGCACGTGCAAGCTGTTTCATCATGTTTGCTGCTTCGTCTATTTTGACAACGGTCTTGTGCAGGTCAATGATATGAATACCATTCTTCTCCATAAAAATGTATGGAGCCATTTTTGGATTCCATTTTCTTTTCAAGTGACCAAAATGCGAACCTGCATCAAGTAAGTCTTGGAAATTTGTTCTAGGCATTTCTTTTGTTTTTTCTTTTTTGTAAATCTCTTTATGTCAATCTGAGGTAGCGGACATGCCGGTCCTCAAATTTTCCGCAGCTGAACAATATTTCGGGTAGCTCCCATGCGGGATGACTCCCATGTGGGAAGTCCCAAAAATTTGAATTCAAGCTGTGCAATGATGTAAACAGCGTTAACAGCTCTGCAATATTAACGTTTGCTGAACTGGAAGCGTCTGCGTGCACCAGGCTGACCAGGTTTCTTTCTCTCAACCTCTCTTGAGTCACGGGTAAGGAAGCCGGCTGCTTTGAGTGCTGGACGGTACTCTGCGTTGATCTCGCAAAGTGCGCGTGCAATACCAAGGCGGAGAGCCTCTGCCTGACCTTTGATTCCACCACCGTCAAGGTTAACTTTGATGTCAAAGTCAGCCAGGGTGTTGGTTACCTCAAGTGGTTGTTTAACGATAAACTGGAGAGTCTCCTCTACGAAGTATGAGTTGAGCTCTTTACCGTTAATGGTAATATTACCTTTTCCTGTGTTCACATAAACGCGAGCAACTGCTGTTTTACGTCTTCCAAGGGCGTTGATTTGTTCCATGCTCTTTGTTTAAATTTCGTTAAAAGTAACTGTTTTTGGTTGTTGTGCCTGGTGAGGGTGCTCAGGACCTGCATAAACATGCAAGTTACGAAGCAACTCTGCTCCAAGTCTGTTTTTTGGAAGCATACCTCTTACTGCCTCCTGAAGTACAGCGGTTGGTTTGCGTACTAGCAACTCCTTAGGGTTTGCAAAACGCTGTCCGCCGGGATACCCTGTATGTCTCACATACACTTTGTCGGTCAACTTCTTACCTGTAAGGCGGATTTTTTCTGCGTTGATAACGATTACGTTGTCACCGCAATCCACGTGTGGGGTGTAGTTGGCCTTGTTCTTGCCTCTCAGCACCAATGCTATTCTGCTGGCAAGTCTTCCTAATACTAGATCAGTTGCGTCAATTACCAACCACTCTTTGGTTACGGTCTGTGCATTTGCCGAAACTGTCTTGTAGCTTTGATAGTCCACTGTGTTGATTTTTAAGTTAATACTATATTTTTGTTGCGATTTTCCCCTATATAAGGGGGTGCAAAGGTAGTAAAATTTTTTAAAGTGCCAAAATATGAGCTATTTCATATAGATTTTTCTTTATCTGGTTGTGTCTCGTACAAGCCTGATTGAACGGAGTGTAGGTGATGTCGCCGTTCACCTGTCCCACCATTACGCCGCTCCATCCCTTCATCAGGGCCTCCACGGCTCCGTTTCCAAGGACACTTGCCAGTACCCTGTCGTTGCATGTAGGGGAGCCTCCGCGCTGTATATGGCCAAGGGTTGTCACGCGCGTATCATAATCGGGAAGCAGTTCCTTCACCTTTTCTGCAACCTCATGGGCACTCCCTGCATCATCCCCTTCGGCCACCACAATGATTCCGCTGGTCTTGTTTTTCCTCCTCTCATTTGTGAGGTAGCTGCACAGCTTCTCCACATCGGTATGGAACTCCGGTATCAGGCACTGCTCCGCCCCGGTTGCAATTCCGGTATAGAGCCCAATGAAGCCGGCATCGCGCCCCATCACCTCCACAAAGAAAAGGAGGTTGTGGGAATCAGCCGTATCCCTTATCTTGTCAATCGCCTCCACGGCGGTATTTATTGCAGTGTCAAACCCTATTGTGAAATCTGTACCATATATATCATTGTCAATGGTACCCGGAATCCCCACAACCGGGAAATCAAACTCCTCATAAAGGGCATTGGCACCCCTGAACGAGCCGTCACCCCCAATCACCACCAGAGCATCAATCCCTGCCTCTTTCAGATTCCCGACAGCCTGCTGCCTCACCTCCGCCTCCTTGAACTGCGGGCATCTGCTGGACTTGAGCATGGTGCCCCCCTTGTTTATAATCTTGGAAACAGAGTGGGACTGCATCCCAATGAACCTCTTGTCCAGAATCCCCTGGTATCCCCTCATGATCCCTACAGGTTCAATCCCATGATATATTGCTGTCCTTACAACAGCCCTTATTGCAGCATTCATCCCCGGAGCATCCCCTCCCGAGGTGAGTACCCCTATCCTCTTCAATTTGCGTGGTTCCATCATAATTTTGTAAATTTGCGCTCTAACAATCAACAAAGATAATGAAAATAGGTAATCTGGATTTGGGCAGCAAGCCCCTTTTTTTGGCTCCGATGGAGGATGTGACAGACGCATCTTTCAGGTATATATGCAAGGAGTTCGGGGCGGATATGATGTACACGGAGTTTGTCTCATCGGACGGGCTCATCAGGGATGCCAAGAAGTCCCTTGCCAAGCTTGTCACATTTGACTATGAAAAACCCATTGGAATCCAGATTTACGGCCATATCCCCGAGGCAATGGTTGAGGCGGCTAGAATGGCGGAAAATGCCGCACAGATAGCCGGAGGGGCAGGCCCGGATATCATAGACATCAACTTCGGGTGCCCTGTAAGCAAGATTGCAGGGAGGGGCGCAGGAAGCGGAATGATGAAGTTTCCCGACAAAATGGTGGAGATAACCAAATCCGTGGTGGAGGCGGTGAAGCTCCCTGTAACCGTGAAGACCCGCCTCGGCTGGGACGAGGATTCCAAGATAATAGTTGAGCTGGCCGAAAGGCTCCAGGATGTGGGGATAGCGGCCCTTACAGTCCACGGCCGCACCAGATGCCAGATGTACAAGGGTGAGGCAGACTGGACCCTCATAGGGAAGATAAAGGAGAACCCCAGGATGCACATCCCCATCATAGGCAACGGAGACATCACGGACGGCCCAGGAGCGGCGGCAGCCTTTGAAAGATATGGCGTTGACGGCATAATGATAGGACGTGCCACCTACGGCCGCCCGTGGATATTCAAGGAGATAAGGCACTATCTGGAACATGGGGAAGAGATGCAGCCCCTTACCGTAGTGGAGAAGGTGGAGCTGGCCAAGAAGCACTTTGCCAAATCAATCTCCGTAAAGGGTGACAGGGTAGGGGTGCTCGAGATGCGCCGCCACCTGAGCAACTATTTCAAATGCCTCCCCGATTTCAAGGAGACCCGCCTGAAGCTCGTTACCGAAAACGATCCGGAGAAGGTTGTGGAGCTGCTTGATTATGTTGCTTCCCGCTGGGGCTCTATTTTGCCTCAGGGAAGTTCTGGCAGCCCAGGATTTTAACCTCTATCGGGATATAGAAGAGCCTTTTCTTGAGGTCAGGGCTTAGGTATGGGTTGCCGGTGAGCCTCATGCAGTCCTTTTCTGTGGTGAATACAACGGCGGTAGGGTGGAGGGCCGCCCAGTTGTTGATATCCTTTATGTTGTATTTTGTGAAGCTGTAGTGGTCGGGGAATTTGATGGAGCTCTGTATTTCGTATGAGCTGGCAATGTGGTCCCTGAACTCCCTGTCATTTGCTATTCCTGTGAAGAAGATTGCATTTTTTGAGTAGAGGTAGCGGTTGTCCGCCTCAGCGCCCTCCACTCCGGCGGGGGTACCGTACATGATGGTTGAGAAGCAGAGCTTCTGGTCATCCCTCAGGTGCAGCTTCCTGCGCCACTCTTTCTCTACGGGCACAAGCTGCTCTGCCGCCAGTTCATCATCAATGATGCTGTCATGCTCCCCGAAGCGTGGGGATTTGGTCACAATTACGCTGTCTGCGCGGCGGATCTGTTCAGGGAGGTCCCTCAGGCGCCCTATAGGGAGGAGGTTGTCACTGTAGATGGGGTTGTTCCAGTTCATCAGCACTATTGAGTGGGACGGCTTTACCCTCCGGTGCTGGAAGGCGTCATCCAGGATGATGAGCTCCGGACGGCACGCCGCACCGCCCACAGCACCCGCTCCGCTGCCCTCAGGCAATGCCAGCAGCTTCTCTATCCCTTCACGCCTGTCTGCGCATACGGCAACGGTTATGTGGGGGAACTTGTGCTTTATCTGCATTGGCTCGTCCCCAATCTCGGCAAAAGTGTCTCCGGGGCCGGCAATCCTGAACCCCTTGCTCTTCCTCTTGTATCCTCGTGAGAGGACTGCAATCCTGTATTTTTCCTGCAGCATGCGGATAATCATCTCAGTGTGAGGAGTCTTGCCGGTTCCGCCCACGGTGATGTTCCCCACGCATATCACGGGAATGGGATATGATGTGCTCTTAAGGATTCCCTTGTTGTAAAGGAAATGCCTGAACTTCAATGTTATCCAGTATGGGAAAAGGAGTATTTTGCTTTTTGCCGCCAACATGTGGGCAAATTTAGCAAATCTAAACCAAAGTAGAGGAATTTTGTTAGTAACCACAGACATTAAATAATTCAACCTATGTGTTATTCAAACGGTTACAACACCAGGCGCACAAAAGGGCCCGGTGCCGGAAATGCGGCCGGAAGGTGGCTTGCAGTTCTGGGATTATTGGTTTTCCTGAGCATTTCCAGTGCCTGGGCACAGGAAAGGATAAAGGTTACAGGAAAGGTGGTTGATGCCGGCGGAGAGCCCCTGCCTGGGGTATCCGTTATGGTAAAGGGTGAGCAGGGGAGTGTGGCGGTAACTGACATAGACGGCATATATGTCATAAGTTCCCCTGCAGACGGCATCCTGGAGTTCTCACTCATCGGGATGAAGAAGACAGATGTACCTGTGAACGGGAAGGGGGTGGTGGATGTTGTCCTCAAGGATGACAATCTCCTCCTGGATGAACTTGTTGTGGTGGGTTTCGGCTCCCAGAAGAAGGAGAACCTTACGGGTGCGGTATCTACCGTGAACATAGGGCGCACCCTTGAGAGCAAGCCGTTTACAGATCCGGCCAAGGGACTGCAGGGTGCGGTTCCGGGCCTCACAATCACATTCTCCAACGGAGCAATTGACCAGTCCCCTGCAATCAACATAAGGGGTATGGGCTCCCTCAATGCCACAGACGGGGGAAGTCCGCTTATTCTGGTGGACAATGTGGTGGTGAGCGACATCTCCCTGGTAAATTCAGATGACATAGAGAGCATCTCCGTGCTCAAGGATGCCGCCTCAACCTCAATCTACGGTGCCAGGGCAGCCTTTGGCGTAATCCTCATCAAGACCAGGAGCGGCAAGATGGGTACAAGGTTCACAGCCAGCTACACCAACAATTTTTCATGGGGAACCCCAACAGTGCTTCCAAAGTTCCCTGCGGATGCAGTTGCTGAGATTGCCGCAATGGAGGCAGCCATGGCCCGCGGCAAACAGGCATTTGACATGTTCGGCATGAAGGCCCAGCCACTTATGGCAGGCATCACCAACTGGGTGGAGAACTACTCCCACAACCGCAGGGGGCACAACATGATTATGGGTGAGGATTTTGAAATCCTGGACGGGGTCACCTATTTCTACAGGCTGTGGGACCCTGTGAAGGAGATGTACCAGAAGTGGACCCCACAGCAGAGCCACAACCTGCAGGTGACCGGCGGCAGCGAGAAGATCAGCTTTGTCCTCAGCGGCGGCTACCAGTACCAGGAGGGTATCCTAAAGATCAAGCCGGATATCCTGAACAAATACAACCTCTCCCTGAGCGTGAACGCCAAGCCTGCCGGGTGGGTAGACCTGGATGCAAGGCTCAACATGAGGCAGCAGGACTTTGACTTCCCGTACAAGTATCAGGACCCGTTCTACTACATGTGGCGCTGGGGCACCTATTTCCCATACGGGACATATACAGATGAGAACGGTACCCAGGCATGGTTCAGGCACATACCGGGTTATCTGCACAATGCCTCCTACAGCACAAGCAGGGAGACATACCAGAACGCCCAGATTGCCGCAACCTTCTATATAGGTGACCTGGTGCAGCTCAGGAGCGAGTTTGCATACTCCACAAGGCACAAGAACATCCACAATACAGGCGGTTATGTGGCCATGTGGGATTTCTGGGGCGGCGGGCTCAACTACAACACCAAGCTTCCGGGGAGTTCATACGATGAGGTGGATTTCACCTCTTCAAGGACCACCCAGATAACCTCAAACACATACGCCACATACGAGCAGACATTCGGGGACCATACCGTAAAGGTTACAGCCGGCCTCAATGTGGAGAAGGGTACATTCCAGCAGCAGTACTCAAAGAAGATGGGGCTTATGGACAAGCAGCTGGGGGAGCTCCCTCTGGCGTACGGTGCCGCAACAGTAAACGGGGATGCCAGTGACTGGGCCGTTGCAGGATGGTTCGGGCGAATCAACTACAACTACAAGAACAGGTATCTTGCAGAGCTTAACGGCAGGTATGACGGCTCTTCAAACTTCCCGTCACACTCCAGATGGGCATTCTTCCCATCCTTCTCACTTGGATACAGGGTGTCTGAGGAGCCTTTCTTCGCCCCATTGAAGAGGGTGGTTTCAGACCTCAAGCTGAGGGGTTCATACGGAATCATCGGGAACCAGAATGTGGGTACCGACCGTTTCATTGCCACAATGGGCACTGCTTATGCCAACTGGCTTGTGGACGGTGCCAGGGTGCTTTACACAGGGCTCCCTGCCAATGTCTCCAATGACCTCTTCTGGGAGGACATTGCCACCTTGGATATAGGTGCGGATATCAGGTTCCTCAACAATAAATATGGCATAACCTTCGACTGGTTCCAGCGGGAGAACCGCAACATGCTGAGCGTGGGGGAGACCCTTCCGGAGACATTCGGGACAGCTGCGGCAATGGTGAACGACGGGCGCCTCCGCACCCGCGGCTGGGAGATTACAATAGACGGCAGCCACTCATTTGCCAACGGCCTGAGCATTTATGCCAACGTGAATGTGAGCGATTATAAGAGTGTGATAACAGAGTGGAATGCAAACTCAGGCAATCTCCTTACCTCCAACTATAAGGGGAAGACAGTGGGTGAGATATGGGGTTTCGTTACAGACCGCTACTTCACCTCAGATGAGGATGTGGCAGCCTCTCCAAGCCAGGTGGGGCTCCAGAGCGGCAACTTTGTGTATGGCCCTGGCGACATCAAGTTCAGGGACCTCAATGGAGACAACGTGATAAATGCGGGCAAATCAACCCTGCAGGACCACGGAGACCTCAAGATAATAGGCAACACCACCCCGCGCTACCAGTACAGCTTCAGGATAGGTGGCTCATGGAAAGGGTTTGACATGGACATCTACTTCCAGGGTATAGGCAGGCGCCAGCTGTGGGCAACCGGAAACGAGGCAATCCCGTACTACCGTGGTGCAGACGTGATGTACCAGCACCAGATGGACTTCTGGAGCCCTGATAACCCTGATGCCAAATACCCTCTCCCATACACCGGAAACGCAACCTCCGCAATCAACGGGATAAGATACATGGCAAATGCGGCGGCCAACAGCGGAAACAACTTCTATCCGCAGACAAAATACCTGCTGAACCTCTCATACCTGAGGCTCAAGAACCTTACAATAGGTTATTCTCTTCCCGACAAATTGATCAGCCGGGCCAACCTCACAAAGGCCAGGATATATTTCAGCGGGGAGAACCTCCTGGAATTCTCGCAGAAGAAGATTCCTATTGACCCGGAGATAACTGCAGGCTCTTCCACCTCAAACTTCTATGGCAGGACAGCACCGTTTGAGAGGATACTCTCATTTGGAATACAGCTGACAATGTAGAAGATAGAAAAAAGGACAACGTAAAAAATAATGATATGAAAACATATTTGACAGCATTTCTGGCAATTGCCATAGGGGCCGGTGCCGTTTCCTGCTCAAAGGATTTCCTCAACCGCGGTTCAAAGGTTGTCTTTGATGACAACAACTTCTGGACAAGCGAGAACAACGTGAAATCCTATTGCTGGGAGTTCTACAACCTCTTTACAGGTTACGGTACAGGTACAAACGGGGATTTCTACTTCACCACCTTTACGGATGACCAGGCGGCCCGTTCAATGGACCTCTTCCCCGTAACCGCCCCGGCAGCAAATTCCCATTGGGACTACACATACATAAGGAAGGCAAACCTCCTGCTGGAGAGGGTGCCGCAGATGCAGATGCTCTCCGGCGAGGCTGCGGCCCACTACCTTGGTGTGGCCAGGTTCTTCAGGGCATTTGAATATGCCAACCTGGTGCGCCATTTCGGTGACGTGCCGTATATAGATGAATACCTGGACCAGAGCGATGCGGAGGCTATCTATGCCCCAAGGATGCCCCGTGCGGCGGTAGTGGACAGCATCATGGCAGACCTGCAGTTCGCGGCGGAGAACCTCCGTACCATAGAGAGGAACAGGGCAGTAGGGGATGTGAACATGCTCTCCAGCGAGGTTGCCCTGGCCTATATGGGAAGGGTGGCCCTCTATGAAGGGACATACGCCAGATATGTGGGGAAGGATGAGGCTGCCGCTACAGAGCTGCTGAAAATTGCAGAGGGAGCATCACAACAGATTGTCGGGAAGGGGATATTCTCCCTCACTCCGGTATATCATGAACTCTACGGCTCATTGGACCTCTCCAAGAACCCTGAGGTGCTCCTCTACAAATCATACGTCTCAGGTATCCTTACCCATTCGGTGATAGGGTATACCAACAGCAGCACCATGATGGACGGCCTCACAAAAGATGCGGTGGATTCATTCCTGTGCTCAGACGGGCTCCCAATCTCATTGTCTCCAATGTATGCGGGCGATGAGACCATATCCCAGATGCTTTCGGGCAGGGATCTGAGGCTGGTGCAGTCTGTGGGGGATGAACTGGCATACATAGGAAACCCTAACGAGAAAGGGTTCACCTCCAGCACAGGATATATCATAACAAAATTTAATAACCCTTCTCTGGGCGCTTCTGAGATTCTGGCCCCCAACAACCCTACAGATGCCCCAATCTTCTGGCTGGCTGAGGTGATGCTCAATTGGGCAGAGGCATCTGCCGAGCTGGGGACTCTTACCCAGAGCACCCTGGATGCAACAGTGAACATGCTCAGGGAGAGGGGAGGGGTGGCACCGCTTCTGCTGGCCTCCATTCCCGACGATCCTCTGCGTGATCCTGATGTAACCCCGCTCCTGTGGGAAATCCGCAGGGAAAGGCGCTCGGAGCTCATTATGGACGGCTTCAGGGAGTGGGACATCCGCAGGTGGGGCAAGCTGGAATACCTCAATCCGGCAGTAAAGCCGGATATTTTCAAGGGAGCCAGGATTACAGCAGCCCCAGGAAGCACATATACCCTTCCCGACGGCCTTACAGTTGATACCGGAGGGTATATACTCCCATACGGAGCAGCGGCAGGGCGCACCGTTGAGGTGCCGAAGAACTACTTGGATGCGATCCCTACCGGGCAGCTCACCCTCTACAACATAAAGGGTGTTGACTTCCCGCAGAATCCGGGATGGTAGAATGAAAAAAGAAGGTGGCCCTTGCAGAGCGCAGGCCACCTTCAAATATTTAGAGTTTATATAGGGTCTGATTATTTAGTCCAGTCCCACCATACAGGGATAGAGAAGATCTTAGGATCCAAACTTCCCTCAACACCATACTGTCCGTAAAGCTCAAGGATAAGTTTTGTTGTCTCCTCAGTGTTGTAGTCAGTCTCAAGGTAACACTGCATCATTCGTCTTGGGTAGTATCTGTCAGATTTAGGATCTGAATCAAACTCAGACGTTGATTTCATTCTGTGCATTGGCTCTTTAAACTCATAAACTACACCAAAATCAGCGATATTACCAACATTGTAGTTGAAACGGCGAACATCATTCCAGTTCTGGAAGTTGAAGCCCATAGCAATGAGTTTCTGCATCATGATGTCAGACATCTCAAGCTCGGCTGAAGACTGTGCAACAGCAGCACTTGCCATGTAAGCATCAATGTCAGCCTGTGCCATTGGAGCGTATGCGAATGATACATCAAAGCCTCTTGCAGTTTTGCTGCTGCCGCTACCATCCCACTGAGCAAGTTTGTCGTTCATGCGTGCAAAGTGAGATTTGATACCCTCAATGTAAGCAGCGTGTGCGCCACCCTTGTCACCTTGACGGAACAATACCTCAGCTTTCAGGAAGCACATTTCAGAGTAAGTAAGGATATCAGCATCAGAATCAGGTCTTGTGTAGAATCCGCCTGTACCCTGTACCAAGCCCAAAGCTCTGGTTGTAGCATTCTCACCTGAGTTGTAGCAGTTCATGTCAGTCTTTGAAAGACCAGCAGTCTGGAATACAGCATCTGCTCTCATGTTAACATATTTAACATCCTCTACCTGCTGAACATTGTTAGAGTTAGCATACATTGTACCTTTGTGGTAAGTGATCTTTACAGAGTCAGCACCCTTTACAACGGTAGCAGCTTTCTCACTGAACAATTTCTTCACATTTGCAATGAATGCATCAACAGAAGTATAGTTATCAAGGATATCTTTATTCGCGTATGTTTTAGTTACATCTTTAAGTGCTGGTGTACAAAGCTGTACAAGATCACCTGCGTCGTATCTGTTCTTAGTCCATCCCTCGTCAATGCCCTGAACATTAACACCGCAATCTCTCATCCACTCGTAAGATTTGATAGATGAACCATCCTCGCTCAACTCAACATTCCACATCTTTGAAGGGATAAGCTTGTCAGCACGTGGGTCCTCAACACCTGAGCCTTTGAAGTTGGTAAGAAGGTCAATATACCACTTGTTAAGTCTCTGGTTAGCATTCCAAGCTGCAGTGTTGTAGATGGTGTTAGGGCCAAATGCATCACCGTTGATAGGGGCAGCAACTGAAGTCTCAACGTTGTAGTGAGTTACTTTGATATTCTCAGAGTTTGACTGAGGAGCTTTGCTGATAGCGTCCAAAATAGCCTGTGGATTGTACTGGTCAGTCTTTGAAAGAGTACCCAACCAACGTGCCTTAAGACCGTAGCAGAGTTTGATCCATTTCTGTACGTCACCGCCGTTCCAGGTATCACCTGCTGAAAGTGGGGTGGCACCCTCCTGCTGAGGAGCAGAGAAGAGCTCAATAGCCTTGTCAAGGTCAGCAAGACAAGCCTCATATACTACATCTCCAGTATCGTGAGAAGGAGAGAAGTCAGGACCAATAGCATTGAAATATGGAATTTCACTAAAAAGGTCAACCATCATGATGTAACCCATAGATTTGAGAACCAATGTAGCGGCCTCATAGTGTGTAGCACCTGTCTCCTGAGCCTTTGTAATCATATCTGGAATATTGTTTGCTGCACCTACAAACCACTGCTGGTAAGGGGTGATGTTGTTATCCTGCCAAGGATCCCAAGTTGCCATTCCAAGCATGTGATTACCTGACTGGCGCCCTGTAATAACCTGAGCAACAGCTGTTGTTCTAACGCTCGCAGATCCATAAGCATACATGTAGTAGTGCTGGATCCACGGCAATCTGATTTCTACTGAAGCACTCTGGTTGTTGGGGGTATCAGGGTTAGTGTTTACATCCAACCATTTGTCACAAGAAGTTGCTCCAAAAATCAAGATCAGGGATAAAACTGAATATAATAATTTCTTCATCTTTATAATCTTTTAAATTTTTAGAATGTTAAGTTAAGACCGAATGCAAATGATCTCTGAACAGGAACACCACAGTAGTCGATACCTACGGAACCTGAACCACCGGTTGTACCAGCTGCAGCAACCTCAGGATCCATACCACCCTCATAGTTGGTAATGGTGAACAGGTTGTTTGCAGTAAATGAAGCTGTCAAGCCTTTGATGAATTTCTGGCCGCTGATAAGTTTAGTGAAATCATAAGATACGTTGATTGCACGGAGTTTCAACCAGTTAACATCTGTCAAGAAGTTGTCTGCATGTTTGCCATAGTTGCTCCAGTAATCCTGAATCATATACTCACCTGATTTGCTTACACCTGCAACAATGTAATTCTGGCCTCTCTGGTAAGTCTGCTCAAATGGCTCACCAGTATTGGCATTGATACCTGAAACTGTAACTGCATCACGGTCCAAAGTCATCATAGACTGGCCTCTCTGAGTCAAGTAGTACTGTGTACCGTTGTAAACTGCGCCACCTACGCGGAAGTCCAAAAGGAATGAGAATGAAAGGTCTTTGTAGCGGAAGCTGTTGGTCAAACCACCGGTGAATTTAGGCTCACGGTTTGCAACAATATTTGCATCACTTGCAGTTGGTTTGTATTGGCCTGTGTTTGGATCAACAAGGAATTTGCCTGTAGCCTCATCCTTCTGCCACTGGCTACCTGTCAAACCGAGGAAGTAACCGCCGTTAGGGATTGAAGCAGCTTTAACACCACCAATCTGTGCATCAGTTACATAGAAATACTCAATGCCATCTACGAAATCACCAAGAGTACCGCGGTTACCTGCCATATTCAAAGTGATGTCCCAAGTGAAGTCCTTCTTGTCAATAGGAGTACCTGTAATCATCAGCTCCATACCCTCATTCTTAACTGAACCTGAGTTCATTGCAAAGAAGATATAACCTGTAGACTGGGTAAGGCGAGGAGCTACAATCTGGTCACGTGTCTCAGATTTGTAGTATGTGTAGTCAACACCCAATCTGCCGTTGAAGAATTTCAACTCAGTACCAATCTCCCAAGCTCTCTGGCGCTCTGGTTTCAAGAATTTGTGACCTGCTGACCAGTTGTTACCGATACCTACGAAGTTACCGAGAACTGTAGCTGAATCCCACATATAAGTGTTGGTTGAATAAGGAGAAGCATCTTTACCTACCTCAGCCCATGAACCACGGATCTTACCGAAAGTGAGGACATCATTCTTAGGAAGAAGCTCTGTGAATACTACTGAACCTGATACTGATGGGTAGAAGTAAGACCTGTTGTCAACCGGAAGAGTAGATGACCAGTCGTTACGGCCTGTAACTGTCAAGTATGCAATATTTTTGTAAGAAGCGCGAACCTCACCATAAACACCTACAAGGCGTTTTTTGCTTGTACCGTCAGAGAAGAATTTGTTCTCCTCAAGGATGTTGCCGAATGAAATTGTACCTGGAACAGTAAAATTCCAACCCCACATAGCGTTAGAGAAACGGTCGGTCTTCTCTGAAGAATGTCCTACCAATGCAGCTACATCAAAGTCTCCCCAAGTTTTGTGGAAGTTCAACATTACATTGGTGTTCAAATAGTTGTATTTGATCTTGGTTTTGCTCAAACGACCATTCTGGTACATCTCATTAACGTTACCGCCTGGAGCAATGTAAGTGTATGCATCGTTGGTATATGAGTCAAGACCAATTCTTGCAGCAATGTTCAACCAGTCAGTAAACTCGTAGCTTACGTTTACAGCACCTGTGATACGCTCGTTCTTATCTGTCATCTTGTTCTTGTTGATGATCCAGTAAGGGTTCTCAACCTGGCTCTCTGGAGCTATGTTAGGGAACAGCTGCACCTTGGTACCATCTGAATTTATCCAGTTAGACATCTGCCTGTCTCTTGACCAACCGTAAAGAGCTGTCATGGTACCGTTACCACCACCACTGTAAAGACCTGATGAAGTAAGGGTCTTGTCTGTGTTTGCAACAGAGT
Source organism: uncultured Muribaculaceae bacterium (assembly GCA_964475015.1). Classification (GTDB taxonomy): domain Bacteria; phylum Bacteroidota; class Bacteroidia; order Bacteroidales; family UBA932; genus Egerieousia. Next base: position 31,983 of record CAYYVA010000019.1, read on the forward strand.
AAGATACGTTAGCACCTACAGTAAGCTTGTTGTACTTCTGCTCGCCGTTGAAACGGAAAGTGGTCTTATCATAACCTGTACCAGGGATAGTACCCTCCTGATCATAACGTGAAGCTGAAAGGTAGAAGTTACCGGTCTTGTTACCGCCTGCTACGCTGAAGCTGTTATCCCATACTGAGCTGCCCTGGAAGAAATCCTTAACGTTGTCATAAGTCTGGCCGTTAATTTTCTCACCCCAAGAAGAAGTAACATTCTCAGTTACCAAAGTACCTGCCTCATTGTAGCTACCTGCACCGTAAACATCCTGAATCTCAGGAACTGATGCAGCGTATGAGTAAGTATATTTAGATGAGAAGTTAACTTTTACTGCACCCTCAGAACCTTTCTTTGTAGTAATCAATACAACACCGTCAGCAGCACGTGAACCGTAAAGTGCAGCAGCTGCAGCAC
>CAYYVA010000020.1:0-30042 GCA_964475015.1 uncultured Muribaculaceae bacterium
GTAACCAACCGTTGTTGATGGCTGTATATATGATACTGCGGAACGGCATCATATAAGACCATACGGTATTGGTACAATGGTTCTTCTCGGTACGGAGAAATAACTCGAAATCAGTAATGAATGCAGGGGACAGCTCACGCAAGGCAATATCGCTTACCTTGTAGCGATGCTTGATGAACTCTTCCAAATGGTTATATACGGTACAGTATTTCCAATAACTGCGTTGGCTTTTCATCTTGCCCACTTGCTTGGCATAATCCTCATTATGCCGACGGAATACGGCAAGCAAGGTTTTATGGTTCTGCCCCAGACCCAAGAATGCGTTTCTAACTTTCTCTGCCGACACATAACCATCCCTGTCCATAATTTCCTGATAAGCCTTATTGATGCCTACTCTGATTTTATCCAACATTCTGTTGGCTTCTTGTGCAACAACGCTTCTTCCCGACATTCTGCCGAGATTGACATTCCATAACTTTTCCTCCACATCCAATTTGCAACTGAATTGGGAGATCTTGCCGTTTACGGTGATACGGCACATCACAGGTACAAGCCCGTTCTTCTTCGGGGCATTGCGCTTGAGATAGAATAATACTCTGAAAGTGCTTCTGCTCATAACTCTACTTTTTTGTTTGCAAAATTATTTATGGTAGAGTTGAGTGACGGTAAGCAAAACACAGCGTATCGGTGCAAAAGAATCAGCCGAAGCGAAAGCGAAACGAAGATATGAGAAACTTCGCTATATTTGCAATCACAATAGCTTAACATGTATTGCTATTCAGCCTGTTACAGCAACCAGAACAACCGTTCAAAGTCAAAAATCAAAGTAACGAGATAGTAACGAAACTTTGTCATTTCTTGGCTTTTCATCGGCATTTGATGGCACTGCAACATCCCTGCAAATACTGTCAAATCACTAACAGACAACATTCTTTCCCCGTTTCGCACTCACTTTCGTTTCTTTGTTGTATCTTTGCAGAAGATACATTTATACTACAATGAGCAACTATAAGACAAAACTAAAGGATATAAAGGGGTTCGCATTTGATGTGGACGGCGTGTTCACAGACGGCAGCGTGCTTGTGATGCCGGACGGCGACCTCCTCAGGATTCACAATGCAAAGGACGGCTACGGTGTAAGGTGGGCCTATCTTTGCGGTTATCACATTGCAATCATTACTGGCGGATATTCAGAATCTGTAAGAAAGAGGTTTGAAGGGATTGGGGTTGAGCACATTTATCTCAAATCCAGGAACAAGCTCCCTGATTTCCATGATTTCTGCAACAAATGCGGCATCTCCCCCAAAGAGGTAGCGTTTGTAGGTGATGACATCCCGGATATCCCTATCCTCAAGGAGTGCGGATTGGCTGTCTGCCCTTCAGATGCAGTTCAGGAGGTAAAGGATGTGTGTGATTATGTTTCGCTGTACCCGGGCGGAAGGGGTTGTGTGAGGGACCTTATTGAGCAGGTGCTCAAGATTCAGGGAAAATGGGAGTTTGATGCTGAACTATATGCCGGAAAATACGGCCAGGGCGAAAGGAAATGACAACAGGAATCATATAAATGAAACAGGACTGGGGTCATTTCCTCAGTCCTGTCATTTTCTGGAATTTGCGTTTCCTCCTTATCTTCTCTTCAAACCGGTTGAGACTCTCCATCACTTCCTTAACCGTTTCCGCCCCGTTCCATCCCCTCAGCTGTGCGTATGCCGAGACAATGTATTTCATCAGCTCCCTGTCATGGGTAAGCCTCTTCATGTTCTCAAGGCACTCGTTTCTCCCCAGATTCTCCCTGAACTTTGAGCGGTTGGTGTCAATGAGGGTAAATTCATACTTGTCATCCTCAATCCTGTAGAGGATATTGGTGAGATTGAGGTCTCCGTGGAGAATCCCCTTCTCATGCAGCTCCACAAGATAGCCGGCAAGTGCGTCTGCTGCCTTCCCGCTGAAATTCTCCCCATCAAGAATCTGGGACAATGCAGCGTACGAGCATTGTGTGGAGATGAAATAGCTCTCATCCAGAAGCCCTTTCCTCCTTATCTCAATATACCCTATCTCATGGGGCGTACTGATTCCCATCCCCCTCAGCTTCTCCGCAAAGAGGTACGCCCTCTCTGCCTTGGAGCTCTTGAAGAATGTATAGACAATCTTCTGTACTATGTTGGGCCTCTTGAATTTCTTTACAACCACCCATTCCCTTGCTATTCTGAACCTCTTCACCTTGTTCCTCCCGTCATGGAGCTTCTCCCCTTTATGCGGAAAGCTGTCGGGAAGAGAGCAGATGAATTTCTCCAGGTGGCTGAAATCCTTATGGACAATGATCTTTGTTCCCATCTTATGAAATTGCATTGAGGATTTTCTCAGTTATGGTTTCCGGCGCAATCTGCAGGCAGGCATAGTCACCCCTGTGGCAAGGCTTGTTGCCATAAACTGAACATGGCCTGCAAGGGAGCTCCAGCTGTACTGCATTTGATTCCTTCTGCTTCCACCCCATGAACCCGGCATAAGGATGTGTTGCCCCCCAGATTGAGACAACAGGAGTTGCTGTAAGGGATGCAAGGTGCATGTTTCCGGAATCCATGCTCACCATCACATCAAGGCGGCTCATCAGGGCAAGCTCAGAGTCCATTTTCAGCTTCCCTGCAACACATACGGTCCCGGGATATTTGGCCTCCCAGGCAGACAGGATGTCAACCTCCTTCTTGCCCCCTCCAAAGAGGAATATCTTTACATTTCCCCTTCCCGACAGCAATTCCACCACTTTCTCCATCTTCTCAGGAGGGTATATTTTCCCGGCATGGGTTGCAAATGGGGCAATTCCTATCCATTTGTCACTCCCCTTCTCCCCTGTAAGGTCTGCAAAGGCTGAAATGTCACCCTTCTCCTCCCCGTAAATTGAGTTGAAAGAGGTCTCTACCGGCATGCCGAGCCTGCCGAACACATCCGCATACCTCTGGAATGAGCTCTTCAGCTGCCTGAACTCCTTGTTCTCCTCCCTTACGAGGGCCTTCTTCTCTTTCCTCCCCTTGTCTATATGGGCGAATTTGTGCCCCTTCAGGGTGAAATACCCCCTTATGAATTTTGTCCTGAGGACATCATGCAGGTCTGCAATGCAGTCAAACCCCTCCTTCTCAAGCATGCGGCACAGCTTGAAGAGCCCTGCCACACCCTTGTACTCATTCTGGAGGTCAATTCCCATGAATGACACGTTCGGAGGGAGTCCTGCAAATAGTGAGGACATTCTTGGCCTGCTGAGTACAGTAATCTGGTTCTGTGGATATTTCACAGCAAATGACTGCACCACAGGTACAGTCATTGCAACATCGCCTATTGCGGAAAGTCTGATGACCAGTATCTTTGACATCCCGGTTTATTTCTTTCCGTAAAGTACAGGGTTAAGGTTAGGATCGTTGTACATCTTCATCTGCTTGTACACCTTCATGTACTTGTTTCCTGCCTCAATGTCTGCAAGAAGCTGGTCAATTGCAGATGAAAGGTCCTTCTGCTGCTCCAGAAGCACATTAAGCTTGTTCTCGCACTGTGCATGGTGCTCAGGAGTTGTATCAGTCCTCTCAACCTCCTGTCTCATGTGGTATATCTTGAGGGCAAGGATAGAGAGGCGGTCAATTGCCCATGCAGGACTCTCTGTATTGATTACCGCACCGTCCTTAACCTGGATATCCTTGTATTTGTCAAGGAAATAGCTGTCAATAAGCTCAACGAGGTCTGTACGGTCCTGGTTTGACTTGTCAATCCTCCTTTTCAGTACAAGGGCCTCAACAGGATCAATGTTAGGGTCCCTGATGATGTCCTCAAAATGCCACTGCACTGTATCAATCCAGTTTTTCAGATATATGTAGTACTCAATGGTCTTAAGCTCATACGGATTGTTGATTGGTGTGTCAACGTTGTCTGTCTTGTGATAATCATTGATCACCTGCTCAAAAATCGGGTTGCAAAGTTCTGTAAATGTCATAGCCTTATAAGTTGTTTTAATGTCATTACAAAATTATACAAACTTTTCAATTCATACAATTTTATCAATAAAAGTCCATACCTTTGTAATATGCGTATAGTATTGTTTTGTGAAAATAAGTATTCTATAGATATACTCTCCCCAATCCATGCGGAAGCGGAAAGGGAGGGCGGCAATGAACTCCTCTGGTATGTCCATGCCCCAAAGATCAAGGATTTTCCCCTCAACGGCAAGGTGCGCTGGACCAACAGCATGCAAGAGGTATATGATTTCTCCCCTGAGGCAATCTATGTCCCGGGCAAAATTGTCCCATACTATCTTCCGGGAGTGAAGATACAGGTTTTCCATGGCTATGCCGGTGAGAAGAAGGGTCATTGGGTAATAAGGCACTATTTTGACACCTACTTCACCCAGGGGCCACATTTTACTGAGGGCTTCCGGAAACTTGCAGCCAGGTACGGGACATTTGAGGTGCTGGAGACAGGCTGGCCAAGGCAGGACTGGGTAAAGGAGAACTGGGATGCCTTTCTTCCCCGCAGAAAACAGCTTCTGGAGAAATATGGCAAGAAACACATAGTCCTCTATGCACCTACATTCTCCCCTTCCCTCACATCATTGCCGGTGATGGAGGAACCCCTCAAGGAGCTTGCAGCCAAAAGGGATGTCCTTATCCTCATAAAGCTCCATCCCCTTACCAGACAGGAGTGGGCGGATGCCTACAGGAAACTTGCAAAGGAGAATGAGAACATCCTCTTCATGGATGATACCTCTGTTGCAAAATACCAGCTTATTTCAGATGTGATGATCAGCGACACATCTTCCGTAATATATGAATTCCTCCTCAAGGACAAGCCGGTAATCACCTACAAGGCATCTGCGGAGAGAAAATACTGGAAGGACATTGATGATGTCTCCCTCCTGTGCGATGCATTTGATCAGGCCCTTGCAGATGAGGACAAGGAGCTGAGAAAATGGTTTGTGGAGAACTATGACCCTTATCTTGACGGTAAAGTTGCCCACAGGATGCTGGAGGGTGCAAGGGACTACATCAGGCGCCATGGCGTGCCAAAGTGCCGCAAGGTGAACCTGTGGAGGAAATATACAAGCATCAAGACTTTCGGGAAGATAAAAAGGAAGTGATTCATGAAGAAAGTTATTACATACGGCACATATGACCTTCTGCATGAGGGGCATCTGAATCTTCTCCGCCGTGCAAAGGAGTTGGGTGACTGGCTTATAGTTGGTGTTACCAATGACAAGTTTGACAGGGAGCGGGGAAAGCTCAACGTGAGGAACAATGTCCTTGAACGTGTGGAGGCTGTAAAGGCCACTGGCATTGCAGACCAGATTATCATAGAAGATTATATCGGGCAGAAGATAGATGATATCCAGAAATATGGTGTAGATATCTTCACCGTAGGCTCTGACTGGGAAGGCAAGTTTGATTATCTCAATGAGTATTGCAAGGTTGTGTATCTTCCCCGTACTGAAGGAATCTCTTCAACCATGCTCAGGAACGAGTCCCAGGATACCGTAAGGATAGGAATTGCAGGACTTGGCAGGATTGCCGCCCGTTTTGTGGATGAGTCTGCATACGTGAGCGGTGTTGAGATTTCTGCAATTTATGATATAGACCCTGATGTGGCTGTCAGGTTTTCTGCGCAGAAAGGGCTGCAGAATATCAAGGAATCCTATAGCGGACTCCTGCAGGATGTGGACGCTGTATACGTTGCCACACCTCACCCCTCACATTATGAACTGGCCAGAGAGGCCCTGATGGCAGGAAAACATGTTATATGCGAAATCCCAATGGTGCTTGAGAAGGCCCAGGCCCAGGAACTCTTTTCATTGGCAAAAGAGAAGGGACTTGTCCTCCTTGAGGCCCATAAGACTGCATTTTCCCCTGCATTCAACCACCTCATCATAATGATTAAGAGTGGAGTCATAGGGGAAGTTGTGGATATAGACGCCTCTTTCTCAAAGCTTCTTCCCGACAGGTCGTTAAGGGAATATGACCCTCTGCAGGGAGGAGGCTCAATGTACGAGCTGGCCCCCTACCCCCTGTTGGCAATCTTCAGGCTACTTGGTGTAAACTACACCAGTCTTTTCCTCTATTCAAGGATGGATGACGGTATAGACATGTATACAAAGGGGATAGTACAATACCCGAATGCCGTATGTTCATTCAAGCTTGGGCTTGGTGTGAAGACAGAAGGCAACCTGGTGATTTCAGGTACCAAGGGGTATGCATACGTACCTGCCCCATGGTGGCTTACAGATTACTTTGAGCTCAGGTATGAGGACCAGAACCATAACAAGAAATTCTTCTACAAATGGGACGGCCAGGGGCTCAGATATGAGATACAGGAGTTCATACAGTGTATTGTAAACAAGAGGCAGAACTCAATCAAGATGCTCCCTCCAATAAGCATTGCCATAGCGGGTGCCATGGAGGAGTTCACACGCAAGAAAAACTTTGTGGAAATATGAAAAACGCCATAGTTACAGGTGCTACCAAAGGGATAGGTCTCGCCATAGCCAGGATGCTTCTCAAAGAGGGATATCATGTGGTTGCAACCTATTCAAGCGACAAGGCTGCCGCTGATTCGGCTGCTGCTGAATTTGCAGCAATTTCACCTGAATTTGAGATAATATGTGCAAACCAGGCGGACAAGGCTGCGATGAAGGATTTTGCAGCTGCAATGCTTGCAAAGGGGCATATAGACTGTATTGTGAACAATGCAGGCGCAACTGTCAGGAAGGACCTTGCAGAAATTACAGATGCCGAATGGGAAATATCCATGCAGGTGAATGTGAACAGCAGCCTTTTCCTCATCAGGGACCTTCTCCCTGCAATCCCGTCAGGTTCAAGGATAGTCTTCATCGGCTCCATGATGGGTATACACCCTCATGGCACATCAATCGCATACGGAGTTGCAAAGTCAGCCGTACATGCACTGGCCCTCAATCTGGTGAAGTTCTTTGAGGGGACCGGTACTACAGTGAATGCCATTGCACCGGGTTTTGTGGAGACAGAGTGGCAGAAGGACAAGCCCCAACAGATAAGGAACAATATCTATAACAAGACCGCAATCAAGAGGTTTGCAGAGGTTGATGAAATAGCTGATGCCGTAAGGTTCTGCATCAACAACCCTTTTGTAAACGGAAGCATCATAGAGGTCAACGGCGGTTACTGCTTCAAATGACATGCTGAAAGAACTGCTAGGAAACAGAAAGCTGGTCCTTGCATCAGCATCCCCCCGCAGGAAGGAGCTTCTTGCCGGGTTGGGAGTGGATTTTACAATTGATACAGGAAACACATTTGAGGAAATCGTCCCTGATGGGATGCCTCTTGTTGAGATACCTGAATACATGGCCAAAGGGAAATCCCACGGTTTCCACAGGTCTCTCACGGCAGATGAAATACTCATTACCGCAGATACAATGGTGCTCTGTGCAGATGAGATTATGGGCAAGCCTGCTCACAGGGATGATGCAGTAAGGATGCTTATGAAGCTGCAGGACAACAGGCATCAGGTCCTCACCGGGGTATGCATCAGAAGCCTTGGCAGGGAAGTTTCATTCACAGCCTCAACTGAAGTAACCTTCGGGAAGCTCTCAATGGATGAGATCACTTATTACATAGACAACTACAAGCCTTTTGACAAGGCGGGGGCATATGGAGTACAGGAGTGGATAGGCTATGCCGGAATCAAGGGGATTGAGGGTTCCTATTTCAATGTTGTGGGGCTTCCGGTACATCTGCTTTACCAGAGGCTCAAGGAGTTCCTATTGGATGAGTGACAGGGAATCACCCTGGCATCTGACAACATTGTTGTCTATCATCTCCCTCAGGACTCCAAGGTAGAAAGGATATTCGTCGCCGGCAGCACTCTCAATGCCGGCGATTTTCATTCCAGGGTTTTCCTGCAGCATTCCGGTTATCCTTGCTGCGGCAGCCTTCTTCCTTTCGGCGGGATTGGAAAGGTTCTTTCTTTTGAGACATATGTCGCATATCCCGCAATTGTTTTGCGCATCCTGTCCGAAATAGTCAATCAGGAGCCTGCTGCGGCAGTTTTCCGTATCCTTGGCGTATGATATGATACTCTCAATCCTCTGCTTGAAGAGGTTTTTCCTCTCCTCATACCTTTTTGTGGAGATGTAGAGGTTGGATTCCACCAGCCTCTCTGTATTCATTATTATCAGAGGGGTCCTTACCCTTGGGATATATTTTATTATCTTCTTGCGGGAAAGCTGTATGAGCTTCTCCTTCACCCCTGCAATTGAATCCATTGTCACCCGCGCGATATACTCTTCATCTATAGGGGTTATCCTTGAGAAGAGAGCAGTGTAGATCCTCAATATGGACTTTATAAACTTGTCAAGCTCAGGATTGTCTATCTGTACTTTATATAGTTCATCCCTCCCCACAATGAACATTATCTTTGAAGGGTTGTCCATCTCGTCTGTAAGCTCCCAGTACCCCTCCTGCTCAAGGTACTTTATTGCATAATAGGCAGATACGGCATTCAGGGAGAACCTCTTGGAAAACTCCACAAGGTTGAATTTGCTTACGCTGTCACACCCCTCCTCGTAAGGGATGTTCAGGTATATGAACACTTTCTGGTATATCTCCTTTATGTATTCAATATCGGGATATGAAATTGTATGTATCTGTCTGAGCCTGCTTATGTCGGTGCTGTTCCACAGGAGTGTTGCGTATGAGCGTACTCCGTCCCTGCCTGCCCTTCCTGCCTCCTGGAAGTATGCCTCAAGGGAATCGGGCATGTCATAATGTATCACAAACCTCACATCCGGCTTGTCAATCCCCATCCCGAATGCATTCGTTGCAACTATCACCCTTACCTCATCATTTTTCCAGGCATCCTGCTTCGCATTCCTCAGCTCCTTGCTGAGCCCGGCGTGGTAAAAATCCGAGGTTATGCCATTTTGGCGGAGGAATGACGAGATTTCCTCACACCTTTTCCTCTCCCTTACATATACAATCCCTGTCCCGGGAACCCCGTTGCAAATCTTCAGTATATTCCCGAACTTGTCATCCACATTCCTCACCACGTACGAGAGGTTTATCCTTTCGAATCCCGACGAAATAACGTTCTTCTCCTTGAAATCCAGGATCCTCATTATATCATCCGCAACTGACTTTGTTGCAGTTGCAGTTAGTGCAACTGTAGGGACATCACCTATGAGCTGCTTTATCTCCTTGATCTCAAGGTAGGCAGGCCTGAAGTCATATCCCCATTGGGAGATGCAGTGCGCCTCATCCACAACCAGGAAATTTATCTCCATTTTCCTCACCCTCTCCCTGAACATCTGTGTGTGGAGCCTTTCAGGTGAGACATAGAGGAACTTGAAGTCACCGTATATTGCGTTGTCAAGGGCAATGTCTATCTGGTTGTATGTCATGCCTGAATACACGGCAAGCGCCTTGATTCCCCTGTTGTTGAGGTTCTGCACCTGGTCCTTGATAAGGGCTATCAGGGGTGACACCACAAGGCATATCCCCTCCCTGGCCATTGCCGGTACCTGGAAACATATGGACTTTCCTCCCCCTGTAGGCATCAGTGCAAGGGTGTCCCTCCCCTGCAGGGCGGAATTTATGATATCCTCCTGCATCGGCCTGAAGGAGCTGTAGCCCCAGTATTTTTCCAGAATTTCCTTTGGTGTCATAGTGCTATTTTGTCAGGACAAATGTAACATTTTTTTTGGCAAAGTTTTTGAGCATGTATAAGGCAGCGGATTGAGCTATTTTAGTTATATTTGCGCACGGAAAATTTAAAATAAATAACAACCTTTATAAATAATAGATTTATATGTCACAGATTGATTTGAGCAAGTACGGTATTACCGGAGCTACTGAGGTGCTTTACAACCCGTCGTATGAGGTTCTCTTCGCAGAGGAGACCAAACCTGGCCTTGAGGGCTTTGAGGTTGGACAGGTAACTGAGCTTGGTGCCGTAAACGTAATGACAGGTGTTTACACCGGCCGTTCACCTAAAGACAAGTTCTTTGTAATGGACGAGACTTCAAAGGACACTATATGGTGGACTTCTGAGGAGTATAAAAACGATAACAAACCTGTTACAAAAGAGACTTGGGCAGAGCTCAAGAAAATTGCACAGGATGAGCTTTCAAACAAGAAGCTTTATGTAGTTGATACATTCTGCGGTGCAAACGAGAACACCAGAATCAAGGTAAGGTTCATCATGGAGGTTGCATGGCAGGCTCACTTTGTGAAGAACATGTTCATCCGTCCTACTGAGGAGGAGCTTGCAAACTATGGCGAGCCTGATTTCGTGGTATTTAACGCTTCAAAGGCTAAAGTTGAGAACTACAAGGAGCTCGGCTTGAACTCAGAGACTGCAGTTGTATTCAACCTTACTGAGAAGATGCAGGTTATCATCAACACCTGGTATGGCGGTGAGATGAAGAAGGGTATGTTCTCATACATGAACTATCTCCTTCCTTTGAAGGGCATCGCTTCAATGCACTGCTCTGCAAACACCAACAAGGCAGGTGAGACAGCTATCTTCTTCGGCCTTTCAGGTACTGGAAAGACTACCCTTTCAACAGACCCTAAACGTGAGCTTATCGGTGATGACGAGCACGGCTGGGATGATGAGGGCGTATTCAACTTCGAGGGCGGCTGCTACGCTAAAGTTATCAACTTGAGCGCTGAGGCTGAGCCAGACATCTACAACGCAATCAAGAGGGATGCACTTTTGGAGAACGTTACAGTTGATGCAAACGGCAAGATTGACTTCGCTGACAAGAGCGTAACTGAGAACACCCGTGTTTCTTACCCTATCTACCACATCAACAACATCGTCAAGCCTAAATCAAAGGCTCCTGCTGCAAAAAAGGTAATCTTCCTTTCAGCTGATGCATTCGGTGTGCTTCCTCCAGTATCTATCCTTACTCCAGAGCAGACAAAATACTACTTCCTCTCTGGATTTACCGCTAAATTGGCAGGTACTGAGCGTGGCATCACTGAGCCAACCCCTACTTTCTCAGCTTGCTTCGGTGCAGCATTCCTTTCACTCCACCCAACCAAATACGGTGAGGAGCTCGTTAAGAGAATGGAGCAGTCAGGTGCTACTGCATACCTTGTAAACACTGGCTGGAACGGTACAGGCAAACGTATCTCTATCAAAGATACACGTGGAATCATTGACGCTATCCTTGACGGTTCAATTGACAAGGCTGAGACTAAAGAGATTCCATTCTTCGGCTTCAAGGTTCCTACAGCTCTTCCTGGCGTGGATTCAGGTATCCTTGATCCAAGAGACACTTACGCTGAGGCAGCTCAGTGGGAGGAGAAAGCTAAGGATCTTGCAGGCAGGTTCATCAAGAACTTCAGCAAGTTCACCGGCAACGAGGCTGGTAAGGCATTGGTTTCTGCTGGTCCACAGCTATAGTCAATATCAGCTTTTAAAGATTAAGGGCGGCTTATTGGAGCTGCCCTTTTTTTTGTATCCGGTCTGGCATTATGATCTGTCGGGAATAAAAAAGGAGGCTTGCGCCTCCTCATTAGATTTTGCGGGGATCCGCTTATGGGATGAGCTTGAAGTTTGCCCTTGCATATTTGGTAGGACGGTTGTCGAAATGCCACCACTCCTCATCAATTGGAAGGAATCCGCTCTCTGTCATCACTCTCCTCAGGAGAAGCCTGTTGTCAAGTTCCCTTTTGGTTATGATTCCCTCATCCAGAAGCTGCTGCTCAATATTTGTCCTGCTCTGGTCTGCGAAGCAGTCATATTCAGCACCCATTGGAAGAGGAAGTCCTGTGCAGTCAATGATGGTCACGTCAACGGCATTGCCGAAGTTGTGGTTTCCGCCTCCCCTTGCTGGGTTTGCTACAAAGTCTTCTTTATCTGTACCTTCAACGCTGTTCCACATCTCCTGCTGGATGCTTACAGGACGTGCTGCATCGTATACTATAAGATTGAGGTCAGGACGGATGCTTTTGAGGAGCTTGTTTGCCTTCACAAGCTTCTCGGCTGTCTCAGGAAGCATGAAAGCTTTCTTTACATCCTTGTAGAGCACCTTGCCCATAAAGTTGTAGGGTTTTGCATAGATAAGGTCAACTGCAATTGTTGAATCAAGGTCATGGATGTCCACAAGTCCCGATGCCCTCATCTGGGCCTCTTTTGCGGTGTCTGCATCCGGGTTGGCTGGTGTTGCCTGTTGTGCATTGCAGGCGTAAAGACCGGCTGCAACTGCAAGTAGCAATAGAATCTTTTTCATTTGTCTTTTATAGTTTTGTTTTATCATATCCTGTTTTGCAATGTAAATTTAAACATAAATAATCATAAATTGTTAAATCTGAAAAAATGGATATGAAAAAAGTTAATTTCAAGAAACATCCGGTTACATTGTCCGGTTCCCTTCCTGAGGTTGGAAAACCTGCACCATCCTTTGAGCTTGTAAAGTCTGACCTTGCTGTTATTTCTCTTGATGACCTTAAGGGAAAAACCCTGGTGCTCAATATTTTTCCAAGTCTTGATACTGCTGTGTGCGCAATGAGTGTGCGTAAATTCAACAACCTTGCATCCAACATGAAGGATACGCTTGTACTGGCAATTTCAAGGGACCTCCCTTTCGCACATTCAAGGTTCTGCTCAACAGAAGGGATAGACAATCTCATCACCCTTTCAGATTTCAGGTGCACCTCCTTCTCAAGGGATTATGGCCTCTTCATGGAAGACGGCCCGCTTCAGGGGCTCCTTGCCAGGGCGGTAATTGTAATTGATCCCGAACAGATTGTACGCTACGTGCAGCTTGTACCCGAAATCACCCGGGAACCGGACTACGACGAAGTGTTAAGGCATTTGTAACTGATGTATATGGGATGAATTATAATTATGGGGACCTCATCCGAGGGTTGCAAGTTATTGCCCTGGCAATGTAAAATACAGGATAATTCAATTAAATTTGCAGTATAATTACTGTCGGGAATGAAATATATACTTGATAATAAATCATCCCTTATCCTTGAGGGAGGCGGCATGCGCGGGGTATTTACCTGCGGAGTATTGGACAATTTCATGGAGAGGGGAATCCGTTTCCCCTTTTCTGTTGGAGTAAGTGCAGGGGCATGTAATGGCCTTTCATATATGTCGGGACAAAAAGGGAGGGCAAAATACAGTAACATAGACCTCCTTGCCAAATATGACTACGTGGGGCTGAGGTACCTCCTCACCCAGAGGAACATCATGGACTTCAAGCTCCTGTTTGAAAAGTTTCCCCAGGAGATAATTCCATACGATTATGGGAAGTATGCCGCCACGCCCGAGCGGTTTGTAATGGTAACAACCAACTGCCTTACCGGTGAGCCCAACTATTTTGAGGAAAAGAAATCCCCTGAGAGGATAATTGACATTGTAAGGGCATCAAGCAGCCTCCCATACGTATGCCCCATTGCCCATGTGGACGGCATCCCAATGCTGGATGGAGGAATTGCAGATTCAATTCCGGTAAGATATGCCCGCGGGCAGGGTTTCCCGAATAACTTCATTGTACTCACCAGAAACAGGGGGTACAGGAAGGAGATTAAGAAGGAGGCGTTCTACAACAAGCTTTTCTACAGGAAATATCCCCTGCTGCAGAGGGCTATCCTGCAGAGGAATGAAATCTACAATGCTACTCTAAGCTATATAGAAGAGATGGAGGAAAAAGGGCTCATTACAGTCCTCAGGCCGCAGAAACCGCTGCAGGTTGACAGGATGGAAAAGGACATTGCAAAGCTGACCGCACTGTATGAAGAGGGGTATAATCTTGCATCTGCCGTTGATTTTGTAAAATAGCTCCATTTTTTGGATGAAGTGTAAGTAAAAAAGGTTAAATTTGTATGTTTAGGAAAATTTTAAAATCATTACAATGCTTACACAGATAGTTAACGGTAGGATCCATACGCCACAAGGCTGGCTTAAGAATGGATCGGTAATTATAAATGACAACAAGATTCTTGAAGTTTCAAATTGCGACCTTGCCGTTGTTGGAGCCAAAATTGTAGATGCAAAGGGGATGTACATTGTTCCCGGCGGTGTTGAGATACACGTTCATGGCGGCGGCGGAAGGGATTTCATGGAGGGGACAGAGGATGCCTTCAGGACAGCTGTTGAGGCACACATGCAGCATGGTACAACCAGTATCTTCCCTACCCTTTCATCTTCAAGCATACCTATGATCAGGGCAGCAGCAGCCACAACTGAAAAGATTATGGCAGAGAAGGACAGCCCGGTTCTCGGCCTCCATCTTGAGGGACACTATTTCAACATGAAGATGGCCGGCGGCCAGATTCCTGAGTATATCAAGAATCCTGATCCTAACGAGTATATTCCTCTTCTTGAGGAAACCAGCTGCATCAAGAGATGGGATGCATCTCCAGAGCTTCCTGGTGCAATCCAGTTCGGAAAATATGTATCTTCAAAGGGAATCCTTGTTTCTGTAGCACATACACAGGCTGAGTTTGAGGACATCAGGGCCGGTTACGATGCAGGCTATACCCATGCAACCCACTTCTACAATGCAATGCCGGGCTTCCACAAGAAGAACGAGTACAAATATGAGGGTACAGTAGAGTCAATCTACCTGATGGATGACATGACAGTAGAGGCAATTGCAGACGGCATACACGTACCTCCTACAATCCTGAGGCTCATCTACAAGATCAAGGGTGTTGAGAAGACAGCCCTCATCACAGATGCCCTTGCATGTGCGGCAAGTGACAGCAAGACTGCATTCGACCCACGCGTAATCATTGAGGACGGTGTTTGCAAGCTCGCCGACAGGTCTGCCCTTGCAGGTAGTATCGCAACAATGGACCGCCTTATCCAGACAATGACATTCAAGGCTGAGGTACCGCTCTATGATGTATGCAGGATGATTTCAGAGACCCCTGCCAAGATTATGGGTGTATATGACAGGAAGGGCTCACTTGAGAGAGGCAAGGATGCAGATATCCTCCTCCTTGACAAGGACCTTAACGTATGCGGCGTTTGGGCTATGGGTAAACTTGTTAAAAACTTTGAATAACAGATTATGCTTACACAGATCATAAACGGAAAGATACTTACCCCCAACGGATGGCTTGAAGGAGGTTCAGTAATTCTAAGTGACTCAAAAATCCTTGAAATCACCAACAGCGACCTTCCAAGGGTCGGCGCTTCAATTGTGGATGTGAAAGAAGACTATATTCTTCCAGGCTTTGTAGCCATGAACATCCATGGCGGTGGAGGCCACGCCTACAAGGAGGGTACCCGCAAGGCTTTTGACATTGCAACTGATGCCCACCTGAAACATGGTGCAACCACCATCTTCCCTACAATCTATACTGCAAAGATTGACAAGATCTACAGGTCAGCCGAAGTTTGTGAGGAGATCCTCAAGGAGGGGGGCTCCCCTGTAAAGGGAATCCATGTTGCAGGACCATACTTCAACCCGCAGATGGTCAAGAGCTTTCCTGGTGCAAAGAATCCCGACAAGGATGAATACACAAAGATACTTTCAGACATCAGCTGCATAAAGAGATGGGACCTTTCACCTGAGCTTCCTGGTGCCTACGATATGGCAAGGGTGCTCAACTGGAAGAACATCGTTGCGGCAATCACCCATACCCAGGCTGAGTTTGAGGTTGTAAGGGATGCATACGAGGCCGGTTTCAGCCATGTGTCACAGCTATACAATGCAATGCCCGGCTTCCACAAAAGGGGTGAATACAAATATGAGGGAACTGTAGAGAGCGTTCTCCTGCTGGATGGCATGAGCGTGGAGGTTACAGCAGACGGAAGGCATCTTCCAGGCACTATCCTAAGGCTTGTATACAAGCTCAAGGGTGTTGAGAGGATGAGCCTTATTACCAATGCACTTAAGTATGCGGCATACGACGGGGAAGTTGAGCCTGATTCAGATTTCATAATTGAAGACGGTGTATGCAAGCTCAAGGACCACTCTTCATTGGCGGGCAGCATTGCCACAATGGACAAGGTGGTAAAGGTTGCAGTAGAGGCAGGCATACCGTTTGAGGATGCTGTAAGGATGGCTTCAGAGACTCCGGCCAAAGTTATGGGCTGCTTTGACAGGGTTGGTTCACTTGAGGAGGGCAAGGATGCTGATGTAGTCCTCATGAACAAGGATTATGAGATAACCGGTGTGTGGCAGCAGGGCGTGAGGTATGTCGGTTAGGCTCATATATGCCATAATAGCGGCTTTCATAGTTACAGGATGTGCCTCCCCTCTTGAGAAGACCATCCTGCACCCTTTGAAAGCCAAAGAGATTGACAGAGTTGTGAGGAAGGACAAATCTTTCCTCACAACTTATTCTATTGTTGAGGAGAAGTGGAACTATATCTCAACCCCACAGGATTCTGCAAGGTGGAGGGACATCACCTACGGCAGGCTCCATACTTTCCTTCAGACAATCAACAGTCCTGAACTGAATTCACCGCTCTTTACCAAGTTAAGGGAGAAGTGGGAGGAACTCAACATCCGCAATAATGAGCAGGCAGATGCAATTGTAGCCGGATGGAGGGATTACCTTACATTAAATTCACCGGATTCCCTCCTCAGCATTTCATTTTCAGGGATTGAAATTGAGAAGGTAAGGAACATCAGGAAACAGATTGATACTCTCCTGAGGGCAAGGATACAGCTGAAAGCGCTGAAAGGGAAGATAGATTCCCTCTCATTCCTCTATTCGTTTGCTATAGATTCCCTGCTTGTACCCAATCCGGATTCCATTACAGTTGCTGATACCGTTGCGGTTGCAGATACATCTGCAGCCATGCCTGTCATTAACTCTGTAAACTACAGGAGGGCAGTAAAGGACAGTGTGATTATAAAGGTATTTCCTGAACTCCAGCAGAATTTGAGGGCAGGGCTCATTGCAAATGATTCTTCAATCATATTCAATTATAAGCTCAAGTCTGTTTATTCAGGGGGGAAATGTTACAATACCGATTCACTTAAGGCAGATGTCCCTTATCCGGTTCTTGCACTCATTGAGGCTGAAATGGGAGCAGGATCCCCAGATTTTGACGCCAATTATTACAGGGAGCAGATTATCAGGGGTGAGATAGACCAGGGCTTCATTTCACAGGGAGCATATATAAAGATCAATGCCGAGCAGTATTACCGCCAGCTTGATTCCCTCGTGTTCAGCTACATAAACTACAGCGGTGCCCTATAGAGGGCATTTTCTGTAAGTACCATATCCAGAGGCTTGTCAAAAGGCTCACATGGAATTTCATCAACTATCTGGAAACTATAGGCAAGACCTATTGTCCTGCATCTGAGTTGCGGAAGCAGCCTGTCATAAAATCCCTTGCCTCTCCCCAGCCTGTTGCATCCCGCATCAAAGGCAACTCCTGGTATTATTGCAAGTTCAATCTCCCCGGCAGGGATACATTCATCCCCCTCCGGCTCCATGATGTTGCAGTATCCGCCGGAAATTGATCCAGGCCTGTATTCCTTCAGAAGGAGGTTCTCACCGTCAACTACGGGGAGGATTATCCTTTTCTCCCCTCCTGTCCTGCTGCTGAGTTTTTCCAGGAGGTATGTAGTGGCAACTTCGTCGGGAAGATTATAATACAGCAGGATTGTCCCTGCTGATGAAACCTCATCCATCTGCAGCAGCCTCTCTTGAATTGCCATTGAGAGCTGCTTCCCGGATTGGGGGATTACAGAAGCCTTAAGTTGCCTGATCTGCCTCCTTATCTCCTTTTTCTTCTCCCTGGCCTCCATTACTGTACAAGGAATGAATTGATGAACGGCCTTATTCCTGCAAGGAAGAATTCTACGGCTATCACCATGATTATGAGTCCCATGATGCGGAGCATCACATTAATGCCGGTCTCACCCAGGTATTTTACAATCTTGGCCGAGAATGCAAATATTATATAGCATAATATCAATACCAGAAGCACGGCAGTTACAAATGCGGCCTTGTGTGCGATGGTGTGGGCATCCTCCATAAGTACAATTGCATTGGTTATAGCTCCGGGGCCGCACAGCATAGGAATTGCAAGCGGTGTTATGGCAATGTCCTTTGCAGCCTTGTTGATTTCATCCTTTCCTCCCTTGATTGGAGAGAGCCTTGCGTTGAGCATGTCAAATCCCACCACAAAGAAAATGGCCCCTCCCACAATCCTGAAACTGTCTACTGAGATGCTGAAGAACTTGAAGAGGAACTGTCCTGAGAAGGCAAATCCGAGCAATATGAGAAGCGCGGCAAATACTGCCCTCCTGGCAATGTCAAGCTTTTGTTTCTGGTCAAGTTCAGAGGTGAGCCCCAGGTAAACCGGGAGAATGCTTATAGGATTTACAAGCGTGAAGAACGATGTAAATACAAGCAGGGCGTAGGGAAATACCGAGTCCAGTGTCATTTTCAGCAGGTTTTTGGGTTAATCGTGGGGTACAATGTGTTTGTAACGCAAAATAATTGCGCTATAAAGATAGTAATTATTATCTTTGTATAAGAAAATTTCTGTGATATGAGCAACTATTCCAATGCACTTCTCAGGCACAGGACAATTGATGCCTGCCTCAGGGATACGAAACATAAATATACCCTGATTGACCTTATCAACGCATGTGCCGCCGCCATAAACGGCAGGAACGGGGCCAAGGGGAAAGCAAAGGTTTCTGTAAGGTCGCTCCAGCTGGACCTGCAGATAATGCGTGACAAGCACAAGGGCTATGGTGCTCCAATAGTTGTTTATGAGCAGAAATACTACAAGTACAAGGATCCTGATTATTCACTTGAGAAGGCAAAGCTGGGTAAGGAGAACATCAAGGCCATGGCAGAGCTTGTGGAAAACCTGAAGCACTACACTTCCTTCAGTGAACTTGCAGGGCTGAGAAACATAACCGACATCCTTGAGGAGGAGATAAATGCCAGGCTGGAAAAAAGGGAGAGCGTAGTTTCCAAGGAGCAGCGCACCAACCATCTGGGACTTGAATACTTTGATACCATACATGATGCAATCATCCACAGGAAGGCTCTCTGCATAGGATACTACTCATCCCGCTCAAACAATATAATGAGCATCATCTTCTACCCATTCTACCTCAAGGAGTACAAGGGAAGATGGTATGCATTGGGATACAAGGATGGCCTTAACGGAGTATATAAGCTCCCTCTGGACAGGATAAGGGACTTCTCATATTCAATTCTCCCTTTTCCCGACGAATATTCCTTCAATCCCAGCGAATATTTCAAGGACATAATAGGAGTTACCAGACTCTCCGGAGAACCGAGGGAGATAAGGTTCCTTGTGAGGAACAAGATTGCCCCATATATCAAGCTGAACCCGCTCCACCCTACCCAGAAGCTGGCATATCTCCACGAAAACGGGGATATAGAGTTTACCATAAACATAATTCCCAACAGGGAATTCTATAATCTTATATTTGACTGGCAGCCCAATATCCAGGTCATTTCACCAAGAGAAATCGGGCTTGAGGCAAATGGACGTGTAATGGAGCTCGTTTCACAGCTGCCTGACTACTCCCTCCAAAAGAAAAATGAGGTCCCCGATTCCGGTAACGCCTGGGACAATGACATAAATCTGTTTTCAAATCTATAGCTTATGAATTCAAACACCAGAACCATCATCAACCTGCATACCTGGGAGAGAAGGAAGAGTTATGAGTTTTACAGGAAATTCCTCAATCCGCAGGTAAGCATTACGGCTGAGATAGAGTGCACTGAAGCCTACAATGATTCAAAGTTGAACGGCACATCATTCTTCAGGAAATACGTGTATGCAATCCTCCGCTCGGTAAACGAGATAAAGGAACTCAGGTACAGGATTGAAAACATAGACGGAGAGGACAAGGTTGTCCTTTATGACCGCATTGCCCTTGTAACCCCTATCCAGACAGGCAAAAACGGTGAATTTACAAGCATCAAGGTGCCATATCACCTCACTTTTGAAAAGTTTACGGCTGTAATGGATGAAATTATTGCAGCAATTGAAGGAGAAGAGCCTGAACCATATTTCCAGGAGGCAGATGCCGAGGCAAAGGGATTTACAGACCTTGTTGTGGTAAGTGCCCTTCCGGATCTCCATTTTACCTCGGTAACGGCTACACAATCGTGCAGCTACGGCTCACGCAAGCCTCTCATAAATGTAGGTAAGGCTGTAATGAAGGATGGAAAGATGATGATGCCGGTTGCTATCTCATTCCACCACGGATTATGTGACGGCTATCACATTTCAAGGTTCTACAGGCTTGTAGAGGATTATCTTAAAGGGCTGTAACCATGGACCAGCCAAAGATAGAGAGGGTATTGAGGCTGATGATGCTCCTTACCTCCAACAACAGATACACCATTGAGGACTTGAGTGAGAAGTTGGATTCTTCTCCCCGTACAATATACAGGTATATTGATACGTTCAGGGAGTCTGGGTTCCTCATCTCCAAGAACGGCCCCTATTTCAGGCTTGACAAGAAATCGCGCTATTTCAAGGATATTTCCCAGCTTGTCCATTTTACCGAGGAGGAGGCCTATATCCTCAATTCTGCAATTGAGAGTCTGGATCCCACAAATGCCATAAAGCAGAACCTAAAGGCTAAGCTGGCTTCCGTATATGACTTCAAGATGTTGGCAGAGTGCGTGGTCAAGGGGGAG
The DNA here is from genome assembly GCA_964475015.1 of uncultured Muribaculaceae bacterium. Classification (GTDB taxonomy): domain Bacteria; phylum Bacteroidota; class Bacteroidia; order Bacteroidales; family UBA932; genus Egerieousia. The sequence goes on from CAYYVA010000020.1 coordinate 20,634, forward strand.
AATGCCAGGAATGTAAATTCCATCATTGAGGCAATTGAGCAGAAAAAGCAGATAGTGCTGCACAACTATACATCAGCCCACAGCAAGAATGTCTCCGACAGGGTTGTGGAGCCGCTCTCCTTTACCACAAACTATATTCAGGTGTGGGCATACGAAATTTCGTCAGGAAAGAACAAGCTTTTCAAGCTCTCCAGGATTGGTTCTGTTGAAGTCCTTGAGAAGGATTGGGAGCATGAGGCCAGCCATAAGGAGGGGCTCATGGACATTTTCAGGATAAACAGCTTTGAGGAGATTCCAATCAGGCTCAAGCTTGGTCTCAGGGCAGCCTCCCTCCTTGTGGAGGAATACCCTATGGGTGAGAAGTACCTCTCTCCTGCCCCTGATGATCCGGGGCACTTCATTCTCCAGACAAATATATGCGGATATGAGGGCGTGGGGAGGTTTGTCCTCGGGCTTCTGGATGACATTGAGATACTTGAGGGTGAAGGACTCAAGGAGTTCCTCAAGGGGCGCATGTCACTTGCCCGCTTCTAGCCCTGAAGGCTTCCCCAGCACAGCAATGCAAGTCCCAAAAGTATAAGGCCAAGGTCCAGCGCTTTGGCCTTAAGGTTTTTCTCCCTGAACAGGAGCGCACCGGCTGCAAAAGAAACAATCACGCTCCCCCTCCTTATCATTGATATTACCGCAATCAGGGCATCATCAAACGAGAGTGAATAGAAGTAGGCGAAATCTGCAATTGAAATGAATATGGAGATGAGCGGTATCCACCACCTCCATTCAAATTTTACGGACTTGTGCCTGTTCATTATCAGAAGTATTGTACCCATAACTCCAACCTGATAGATGTTGAACCTGCTCTGCACAAAGAGCGGAGGGAGCATTTTCATTATGTATTTGTCATAAAGGCCGCTCACTGCACCCATAATTACAGCCCCAAAGAGGATGAACACCCATTTGTTTGTCCTGAAGTCTATCCCCTCTTTTCTTCCCGACAGGCTCAGCAGGAACAGTGAAAATAAAGATACCCCCACTCCAAGCCATTGGATGAGATTCAGCCTCTCGCTGAATATCAACACAGCACCCATAAGGACCAGGACAGGCCTTATTGCATTTACGGGGCCTGCAATTGTGATTGGAAGGTGCTTGAGTGCATAATAGCCCAAAATCCAGGAACTTAATACTATGAATGTCTTGAGGATAACAAGCAGATGTGCCTGGAGCGGGGTGATTGCCGCTCCGTCTCCATACCCTGCAGCCAGTGATGCATTGAAGATGCTCCCTTCAACAGCCAGCGGTGCTGCAGCAGAGAGAATTACAAATGGTGTGAAGATTAGTGCCCCGAAAACCGTATTGCAGAAAAGTACCGTAAGGACAGCATTCCCGTTGAGGGATTTCTTCTTTGCTATATCATAGAATCCCAGGAAGAATGCCGAGACAAATGCCAGTAATACCCACATTGAAGATAATTTTTAAAATTGGTGCAAATGTACAATCGTTTTATTAAATTTGCATATAATCAAATAATTGTGTGCAAAGGATGAGAAGCAGGACAAAATTGCCCATTGTGGCGCTGATTTACGATTTTGACGGAACTCTTGCTGCGGGGAACATGCAGGAGTATTCATTTATAGAGAGTGTGGGAGAGAAAAAGGAGGATTTCTGGGGGCAGACAGCAGTCATGGCCCAGAACCAGGACTCTGACAACGTGTTGGTATATATGCTCCTTATGCTTGAGAAGGCCCGTGAAAGGGGGATTCCAATCAAGAGGGAGAGCCTGCAGAAATTCGGCCAGGATGTGAAGCTGTTCCAGGGTGTGAAGGAGTGGTTCCGCAGGATAAGTGATTTCGGGATGGACCATGGGGTGATTGTGGAGCATTACATAAATTCGTCGGGAATGAAGGAGATGATAGAAGGTACCCCCATTGCAGATGAATTCAAGACAATCTTTGCCAGCTCATATTATTATGATGAGAACGGTGATGCCCAGTGGCCCGCGGCTGCCGTAAACTATACGAACAAGACACAGTTCCTCTACAAGATAAACAAGGGCATCTTTACCATAAGGGATTCAGTGAAGATCAATGAATCCATGCCTGATTCCAAGAAGAGGGTCCCATTTACAAATATGGTCTATTTCGGTGATGGTGAGACTGATGTGCCATGCATGAAGCTCATTAAATCCATGGGAGGCAACACTATAGCCGTATATGAGCCAAATAATGAGAAGAAGAGGGACATTGCCAAGAAGATCCTCAGCCAGGACCGTTGTGACTATGTGTGTCCTGCGGATTATTCGCCGGGCAAGAACCTCGATACACTTGTCAAGGGAATCATCTGCAAGATCAAGGCTGATGACGACCTCAAGAAGCTCAAGTCGGAATTCAAGAGAAGGGGCTATAGGTAGAATCAGCTGTGCTGCCTGCGGAATTTCCTCAGATGATATATCATCATTGATGCGGAGACCACACATGATATGAGGTCTGCCAGCGGCATGCTGCACCATATACCGTCCAGTCCTATGAAACGGGGCAGGATGAGCATCAATGGGAGGAGGAAGATCAGCTGCCTTGTAAGGGAGAGGAAAATGGCTGTTCCTGCATATCCAATGCTCCTGAAGAAGTTTGAGGTTACCATCTGGAACCCCACTATAGGATAGAACATGAATGATATCCTGAGCCCTTTTACAGCTTCATCTATTAGCTCCCGGTCTGAGGTGAACAGCCCTACAAGCTGGTATGGAAAGAGTTCTGCAATGATGAATCCGGTTGTAGTAACCGCTATGGCACATATTGCCGTATGTCTTACAACCTTTTCCAGCCTGTCATATAACTTTGCCCCAAAGTTATAGCTTGCTATAGGCTGCATCCCCTGGTTCAGCCCCATTACCACCATTATGAAGAGGAATGTTAGCTTGTTTACAATTCCGTAGGCCGCAATTGCAAGGTCTCCGCCGTATTGCTTCAGCCCCTGGTTGAAGACTATCACTATCAGACATGCTGTAGTGTTCATGCAGAACGGGGACATTCCAACTGAAAGTATCCTCTTCACTATAGTTTTCTGCAGCCCGTATCCCCCCTTCTGGAAGTGCACCACATGATTCCGGTTGCACAGTACATAAATTACCCAGGACAATGATATTGCCTGTGCTATAATTGTTGCTATTGCAGCACCCCTTATCCCCCACCAGTAAATGAAAAGAGGGTCCAGCACCGCATTTATCAGTACCGTATATATGGAGGCATTCATTGCCTTGCGTGGAAGGCCTGTTGCCCTCAGGACTGCATTTAGTGCGAAATATGTATGTGAAATGATATTTCCTCCCAGAATCACCTGCATATACTCCCTTGCGTGAGGAAGTGTGTTTTCGCTGGCCCCGAAGAAGCAGAGGATAGGGTCCAGGAATGCCATTACAATGGCAATATATGCGAGTCCTATGATGAAGTTGAGGGTAACTACATTCCCAAGCACCTTCTGTGCCATGGGGTAGTTCTTCTGCCCCAGATAGATACCTATATTTGCCGATGCACCCACCGCTATAAGGGAACTGAATGCTGTACCCAGATTCATCAGCGGGAATGTTAGTGCGAGACCGGCAAGGGCATAGCCTCCTGCAAACTGCCCTATGAAAATGCTGTCAACCAGATTGTACAATGAGGAGCAGCTCATTGCAATGATTGACGGAACCGCATATTGTCTGAGCAGTCGTGAAATCTTTTCGTTTCCAAGTTCCAGAGGTGCGCCGGCCTGCATTACTGTTTACTCCATCCTTTTGCTTTAAGAATATCTATAATTGTCCTTACACATCCTTCGGTACCGAGCAGGGAGGAGTTGAGGCACACATCGTATGATGAGGCAGCACCCCATTTCTTGTAGGTGAAGTAGTTGTAGTAGCTTTCCCTCTTGCTGTCACTCTTCTCCAACAGCTCTATCATCTCTTCCCTTGTATATTTTTCGGCATCCTTTATCTTGTTGTTCTGGAGTAGCCTCTCTACCCTGTCCTCACCTTTTGCCGTAATGAATACATTCAGGCACCTGTTCCTCTCCCTGAGGATATAATCAGCACACCTTCCTACAAATATTGCGGAGCCCTGGTTGGCAATCTCCATTATGCAGCTGCTCTGTATCCTGAACAGCTCTTCCCTGTTTATTCCCGACGAAGCACCGTATTCACTGTACAGGGAACCCATAATCCCTGAGAAGAACCCTGAGATGAACTTGGAGCCCCTCTTCTCGTCAATATTTGCAAAAACTTCCTTGCAAAGCCCGCTCTCCTTGGCGGCTATATCCAGCAACTGCTTGTCATATTGTGGAATGCCAAGTTCCTCAGACAATCTTTTCGCAATCTCAAGGCCTCCTGCCCCTTTCTCGCGCCCTATTGTAATGTAGAATCTATTTTCCATATTCTCCGGCAGTTTTGAATTTCTTTATTTGTGAATATAGCATGAAGAAGGATACTATGCTTGCAAGTGCATCGGCTGCAGGCATGCTCATCCAGATACCGTTTGTCTGGAAGAAATGCGGCAGAATCAGAAGACAAGGCAGAAGGAACAGGAGTTGCCTTGTAAGTGAGAGGAAGATGGCTTTTCCCGCCATTCCAACACTCTGGAAGAAGTTGGATGTAACCATCTGGAACCCAATTATAGGGAACATCATGAACACAATCCTCATGCCGTTTATAGACTGCTGTATAAGCTCCTCGTCTGTTGTGAACACCATTACCAGCTGCCTTGGAAAAAGCTCGGCAACTATGAATCCTATTGTCATGATTACGGTAGCGCTCAGGATTGTAAGCTTGAGCACACCGGCAACCCTGTCAAATTGCCTTGCACCAAAGTTGTAGCCGGCTATAGGCTGCATCCCCTGGTTAAGGCCCATCACAATCATTACAAATACGAATGATATCCTGTTCACAATTCCGTATGCCCCTATGGCCATATCACCTCCGTGCCTCTGGAGCCCCTGGTTGATGAGTATCACTATCAGGCAGGCTGCAGTATTCATGAAGAAAGGGGACATTCCAATTGAAATCACATCCTGCACAATCTTCCTTTTCAGCTTGTATGTACCTCTCTTGAAGTGGATTACCATGGATTTGTTTGAGAATATCCTTACTATCCAGGCCAATGCCATTGTCTGCGCAATCACGGTTGCCAGAGCCGCCCCCCTGATTCCCCAGCCGAAGAGGTAGATGAATATCGGGGCAAGGATTATGTTGATTATTACCGTAAAGATTGTTGCAAGCATGGCTTTCTTGGGCAGCCCGGCTGAACGCATCACTGAGTTGAGCCCCAGATACATGTGCGTTATGATGTTGCCCAAAAGTATTATCTCCATGAAATCCCTTGCATAGCCTATGGTGTTTTCGCTGGCCCCGAAGAAATAGAGTATAGGGTCAAGGAATATGAGGAACACTATTGTGTAGATTATTCCTATGATCACATTGAGCGTGACCACATTTCCAAGGACCTTCTGGGCCATTTCATAGTTCTTCTGCCCCAGAAGCATTGATATTGTTGCTGATGCGCCCACACCTACAAGTGCCCCGAATGCGGCCCCGAGATTCATCATCGGGAAAGTGAGCGCCAGGCCGGCTATAGCATATTTGCCTACTCCGTGCCCTATGAAGATGCTGTCCACCATGTTGTACAATGAAGATGCCGTCATTGCAATGATGGCGGGTACGGCATATTGTCTCAATAATTTGGAGATCTTTTCGGTCCCCAGTTCTGTAGGAACTCCCTGTACTGCCATATCTGTTCTTTTCAATCCAACAAATATACACAATCTTTCATAAACCGGCAGGAAACCAGCTCCGGTTCTTTTTGGTTGGTAACAAATATTTTTGTTAACTTTTGCAAGAAAAGATAACTCGCTTAGAATAAATCGGTTGGTCGGATTGCTTGAAAATTGGGTAACGAGATAGCAACCGTTCGTATTTCTGAGTTCTTCATTGTTATGCTCCAATGTGATAACTCTTGACGCAACAAAGGTACAAAAAGAATCGCAGACGAAAGAGTATGATGATTATTTTCTTTCGTCTGCGACTTTTATTTAGAAGGGAAGAGAATTTCCTCTTTTTCTATTTCCCAATCCTTGAATTTAAACTTCCAACGTTCTTCCATAAATTGCAACATAGACAATCCTCGTTCTTTTATCGTTTCTGTAGTCCACTCATTCTGTTTGGAAACCTCTATCTCACTGTATGAGCCGTTATAATAACCGATATCTTTTCCATCTTTATTTTTAAGACATTTCTTCTTCTCAAAATCATAATTTTGCAACTTAGAATTTTTAGAACGGCTTAAGAGTAACAAATTTCCTAAAGAGTTTAGATATACACGCTTTTCTGTAGGTTTAAGATGACTAAAACGGTCTTTCCAATACATATCTGTTGCTGATTGAGGATATATATGCTCAATGGTATCCTCTTTAGTTCTCTTACTGAAATCTTCCCATCCTACTTTGGGGTTTGCATTATCTTGCAAGTATAGTTCATACTCATACAGAAAGTACCTTAAACCATTCCAAGAGTAAAAGCCATCCTTGTCATTTTTAAAGAAGAGTTCTTGAATATGGTTCTTGAATCTTTCCAAATCAAACCAACCACGATAATAGCTTTCATCTTCACCATCCGTCAAGAAATCTATTTCAGCGGTAATTGTTTCAATGTCTTTATTGCCCATGTAATATTCTCTCGCCATTCGATATAAATTGTTATTCTGTGTATTCGAAGAACGATGTGAAATGGCAAAGACAAGAAAATTAAATCTTTCGCATGCATCTAAGAAGTTCCAAATATATTCTTCTTGCGATTCTTTTGTAAAGACAGCCATTATCATTGGAGGGAAAGCACCCATTCCGACACGCTCTAATTTTTGTATATGCTCTTTTATTCTATTTGAATAACTAGAATATTGAATATTGTAAATAAAGAACCATTGCTTAACACATTTAGCAAGACTATCAATGTAATCTTTAATATCCTTGATAGAAATATGTTCACTTATTACATTCTTAGATGTAAATTTCTTTTTCAACAAGAAGTCTGCATACACATCGGATTGGCTTCTGTCATATGTGTAATACATAATCCAATGATTAAACAAAAATACATCATCGTCCAATGGATTCTCTTTGTTTTTTCCAAGATACTCGTATATCGTTTTCCAAGTTTCATTGATGTCTCTCCTTAAACGCCCTTTGGTTTCATCATCTTCACGTAGAAGAGTAGTTAGATATATCAGACGATTCTTGAGCAATTCCAAATGAGACAAATCCTTGCCTCTATTATTCATTGTTTCAAACGTTACATAAACATCTAAGGAATCATCTATTTCATAATAATTGAATTTCAAACGATTAACCGCTTTGTCAAATATTTCCTCTTTATCTTCTTTATTCAGCATTTTTAGTTTTTCTGCAAAATAGTTCTTTGCAAACATTAGGTTTGCCGTATATAAAGTCTCTGGATATTTGTCCGCAGCTGAAGAATCTTGTTCTAAAATTTTTGTTTTAAAGAACTCGTCACTTGGATTATCTTTCTCATATCCAAACACAAAGGATTTATATATTTGATTGTATGAACGAAACAAAAATCTATCAATCCATTCGCTTTTTGCTCCGTAATTTATACCATCATTATCATCAAATGTTCGCAATATCTCATGTAGCAAAATAATAAGGGTAGTCAATCTTTGCTGTCCATCAATGACATAATAAGCAGACATTCCTTTCTTCAAAAGCCACAAATCATCTTTCCATTTTTCCACATTTTGTATATCACAACTTTTAATGGGTTCAACTGTCAAAAGACCTATATAATGGATTTTATCTGGACTCAAATTCTGTATGTCTTCCCAGAAGTCATCAAGTTGACGTTCTTCCCAAGAATAACCACGTTGGAAATCCGGTATGCGGAATATCTTATTGTTGAATATCTCCGACAATGATTGTAGTTTTGAATCACTCATAGTATTATTTCCTTATAATATGATTAATTTTGGATTGCTGTCAAAATCCCATTATCAAAATAAAGATAGGATTTAGTTTCATACACCCATTGCTCTGTTTCTACTCCATTTAGAACGGTTCTATTCTTAGAATCAGGTTCTCCCCATGACTCTAAACACATAGTGTCAGACATTCCTATCTTAACTTTCTTCTCAATAATAAGTAGAGCATTCTCCAAACCATATTTTTCAACTAAGGATTCTTTCCAACCTATATACTCGTTTTTCTCCATAAAGCATGAGAAAAAAGCTGCATGTATTTCCCCTTTTGTAAGAAAACGATTTTCAATACGTGCTTTTATCTCGTTCCCATCGGAATTAGTAAAAATGGCATATAGTTGCATCGTAATTTCATCATCTACAAGCTGTATATCAGTACATAACCATTCTTCTCCATTTTTCAAATTTATAATTTGATTTGTCTTTGTATCAATAGCCGAATGGTCAAGTGAAGGCTCAATAATAAATTGACTACCTTTGCCTTTTGCTCGTCCTGTATAAACAAATGTATTTCCTACAGATTTATATTTGAGTTTCTCATAATATCCGACAAGCAAAGCTTCATCTAATGAATAGTATGCAACTTCCCATTTGTATTTTTTGCCATCCTCATTTTTCAATTTAACTATGACTTTATCCAATTTAAACAAACCTGTATAATTTTCGTCTATTTTGAATTCAAATCCGTCGATAATGTAATATTTACCCCTAAGTTTATCATTCTTAGCATCACTACTTCCCCATTTGCTGTTGAAACTAATTTCTTTTTGTGTCAGAGGTAAAATGTAGATATTTTGTCCTATAAATTGTTTGAACTGCCCATTGATATTGGCTAAAGCCAAATCTTCCGTTTGATATTCTTTAGCTATAATATCATAATTCAAATTGAAATTTGATAAGCTATCATATACCTCAACTTGTTGTATCTGTTTAGTGTAGGTTTCTGTTCTGATGCTTATTTGGGCATTAGAATGGATGCAACTGCCTATCAAAATTGTTAATGTTGTTAATAATTTCTTCATATATAGTATCATTTAGTTATAAGAATTTACACTCTACAAAAAAAGCGTGAACCACACATGCCACGTCTAATTTGGAGGTCGTAGGAAACCTTGCATACAGATGTAGTAATAGTAGCCCACGCTATAGCGTGAGAACCACTATGCCATCTGAGTATGCAATTTGAAAATTTCCTACGTTTCCAAATACTTGATGAGCATAACGCTTCTTCTTTTTTTCTTATGTCTTGGATAGAGTTGTCCCTAACCAACTGCAAATTTACAAAAAAGTCGTAATAATAAGCCTTGTATGGGCAAATTATTACGACTTGGGGGCTGTTTTATAATTTCAACCCTCGATTTTGTCTTCTGCTTGTCGGCAATCCTAACGCTTCCATAAAC
>CAYYVA010000021.1:0-30014 GCA_964475015.1 uncultured Muribaculaceae bacterium
ATATATTAACAAGTTATAAATCAATGATGCGAATTTAACGCATCACTAGTAATTTGAAATGATAAATAAAGATTACTAATATGGAACAATTACACATGCAGAGCCACAATAAGATTAGTTCAAATATTACAATTATTTCCAAACTTTTCCCTAATTGCGTAACAGAACGGAAAAACAATGAGGGCAAAACAGAATTGGCTATAGACTTTGAAAAATTGCAGGCAGAGTTATCTGATGATGTTATTGGAGAGGGTGAAGAAAGGTATCAGTTTACTTGGCCGGATAAACGCGCCCATAACCGACTTGCCAATACCCCTACTACAATGACACTCCGCCCAAGCCGGAAAGAAAGCGTGAACTTTGACAATACAGAGAATCTTTACATTGAGGGAGATAATCTTGAAGTTCTTAAGGTACTCCGTGAGACTTACCTTGGAAAGGTTAAAATGATATACATAGACCCTCCTTACAATACAGGCAATGACTTTGTGTATAATGATGATTATGCGGAAAATGTGTCAAATGATGCTGAACGCTCTTCGTTTAGAGATGGTGAGGGGAATATTCTTTTAGAGGAAAAAATTTATACAAAGAATACTGAAAGTAATGGACGTTTTCATACTGATTGGCTCAATATGATGTATCCACGACTCAAGGTCGCAAGAGATCTTTTGACAGAGGACGGTGTTATCTTTATTTCAATTGATGATAATGAAATAGAAAATCTTAGAAAATTAGGTAACGAGGTGTTTGGAGAACAAAATTTTATAAATCAGTTTGTATGGCTTAATAAGCCAGAAGGTCGTCAAATAATCGGTGGTGGAGCAGCTGGTACTCATGAATATATACTTGTATATGCACGTAATTTTTCTTTACTAAGAGAATTCTCATTGAGTTCAGAATGGCTAAGAACAATAATGCCTAGTTCATATAAGTCTATGAATATAGAAGTAAAAAAAGATAAAAAAGGATCCTATATTACCACTCATGAATTATATAATGGAAATTCAAAATTTAATGAGGAAACACGACCGACCCTAATTTTTGATGTGTATTATCGAGAAACAGACTCGGATATAATAATTGAAGATGTATCATCTACTCATATTCATGAAGGATATGTGAAGATTGCTCCACACAAAAATGCAGATGGAATTCACCTTTATCATGCATATAGATGGGGACGTGAAAAAATATTAAAGGAACGAGATGATTTAGAATTTGTAAAATCAGGAGATACCTATAAAATATATTCTAAACGTAGAAATTTTGATTTCACAAATGTCCGTGATTTTGTTACGGATATTAATACTAACAGTGGCAATCAAGATGTTAAACAATTAGAAATAAAAGGATTCAGTTATCCAAAACCTGTGAATTTATTACGACTATTAGTCAATATGACAACAACACATATAGATGAAGATGGAGATCGTTTTGTTGAAGACTCTCTCATTCTAGATTTCTTCTCCGGCTCCGCTACCACCGCACACGCGGTAATGAAACTCAATGCTGAAGATGGCGGAAACCGCAAATTCATTATGGTTCAGTTGCCGGAAAAGACAGATGAGAAGAGTGAGGCTTATAAGGCCGGGTACAAGAATATTTGTGAGATTGGCAAGGAGAGAATCCGTAGGGCAGGCAAGAAAGTTAAGGAAGAGGCTGGTGAGAAAGGCGAGAAACTGGATATCGGGTTCCGAGTACTTAAACTGGATTCCTCAAATATGGAGGATGTATATTATACTCCTCAGGAGTTTGATTCAACAAAACTGTTTGCTGATAATGTAAAGGAAGGACGCTCGGCAGAGGATCTTTTGTTCCAGGTTATGCTGGATTTGGGTGTTGAACTGTCGGCGAAGATAGAGAGCAGGACAGTTGAGGGGAAAGAGGTGTGGTTCGTGGATGACAATTATCTGATTGCCTGTTTTGATAAGGATGTGAATGAGAAGGCCATTACTGAGATTGCCAAATTGAAGCCTGTTTATTTTGTGATGAGGGATTCTTCAATGTCTTCAGACAATGTTGCAGATAATTTTGAGCAGATATTTGAGTATTACAGCAAAGATACAGTTAGGAGAGTATTGTAACAGAGGGGCAACTACATTACTGCAGTCACCCCTCCAACGGGTGGTAGATGCTTCAGGACCTTATGTCCTACGCAAGCCACCTTACCTCCTACGGTAATGAGGCTTCACATAAATCTTCTTGCCATTAATCACTCTAAAGTGACCCCTGACAAACGAAGATTTTGGGGCATCTTTGCAATCCTTGCAAAGGCGCTCTTCAATGCTGATTTTTATTATGAAGTTAGACATCAGTCTTTGTTTAAAAGATTTGAGAGCATGGAGCGGCTTTTTAAGGCTACATCACCCGTTATACGAAAAAACAGAGTATAAACCTAGATTTATACTCTGTCACTTTCAGCATTGTAGATTGCTCTAAAATGACTGTCTAACTTCATGGCACAAAGGTATAAAGAATTATTGAAAAAGCAATAAAGCACTATATGAAATTCAAATTCAAGATACAACCATATCAGACTGAAGCAGTTGAGAATACTGCAGCTGTTTTTGCCGGGCAGCCTGGACATAATGTTGCACAGTATCGCAGGGATATTGGAAGACAGGAAAGGACACTGTTCGATGACACGGAAGAGACAGGTTTCCGCAACTATGATATTGAGCTTACCCCAAAGCAGCTGCTTGATAATATTAAGAAGATTCAGGCAAGTTGTGAGATTGCCCCTTCAGACAGGCTCATCCAAGGATTGGGAACGGTTAATCTGGATATTGAGATGGAGACCGGCACGGGCAAAACATATGTCTATATTAAAACGATGTATGAACTGAACAAGAAATATGGTTGGAGCAAGTTTATTGTTGTAGTGCCAAGCATTGCCATAAGGGAAGGTGTTGCCAAAAGTTTCAACATGCTGGAAGAACACTTTATGGAGCATTATGGGAAAAAAGTGCGCTGGTTCATATATAACAGTTCTAACTTACAGCAGTTGGACAGTTTCTCATCAGATTCCGGCTTATGTGCAATGATTATAAATACCCAAGCCTTTGCTGCCTCTCTGAAGGAGGGTGGCAAGAGCAAGGAGAGCCGTATCATTTATGAGAAGAGAGATGAGTTTGGGAGCAGGAAACCAATTGATGTGATTGCCGCAAACAGGCCAATCATCATTATGGATGAGCCCCAGAAAATGGAGGGAGAGGCAACTCAAGCCGGTCTCAAAAGGTTCAACCCTCTATTTGTCCTCAACTACTCCGCAACACATAGGACAAAACATAATACCGTTTATGCTTTGGATGCACTGGATGCATTCAAGCAAAAACTGGTAAAGAAGATTTCCGTTAAAGGTTTTGAGGTAAAAAACTTGCGCGGCACAGGCAGATACTTGTATTTGGATGGCATTATCCTTTCCAAAAATAAGCCTCCACAAGCAAAGATTGAACTGGAAATCAAATTGAAATCAGGCGAGATACGGAGAAAGTCCAAAGTATTTGGTTATGGTGATGACCTTTATAAAGAATCAGGGTTATTGGAATACAAAGAGGGTTATACCATTTCTGAAATAAATGTATCTAAGGGTTCAGTGACATTCTTGAATGGAGAAATCATTTCAAAGGGTGAGGTGGTAGGAGATATGAATCAGGAAGCCCTGCACAGAGTGCAGATAAGGGAGACTATTGCATCCCATTTCAGCAAGGAACAGGAATTGTTTGAGCGTGGGATAAAATGTCTTTCCCTGTTCTTTATAGATGAGGTGGCCAACTACAAGGGGTATGATGAAGACGGCAATGAGGTTAAAGGGAGATTGCAGAGAATCTTTGAAGAAGAATACAACAATGCCCTCAATGAAAAACTGGAGCTGTTTGACAGCAACTACCAGGCATACTTAAGGAAATTTGATGCCCAGCAGGCTCACAACGGATATTTCTCCATTGACAAAAAGAGCAAAAAGGCAGTTAATAGTCCGCTTGGGAAAAAGAGTGACATCTCAGATGATATCTCTGCGTACGAGCTTATCCTTAAAAACAAGGAGCGTCTGCTCAGCTTTGAGGAGCCTACAAGGTTTATTTTCTCCCACTCCGCGCTAAGAGAAGGATGGGACAACCCGAATGTATTCCAGATTTGTACTTTAAGGCACTCCAACTCCACTACTACCAAAAGGCAGGAGGTTGGCAGGGGGCTCCGCATTTGCGTTGATAAGTTTGGGAACAGAATGGATTATGAGACATTAGGTGATGATGTGCATCTGGTAAACAGGCTTACAGTAATTGCCAATGAAAGCTATTCCAAGTTTACGGAAGATTTGCAGAAAGAAAACCGTGAAGCTCTAAGAAGCCGTCCAACTGTTGCCAATCTTGAATACTTCAAAGGAAAAACCATCAAAGTTGGAGAAGAGGCTTACACCATAACTGATTCTGATGCCAGCAGGATTATGATTTATCTGGAGGATAATGGTTATATAGATGAAATGTACAATATAACTGCCACCTATCGGGAAGATGTAGTGAATAATTCTGTTGCGGAGCTTCCTGCAAAATTGAAGCCTCTGGAAGAGGGCATCAGGAAACTTATCAATGGAATATTTGACCCTTCTGCCCTTGAGGATATGATTGAAGATGGGAATGAAACCCAGATTCCCGACAATAAACTCAATGAGAACTTCTACAAGGATGAGTTTAAGGCACTTTGGAAAGAAATTAACCACAAATATGTCTACACTGTACATTACAATAGTGAAGAGCTGATTGACAAAGCAATCAAGAGCATAAACAAGAATCTGACGGTATCACAACTTCAGTATGTAATGAGAGAAGGTGAACAGCAGAATTTTGATGAATTTGGGCAGGAAAGGTCTGTTACAAGAAGTTTGCGTAGCGTAAGCACTTCCACCGTAAAATATGATTTGGTTGGGGAGATTGCCAAAGGCGCCACACTTACCCGTAAAACAGTTGTGGCAATCCTGAAAGGATTGGATGAGGTTAAACTTTTATGCTTCAAGAACAATCCTGAAGAGTTTATCCGTAATGTGATAAAATTGATTAAGGAGCAGAAAGCCACAATGATTGTGGAACATATAAAGTACAACATTACTGAAGGCAAGTACGACAGCAATATCTTTACAGCAACCAAACAATCAAATTTTGACAAGGCTTATGCAGCCACCAAGCATATTACAGATTATGTATTTACAGATGGTTTGGCCCAGGAGAGTACAGAAATGAAATTTGCCAAAGCACTGGATGATGCAGATGAAGTTTGTGTGTACGCCAAACTGCCACGCTCATTCCAGATTCCTACTCCTGTAGGTAACTATGCTCCAGATTGGGCCATTGCTTTCAGAAAAGGTTGCGTAAAGCATATATTCTTCATTGCAGAAACAAAAGGCTCAATGGACAGCATGCAACTCAGGGGTATTGAGGCTGCAAAAATTGAATGTGCAAAAAAGCTCTTCAATGAAATGTCTACATCTTCTGTACGCTACTATCCGGCCGACAGTTATGAGAAACTATTGGAGGTGATGCAGGACTTGAAATAGTATAGAGCGGCTTTTCAAGACTACATCACCCGTTATATCAAAAAAACAGGGCTTGAATCATATATGAATTCTTGCCCTGTAAAATGTTGCGTAGGAGCTTGTACCCTATGCATATAGAAATTTGTGTCAAGCGCAAAGGTAAAAACATTTTTTCAAAACGCAATACCCCTTTCAATACCTTATGAAAACAGAGATGCCCCTTTCTATCAACTTTCTGATAAACAGGCAACAACACAAGTTTTTCACAAGATTGGTATACACTCTTCAAATAAAAAACAGGGCTTGAATTGCAATAAAATTCTCACCCTGTATATTAGCAGCGTAGGCGCTTGTTCTTCCTATGCTTTACATAAAATCCATTGCAAAGGTATAAAGAGTTATTGAAAAAGCAACAAACAAATACTAAGCTCTACTTGCCACCTGTTTTACCTTTCTTACGTGATGAATACTTAGCTTCACCCTCATCATTCAACAGGCCTGACGCATACGGTGAATAGTTCCTCCTACTAGTATACACAGATTTGTTCTCAATTGCACCTTGGGCCTCAGATTTGGTAGTTCTATATTGCCTTACCGCAAGAATCTTCTCCTCAAGGACAGCCTCAATTCAAGAATTTAATGCAACTTCCGGGTAGATGGGCCTAATGGAAAAAATGTTATATTTGTATTTGAGTAAAAATCCAAAAACATTTAAAACATAACTTTATGAAACTACGTTATTTATTTGCTGCTCTATTCGCATGTGGCGCCGTTACCGTTGCCAGCGCACAGACCATTGGAGAGCAGGAGCTTTCACAGCTTAAAGGCAGCTTCGTTAAGGATGCACAGACTGTTGCAGTGCAGAATATCCTTATGGGTGACCGCAATATAAAGAACAAGACCCAGAACAAGAATGCGGTTAATGCAGTTGACCATTTCTTCAAATACAGGGTTGACGTTAAGGGTATCACCAACCAGTTGAGCTCAGGCCGCTGCTGGATGTTCACTTCATTGAACGCAATCCGCCCTACAGCACAGAAGAAATATGACTACAGCAAGTTTGATTTCTCACATAACTACAACTATTTCTGGGATATGCTTGAGAAGGCAAACCTTTATCTTGAGAACATAATCAACACTGTAGACAAGGACATCACAGACCAGGAGGTTGTATGGTACCTCAAATCACCTGTAGGTGACGGCGGTGTATGGAACCTTTTCTACAACTTGGGTGAGAAATACGGAGTTGTCCCTAAAGAGGTTATGCCTGAGACTGAGCATTCAAACAGCACAGGCCAGATGCTTGGCGTAATCAACCGCAGGCTAAAGAAAGCCGGTTATGACATCCGCCAGGTTTATGAGACCAAGACTGCAGCTACAAAAAAGGCTACAAAGAAATCACAGGAGGAGCTTGCCGCTGCATTGAAGGCTGCAAAGATGGAGGCTCTTGAGGATGTATACCGCGTATTGGCACTTTGCCTTGGTGAGCCGCCTACAGAGTTCACATGGAAATACAAGAACAACAAGGGTGAGGTTGTAACCGTTAAGAGCACCCCTAAAGAGTTCTATGAGGGACTTGTTCCAGCTGATTATGATCCTCAGACACTTATCATGATCATGAACGACCCTACCCGCGAGTACTACAAGGTTTACGAGATTGCCAACTACAGGAACACCATTGAGGGTGTGAACTGGGTATATCTCAACCTCCCTAACGAGGACATCAAGGAGGCTGCCCTCAAGTCAATCAAGGCTAACGAGCCTATGTACGCATCTTGTGATGTAGGCAAGGAGAGTGATACAAAAGCTGGTGTTTGCGATCCTGACATGTATGACTATGAGTCATTCCTTGGCATTGACCTTTCAATGGACAAGAAGGCAAGGATCCTTACCCGCTACAGCGGATCATCACACGCAATGCTCCTTATGGCATGTGATACAGATGAGAACGACAAACCTGTAAAATGGCAGTTTGAGAACAGCTGGGGCCCTGCTTCAGGCCACAACGGTTACCTCACCTTCACCGACAAATGGTTTGACGAGTACATGTTCCGTATAGTAATCAACAAGAAATATCTGAATGCAAAAGCAATTGAGGCTGCAAAACAGACTCCAATCATGCTTCCTGCATGGGATTATATGTGGTAATATAACTATTAAGAAATAAGACTATGTCAGTTTGGAGAGTTATTTTGGCAATAATATTCCCCCCTTTGGCTGTAATTGACAAAGGATGCGGATCGGTGCTTATCACATTCCTACTTACCCTGTGTGCATGGGTACCTGGAGTGATAGCTGCGCTCATCATCCTCAACAAGCAGCAGAACTAAGGGAAAAATTACAAATGAAAAGAGGGTGACTCAAAAGGTGGAAATTTAAGGCTTGCGCAGGTGAGGAAACCGGAGTTTACTTAGGTAAATGAGGATTTCCGAGGCAAGCGTAACGCAAAATTTACCCTTTTGAGTCACCCTCTTATTCGTTATATAAGTCCAGTTATTGGTTGATGTTCATCCTTATCCTCCTGGCCATAGGGAGCAGGTTGTTTGTCCTGTTTCCCAGATTCTTCACAAACCCTAGCCCCAGCCCCTTATAGGCCAGCAGCACAAAGCCCGTTGGGGCCCCCTGGAGCACAAGCGGCTCCTTTGCAAGGAACTTGAGGGCATCCTTCCTCCCCACCTCAACGGCAGAGATTCCCTGCGGCAGCTTCCCTTGGGCAACCATTTCAGCCACAATCCCCTGCAGGGCAAAATCAGCATGCGGGACATAATCCTTCCCCTTCTTTTCTGCCACTGCTATTCCCGACAGTACAATCTTCAGGTTCTCCTCCACAAACCTTATTGCCTCATACATCTCCTTCCTGTAACCCTTTACCAGGTCTCCATGCAGGACTTTCAGATAATTGTCGGGAAGATAGGTGCACCCCTTATCCTGAGTCATGGCCTTCTCCTTGCCCCCTTTCTTCCCCTTCCTCACCGGAATCTGCCCCGGAACCGTATCATCCCCTGGCTTGCGCACGAGGGACATGAACTGCCCCTCCCCCTTCACCAGGCCCGGCACAAACTGCAGCCCGCCAAGTTCTGTAGAAATTACGCCTGATTCTGAGGAAGTTGTAAAAAAGGACAACGTAACAATTTGCGCCCCCAGTTCGTCCCTGAGGAACATGATGTTGCCGTCATTTTCAAATTTATTGTATGTACAGGTTGAATATACCAGATAGCCACCCGGCTTGAGGGCAGGCCATATATCTGCCAGAATCCTCTGCTGCCTCTGGGCGCACAGGTTCACATTTGACGGGCTCCACTCCTGCACCGCCTGGGCGTCTTTCCTGAAAAGCCCCTCGCCCGAGCAGGGTGCGTCCACCACTATAAGGTCAAAGAATCCTTCAAATGCCCCGAAATCCGCAGGATCATTGTTGGTTACCACCACATTGTCTGCCCCCCACTTGGCCACATTGTCTGCCAGCACCACTGCACGGCTCTTTATCACCTCATTGGATACCAGCAGGGAGTTCTTCCCGATGATTGATGCCAGATGGGTTGTCTTTCCCCCGGGAGCCGCGCAAAGGTCCAGGGCCCTGATATTCCCCGCAAAGAAGCTGTCCTCCGCAGTCACCCCCTCACGGTCCACCCCATCCGCTGAAGCGCCACTTGCCGCAAAATCCCTTTCTATGGCATCACGCACCAGCTCCATATACATGCTGCTGGCCTCCTGCACATAGTATCCACCAGCGTGGAAAAGGGGATCAAGAGTAAATACCGGACGGCTCGGGAGATAATGTCCCAGAGAGCTCCAGGAAATATTGCCATCTGCAGCGCCAATTGCATTGCCACCGGCCGGAAAGGCACTGCCCTCAGCGGAAGCATCCCCGTTGCCCGCCGCCAGATATGAAATGTCAGATGCGGAAATCCCCTTCAGAGGGTTCACCCTTACGGATGTTACATCTTCCCCGTTTTCAATTTCAGAGAAGAGCACTGCGGCCCTCTCCTCTCCGAGAGCCTCAACTGCATACTTTTTAAATTCTTCCGGTAGCTGCATATCTCTCTAATTCTCCGGTTCTGCCGGCTTCTCCTCAAAAATATAGTAACAAGGCTCCACGCCCCACAGCTCATAGCGGGCGAACATATCCGGAAGCCCCTCCACAAACCTGTTGTAGTCCTTCAGCGGCTCCTGGGTCCAGAACACCTCAGCCACGGCCGACATCCTTGGGAAAATTGCGTATTCCACATCCTCCGGAGTGTGGAAATACTCTGTCCACATACATCCCTGGCCCCCTATTATCATATTCTGCTGTGATACTGAAAGGCTGTCGGGAGTAGGGTCCTGGTTATACACTACATCCAGGGTGAGCGGCCTGCCCCTATGTGCAAGGCGGGTCTCATCAGGCCTCTGCTGGCGGTTCAGGTAGTTCATTACGGATGGGGTCATGATAATCTTGTGCCCCTGCTCCGCTGCCCTCTGCCACCTGCTCCTGCTTCTCCATACCATAACGGCAACATCTTCAGGGAGGCCGTGGTCAACCAGCTCGTCCCAGCCTACCGCCACCCTGCCGCGGGCCTTGATCATATCCGATACCCTTGCCGCAAAATATTTCTGCAGCCCGTCTTCATCCTCTATGCCGTTCTCCTGCATGAATTTCTGTGTCTTAGGGGAGTTCTTCCACCATTTGTGGGCACACTCGTCAGCCCCCATGTGGATGTATGGCCCGGGGAAAATGTCCATAAGTTCATTGAAGACATCCTCAAGGAAGGCAAACGCCTCCTCACTTGGAGCCAGCACATTGTTCAGCTTGTTGTAGATACCCCAGGTGATGGCTGTCTTCACCCCTGCATTGTCTTCTGTACCGAAATGGGGATATGTGGCCAGAACTGCCATGCAATGCCCCGGAAGGTCTATTTCAGGAACAATTGTTATATATCGCTGCGCAGCATACTCCACAATCTCCTTCAGCTCCTCCGCCTTGTAATAGCCGCCGTATCTGGTTGAATCAACCCCTATCCCCGGATAGATGCCTATAATGGTGGCATCCCTGTAGGAGCCAATCTCATTCAGGCGCGGATGCTTTTTGCTCTCAATCCTCCATCCCTGGTCATCTGTAAGGTGCCAGTGGAAGTAGTTCATCTTGTGCATTGCCAGATAATCAATGTAGCGCTTCACAAACTCCACAGGCATGAAGTGCCTTGCCACATCCAGATGCATTCCCCTGTACTCAAACGCAGGTGCATCCTCAATTTTTACGGCAGGGATTTCCAGTGCCTTATTCCCCGCATCCTTACCCGATGTAGCTTTACCCGCTGCAGCTTCATCCACAACCGCTGCCCCGGCACTACTATTCCCAGCCCCCTTCATCTGCTCCACCGGAAGCAGCTGGATCAGGGTCTGCACCCCGTAGAACAGGCCTGCCCCGTTCTTCCCCTCAACTACAATACGTCTTGGCCCTACAGATAAGGAATAGGCTCCCTGCACCGCTGATGTATCTTCCGCAATCCTCAGCTCAATCTTCTTCAAGCCCCACTTGCGGGGGATGACATCATAATATTCCTCCAGATAATTGCGCAAGAAGTCCGCAGATTTATCCGCACCTTCACCCCTATATACAACAGCGGCACTCCTGTCCAACAGGAATGCCCCATCATCCAAAACTTCAACACTTGCCGGGTGAGGCACAATTGCGTTCACTTTCACATCTGCATGTTGCGTCCTGCCGCAACCTGCCGCTGCAATACAGAAGAGTGCAAGTACAAGGAAATAGTTTCTGAATTTCATCAATTTTTAGCTGTAACGTTTTCTCATCTCCTCGGCAAATGCCTCAGGATCTATCTTGGATGGGTCAATCTTTCCGCTCAGCGCCATTCCCAGCTGCTCGGTAATCTGGTCAACCCCCTCCTGCAGCTTGCTCCCAATCATCATCTTCACCATCATGGGGAGGTCAGCATTCAGCTCAAGGTGGAACGCAGTCTTGTATGAGTCAATAGCATCAAAGAATACGGTTATTGCAAACTCAAACGGAGTGTTGCCGAAGTTCTGGAACATAAGGGAAGAGAACGGGGTCTTGTGGGCAATCTTAAGCCCCATCTTGAATCCCTGCACCTCACCCTCTATTGTATCCTCTGTTGCAACTACACCCTCTTTCTTGTCGGGAGGAAGGGCAGCAACAAAATTCCTCATGTCTGAGAAAGCCGTATATAATACATAGGAAGGTTGCTCCACTGTAACAACCTTCCCTTTAATCTGAGTGATTCCCATTGTTTACTTGCCCCAGGTTTCAGGATTAATTCTCCACTCCTTAAGGACAGCCATATCCTCTGCCTTGATGTAGTTCTCCTCAACTGCCTGCTCAAGCAGAGCCTCATAGTGGCTCAATGTGTGCAGCTCTACATTTGCATTCTCAAATGCCCTTCTTGATTTGATGAAGTTGTAGGTGAAGATTGCAACCATACCCAATACGATTGCACCGCTCTTCTGGAGTGCATCCACAGCTGCGAGGCTGCTTCCGCCTGTAGAGATGAGGTCCTCAACAACCACTACCCTTGCACCCTGTGGAAGGTCTCCCTCCACCTGTGCGCCTGTACCATGATCCTTTGGTTTAGGCCTTACATACACAAACGGCTTGCCAAGAACCTCGGCAACCATCATTCCGTATGCAATTGCACCTGTAGCAACACCTGCAATCACGTCAACATCCTTGAAACGGTCATTGATGATCTGCACGAATGCCTCATAAACAACTTTACGGGCAGCAGGATAAGACAAAACTTTCCTATTATCACAATAAATTGGAGACTTCCAGCCGGAAGCCCAAGTAAACGGATTCTCAACGTTCAATTTTACAGCCTTGATGTCCAACAGCTGTTTGGCAACAATTTTTTCAATAGATTCCATAATTCATCTGTATCTTTGTGCCGGATATGGGAGCAATCCCCGATTACACGCCATATTCAGCAATTCATTGCAAATATAAAAAAATCATTTGACATTTTATGTACAGCATTTACTTTGATAACAGAATTATACAGGTTTGTAACCAATCTGAAACAACCGGCACCAACCCCAATGCCGTAATGCTGCATTCTCCCAATGATAAAACACTTGGGGAGCTCCCTTGTTTATTTGAAAAGAGCCAAAATATCAGGCTCATCCAGATTATTCCCGCTCCCGACAAATATGAAGAGACCTTCAGCAGGCTCTGTTCATGCTTCACACCCATAAATGCCGGAGGGGGCCTTGTGCAGAATGAAGCCGGAGAGTATCTGCTAATCCACAGGAACGGCCTGTGGGACCTTCCCAAAGGGAAACAGGAGGAGGGGGAGGAGATTTCCCTCACTGCCCTGCGTGAAGTTGAAGAGGAGTGCGGACTTGGGAACCTGGAGCAGGGGGAACTCCTCTGCATCACCCGCCACACCTACCACATGCACGGGCTCCACATGCTCAAGCACACATACTGGTACAGGATGAAATGCACAGGGAACAGCACCGCCGCCACACCACAGCTTGAAGAGGGAATAAGCGAGTGCAGATGGGTACCCGCAGAAAAGCTTCCTGAATACCTGAAAGATACCTACCCTTCAATCAGGCAGGTATTCATAGAAGCCGGATTACTATAGGAATTCCCCTATAGTGTCACATTTGTCATAATATGCCTGGATACATTATAAACCAGACATATTGATCTGTTATTTATAATCAGGGCTTTCAGGTTCATTCAGCCAATTTCTCTTCCCAGCCAATGCACATTTATATACCGTAGCAGATGTTCTATATTTTTTTACAGAAATAATATCCTCACCAAGGATAGTCTCAATCTTCGCTATAGTTTGAATGGTAAAATTATGCTGCCCACTTATCCATTTGGAAATTTCAGACTCTTTCTTCCCCATAGCCTTTGCCAAATCGGTTTTGCTCCATCCCTTACGTTCCAAAATATTCAGTATTCTGCAAGAAATATCAAATGAGATATCTGATCTTCTCCTGTCTTCCTTCGGAATTTTCAAATACTCTTGAAGAAACAAGGGATCAATATAATTGTTCGCTTTTAACATAACTACTCTATCTCTAATACTAAATTTAGAATTTCCTTTTGTATATCAAAGCCTTCTTTCTCAAGTTTAAGAAACTCTATATCTATCTGCTGAAGAGTCTCAACAATCTGAAGGAGAGATTCGTTTTCTTCATAGGTTCTTGTATTCTTTATTCCTCCACCCCCTATTACCAGCAAACTGTCAGATAACCTCAAGCAATACAATCTCAAAGTACCACTTCCCTTAGCATCTTTCCCAGAATACAAAGGGATAGCACACACTCTATCATTCATTTTCCCTTCATATCTGAAGAATGACTCCTTAACACCAACCTCTCTCATCTTCATCAGACTCATTATAATTTCGGAATAATCTCTCTGTAAATGAGGATCAACAGAATCTTTGAAGAAAAAAATGAACTTCTCCATTTCGGCTTTACAATCTCCCTCAAACCTTATCGTATAGATATCTACATTGTCATTCAATATAAAAGGAATGAACTCAACCTTTCTCATACTCCCCCTGATTTTATTAGCACAAATATAGAAAGAATATTCTGATTAACAACTATTTTAGCACATATATCTTTCACTTATAAGTAAAATATACAAATATTCCCCACAGCCCCATTAACATCAAAGTCCCACAAAATGGCCTTCGGTATGGCTGGCAATCTATTCCATCTGAGCCTAATTTCCTAACTCACAGATGCCCCAGTTCTTCTTCAAGGAGGCATCTGTTCAAACAGACGGAAATTTGACGGCTCATCTGCAATGATTGCCTACGCCCCTCAGGATATTTTGTGGCCCATTGCTGTTGCAGTGCAGTAAGTTTATCTAAAATCTGTAACTATAGCCGATGGATAGTCAGCTGGATTTAGTTTAAAAATGGATGATAGAGGATTAGAGAGTTTTGAATACTCCCTTATAGAAATGGTATAGGCCACACCGCTTTTGGCCTTCATTGTGATTTTTTTTGGAATACCTTGGGCATCCGTACCGGAGGTGGAAACTTCGTACAAACCATTGGGATTCTTCAACAACGCAAAAGGATTATCCGTAATCCCCCCTATTGTGGCATCCTGTGAATTTCCGGAAGCGGCAGGCTCCACAGGCATGATGATTATCTCATCCACACCCTTCTGCCAGATTCCCTTTACAGAACCGTCTGATACCACAAGGAGCTCATCAGTCTCCATCCTGTAGTTCTCTCCAAGGGTAACGGCAGTCCCTTCCGTACCAAGCAGCACTTTGCCCTCAGCATCCGTTGCAGTGAAGCTGAAACTCAAGGTGGCGCCACCTACAAGGAACGCCACCAGAGTATTTATAACAGTGTTAACCATAAATGTCCTTTATATTGGCCAGGCGGGCATCCAGCTCGCTTAGGTCAGTTACCAGCACCTGCCGTGCCTTGCTCCCTTCATAAGGGCCTACAATTCCGGCCGCCTCAAGCTGGTCCATTATCCTGCCTGCCCTGTTGTAACCCAGGTTCATCTTCCTCTGGATAAGGGATGTGGAACCCTGCTGGTGCATCACCACAAGCTTTGCGGCATCCTCAAACAGGCTGTCCCTGCGGTTGAGGTCAACTTCGCCCACACCGCCGTCATCCTCCTTGTCCTCACCTACATACTCAGGCAAATAGTGTGCCGTTGTATATCCCCTCTGGTCTGCAATGTAATCCACAACCCTCTCAACCTCCTTGGTATCAATGAACGCACACTGCACACGGGTAACCTCACCTCCAATTGAGATAAGCATATCTCCTTTTCCAATAAGCTGGTTGGCGCCGGTCTGGTCAAGGATGGTCCTTGAATCCACGCTTGAACGCACCATGAAGGCTATCCTGGCAGGGAAGTTCGCCTTGATGTTACCTGTAATCACACTTGTGGTAGGCCTCTGGGTTGCAATCACCAGATGGATACCTATCGCACGGGCAAGCTGTGCCAGACGGGCAATAGGCTCCTCAATCTCCTTGCCGGCTGTCATGAGGAGGTCTGCAAACTCATCAATCACAACCACAATATATGGCAGGAACCTGTGCCCTTTAAGAGGATTGAGCTTCCTCTGGAGGAATTTCTCGTTATACTCCTTGATGTTCCTCACATACGCCAGCTTCAACAGGTCATACCTGCTGTCCATCTCTATACAGAGCGACTTGAGCGTATAGATTACCTTCTGTGTATCTGTAATCACCGGCTCATCCGCATCTGGAAGCTGTGCAAGGAAGTGCTTCTCCAGCTTTGAATAGAGGGAGAGCTCCACCTTCTTGGGATCCACAAGTACCAGCTTCATCTCTGAAGGGTGCTTGTAGTAGAGCAGTGAGGTAAGTATGGCGTTCAATCCTACAGATTTACCCTGTCCGGTAGCACCTGCCACAAGGAGATGCGGCATCTTGGTAAGATCAAAGTGCATCACCTCGTTTGTAATGGTCATACCCAGCGCCACAGGGAGGTCATAGTTCTGCTCCTTGAACTTCCCGTCATCCAGTACTGAGAGCATGGATACCGTGCTCGGCTTGGCGTTTGCCACCTCTATGCCTATTGTGCCGGTTCCCGGAAGCATCACAACACGCACACCCTTGGCCGCAAGCGAGAGCTGGATGTCATCCTCCAGCCTCTTTATTTGGGCCACCCTCACGCCGTCTGCAGGTACTATTTCATATAATGTAACTGTAGGTCCTACCCTTGCGGATATCTTCTTTACTCCAATCTTGTAATTCAACAGAGTCTTTACAATCTGCCTGTTGTTCTTCTCAAGCTCCTCCCTTGTCACCACAAACCACCTGTCCTTATAATCTTCAAGCAAAGTGAGTGGCGGTGCCTGGTAGGAAGAGAGGTCAAGTCTCGGGTCAAACAGGGTATCATCCCCATAATCCTCATCATCCTGGGCATCCTCCTGGGTAACCGGAATTTCGTCGGGAGTGGAAATCACCTCCACCTCATTTGCAGGGGCAGGCTCCTCCTCTTCAATCAGCTGGAGAGGCTCCTGGTCATCCGCTGCCTCCGGCTCCTCCACGTCACCCTCTACCACTTCAAATACAGGTGCGGGTGCCTCCTCCTCATCCTGCTCCTCACAGGTAAGGGGAACTGCCGCTTCAAGGTCTTCATACAGGTTCCCGACAGGTGCCATGTCCTCTGCAGGAGCCTCTTCAACAGGCTCCGCAACTTTCTTGGGCCTTGGGGCTGTAACCCTTGCCACCCAACCGTAGAAGCCTGAAATCACCTTTCCGTTCACAAGCACAAGCCATACGAAGAACAGGATGGCAACTATGCAGCCGGTACCGAGCGCCCCTATCATGTTGTTGAGCCAGCTTACCGCAAAATAGCCGTAGGAACCGCCTGCACCGCCTCCGAACCAGTCGTCCGCAGGTGTGAATGAGAATATGTATGAACCTATGAAGGATACCACAATGCACCCCAACAATGAGAGTATGAAGAATCTGAGCAGCTTTATCTTCCTGAGCTTCAGACAGTACAGCGAAACCCCGAGGAAAAAGAACGGCACAATGAACGCCCCTATGCCAAACAGCTTGGTTATAAGGAAGTTTGCCCATACCAGCCCAATCTTTCCCCCTCCATTCTCCACCTCAATTGCGGCATCAAACATATCCTGGTTGAAGAACAGGCTCTGGTCTTCTGTCCAGGTGAACACATACGAGAACAGCGAGAAGAATGTGAACACGGATACCGCCAGTGAAGTAAGGCCGCATATCAGCTTGAATGCATCCTTCCTTTGAGGCACCTGTGTCTCAGCCTTCGCCCTCTGCTTC
The DNA here is from genome assembly GCA_964475015.1 of uncultured Muribaculaceae bacterium. Lineage (GTDB taxonomy): Bacteria > Bacteroidota > Bacteroidia > Bacteroidales > UBA932 > Egerieousia. The sequence continues at coordinate 17,314 of CAYYVA010000021.1, forward strand.
TGCTCTTTTGTAAGTACGGTCTTCGTCTTTTTAGCCATCTCTATTTATTGTTTTTCCACCTTTTCCCGTTGGAATTGTTCTGTTTCCCTTTCTGTCCGTTGTTCCTGTGGTTCCTCTGCGGCCCGCCCTGCATGCTCCTTGAGTGTACAGGGGTTTCAGACATCCCCATTCCTATGTGCACTCCTTCAGGAACCTTCAGCCTTCCGTCGGAGAGCTTGTATATATCATTGAAGATTGTCTCCTCAGAAACGGAATCCTTGTTCCAGATAAGGTACTGCTGCTTCATGTATGAAGCCAGGGTCTTTATCATGTAGGTCTTCACCTCATCATCCTGCCTCTGTGCAATCACATCAATCATGTTCTGTATGTTCCTCCCGTAGTGGGCAGCCTTCACAGGCACCTTCTGCAGCGGAATTGTATCCGGCGGGGTTGCAAGGCTCTCCCTGGTAGGGGTAGGATACGGTGAATCAATGTCTATATTGAAGTCCGAAATCACATGCACATGGTCCCATAGCTTGTGCTTGAAGTCATTTATGTCCCTAAGCTGCGGGTTCAGCGTCCCCATCACCTGCACAACTGCCTGAATCTGCTCGTTGCGCTTCTCCTTGTCCGGAATGTTTGCAACATACTCTACCATCTTCTGAACGTGCCTGCCATACTCCGGCATGTGCAGCTTCTCCCTTTGTGTGTTATAATCCAACTCTTCCATACCTCTGTTTCTTTATTTCAAATTTACCGTTTTTTCTACAAAATAGCGCGGCCTGCGCTTCACTTCCTTATAAATCTTTCCTATATATTCCCCTATAATTCCGGTTGCGGTAAGCATTGCGCCACCTATGAACCATACAGAAACCAGCAATGATGTCCATCCCGGAACCACCTTCCCCGCAATGAAGGAATAGAGTGCCCAGCAGATGATGCCCACAGCCACAAGCATGAATACCACTCCCGACGAAGTTATGAGCCTGAGCGGCTTGATTGAGAAGGAGGTTATCCCGTCCACAGCAAAGCTGAGCATCTTTGAGAGGGGATATTTGCTCTCCCCCGCGAACCTCTCCTTGCGGTCATAATATACATACTCCTGCCTGTACCCCAGGCTCCTCACCATTCCCCTTAGGAAAAGGTTCCTCTCCGGATGCTGCACCAGCGAATTGAGCGCCCTGTTGCTCATGAGCCTGAAATCGGCATGGTTATAGACCACATCCCCTCCCATTGACTTCATGAACTTGTAGAACATCTGTGCAGTATGCTTCTTGAAGAAAGTATCGGTCTTGCGCTCCTTCCTCACACCATACACTATCTCATACCCCCGGTTGAACTTGTCCGCCATTTCAGAAATGGCCTCCACGTCATCCTGCAGGTCCGCATCAATTGAAACTATTGCATCATAGCTGCTCCCTGCGCCCCACTCAAGCCCAGCCCACAGTGCCTGCTGGTGCCCTACGTTATGTGCAAGCTTCAGGCCACACACGCGGCCGTTCCCCTCACCCAGCTTCTCAATGATCTCCCAGGTGGCATCCTTGCTGCCGTCATCCACATACAGGATGTTTCCCTTTGCAATCTTGCCCTCCTGCTCCATCCTCCCAAGGAGTGAAGTGAGCTGGCGGGTTGTCTCATGAAGTACCTCCTCTTCATTGTAGCAAGGCACAACTATCAAAAGTGTGGTGCTCTCCATCATTGTTTATCTTTTCCTTTATGTTTAAATACAAAACGTACCAGTACAAAGTTTACCGGAATTGCAATTGCAAACACCGGCAGCGGTGCCCATTCCTGGGGAATTCCGGCCCAGAGGAACAGGTTGAGCAGCACCATGTGGAGCAGGTAGTTCACCCCATGTGCCCCAATCATCCCCACAAACCTCTTCCACGAAGGGGCTGTGCCGAATGTGAACCACGATGTAAGGTAGAAGTTTACCACAAAACTCAGCACGTATCCGGCGCTGTAGGCCAGGTTCACGTTTATCCACAGCTGAAGCAGGTAGTACAGCCCGTAATGGAGCGCCGTACATGTGCCGCCCACCAGTCCGAAACGGATAAACTCCCCTGCTGTCCTCTTCAGGTCCATATTACTCCTCCATCAGGGGCTTGTCTGTAATGTTCCCCTCCCTTACCATATATTCCGCACTCTGGAGCATTGCAAAACAATACTCCTTGAGCATCCTGTACTCATCATTGTCTTCCGCCGGTGCAACTTTCCCTTCCTCCACCTTATATCTGAACTCCTGCCCGGTCTCAGGGGAGTAGATATACAGGTGTCCCGCACTCCTTGCCGCTATGAGATTGTCCGCACCATAGAAGATGCACGGCCTCTGCTCCTTCAGCAGGTCAATTCCATAATTGTTCTGGGTATATCCTATCCCCATCATGCCCAGAAGGGTTGGGGCAACATCTATCTGTCCTCCGTAGAGGTCCACCTGACCCGGCTCAATCCCCTCACCGAAAACCATCAGCGGCACATGGTTGTAAGACTGCGGCATCTCTGTCTCAGGGGTTCCCACAAGCTTTCCATGGTCTCCCATAAGTACAAATACCGTATTGCTGTACCACTCCCTCTTCCCGGCCTCCTCCATGAATCCCTTTATTGCCCAGTCTGCATACTCCACTATCTGCTGCTCAATCTTTGCGCTCCTTGGGGTGAATTTGTCGGGAATAATATATGGAGGGTGGTTGCTTATTGAAAGGAGCACTGCAAAGAACGGATTGCCTGAAGCCCCCCTCTCATCCAATATCGGCAGTGCATACTCGTACAGGTAATCATCCTGTACTCCAAAGTGGTTGGCAATCTTCTCCTTAGGGTAATCCTCCTCCGCATATATCTCATCAAATCCGTTTGTACGGAAAAAGGCGTTCATGTTGTCATACTGCGATTCGTGGGTCATGAAGAAGAGGTTGGTGTAGCCGTTCTCCTTCAGCACGGTAGGGAAACCGCTGTAGCGCGGTATCACGCTCCCTTTCATTGCATTGCGCTTCATTATGGTAGGGAACGAGTATAGGGTGGAGTACATGCCGTGGTTGGTATGTATTCCGGCCGACCAGATATTATTGAACACAAGGGATTCCTTGTAAAGGCTGTCCAGGAATGGTGTAAGCCCATCCTTGTTGCCATATGCCCCCATAAGGCTGGCAGACATGGATTCCATGAAGATGAACACCACATTCTTGCCCTTGTGTGCAGCTGCAGAGTCTCCGGCCACAACCCTTGCGAGAGGTGAAATCCCCTCAACACCTTCCCTGCCGAGAAGCTCCTGAGCCCTGGCCAGGGCCTTGTCCGCCGGCATCAGCTCCAGCTGGCGGTTCTCCTTCCTCTGGTCATCCAGGTAGCTTGTAAGGAGGTTGAATACAGGGTTTACCCCTATCTGATTCAGGAACGGATCCTGGCAATAATAAGCCTGGCTCACCTTTATGGGGTTATATCCGGTCCTTCCCCTTATGCCGAACACGCTCAAGCCCACCAGTGCGGCCCCCAATACCAGAACGGAGAAGAACTCCTTTATTGTAAACGGAACCCTCACCTGCCTTGCCAGCCTGTAGGAGATGTTGGCAAAATACCTTGCCACAACTGCAAAGAGGACAATTGCCATCACCCCAAGGAACATTGGGAAATAATACGAACTCTCCCCGAAAATCATTCCGGCAGTTGTGCCTGCATAGCCGAACCAGTTGAAGATTGAGGAGTTTATTGTCTTGAAGAAATATCCGAAATACGGTATGTTTGCCGCCGTAACCCCAAATGCCACTGCATAAAGGGCCACAAGCCACACCCAGGTGAAGTTGTATAGCCATTTTGCGGTATAGTTGCACAAGGATGCAATCCACATCACCACCAGCGGGAGCACAATGATATAGCAGGCTATCACGTTATCAAACCATACACCCTTCACAAAGGCCACAGATTGCAGCAGCCAGTCACCCTTCACCCCCTCAGGGAAATCATAATCCGTACTGAGGAAGAGGGCCAGGCGCAGAAGCCCGAACACCAGCAGTGCAAGCACATGCACACCAATGAGGTAGCCGGCCGCCAGATAAAACCGTTTCAGGGGATTCTTCTTCATTGCTGCTTGAGATTGAATTTATACAGGTTGGTGATATCTTTTGTATCGTTGCTCTTGAACTCTATTCCAGGTACGGCCTCCAGCTCATATTTCTGGCCGTAATCCTCCATAAAGATTCCGTACTGCTTCTTCCCGATAAGGACATAACCCTCTTCCGGCGCAAAATCAATGAAAGGGACCATCCTGTTCCCCAGATAGAAATTGAGGGTGAAATGGTGCAGCCTGTTCCCCAGCACAGGGTTTGCAATGTAGGAATAGATTGTACCCTCAGGTACAGCCTCCGCAATCCTGGCAGCCTGAGGCTTGTTAGACTTCACATTCAGCACTACAGGCTGATATACGCCGTCCAGGGCAAAGAATATTGCCACTGTTACCGCCACTCCTGTGTAGGTAAGGCGGAGGTTCCTGAACTTTTCATCCCCTTTGTTCCTGCTACAGAAATACCACACCGCAACTGCTGCAGGAAGGAGGATTATCAGAAGCTCCAGCCCCAGCGGGAGGGTTTCAAGTGCATTGAGGAATGCCAGGTTCTCCGCCGCATGCTTCCCTTCAAAGATTGTATGGGGTACAACTCCGCACCTTACAACTGCAAAGATTGATGTAAGCACGAGGGCCAGCACACACAGGGTTGCATTGAACCACTTTACAGACCTCGGCCTGTATTTTACCAGCCATATCAAATACTCAGCAATAAAGTAGGCAATGAAAGGATATATCGGGAGGAGGTATACGCTCCTCTTGCTCTTTGGAATGCAGTAGAATACGAACATTATGGCTATGCTCAGGAAAGAGAAGAGCCTTGTATCGTCCATCTCCCTGATCCAGGTCCTGAACCTGTTCCACCACTGTGCGGGCTTTGCCGCAATGCGGGTGTACTTGAGGGTAAACAGAGACATCACAAGAAGTATTGTATAAGGGACAAAACCTGTAACTACAGTCATCACATTATATGGCCAAGGGTTCTCATGTGAGGAATAGGTCATCTTGCCGAGGAACCTGAGGACATTCTCCTCCAGCACCAGTGCAAGGAACTGCTCTCCGCCCTGCTTCCAGGCCGCATAGTACCAGAATGCCGGAATGATGCAGGCTGCCAGTGCCACCCAGAGGAAAGAGAAGAAGATACGGAAGAAGTTCATCCCCCTTATCCACAGGAACACCGCCACAACGGCACAAGGGAGTACCAGGCCTACCGGCCCTTTTGTAAGGAACGCTCCGCTCAGACAGAGGATACCCAGAAGCGGCACACCCTTGAGCCCCTTCTCCCCCCATTTGTAGAGCTGGAAGAGGGCCAGCACCATCATTGCCGCCAGAAGCATATCCACACGGCAGTTCATTCCCGCCCTGTGTACTTCAAAATTTGTAAGGGCTATCAGCGATGCCAGAAATGCCACACCGCTTCCACGCCTCCTTGAATAGAAGAAATACCCCGCCAGCACCATCACCGCCAGGGCAATGGCTGAAGGCATGCGGGAGGTATACTCCGTTACCGCACCTGTAACGCTTGAAATTGCCGCTATCATCCAGTGGAACATAGGGGGCTTGTAGGCCATGTCTGTTCCGTTTGTGATCGGGAGGGCCCAGTTGTCCATATCCAGCATGGCAAAAGCCACAACAGCCTCCCTCGGCTCCCCCTTTGTATGGAAATCACTTTTTCCCAGGAAAAGGAAAAGTGAAACAAGGCACACGGCCGCCAGAATCCAAAAATATTTCAGGTGTAATTTCTTATCCATCATCAAAATTGTATAACTTACAAATATACACAATTAAGCCAAATTACTCCCGACAGAAACATAAAAAAAAGGAACAATCATCTGACTGTTCCTTTTTCCTTAGTAGCGGAGGCAGGACTCGAACCTACGACCTCCGGGTTATGAGCCCGACGAGCTACCAACTGCTCTACTCCGCGATGTATGTCTTACCCCGAGGGGATTGTCTCCGAATTGGATTGCAAAAGTAGAGATTATTTTTGAATTATGCAAATTTTATTTCATCTTTTTTGCACACAATCTGCTCGCCTGTTGTCTGGTTCTTTATATTTACCGTTCCTTCAGCTATTTCCTGTTCCCCTACAATTGCAAAATAAGGGATGTTCTTCTTTGCTGCGTAATCGAACTGTTTCTTCAACTTGGTCTTGTCGGGATAAATCTCACAATTGATTCCCTGGGCCCTGAGGGATGCAATGATTGGGAGTGTGTAGGCCACCTCCGCATCACCCATGTTTGAGAAGAGCACCTTGGTGCCCCCTATTGCCTCTTTAGGGAATTTGTCGAGACCCTGGAGGACATCATAGATACGGTCTGCGCCGAACGAGATTCCCACGCCGCTCATTCCAGGGAGGCCGAATATGCCTGTAAGGTCATCATATCTTCCGCCGCCGCAGATGCTGCCTATCACAAAGTCCTTTGCCTTTACCTCAAAGATTGCTCCGGTGTAGTAGTTGAGGCCTCGTGCGAGGGAGAGGTCAATCTCCACCTCTTGCCTGATTCCGGCAACTCCAATGTAACCGAAGAGCTCCTCCAGTTCGGCCACACCCTTAAGGCCCGCCTCGCTTGAAGCAAGGATTCCCTTCATGGCTGCAAGCTTCTCCTCAGTGGTGCCTGAAAGTACGAGCACAGGCTCAATTGTGGCAATTCCTTTCTCATCAATGCCCCTCTCTGCCAATTCAGCCTTCACAGCCTCAAGCCCAATCTTGTCTATCTTGTCAATTGCAACTGTAATGTCAACGAGCTTGTCGGGATGCCCTATCACCTCCGCAAGGCCCTGGAGCACCTTCCTGTTGTTTATCTTGATGCATACATTTATGCCGAACTTTGCAAATACCTCGTCAACTATCTGCACAAGCTCAAGCTCATTGATGAGGGACTTGCTACCTATCACATCCACATCACACTGGTAGAACTCCCTGTACCTTCCCTTCTGAGGACGGTCTGCCCTCCATACCGGCTGTATCTGGTAGCGCTTGAACGGGAATGCCAGCTCATTCTGGTGCTGTACAACGTACCTTGCAAAAGGGACTGTAAGGTCATACCTCAAACCTTTCTCGCACACTTTCAATGAGAGTGCATTGCTGTTCTCAAGCTGCTCAGGCTGTACGCCTGCAAAGGCATCACCTGAATTGAGTATCTTGAAGAGGAGCTTGTCCCCCTCGTCACCGTATTTGCCCAACAATGTTGAAAGGTTCTCCATTGAAGGGGTCTCAAGCGGATTGAATCCGTATTTCTTGAATACCGAACGGATTGTATCAAATATATAGTTTCTCCCCGCCATCTCTGCAGGGCCGAAATCTCTTGTTCCTTTCGGAATGCTTGGTTTCTGAGCCATCTTATTTCTTGTTCTTTAAATATTCATCTATTGCCGCAGCAGCTTTCCTGCCGGCACCCATTGCCATAATTACCGTTGCAGCACCTGTAACCGCATCACCGCCTGCAAATACACCTTCACGGGATGTAACGCCGCTCTCGTCGGCAACTATGCCGCCCCTGCGGTTCCTCTCAAGCCCCGGTGTAGTCTGGGCAATCAGAGGATTGGGTGACGTGCCGAGCGCCATTATCACAACATCTGTATCCATTATGAAGTAGGAATCAGGCACAGCCACAGGAGACCTCCTGCCGCTTGCGTCAGGCTCTCCCAGCTCCATCTGCTCACATTTTATGCCGGTAACCCAGCCTTTCTCATCACCCACTATCTCTACAGGGTTGGTGAGCATCCTGAACTCAATCCCCTCCTCCTTTGCATGGTGCACCTCCTCTGCCCTTGCAGGGAGCTCCTTCTCAGTACGGCGGTAAACCACGGTAACCTCCGCACCAAGGCGCAGGGCTGTCCTGGCGGCATCCATTGCAACATTTCCGCCACCCACGACACACACCTTGTTCCCAACATAGATAGGGGTCCTTGAATCCTCCTTATATGCCTTCATGAGGTTGCTTCGGGTAAGGAACTCATTTGCCGAAACCACACCGTTCAGGTTCTCGCCCGGGATATCCATGAATTTTGGAAGGCCCGCACCGCTCCCTATGAACACAGCGTCAAAACCCTCCTTGTCAAACATGTCATCTATGGTAATGGTACGCCCTACCACAACGTTTGTCTCTATCTTTACCCCCAAGGTCTTCACATTCTCAATCTCGGCTGCCACAACAGTATCCTTAGGGAGCCTGAACTCCGGAATTCCGTATGTGAGCACTCCGCCTGGCTTGTGGAGCACCTCAAAGATTGTAACCTCATATCCCAGCTTTGCAAGGTCGCTTGCACAGGCCAGTCCTCCCGGGCCGCTTCCAATCACAGCCACCTTCTTTCCGTTGAGAGGTCTCCTCTCAGTGAACTTCACATTGTTCTCACGGCACCAGTCCGCAACAAAACGCTCCAGCTTGCCTATAGCCACAGGCTCACCCTTCACGCCCATAACGCATGAGCCCTCACACTGGCTCTCCTGCGGGCACACCCTGCCGCAAATTGCAGGGAGCGAACTGTCTATTGAGATTATCCTTGCAGCCTCAGCAAAATCCCCCTTCTTAATCTGCTCAATGAAGAAAGGTATCTTTACTGATACAGGGCAGGCTGTCATACATGCCGGCTTCTTGCAGCCCAGACATCTTCTGGACTCAAGCAGGGCCTCCTCCTCACTGTAGCCGAGGCATACCTCCTTAAAATTCGTGGCCCTCACTTTAGGGTCCTGCTCCCTTACGGGAACCCTTGGTATTCTGTTTGTCATATTATCTGCCCCTCCCTATTCTACATTTATGGTCAGCCTCAACCTCCTTGCTCCTGTACATAGCCTGGCGCCTCATGGCCTCATCAAAATCCACATCATACGCATTGAACTCAGGGCCCTCTACACACGCAAAGCGCACCTTCCCGGCAACTGTCACCCTGCAGGCACCGCACATCCCTGTACCGTCCACCATAAGGGTGTTCAGGCTCACAACCAGAGGAAGGTTGAATTTCTTCGCCGACAGAGTTACAAATTTCATCATGATCATAGGACCGATGGCAACAGCCTGGGTATATCCCGCACCTGCCTCCATCAGTTCCTCAAGCTTTGCTGTAACAAGCCCCTTGGTCCCCTTGGAACCGTCATCTGTACAGATGTAGAGGTTGTCACACACCTTTGCCATCTCCTCCTCCAGAATAAGCATATCTGCATTCTTGGCCCCTATTATCACATCCACCCTGGCTCCCTTCTCATGGAAATATTTTGCCTGGGGATATACAGGTGCCGTTCCCAAGCCTCCTGCCACAAAGACAAAGGACATCTTGCGGATTTGTTCGTCGGGAAGAGAAATGAACTCTGAAGGCTGCCCCAGCGGCCCAACCACATCCTCAAAGAAATCACCCTCCTCCAAGGCACAGATCTCCCTGCTGCTTGCCCCCACTGCCTGGGTAACTATTGTTACAGTCCCTTTCTCCCTGTCATAGTCACAGATGGTAAGCGGGACCCTCTCCCCCTCCTCATCAACCCTTACTATAAGGAACTGCCCCGGCTGTGCTGCACAGGCAAGACGCCTGGCCTCCACCTCCATAAGGGTTATAATTGGAGTAAGAGTCTCTTTTCGTACAATCTTATACATAATCAAAATTAAATTTCATTCAACGCCTTGAAGGTATATCCCTTCTTGCTCAAGTAAAGGATAATCTCCCCCAGCCTGTCATACAGCCTGTCAATCCTGTCCTCATGCACACCCGGATGAATCAGGATCACAGCACCGTTCAAGCCTTCAGCATGCTCAAATGCATAAAGCTTGTCAATCAGCTGCTGCGAACTCTGGTAATTTGCCATGCTTGGGGTAGTGTAGTCTGCCGGTGTGGCTGTACCCGGAGTATAGTTGATTACAGTGTAGCCTAGCTTCTCAGCAACCCTCACGCTTATATCATTGTAATACTCGTATGGAGGGAGGAACCACAGGGACTGCTCCTTTGTAATGCCGAACTTCTCAAGTTCCCTGGCATTTGCAATAATGTCCTGGGCTATCTCATCCTGGGTTACAATCAGCGAATCCCTGTTGCCCCACTCTGCATAAAGCATGTGCGAATCAGAGTGTCCGCCCACATAATGGCCCTCCTTGATGATCTTCTCAATCATGTTCTTGTGCTCCTCCATCCTCAAGGCATTGCCGGTAAGGAAGAAAGAACCCTTTATCTTGTTCTTCTTCAAGGTCTTGAGAATCTTCTCCGCACCCTGGAAAGCAGAATCAGCGGTAAAAACAAGGAAAATGTCCTTTGAAGAAGGGTTTACCCTTACTACGCAATCGTATGCATCCTGAACAACATCCAGCTTCTTCTGGCTCCTGCCCATCTCCTCCATTGCGGCAAAGTAGTATGTAAGTCCGGCCGAGCCGTCCATTGTAGGCTCGTTGCTTGAATAGTCCCCTATATCATCGTGATATACAGCCTCACCGTTGTTGAACACAGCAAGGGCATCCTCTTTGGTAAGGGCAGCACCTGCACGGCTCAGGAAGAGGCCTCTGTCAATAGGGCCGTCAATGAGGCCTCCGTATGGGAGGTCATTGTTAACCAGCACGTATGATGAATGCGGCTCAACAGGATAATCAGCATCTGAAGGGTATCCTACAATCATGGTTGTACCCCAAGGGTTACAGCCAAGGAGCCAGTCTCTGAGTGCCATCTCCAGCTCCACGTATGTAGAGTCACCTGAAGCCACATTGTACAGCCTTGCGTAAGTTACGGCTGCAGATGTAAGGTTGCTTGAGCACCACAAGTAAGGTACACCGTGCATGAACGGATCATTTGCACCCCTTGCTGCTATCTCGTCAAGGCCGAGCCTCATGAATCTCTGGTATTTTTCAGCGGTCTTTGCATCCTTGCTCCTTGCCTGGAGGAAGTGGCCGAGATTTATGAAAGGGTACCACTGGTAATGGTGGTACTCACCCCTGATTCCGTTCTCCATCCAAGGGGTTACAGGCTCAAGGTCTCCCCAGTAATCAGCCTTCTTCGCCCACTCAGGCATACCTGTAAACTCAGACATTGTAGCTGCTGCCAGCTCAAGGTCATCCACGTATGAATCCTCCTCATAGAAGTATGGTGAAACAAGGCACGCTGTCTGGGTGTTTCCAGGGAACTCCTCGCCAAAGTTGAATGCCTGCACCGCCTTCACCTGCATCTTGTTTGAGAATTTAGGATCTATATTCTTGAAGAGCTGGGCACCCAATGCAAATGAAGAGGAGAACTTGCCGGCTACTGAAGCTACACCAGTTGTCCTGTTGATATACTTGCCAAGTCCCTGAGGCTTTCCTGTAACGAAATATACAGGCCTTCCCTCACCCGGACCCCAGCCATAATCCACCTGATCCCTGTTAGGGAGCCTCATTCCTGCATGGTCCCTGTCATCAGCAATCTGTGCGAACATCACCTTGTCCTCAGGATTCATCCTGTCCAGCCAGTCGAGGCCCCATCTTGCCTCATCAAGGATATCAGGAATGCCGTTTGAGCCCCTTCTTCCGTCTGCCTTGTACAGATCCTTGAACACAGACTTGTCCTCTGTCATATAATAGGCGAACATCATGTGGTATGTTGCTGTTGCAGAAGTTGTCTGGTACTGAAGGTAATCGGTTGCATCATGCCAGCCGCCCCTCACGTCTATCTTCTCTCCGTTGCGGGTAGGGTGGTCAACAATGTATCCGTCGTGCTGGTGGCACAATGTATCTGTATAAGGGTTGTCGCCGCACCTCTGCTGCCTCATATATACGAGCATGTAATCAGAAAGGCCGTCATACACATCTGCACCAACCCTGAAATTAGGGGATTTTGCACCTGCACACTCAATGTAATAGCCCCCCTCATTCTTTACAGGAGTAAAATTCAGCCTGTATGCACTTGCCATCTTCCATTTCTCACCGCTTACAGCCTTTGTCTCACCTGTGTATACAACCTCACCTGTAACTGCATCACACACGTTGAAGGTCTTCTCATCAGCCTGTTCAGTTGAGATGAACACAGCCACTTTCACATCATTGGGCAAATATCCTACAGTGTTTACCCTCACCCATTTCTGGGCCGCTGCCTGCAATGAAAGCATCAGCAATACCGCAAAGAAAATCGCTCTTTTCATAAAATTTCCAATTAGATAGGTTCCTGTTATTTTTAATCAGCAAATTTAATAAGTTTTTGCCTACAAAAAAAGGGCAACCCTGCAGGCTGCCCCATTATCACTCCTCAAACCGTACCGTTAGTGGCTGTGGTTATGATTGTGGCCATGCTCATGGCTGTGGTTATGACCGTGGTCATGGTTGTGGTCATGCTTGTGTGCATCACCCTTCTCACCAGGTTTTACCTCCTTCACATCATATCCCTTCTTTGCAAGTACTGCAACAATATTTGCCTTTGTGTTCTTTGCAGGATCAAACTGGATCCAGAAAGTCTGGTCCTCAAGGCTTACCTTGAAATCCTTGATGCCCTTTACAGCAGCAGGAACAACGGCCTGGGCCTTCTTTACACAATCATCACAGTGGAGATATACATTGTATGTAACCTCCTCAAGGTTCTTTTTCTTCTTGTTCTGTGCCTGTGCGCTGAACGAAACGGCTGAAAACATCACAGCCAATACCAATAAAAATTTAATGCCTTTCATATCTTTAGTTATTAATTTGAATCAGTAGTTAAAAATTAACGTTATAAACGCGATGGCGACTTTTCC
>CAYYVA010000022.1:0-29881 GCA_964475015.1 uncultured Muribaculaceae bacterium
TCCCGTTTGCGGGGTGCAAAGATAGGAACTTTTTCTCTTCCGCCAAATTTATTTTTACGATAAAGAAAAGTTGCTTTTTATATACCTATAATAAAAAAAAGTTGTATCTTTGCGCCCGATGATAAAAATGAGTCATATAATTCCATTCCACAAGAAGCACAGCGTCCGACGACGCTAACGCATGACTTATCCCAATGTCCGCCACAAGGGCTGCAGGAAAGGTCTGTAAGACCATGTACGCCCAGACAATCCGCAAGGACAAATAAAAAATCGTTAAAGAATTTGAGGTTCCGCCCTTCAGGGGCAATTAACTATAATTGTGTAAAATGAAAGTTGATGTTTTAGTTGCAGATGAATCCCACTTGGATTATGCAGAAAAGGTATGTGATCTTATTTATATTTCCGCTCAGGAGAGAGGTACAGGAATAGCAAAACGTACACCGGAATATATAAGGGAGAAGATAAGGGACGGCAAGGCTGTAATTGCAATTGCAGAAGACGGCACTCTGGCCGGATATTCATATATTGAGACATGGGGACACACCAAGTTTGTTGCAAACTCGGGCCTCATTGTAGCGCACGAGTTCAGAAAGACAGGGCTTGCAAGGAGAATCAAGCATATGACTTTTGAACTTTCAAGGAAAATGTTCCCATACGCAAAAATATTCAGCATCACCACAGGACTTGCAGTGATGAAGATAAATACAGAAATGGGATTCCGCCCGGTAACATTCTCGGAGCTTACTGATGACAAGGAGTTCTGGGCAGGATGCGAGGGGTGCAAGAACATAGATATCCTCAAGAGGAACGATTACAAGCTCTGTCTCTGCACAGGCCTCCTCTACGACCCTGCCAAACAGGTTACCGAGAAGGAGAAGGAGGAAAACCTTAACTTCATAAGCAAGATAGGAAAAGGGATTGCCATGCCGTTCAAGGCAATCAACAAGAAGTTGAAGAACACAAAATAGGCAGACACCCGGACAGTCTTGCAGGGCCGGGAGGAAATGCCAGGCAGGCAACCGGCAGTGCAAACAGAAACAATACAACAGAAAAAATAACTAAAAGAGATATATAAGATGAAAGAGAAAGTAGTTTTGGCATTCAGCGGCGGATTGGACACTTCATTCTGCGTGCCATACCTTACAAATGAAAAGGGACTTGAAGTACACACAATAATGGTAAACACCGGAGGATTCTCTGATGAGGAGGTGAAGAAGATTGAGGAGAGGGCTCTCCAGCTTGGTGCAGCAAGCCATACAACAGTAGATGCAGTTGAGAGCTACTATAACAACGGCATCAAATACCTTATCTTTGGAAACATCCTCAAGAACAACACATATCCACTTTCTGTAAGCTCAGAGAGAATCTTCCAGGCACTTGAGGTGCTCAGGCATGTGAAGAAGCTCGGCGCAACAAATGTTGCCCACGGAAGTACAGGTGCCGGCAACGACCAGGTAAGGTTTGATATCGTATTTGAGATCCTTGCACCTGAGGTGAACATCATTGCCCCTATCAGGGAGCTCCAGCTCAGCAGGAAAGAGGAGATTGACTATCTTGTGGAGCACGGCTTCAACTTCAGCTGGGAGAAGAGCAAATACTCAATCAACCAGGGCATCTGGGGCACCAGCATCGGAGGCGTTGAGACACTTTCATCAAACGGCTACCTCCCTGAAGAGGCATATCCGCACCAGGTAGTGAAGACCGGAGAGGAGAAGGTATCAATTGAGTTCAGGAACGGCGAGCCTGTAGCGCTCAACGGCAATCAGATGTCACCGGTAGCACTTATCCACGCCCTTGCAGAGATTGCAAACGGCTACGGTATAGGCAGGGACATCCACATCGGCGATACAATTATAGGTATCAAGGGACGCGTAGGCTTTGAGGCTGCAGCACCGCTGATGATTATCAAGGCTCATCACCTTCTTGAGAAGCATGTACTTGTTAAGGAGCAGCTTTACTGGAAGGAGCTCATTGCAAACTACTACGGCCAGCTGATGCACGAGGCACAGTACCTTAACCCTGTAATGAGGGATATGGAGAAATTCCTTGAGAGCACACAGGCAAGCGTGAACGGTACTGTAGATGTACTTCTGAGACCTTACAACTTCTTTGTACTGGGATGTACAAGCCAGTATGACCTCATGAGTTCAAAATTCGGCGAGTACGGCGAGATGAACAAATCATACACAGGAAGGGATGTGGTTGGCTTCACCAAAGTGCTTTCCAACCCGCTCAAGATCTACTACAGCCTCCACGAGGACGAGAAGGAGCAGGCAAGCAAGAACTAGGGAGAGATGGAGAAGATAAAGGTTGCAATTACAGGAGGTACAGGCTACACGGCAGGAGAGCTGCTGAGGATACTTGTATATCATCCCAATGTTGAGATTGTAAGTGTATTGAGCACAACAAGCGTGGGGCAGAGCATCACAGAGGTACACAGAGACCTCTACGGTGATACAGACCTCTGCTTCACCGACAAGCTCGGGGACCCGGATGTGGTTTTCCTCTGTCTGGGCCACGGCCTTTCAAAGGAGTTCATAGACAACAATCCTCTTCCCGACAAATGCAAGATAATTGATTTGGGCAACGACTTCCGCCTTGACCCTGAGTACAAGGGAAGGGAGTTCATCTACGGCCTCACCGATACCTTCAAGGAGAAGATCCTAAAAGCAGACAACATTGCCAATCCGGGATGCTTTGCCACAGCAATCCAAACAGCGGTTGCACCTCTGGCGAAAGCTGATGCAATTGTGGATGACATCCATGTCACTGCAATTACAGGCTCCACTGGTGCAGGCAAGAAGCCTTCGGAGAAGAGCCACTTCAGCTACAGGAACAACAACCTCTCAATTTACAAGAACTTTACCCACCAGCATCTTGGGGAGATTGGAAGGACTTTGAAAGAACTGTCGGGAAAAGAGCCTAAAATCAACTTTGTCCCTATGAGGGGTGACTTTGCAAGGGGCATCTTTGCAAGCATCCATACAAAATGGAACGGGGTGAAGAAGGCTGACGGCACAACAGGCACCACTCTGGAGGATGCAGTGGAGTACTTTGAGCAGTATTACAGGGAGTCTCCTTTTGTACATGTGTCAAAGGAGGATGTAAGCCTCAAGGAAGTTGTGAACACCAACAAGGTGCTGCTCCACATTGAGCTGCACAACGGATACATACATATTGCATCTGTCATAGACAACCTTGTGAAGGGTGCCAGCGGACAGGCTGTGGAGAACATGAACCTGATTTTCGGACTGGAGCAGACAACAGGTCTGAGACTGAAGCCGAACGCATTTTAAGAGACTACAACAATGAATCTATTTGATGTATATCCTTTATGGAACATTGAGCCTGTAAAGGGCAAAGGGTGCAGGATCTGGGACAAGGACGGAAAGGAGTACCTTGACCTTTATGGCGGACATGCCGTAATAAGCATAGGACACTCCCACCCTACATACGTAAAGATGGTTTCTGAGCAGGCCGGGAAGCTGGGCTTCTACTCAAATGCCGTGCAGAACCCGCTGCAGAAGCAGCTTGCCAGGGAACTTGGAGAGGTTTGCGGCTATCCTGAGTATAACCTCTTCCTATGCAACAGCGGTGCCGAGGCAAACGAGAATGCCCTCAAGGTGGCATCTTTCCATACAGGAAGGAAAAAGGTGCTTGCACTGAAAAAGGCATTCCACGGAAGGACCAGCGGCGCAGTTGAGGCAACAGACAACCCCAAGATACAGGCAGAGTTCAACAAGAACGGAAATATTGTCTTCATCCCGATGAATGACATTGAGGCTGCAGCAGCCGAGCTGCAGAAGAAGGAGTACGCAGCCATCATCATTGAGGGAATCCAGGGTGTTGCAGGAATCTATACCCCTGAGGCATCCTACCTGAAACAGGTCAGGGAGCTTTGTGACGCTACCGGCACCGTACTTATCCTTGATGAGATACAGAGCGGATACGGCCGCAGCGGCAAGTTCTTCGCACACCAGCACTCGGGAGTGAAGGCAGACATCATCTCAATGGCCAAAGGCATTGCCAACGGTTTCCCTGTAGGGGCAATCATCATCTCTCCTGAGATAAAGGCAGTGCACGGCATGCTGGGAACCACATTCGGAGGAAACCACCTTGCATGTGCGGCAGCACTTGCCGTATTGAATGTGATCAGGGATGAGAAGCTCGTGGAGAACGCTGAAGCAATGGGCAAGTATTTCATGGCCGGGTTGCAGAAGTTCACCGGAGAAGGAAAAGCCATAAAGGAGCTCAGGGGGACAGGCCTCATGATAGGAATTGAGGTGAACCCAGGCTTTGAGGAGCTGAGGAACAGGCTTCTCTTTGAGAAGGGCATCTTTACAGGAGGTGCAGGAAAAGGGATCATCAGGCTCCTGCCGCCGCTCTGCGTGGGGAAGGCCGAGGCCGACAGGTTCCTTGCAGCACTTGAGGAGCTTGTATAAATACAGGAGGAGTGTGGGCAAGTATTTTATAATTAAAAGGATAAAATGAGGAATTTCATTACAGTAAAAGATATGGGCAACCTTACGGATGCCCTTGAGAAAGCAAAATATGTGAAGGAGAATCCGTATGCGGATGCAGAACTGGGCAGGAACAAGACCATGCTGCTCATATTCTTCAATTCAAGCCTCCGCACAAGGCTGAGCACCCAGAAGGCTGCGCTCAACCTTGGAATGAATGTGATTGTGCTGGACATCAACCAGGGTGCGTGGAAGCTTGAGACAGAGCGCGGCGTGGTGATGGACGGTGACAAGCCTGAGCATATCCTTGAGGCAATTCCGGTTATGGGAAGCTACTGTGATATAATAGGTGTAAGGAGCTTTGCAAACTTTGCAAGCAAGGCTGATGATTATGGGGAGAAGATTCTCAACCAGTTCATCAGGCTGTCGGGAAAACCTGTAATCAGCATGGAGGCTGCAACAAGACATCCTCTGCAGAGCTTTGCAGACCTCATTACAATAAATGAATACAAGAAGGTTGAAAGGCCTAAGGTTGTGCTGAGCTGGGCTCCGCACCCAAAGGCTCTTCCGCAGGCTGTTCCAAACTCCTTTGCAGAGTGGATGATTGCCGCCGGATATGAGGTTGTGATCACACACCCTGAGGGGTATGAGCTTGATCCTGCCTTTACTGCCGGCGCCACCATTGAGTATGACCAGGAGAAGGCATTCAAGGGGGCAGACTTCATCTATGGCAAGAACTGGAGCGCATATGCAGACCCTAACTACGGAAAGGTGCTGTGCACAGACAGGAACTGGACGATTGACGAGCGCAAGATGTCACTTACAAACAACGGATATTTCATGCACTGCCTCCCTGTAAGGAGAAACATGATTGTAACCGACAATGTGATTGAGAGCGCAAATTCCCTCGTTATTCCTGAGGCAGCCAACAGGGTTGTCTCCGCACAGACAGTAATCAGGGAGATCCTTCTTGGACTTAAATAGAGATTATGAAGAAAGTTAAGATAGTAAAGATAGGGGGCAACATTGTTGACAAGCCGGAGGCTCTGGAGAGGTTCCTGAAAAACTTCCACAAGATGGAGGGGCCCAAGGTCCTCATCCATGGCGGAGGTGCAATAGCAAGCAAGCTGTCAAAGGACCTGGGAATTGAGGTGAAGATGCACAACGGCAGGAGAATCACAGACCTTGAAACCCTCAAGCTGGTTACAATGGTTTATGCCGGACTCATCAACAAGCAGATTGTTGCAGCACTTCAGCAGAACGGATGTATGGCAGTGGGGCTCTCGGGTGCAGACGGCAACAGCGTCCCTGCAACCAGGAGGGCTGCAAACCCCATTGACTGGGGATTTGTAGGAGACGTGGAGCCCGAGAAGATAAATGTAGGGTTCCTGGAGACACTCCTTGAAGCAGGATGCACACCGGTATTCTGCGCAATCACCCACGATTCAAACGGATCACTGCTCAACACCAATGCAGATACAATGGCATCAAGCCTTGCAAGGGCACTCTCAGCAAAATACAGCACAAGCCTTGTGTATTGCTTTGAGAAGGATGGTGTATTGGCAGATCCCGACGATGATTCATCAGTTATACCTTATATAGACAGGGAGAGCTACAAGTCACTCCTTGCAGACGGCAAGATTGTGGGCGGGATGATTCCAAAGCTCGACAATGCATTTGCAGCCCTGGAATACGGTGTTGCAGAGGTATTCATCAAGCATGCAGACAACCTGCTTGTACAGAAAGAGACACTTTTGAAGCTGTAGGATGGAGTTTCTTGAACAGATGACATACAGCGCCAGGGAACTGCTTCTGAAAATGCTGGCCATCCCCTCAATCTCCTTCAAGGAGGATGAGAGGGCGGCATTCTTGTACAGTTACCTGAAAAAGAGGGCAGAAATCCTCAATGAGGGGCAGGGCTGCGGGGCCGGGATAGTGGTGGAAAGGTGCGCAAACAATATAGTTGCATACCGGAACAATTTCACCCCGGCAAAGGAGACCGTCATGCTCAACTCCCACATAGATACCGTAGAACCCGCTTCAACCTACACCTTTGACCCCTTCTCCCCTTTTGAGAAGGACGGGAACATATACGGATTGGGCAGCAATGATGACGGGGCAAGCGTTGTCAGCCAGATAAATGCATTCTTTTACCTGAACGGAGAGAGGCCGGGCAGCTCACCTGCCAAGCCGGAAGAGCTTGCAGTAAACCTGATGCTGGTACTTACCGCTGAGGAGGAGCGTTCGGGCAAGGACGGGATGAACAGGTTTGTGGAGGAGTTCCATATCCAGCCCGATATGGCAATCATCGGAGAGCCTACCGGCATGGAGGCTGCCATAGCGGAAAGGGGGCTCCTTGTACTTGACGGCTGTGCAACGGGAGTGAGCGGACATGCAGCCAGGAATGAAGGGGTAAACGCCCTCTACATAGCTCTGGATGACATAAACACCCTCCGCAACTACAAGTTCGGGAAGAAGTCACCGCTTATGGGTGATGTGAAGCTTACTATAACCCAGCTCAACTGCGGCACAGTACATAATGTGGTTCCCGACAAGGCCACATTCACGGTTGACATCCGCCCTACCGAGCAATACAGCAACCCGGAGATTCTGGAGCTGCTCCAGAAGGAGGTCAGGAGCACACTGGTTGCCAGGAACCTGAAGAATAGGTCATCGGCAACTCCACAGGGAAGCATCCTAATGGAGACAGTGGAGAGGCTTGGCATCACAACCCAGATTTCTGCAACCACATCAGACTGGATGAGGTTCCCCAAGGCTGCCATAAAGATGGGGCCGGGGCTCTCGGCAAGGAGCCATAAGGCAGATGAATTTGTCGGGATAAGGGAAATTTCCCTGGGAATTGAAGGATATATTAATTTTATAAAGGAGATACATTAGTTTATGGGAACTTTATGGAGCAAAGGGACCAGTGCCACCCAGATCGTTGAGGACTTTACTGTAGGCAATGACAGGGTGCTGGATTTGAGGCTTGCAAAACATGATGTAAAAGGGTCCAAGGCCCATATAAGGATGCTTGCATCCATAGGGCTGCTTGAGCAGGAGGAGATGGAGACCCTCACAGCAGGGCTGGATGAGATTCTGAAGGAGATTGAAGAGGGCAAATTCACCCTTGGGGATGATGTGGAGGATATCCACTCACAGGTTGAATTCCTCCTTACACAGAGGTTCGGTGAGATAGGAAAGAAAATCCACTCAGGCAGGTCACGCAACGACCAGGTGCTTGTAGACCTGAAGCTTTTCCTCAGGGAGGAGCTGGAAATTGTAAGGGATGAGATGATTGCCCTGTTTGACACCCTCCAGGAGCTGAGCGAGAAATACAAGAAGGTGCTGATGCCGGGATATACACACGCCCAGATAGCCATGCCTTCATCTTTCGGGATGTGGTTCGGAGCATACGCAGAGGCACTTGTGGATGACATGCACATGTTGCACGGGGCATACAGGGTTGTAAACCAGAATCCACTGGGCTCTGCTGCAGGCTACGGCAGCTCGTTCCCGCTTGACAGGGACATGACAACAGAGCTTCTGGGATTTGCTGCAATGAACTACAACTCCGTGGCAGCACAGCTGAGCCGCGGAAAGAGCGAGAAGGCGGTTGCCTCTGCCCTTTCACAAGTGGCACTCACCCTGAACAAGTTTGCAGCAGACTGCTGCATGTACATGTGCCCCAACTTCGGGTTCATCAAGTTTCCCGATGAGCTAACAACAGGTTCCAGCATAATGCCGCACAAGAAAAACCCAGATGTATGGGAGATCCTCAGGGGATTGTGCAACAGGATCCAGAGCCTCCCTAATGAGATTAGCCTGATGACAACAAATATGGCACACGGCTACCACAGGGACTACCAGCTGCTGAAGGATGTCCTTTTCCCAGGGCTTGAGCAGATGCACAAGTGCCTGTTCATGGCAAAATATATGCTTGAGAACATAACTGTGAACGAGAATATCCTGGATGACCCCAAATATATGTACCTGTTTACAGTAGAGGAAGTTAACAGAAGGGTACTTGAGGGAATGCCGTTCAGGGATGCCTACAAGAGTGTGGGAATTGAGGTGAACAGGGGGGAATTCAAGTTCTCCGGTGAACTCAACCACACCCATAAGGGAAGCATCGGAAACCTCTGCACAGAAGAGATAAGGGAGAAAATGAAAAAAGCAGCTTTCTAAGCTGCTTTTTTTCATCATTCATCTATTCTTACTCCTTTATTGTTGAACCATTCCGCCTGCAAAAGGGTAAACTCAGTATTGTTCTTCACATCTATGGTACAGCCATATTTCCTGCACCACTTCTTCCTGATGCTTGTGAACCACCCTTTTGTAAGGTAGGCTCCCAAAATTGGATTTACCTGTAAGATAAAGGACTTGATATTTCTCTCTTTAACGTAATAGGCCAGCTGCCTTTCAAGTGTCTCATCTATAAGTATGCTTGATGAGATTTCACCTGTACCGTGGCACATAGGGCACTTTTCGTTAACATTAATTTCAGTAGCGGGCCTCACCCTCTGTCTGGTAATCTGCATCAGACCGAATTTTGTGAGGGGCAGGATATTGTGTTTTGCCCTGTCTGAGGAGAGGAGTTCCTGCATGTGCCTGTACAGCTTGTTCCTGTTCTCGTTGCTCTCCATATCAATGAAGTCAACCACAATGATTCCTCCCATGTCCCTCAGCCTCAATTGCCTTGCAATCTCATTCGCAGCATGTATGTTCACTTCCAAAGAGTTCTGTTCCTGGTCAACACCCTGCTTTGCCCTGATTCCGCTGTTCACATCCACTACATGCAGTGCCTCTGTGTGCTCTATCACAATGTAGGCTCCCTGCTTGAGAGGGACAACGCGGCCGAATGCTCCCTTAATCTGCTTTGTGACATCAAAATGGTCAAAAATAGGGACATCGCCTTTGTAGAGCTTTACAATCTTTTCCTGTTGTGGTGCAATTGTAGAGATATAATCCCTTACTTCGTCATAAACCCCCTCATCGTTGACATAAATGTTGGAGAAAGAATCATTTAGCAGGTCCCTCAGAATAGTGGTTGTCCTGCTGTTCTCCGTAAACAGCAACTGTGGAGGCTTCTCTGTAATCAGCTTTGTCCAGCACTCTTCCCATTTCCTGATGAGGGTCTTGAGTTCCGCATCCAAAACTGCAGCCTTCTTCCCCTCTGCGGCTGTCCTGATGATGACACCGTAATTGCGGGGGAGAATACTGTACACCAGTCTTTCCAGTCTTCTCTTCTCTTCTTTGGAAGAAATCTTCTGCGATACGCTTACCTTGTCTGCAAAAGGCAACAGCACCACATTTCTTCCCGCTATGGATATTTCTGCCGTAAGCCTTGATCCCTTTGTAGAGATAGGTTCCTTTACTATCTGTACAATGATGGGCTGTCCCGGCTGTAAAACATCCCCTATCTTACCTTCTTTTTCAAGGATACTTCCAATTTTGATATTGGAGTAGAAGGTCTTCAAATCCCTGTTGGGATTCACTTGCTTTGCAAAATAATCAAAGGCCATGAAATTGAAACCGAGGTCCAGATAATGGATAAATGCATCCTTGTCATCACCTATATCCACAAACGCCGCATTGAGGGCAGGCATTATCTTCTTCACCTTGCCCAGATATACATCGCCCACAGAATAGGATCCGTTGTTCTGCTCCTTGTTCAGCTCAGCTAGCCTGTGATTGTCCAACAGAGCTATTGATATCTCCGTTGAATTTACATCAATGATTAGATCCTTCTCCATCCGTCCTTAAAAAAAGATAAGAGAGTGACTATTGGCCACCCTCTTAAAAATTCTAGACCAAAAGGCTACAAATTACTTACGCTTCTTGTGTCTGTTCTTGCGAAGACGTTTTTTGCGTTTGTGGGTAGCCATTTTATGTCTCTTCCTTTTCTTTCCGCTTGGCATAACTGTAATGTTTAATATGTTAGAAAATTATTTTGTCAATTATTTAACAGTGTTCTTAACCTTGCTCATGAAAACCTTTGCAGGCTTGAATGAAGGGATATTGTGCTCAGGAATGATAAGAGTAGTGTTCTTTGAGATATTTCTCGCTGTCTTTTTAGCACGTTTCTTTACAATAAAGCTACCAAAGCCACGCAAATATACATTGTTGTCTTTTGCCAAAGAATCTTTCACGCTCTCCATAAAAGACTCAATAACGTTCTGCACTGCTATCTTCTCAATACCTGTTGCTTTAGCAACCTCATTAACGATATCTGCTTTAGTCATAATAATTTATAAAATTAAATGGTTATTTATTTTTTGGGAGAGCAAAAGTAACTCATTTTTTCTGAATTTCAATAGCAAATATCAAAAAATCACACATTTTTTCACTTTGTAACAATTTTCAACTTGCGCCGGAGTTTGGCATATATATTGACTTTATATAAACTCCCCGGATTTGAAGGTATCCGGGAATGAAAATACTGACATTTTGACAAAATTGATATACAACGAGACCAATATATGAAGATTCCAAAATTTTCGCTCAATCAGATGGAGAGCGGTGAGATAAACATAATTCCCGTACTGGACATAAACGGGAGTGCGAATATGGAGGAGATTGACATGCCGAACACATTGCCGGTACTGGCACTCAGGGATGCCGTGCTGTTCCCCGGAGCCATACTGCCGATTACCGTAGGGAGGGAGAAATCGCTCAGGCTTGTGAAGGCTCTGCACAAGTCAAGTAATATAATAGGTACGGTAACCCAGAAGGATGCCGTGGTGGAGGAGCCTGTAAAGGATGACCTCTTCCATATTGGTACAAGTGCAAGGATAATAAGGCTTCTTGAGATGCCCGACGGGGCAGTTACAGCCATCCTGCAGGGAATAAAGAGGTTCACCCTTGACGAGGTGATAGCGGAAGACCCGTATCTGATAGGAAGCATAACCTACAGGGAGGACATCCTCAATGACGCACAGAATGTGGTTGAGCCGCTGATGAGCTCAATCAAGGATGCTGCCCTTTATGTGATAAAGATGACCCCGCACATGCCTCAGGAGACAGCAACTGCAATAAAGAGCATAGCAGACCCCAAGTTCCTGATAAACATGATTGCCACAAACCTTGAACCTGACCTTACTCCCGACAAGCTTGACATCCTCTCCGCAGATGACATCATAACAAGGGGATACAGGCTCCTTGGGGCACTCAACAAGCAGGTGGAGATACTGAAGATAAAGGATGACATCCAGCAGAAGGTGAAGTCTGAGATTGACCAGCAGCAGAGGGAATATTACTTGAACAACCAGCTGAAAACCATCCAGGAAGAGCTTGGCATGGACGGCAACAGCAAGGATGTTGCAGACCTGCGCCAAAGGGCAAAGGGGAAAGACTGGCCTGAGTGGGCTGCCAAACAGTTTGAGAAGGAGATGGCAAGGCTGGAGAGGTCAAACCCCAACTCTCCTGAATATGGAGTGCAGATGAACTACATTGAGTTCATGCTGGATCTTCCGTGGAACTATACCACAGAGGACAACCTGGACATGAAGAATGCCCAGAAGGTGCTTGACAAGGACCACTTCGGGCTTGAGACAGTAAAGGAAAGGATCATTGAATACCTTGCTGTATTGAAGCTCAAGGGAGACATGAAGTCCCCTATCCTCTGCCTGTACGGCCCTCCGGGTGTAGGAAAGACCTCCCTTGGCAAGTCAATTGCAAAGGCACTTGGCAGAAAATATGGCAGGATAGCGCTGGGCGGCCTCCACGATGAGTCTGAGATAAGGGGTCACCGCAAGACCTACATAGGTGCAATGGCAGGAAGGATCCTCCAGACAATCAGCAAGGTGGGAAGCTCAAACCCTGTAATTGTACTTGACGAGATAGACAAGGTGAGTGCAGACTACAAGGGAGACCCTGCTTCTGCATTGCTTGAGGCACTTGACCCTGAGCAGAACACCACATTCCATGACAACTATCTTGATATGGACTATGACCTCTCGCAGGTGCTGTTCATAACCACAGCCAACAACATAAGCACCATCCACCCTGCCCTGAAGGACAGGATGGAGATGATACCTGTAAGCGGATACCTTGCAGAGGAGAAATACCACATTGCAAAGGATTACCTGATACCGAAGCAGCGTGAGGCACACGGGCTCAAGGCGGGCCAGCTCAAGCTCAACAAGGCCGGAATTGAGACCATAATAGACAAATACACAAGGGAATCCGGTGTAAGGACACTTGACAAACAGATTGCCAAGATTGCCAGGAACATGGCCAAGAGGATAGCCCTGGAGGAGGAGCTTCCCGCACATATAGACGGGAAGATGGTTACAGAGATTCTGGGGCTCCCTACCAACAGCCACGACATGCAGAAGGGAAATGAGGCTCCTGGCGTTGTAACCGGCCTCGCATGGACAGAAATGGGCGGCGAGATACTCTTTGTTGAGACCAGCCTGAGCGAAGGCAAGGGGGTCCTCACAACCACAGGCAACCTGGGGGATGTGATGAAGGAATCTGCTATGATAGCCTACCAGTACATAAAGGCACATCCGCATCTGCTTGGCCTGAAGGCGGAGGATATCCAGAACAAGGATGTGCATATACATGTGCCTGAGGGGGCAATCCCTAAGGACGGCCCTTCTGCAGGAATCACAATGGTAAGCTCAATGGCATCCGCATTCACCGGGAAAAGCGTGAAGCACGCCATTGCAATGACCGGAGAGATGACCCTCAGGGGGAAGGTGCTCCCTGTAGGAGGCATAAAGGAGAAGATCCTTGCTGCCAAAAGGGCAGGAATCACCACCATTGTACTCTCTGCCGAGAACGAGAAGGACATCAGGGACATCAAGGAGATATACATAAAGGGACTTGCATTCCATTATGTAAAGACTATGGAAGATGTAATAAAATTCATTTTCTAGCAATGGATGTAAAGATAGAACAGCATTGGAAAGAGAAGCTGCAGGGAGAGTTTGACAAGGGATATTTTACAGACCTTGTCAAGTTCCTCCATGCGGAGAAGGCGGCAGGGAAGACCATATACCCTCCCGGCAGCCAGATATTCAATGCATTTGCCCTAACCCCATTTGACAAGGTGAAGGTGGTTATACTTGGCCAGGACCCTTATCACGGACCAAACCAGGCCCACGGCCTCTCCTTTTCAGTTCCCGACGGGGTACCGGCCCCTCCATCCCTGAAGAACATCTACAAGGAGATAGAGGAGGACCTTCAGGTAAAGGTAAAAAAGAACGGCAACCTTGAAGAGTGGGCAAGGCAGGGCGTGTTCCTCCTCAATGCCGTACTTACAGTGAGGGCGGGAGAACCCACATCACACAGCCGCATAGGGTGGACACAATTCACGGATGCGGTGATAAAGACAATATCAGACAACACCGAAGGGGTTGTATTCATGCTCTGGGGAAATTTTGCAAGGAGCAAGAAAGAGCTGATAGACAGCTCAAGACATTATATTCTGGAGGCAGCACACCCCTCCCCTCTTGCCCGTGGCGCGTTTTTTGGATGCAGACATTTTTCAAAATGCAACAACATACTTGCCTCATTGGGCAAGGAGCCTGTTGACTGGTGCAGATAAAAAAGAAAAGTGTCATGAAGAAGATCATCATCATTTTGGCAGCGGCAGTTGCCTCATTATCATTTACAATGTGTTCAAGCAGCGGAAACATACCAGTGGAAAGCAACTGGACAGTGGAAACCCTATATTCAGGAGGCAATGAGATTGCCGTACCTGAAGACCACGAACCCACCCTTGCATTCCTCAAGGATTCAAAAATTGCCGGAGACAGCGGATGCAACAAGTTCTTCGGGGAGTTCAAGGCAGACAATAAGACCCTTTCATTCAGCAATATGGGTTCAACCAGGATGATGTGCCCGGACATGCAGTTTGAGAATGCATATATGCAGGGGCTTGCAGGAGTGGCTTCATACAGGATTTCCGGTGGGAGGCTCATGCTGCTGGGAAATTCAGGTGAGATAATTGCCGTTCTTTCCCAAATTGAGCCCGTGGCAATGGAAAATTAAGTACATTTGTAAAAAATAGAATACAGATGCGTACAGCAATTTTCCCGGGTTCGTTTGACCCGTTTACCGTAGGACATTACGATGTGCTTGAATCAGCCCTGCAGCTTTTTGACAAAGTGATAATAGCAGTGGGCTACAACAGCCAGAAACAGGGTTTCTTCAATCCCCAGACAAGGATAAAGATAATCAGGCAGGCTGTGGCCGGCCTTGACAATGTGGAGGTATGCGCATACAGCGGCCTTACAATTGACCTTTGCAGAGACCTTGGGGTGAAGCATATAATAAGGGGACTCAGGACAACCACAGACTTTGAGCTTGAGAGTGTAATTGCCCAGGCCAACAAGAAGATGGCTCCCGACATCTCCACAACATTCATCCCGGCATGCCAGGAGTATTCATTCATTTCATCAACCGTAGTAAGGGATATCCTAATACACAAGGGCGACGCTGCCCAGTTCCTTCCAAAAGGGGTTGAGATTGGGAAATTCCTTGCCGAAAGGGAGAAATAGGGATGTTCAGGGGAAAATCCATAGCAGCAATAATTTTATTCCTTCTGTTTTTCAGCGTCACGGCAACTGCAAAAGGGTACAGGGTTACCCTTGCCACAGATAAGGCCGACACTTCAAGCTATGTGCTTGGGGGCTGGAAATGGGGGGATAAATTTTATCTGGATACCGTAAAGGCCTCCGGGGGGAAGGCCGTATTCAAGGGAAAAGGGAACCTTGAGTGCGGGCAATACTCAATAAGCGGGCTGTCGGGAAGAAAATTGCTGGAATTCATTGTACCAAGGAGGAACAGCAACTTCTCAATAGCATTTGAGGGGGAAAAAAATGGTTTTGCCGTAAAGAGGGGGAACAGGGAGAACAGGATCTTCCTGCAATTCCAGAGTTTTGTGGATTATGGCTGGGAGGAGCTTGATTCAAGGGAACAGTTTGCCGCAAGGCTGGAGGAATTCAGCAGGACGGCTGCAGAGGAGTGCCCTGGTTCAATCACGGACATCATACTGAAAAACACCCTTTTCAGGCCCGGGAATGCCGGGGATATAAAGGAGAACTTCCCTTTTGGCGATACAATCATACTGAATACCCGATTTGTGGAGGACAAGGTGGAGCAGTATCTGAAAATGCTGCAGTACAACCATAATGACACTATCATAAGGCATGTTGATGAGCTGATAGCCCAAGGTGGCAATGCAATGCTCCGGAACAGGATGGCCGGCACAGTATATGAATTTTTCCGTGACCCTGAGATTATGGGGCAGGAAGGGGTTGCCGTACATGTTGCACAGGAGTGGTTCCTCAACGGCAGGCTTGAATGGCCGGATCCTGAGGGGATGTTCATGCTCAGGACATTTGTGGAATTCAACAGGCATTCACTTATTGGGATGGATGCACCGGAGCTTGCACTGGTGGATACACTTGGGAACAGGGTGAGCCTCCGTGAGATGGAGGGGGAATACACAATTGTGTATTTCTATGCGGATGACTGCCCGTCATGCAGGAGGGAAACACCTGAACTGGTTGATTTTGTAAACAATTACGAGGACGGCACCCTTGCCGTGTATGCAGTTTATGCCAATGCCGGCGAGCAGCGCTGGAAAGAGTATATCAATCAGGAACTCTATATATATCACCCTTTCATGAACTGGGTGAATGTGTATGACCCCGATTTTTCCAGCGGATTCCAGATGTTATACAATGTGATAAGCACTCCGCAGATGTTCCTGCTGGACAAGGAGAAGAAGATTATCGGGAGGGGGCTGAACGTAAAGGCCCTGAAGGAGCTGCTTCAGGAGAAGAACCGCCAGCGGGACGAACTGAGGGAATTTATAGGTAGCTGGTTTGAACCGGTAGCAGGTGATACCGCAAAGATACGGGAAGGGATTGACCTCTTCTACAGCAGGACTTCAGGTAACGGGGAGCTGTTCAGGGAATTTTTCAGGGAAATATACTATACCCTTGCACAGTCAGAGGAGTACACCCTCCAGGAGGGGGCAATATATCTGGCGGAAAATTATATAACCGGCATGCCGCAGATGTGGAACGGGAAGTTTGTGGAGGAGGTTGCCGCTGATGTGAAGAAATTCAACATGAACAGGCTTGGTGAAAATGCAACGGATCTGGAACTGGAAGATGCAGCCGGCTCCCCGATAAATCTTTCAGATGTAACAACGGATTATAAAGTTTTGTATTTTTACAGGCCGAATTGCGGTATCTGCGCACAGACAACGCCACAGCTGACCAGGATATACAGTGAATACAGGGAGAAACTTGACCTCTCTCTCTTAGCCATAAACCTTGGTAAAGGGTACGCGGAGTGGATAGAGTATCTCCAGGGAATTGATGCAGATTGGGAGAATGTGCGTGCCGCAGGTGGAGACCCTGCGGAAATATACAGGAAATACAGCCTTGAGAATATCCCCACTATATACCTGCTGAAGGATAATGTGGTGGTGGCCAAGGATATTGACATTACACAACTTGAAGAAACATTAAAATTCATCATACAATGATTACCGGAAAATACAAGGAGTTCTATGACAGGCTCAATACAGTGATTCCTAAGGAGAGGCTGCTGCATGATGCACTCAGCACACTGGCATTTGGTACAGATGCATCATTCTACAGGCTTGTGCCAAAAATTGTGGTAAGGGCACAATCCCTGGATGAGATAAAGCTCATCATGCGCACTGCAGATGAAATGGGCATTGCAGTTACATACAGGGCTGCAGGAACATCACTGTCGGGACAAGGAATTTCAGACTCCGTGCTGGTAATTGCAACCCATGGGTTCAAGGATTACAAGATTCTGGATGACGGCCTGAAGATTGAGCTCCAGCCTGGAATCAGGGGTGGCGCGGCAAACAGATACCTTGTAAAATATGGACGTAAGATAGGTCCGGATCCGGCATCAATTGACTCGGCAATGATTGGCGGCATTGCGGCAAACAATGCCAGCGGAATGTGCTGCGGAACCAGCGAGAACTCATACAAGACAATTGCGGACATAAAGGTTATCCTTGCAGACGGAACTGAACTGGATACTGCAAGTGAGGAATCGCGCAGGGCCTTCAGGGCATCGCACGGCAAGATGCTGGAGCAGCTTGAGGACATTTCCCGCAGGATCAATGCAGATACCGTACTCAAGGAGAGGATACAGCGCAAATACAAGATAAAGAACACTACTGGCTACAGCCTCAATGCATTTGTGGACTACACAGAGGGGTTTGAGATTCTCAAGCACCTGATTATAGGTTCGGAGGGTACCCTGGCGTTCATCTCGTCAATCACATACAACACGGTTGTGGAGCACAGGCACAAGGGGTTGGCACTGATGATTTTCCCAACCATAAAGGAGGCTTGCGAGGCCGTGCAGATATTGAAGAAGCAGCCGGTTTCAGCTGTGGAGATGATGGACAGGGCAAGTATAAAGTCTGTGGAGAATGCTGCAGGTGTGCCTGAATACATAAAGACACTTTCTGCCGGTGCTGCAGGATTGCTTGTTGAGGTACGTGCAGAGGATGATGCGGCTGTGGATGCAAAATGCGCCCAGATAGCTGCAAGCATTGCAGACATCCCTACCGAACTCACTTATTCATTCACCAAGGATGCAAAGGAGCAGGCTATATTGTGGAAGATCAGGAAAGAGACACTCCCTACAGTTGCCGGCATGAGGAAGGCAGGTACTACCGCCATAATTGAGGATATCTGCTTCCCTGTACCACAGCTTGCAGATGCTGTGCTGGACCTGAGGAAAATCTTTGAGCAGGACGGCTATGCGGATGCGGTAATCTTCGGCCATGCACTTGAGGGGAACCTCCATTTCATGTTCAACCAGGACTTTGGGACAGAGAGCGAGGTGGAGAAATACAGCAAGTTCATGGATGACATTGCAGACCTTGTTGTAAACAAATATGACGGCTCCCTTAAGGCAGAGCACGGCACAGGCCGCAACATGGCCCCATACGTGGAGAAGGAATGGGGTTCACAGGCATACGCCCTCATGAAGGAGGTGAAACAGATATTTGACCCTAAGGGAATCCTTAACCCAGGTGTAATCCTCAATGACAACCACAAGGCTCACATCCAGAACCTCAAGCCATGCCCTGATGTAAAGGAGAGCGTGAACAAGTGTATGGAGTGCGGCTTCTGCGAAGGCGGTTGCGTTGCAGAGGGCCTTACCCTCTCCCCTCGCCAGAGGGTTGCCTCATTCCGTGAGATGGAGAGGCTCAAGGCTACCGATGAGGCGCCTCATATTGCTGCAGAGATGCAGAAGCAGTACAAGTACTGGGGTATGGATACCTGCGCTACAGACAGCCTGTGCGCGGTAAAATGCCCTGTAAAGGTGGATACCGGAAAGCTTGTGAAGGAGCTGCGCCATGCAGGACACTCCCAGAAAGCAGAGAAGAATGCCGTGAAGCTGGCTGAGAATATGGATACAGTAACTGCCGGCTTGCGTGCAGGACTCAACATTACCTACGCAATGCGTGTGGCAATGGGCAAGAAGGTGTTCGGCAGCCTGGCTCTTGCAGCCCGCAAGATTACCTGCGGGGCAATCCCAATGTGGAACGAACATTTCCCTAAGGCTTCCCACAAGATTACCTACAACAGTGTGGAGCCTGCAGAGGGGGCAGCTACAGCCGGAACAGTAGTATATTTCCCATCCTGCATAACCAGGAGCATGGGAGTAAGCAAATCATACAGCAATGAGGTGGAGATTACCCGCCTCACAGAAAAACTCCTTCTGAAAGCAGGATACAAGGTTGTCTATCCCGACAATCTCAACAAGCTATGCTGCGGAATGGCATTCTCCAGCAAAGGATATGTTGAGGCCGGCAAGAAGGCATCAGATGAGCTTGAGGCAGCCCTGATGAAGGCCTCAGAAGGTGGCAGATACCCTGTATTGTGCGACATGAGCCCATGCCTCTACACCATGAAGAGCAATATGGATTGCGGTGCTCTTGAATTGAACGACCCTGCAGAATTCATAATGAAGCACCTTGTAGGGAAACTGAAGATAAAGAAGCTGGACAAGAGGGTTGCAGTATTTGCAGTCTGCTCAACCAAGAAGATGGGTACAGACAACATGCTTTATGAGGTGGCCAAACTGTGCGCCAAAGAGGTTACAGTAATTGACAGCAACTGCTGCGGTTTTGCCGGCGACAGGGGCTTCAACCTCCCTCAGCTCAACACCCACGGCCTGAGGATGCTCCGCTCACAGGTGGAAGGTACCCTGGCAGACGGCACCAAGGTATCCCCTTGCGTTGAGGGCTACGCCAGCAGCCGCACCTGCGAGATAGGCCTCGCCCGCAACAGCGGAATCACCTTCAAGTCTATATTGTACTTGCTGGATGAGGCAAGCGAGTAGATTGGGGGGCTGAGGCCGTATGAGGCCGTACAGTTCAGTTTAACCAAGAGGTTAAGGACGCTTACCACGCCTGGAAGCATCCGTAGCGCATATAACCACGCTTAACCTATCCATATTTCTGGAGGTTAAGGTAGCATATATGCCTAAGAGATGCATGCAAAGGCGGTATAGTCCCTTAACCTCTTGACTTTTATAGTTTCTTTACATAATTTAATGGAAATAATGCCGCGACAGTATTGTATAGAGAAAATTTATTCATATATTTGTGATATCAAAATAATATCATAATAAAACGCCATAAAAAATTCTAATTACACTTATTCGGGCTGGAAGATGAATGGTTTTCTGGGCCTTCTGATGGTTCTGCTGGTTCTGGCAGCTTCCGTTTACAGTTTTGTTCTGCTTGGCAATAGTGAAGAGTTCAATGCTTGGTTCCTCATTTCTGGCATTGTGCTGATCATTGTTGACATAATCATGCTCTGCGGCTTCATTATGCTTGAGCCTAATGAGGCAAGGGTTATGGTTTTCTTTGGAGAGTACCGCGGTACCTTCTATAAGACTGGTTTCTGGTGGGTTAACCCTTTCATGAGTGTTAAGAAGCTTTCATTGAGGGCCCGTAACCTGAATGCAAACCCTATTAAAGTGAATGACAAGGCCGGTAACCCTATCCTCATTGGACTTGTACTGGTATGGAAGATAAAGGAGGACGGGGCATACAAGGCAGTATTTGAGATTGATTCCCCTGAGGTTGTAGGCGCAACAGCCACTACCAGGATGAATGTGCTTGAGAATTTTGTTACCGTACAGAGCGATTCAGCCTTGAGGCAGGTTGCAGGATTGTACACATATGATGAAAATTCAAATAATGCAGCCGGTGAAGTAACCCTCCGTTCAGGCGGTGATGTAATCAATGAGAAGCTTAAGGAAGAGCTAAATGAAAGGCTTTCAATGGCAGGCATTGAGGTTATGGAGGCCCGTATCAACTACCTTGCATACGCACCTGAGATTGCTGCTGCAATGTTGCGCCGCCAGCAGGCAGATGCAATCATCTCTGCAAGGGAAAAGATTGTGGAGGGTGCGGTTTCAATGGTTAAGATTGCCCTTGAGAGACTCTCTACAGAAGAGGTTGTGGAGCTTGATGAAGAGCGCAAGGCAGCAATGGTAAGCAACCTGCTGGTAGTTCTCTGCGCTGATGAGGCAGCACAGCCGGTAGTGAATACAGGTACACTTCATAACTAACCTGCAAGATATGGCAGCAAAAGAATCCAATACAAAAAGCTTTGTACTGCGCATTGATGCGCAGACAATGGAGGCCATTGAAAAATGGGCTGCCGATGAGTTCCGCAGTACCAACGGGCAGCTGCAGTGGATAATAGCCGAGGCTTTGCGCCGTAGCGGGCGCAAGCCTAAGGCAAATCAATAAGTGCGGATAAATTCATTCACCATCTCAAAAATCCTCTTGTAGCTCTCGCTGGTAAAGTGCTGGAGGTTGTCGTCTGGGGAGTGGTAGTATTGGTAGTATTCTCCTTTTGATTCAAAGTACATTGCAGGGACACCAGCCACGGCAAAGTAGTAGTGGTCTGAGTTGTCTACCAGCTCGCCGCGGTGAGGGTTAGGGAAGTAGCCGTGGGCTTCGTTGATCTTCATGAAAAGGTCAAGGCCGCGGTTGGCTTCTTCGCCACCTTCGTAATAGAGCATATCCGGGGTGTCGCCAATCATGTCCAGGTTGATGAGGTATTTAATGTTCTCCAGAGGGTAAATAGGGTTGTTCACATAGTATTTTGAGCCAAGGAGGTTTGCCTCTTCGCCTCCAACCCAGAGGAACATGATGTCCAGTTCAGGACGGTTTTCAGGCTGTGAGTAGTATTGTGCAAGGGTAAGGAGGGCTGCGGTGCCGGATGCATTGTCATTTGCACCGAGGCATACATTTTCACGCCCCATCATTCCAAGATGGTCATAATGGGCCACAAATACATAGCAGCTGTCTGAGCCTGATGTGCCGCGTACCCACGCAATGATATTGTTGGCAGTATAGTCTTCAATGAACTCATTCTGGAACTTCACAGTTGCCTTGCCGGCCTTCTCAGGGAACTCCGGACCAACACAGATTACAGGATATGGGGTTGTGAAGAATGCACGGGCCTTGAAGTAGTTGGGTTTGCGGTCCCATTTGAAGATCACTCCGCCAAGGTCAAGGTCCTTCAGGTATTTGAAATACCTGTCCCCTTCTGAAGGAAGGGTGTGGAACTTCTCATAATCCAGCACCACAAATGAATCCCGGGCTCCGAGGCTGCCCAGATATGAAGAGAATCTGTCGGGAGTATAAATATCTTCCTGCAGGGCATAAACAATTGGCATTGTGGCATCTGCCCCTGTAGAGAACTCCTTTATCACATAATCCTGGAAAGGCTTGTACTCCACTCCGTCAACTGCAAAATACATGTCCCCGCGGGTGGTGTTCAGAGGGTACTGGAAAGGCTGCAGGATAGGCTTCTCTACAAAATCTGAGGAACAGAACCCGTTGAATTTGCCGGTGATATATTCAGCGGCACGGTTCTCACCGTCTGCATAAAGGCTCCTGCCGGCGAACTCTTCAGATGCAAGGTCTGCCACAATCCCCTCAAATGCAGCTACATGGTCAAACTTTTCGGCTGTACACGCTGCTGCACAGATTAAGACGGTGAGTGAAAGAAGGAAGTTTCTCATATATGGAATTTTATCTGGTTATATATTTCTTTGAAATTTTTCTGGCAACACCCATCAGCAGGAAGAGGAATGTAAGGAAGCGGCTCAGGCGCCCTATGATATCTCCATGCACGGTGAATATTGTCTTTTCTTCATTCAGGTTCAGGCTGCCGTTGAGGTATCCCCTCTCCCACCATCCTGTCTGCAGCAGGATATCACCCCTCTGGTTGATGAATGCACTGATTCCGGTATTTGCGCTGCGGGCAATGCTCCTGCGGTTCTCAATCGCCCTCAGGCGGGCATAATTCAGGTGCTGCTTGTGCCCGGGGGTATCCCTCCACCATCCGTCGTTGGTAATTATGGACATCACGTTGGCTCCGTTGAGGGCCCACTCACGGAAGAAGTCACCGAAAACGCTCTCATAACATATTGCAGTACCAATCTTTACGCCCCCGGCAGTCTGGAACACGCTCCTCTCCTCCTGCGTCCCGAAATCCCCTATTCCACCGGCCATGCCACTCACCAGCTTGTCCATGAACTTGAACGGACCGCTCTTGAAAGGATTGCTCTCTGCCAGGATCACAAGCTTTGACTTATGGTAATATTCCGGTCTTACAGTAACTGCAGAGTCCTCCTGCGGTGCCATAAATACAGCCGTATTGAAATAATCCTCACCATTATAGCTCACTGCCCCCACAATCATATCAGTTTCTCTTCCCGACAGATTTTCCTTTGCAACCCACCCTGCAATATTCCTGTAGGCAGGGTTCACAAGAGGGTTCCCCTCCTGGAGCCTGGTGCTCCACCTCTCAGTGAAGATGAATGTCTCCGGGGCAATAATGATACGCTCCCCGTTGCTCCCTTCATTAGTGGATTCCTTTGCCAGATCAAGGAGCAGGGTTGTCTGCTGCCCCTGGGTCATTCCCCCGAACTTGTCTGTATAAGGATCTATATTTGGCTGGAGTACTGTAAATTGTGCCGGAGCCTCCTTCTCTTTGTATGAGAAATAAAGGATATGGGAAATGATCATCGGGAAGAAAATCAGCACTGCAACTGAGGCCACTGAAACTTTTATGGGCTTTCTTCTGTTCTTGAGAAGGATGATTCTGTGGATAAGCATGTTGGTGAGGAGTATCCAGAGGGAGCCTCCCAGCACACCGGTAAATTCATACCACTGGATATGCCTTATTGAGGTGGAGAAGCTGTTTCCAAGCACCAGCCATGGCCATGTCACCTGCCATGTCTGGTATGAATGCTCCCAGGCCAGCCATACTATGCAGAAGAAGATGTATGGAAGGAATCCGTTGGTGAATTTGCGCATCCAGCGGAAAAGGGCAAACAGTACAGCCATCTGCAGCGAGTTGAGCAGGAATGCCGCAACCGCTCCTGGAGGTGTTGCAAACCATACCCAGAAGGTTGTGATGAGGTTCCATACCAGGAAGGATATGTATGCCACATGGAAGAACCGCTTCTTGCCGCTGTTGTGGGCAAGCTGCTCTGCGAGGAACAGGGGAACAAAGGCAAATAGTGACACAATTCCGCAATGCGGGATGATGTAAGGTATGGAGAGAAGCAGGGATGAGGCGAGCGCCAACAGCCAAATCTGCAGATTTATTTTGTTTTTTTCAGACATCTCAACTATTTTTGTCTAATGGAGAAAGATTTTTACTTAGTACAAAGATAGTAAAAACTTGGAAGTGAATTTATGATTACAGCATTGGCCAAAGGATTTATTGTAGGGCTCGGGGCATCCATTCCATTGGGGCCGCTCGGAGTGCTCTGCGTACAGAAAACCCTTAGCAAAGGACGCAACTGCGGTTTCATCACCGGCCTTGGCGCATCTGTATCAGACACTTTCTACGCCGCCATATCACTAATGGGCCTCGCCTTCATCCAGAACCTCATAAACGAGAACATAAACTGGGTGATGCTCTTTGGGGGAATAATCATCATGTTCATAGGTGTGAAGATCTACCTCACCAACCCCATAAAGCAGATAAGGCAGAAGCAGAGCCACAAGAAACATGTGGAGGATTTCTTAGAGGCATTGTTCATGACAATCACCAACCCGGGTGCCATCTTCCTCATCCTGGGCCTCTTTGCCGCCGTGGGGATTGAACTGGGCGAAGATGTTACCAAAAGCGACATGGTGACCACCCTCTGGGGCGTGTTCGCCGGTTCCGCAGTATGGTGGTTCACCCTCAGCACCACAATCAACGTGTTCAGGAAAAGGTTCAGGATAAAGCAGCTGATGATGATAAACAGGATCTCCGGCATAGTTATCTTCGTACTGGGCCTCATCTCAATGTTCAACGGCCTTTTTGAACTCATCCTTGAAGCGGTAAGGAAATAAGATTTCTTATCCGCTGCAGTTGCGGACTGCGGCTGGCAGAGGTGCGGCTGCGGAGCAGATCTCCCCGGCATTTTCTGCGCCAGAGGAGTGATTTCGTGCTGCAGAGCAGATTTTCGCGGGATTTTCTGCGCCAGGCGGCAGGAATTATCATTACCCGGGTACAATACAACATTTGTCGGGAAAAATTGTTACATTTGCAGCCACATACAATTACGGGGATGTTTTGGTTTTGACATCAGATTAATTGGTATGTAAGCATGCAGAGCATTTGCAGCCAAGCTCTTTAATCTCCAACTGCAAGCCTATAACTGGCAACAATAACTATGCACTTGCTGCGTAATCAGCCAAGCTATTACGCTTAATCCGCCCCGCCAAGGCTGCCGGGTGGACAAGTATCCCGCCAACACTTTAATCCTGCTATGAGTTGGCTTATGGGGTATCATCCAAGCAGGATGCGGATGTGGACTCCTTTAAAGCATCCCAAGACCTAAAGGATAAGGTTCAGGTGGCCTGTCTTTCGGCAGCCTGCTCCCGACAACTAAAGAAAGAATAAGCATGTAGAAAGCATATTGATGGTTTGGTTGGACGGCGGTTCGAGTCCGCCCATCTCCACGAAAGAAAAAGAGCAGGCAAAGGCCTGCTCTTTTTCTTTCGTGGAGCTAAGTATCACCCCCTGCACCCCCTCAAGGGGGATTTGCGGTGCCCACGTGGGCACCGGCCGCATAAGCGGCTTGTTAAAATCGGAATTTGTTTTCCCTGGCTCTCGCCAGACCAGCCGCTCCCGCCCTTGCCGTCTTTGCAAGCAAAGACAATACAAGTAACATTCCGCCTATGCAAAAACGGACCCTTCTTATCTTGTAAATCACACACTGATTCCTCTTTGCCAATTGGGACAAGTCTTTTGACAGCCTGCCGGGGGAAGTCTTGACCGGGCGTTTATAAAACTCTCACCAGTGGTGAGACAATTGCAATCCACTCATTTTTGCAACGGAGTTCCATTGGCAAGTGTGTTGTTTGGTGGATGTGGCTGTGAGTGTTAAGGGAGAGACCGCCTTTGTCGGTCTTCTTCCAAATGAGCAGCCACGGGAGCAACAACACTCTTGCCCCAGGTGTTTTATAAAAGGTTGCTGAGTGTTGTTGTGCAGGAAACGCAGCACCTGTGGTGCGGAGTGACCGGAACAACATAAACTGAGCAACGCAATCAAATTATTGCAAATTAGGTGGATATACTACATAATGGCCGTAGGCTTATGAGTAAACTGAGTATTCAATATGAAAGGCTACTCCGCACCGAATGTGCTATAAAAAAGAAAGAGGTGTGCTTGCAAACTGCAAGCAGTTTGCAAATCACACTTCTGATTTCTCTGCCCATTAGGGCTAGTCTTCTGAAGGCTCTGCCCGCTGAAGTCTTGACTGGGCGTTTTGTTGATTGTTGCAGACTAAACGTTAAGTGCCTGTCTTATGCGAGTACGAGCATCCATATATTTTTGAACTCTCTTAATATCAGATTCCGTCAGTTCACTAAGCCTAGAAAGGTCCAAGTTATCCTCAATATCGTATAACTTAATTTTCATTGCAAGTGGATTAGTCATTACTCTTGATATAAAAGCATCATAATCCTCATTATCTGAAAGTTTAGTAAGACACTTTAGGGAATTTATGATTTCAGGAGTGAATCCTTCCTCTTCCAACATTTCAAAAGTCCAGTCAGAATCTTCCACAACATCATGAAGCAGTGCAACAATTTGCTCTGTTTTTTCTCCGCACCTTACCATTACGCGGTAAGGATGAAGATAATATTCTTCGCCTGCTTTGTCCACTTGTCCTGCGTGCGCTATTTGAGCAATTTCTTTAGCCCTGGCAAACAATGATACTTCTGAGACTACCATACTTAAGCTCTTACAGCAAATAATGGTGTGTAATTGATCCAAGTGTATTTTCATAAAATCGTCGCATATCTCAAAATTACAACATCCAATATAATTTTGAGCAGGGTCATAATCAGATATCTTTATATCTGAGAAACCATCAATATTCCACCAGATGTTATAATTTTTACCATTGTCCAGACAGTGTGCCCATAGTTTAATCTCCGCTTTATGGCAGTTGTTATCAAGTATTATCTCTTCAACTTTAGCCTCGTGGAAATTATAATTTTGGCCGAATATTTTCTCAATAGCTGCAATACCCCTAATATGGGAATCCAGTTCGTTTGACAAGCATTTATATTCTTTCATAATAACCTTGCATTTGCGCGGGTTGCTTAACCTTCGTTATTGGACTTACTGTTTCTTTTAATGTAAACGTTAATGTATACCTGATGCTCAGGATGAGCCTCCTCATCTATTTGACATACTCTCACTTCAAAAACATCACTGTGGCCCATCTCTATAAACTGACTGATCAGTTCGTTCTTGGTCTTTGGAATAAAACCGAGTTTCATATCCTTATAGTAGATTGCTATAGCACTAGGATCATGCCTATTGTAATCTTCTCTAACAAGTTCAAGTTTGGTTCCCATCTTAAGTTCCTCGAATGCAATGCATCCATCCCAATAAGTAAATCCAGCAATGTTGCAGTGAAGGAAATGCTTCCTCTGCTCTGTTCTCTTTTCCATAACTCTTAATGTTTAATTGGTTTCTGTGAACAAAGATGAAATAAGGTTGTCCTAAATCGTGGGACAATTCGAAATACTATCTATTTTCCGCAAAAGGAATCAATAACGTTCTTAAGATTATCATATTTTGTTACTTGAGATAGTTTCCTTACTTTACCCAAGCTGATTGTCTTTTGAGCAGGGGTACAGTGCTTGTTTATGACATTTGTAGGTACAACATAAAACTCCCAATTGTTCATATCAAGAGGGTATGAATCTCTTTCGTTCTCACCAATATTCAGACAAAAGACATAGATGTCGTTCTGACGTTTATGCTCACTATTAGAATCTTTATACTGAGTGTATGCTGGCTGAATGCCAAATGTTCTTTGTTGACTAATTTTGCCGTACCTTATTTTCTCCTGCCATGAATGATAATAACCTGTCTCTTTTATTTCAATGCGTTTGCCTTTATAATCAATATCCCATAAAGTCCACCCATCTCTATTTATTGGCTCAGTAATTCCTAGAGCTTTTCCAACGATAAACTCAGCTAAGTACTCTTGCATATCATAGATATTGCTGAACTGATACATCCAAAAGTCAAGCATATTTATTCCTATTGACTTGCCATTCATCTCAAAGCAAGTTTCACCTGTGATATTTACCATATTGCATCAAATTGAGTTATTCATATAATTTTGCAGCCTCTATATGCATCCTTCTTATCTCATCCGCCAGCCATTGTGGCTGCATAACCTTAATTGCTGAACCTCTGCTCAAAAGAGGTGTCCAAAAATCCGATGTCGGACTCAACCACATCTCAAAATCGGAAAAATCCTCATCTTTGCAGACCTCCCTTTGACTATGATGGAACGGAAGATCTCTCAAATAATTGGCTTCTTTGCCATAAGCTCTGATTACAACCTTTTCGGTCGGCACATCACTATCCCGCACAATACCATATGAATCCTTAAACCATCCTGCAGGGTCAAACTCCTTGTTATATGTAAATTTCTCATCCGATATCTCCAGGTACACAATACGGTCAAAAGCCAGTGTAAAGAACATACCATCCGGTTCGGAGAATTTGACCACTGCATACCAACGCCTTTTGAATAGTTTTACAAAATAGGGTTCCAGTGTCATTGTGGACTTTACACCCTTTGAGCCATATTTTCTATAACCTACCTTTATACGGACACCACGTTTCATAGCATCTATAAACTTATGAAGGTTATCCCCGTCAGAAGGAATCTGCTCCAACAAGATACGGTCATACACGCCTTTACTCTCAGAAAGAATACTGTTCACAGATAAGGTGGACATCATCCAGTTCTGGATAGAATCCTCTTCCAGCACTTCTGTATTATAAATGTAATAGCGGAAACCATCCTTTTTATCACACTCAATAATCACCCCAAACATATCCAGGATAGCATCTCTATGACGATTGAAGGTACTTCTCACAATTGGCAGTCCTTCACTCATATCTGTATCCAACCAATGCCGGTTAATCTCATCCAAAGTGAGTTTCTTATACTTATGGATGGTATTTACCAACCATATATACTGCTGAAAGAGGGCGTATGATTTCATATTCTACAATTTGTTCCTAACAAATTTAATTATTTTTATCCTTATCATAGTATTCCTCTGATAACCTTCTCTTGTAAGCTTTCTTCTCTTCCTTACTCATTGGAGCACAGCAAGGAGCACAAACAGGAGCGGCCAACTTATCATAAAATCTGTTGCGAGCCTGATTCTCATTCTCAAACATAGCTTCGGTACCTGCAGAAGTCTGCTCCCATACAACTGTATTTGTTATGGCAATGGTTGTGGCAACTTTAACTACATCTTCTCCCGCACCCACAAATGAGAACATCCAGCCATCCTCCTTGCACTCATCAATCAATTTCTTTATAGCCAAACCATTCCACTCCTTGGATGAGTTCTCATATCCATCTGTAATGATTGTAACCAGTACGGCAACATCTTCCATATCATTGGTATGAATCCTCATCTTCTTCACAGTTTTCCCTATGGCATCAAACAAAGGTGTACAACAACAAGGATCATATTGCTTCAGGGTAAGTTTCTCTGCATCTTTAATAGGTGTCTTATCATAAATCATATCAATGCCACAATCACAGAAAGCAGCCAAAGAAACATAATGCACTTGAGTATCCAAATGTTTCAATTGTGCAGCACGGATACTGCCCAAAGTCTCATTATATCCATCTACAGCTTCCTTGCGGATAGAGTCCATAGAGCCGGACTTATCCAAAATTACTAGATTGTAAACTTGAGTCTTGGTTTGAGGTGTAGCTTTTTCTTCCATAACAGGGTGTATTTAAGGTTTAACATCATTAGTGTCCACTAAAAAATCGAAATAGTTCTTTGAAATGATTGATATTT
>CAYYVA010000023.1:0-29754 GCA_964475015.1 uncultured Muribaculaceae bacterium
TCAATGAACTTAAATTGGATTTTTAAACAAAATTTATCGCATCAGTAGTAATTTCAAATGATGTAATTTTTGATATGAGATTTAGTCTCTCTTCATATGATATTGCAGATATGCCAAAAATCGTCTTAGTGTTAAGAATGAAATCAATAACTTTCTCCCTCTCTTTTTCATCCTTGATTATTATGTGATTAATGGCATTGTTGATGTAGTTATCCATTAGTGTAATATATCCATTACTAGATTTTGCAATATACTTATTTAGATCTCTGATGTATGCTTTACGTTCTTGCTTATATTGGGATTGTGGAACATCATAAGCCCAGTCTGTTTCTTCTAAATTTGATGGCCAGAAAGCTCTCCATTCTCTCTCATCATAATAGCATATTTCATTATTCTCAATATCTATGTGTGGCTTTGTAAGTCCCGTTATGAAATTTGATGAAAACCTATGATTAATTGAAGGATCAAATAGTGATAATAATTTATCTCTTGTATTCTCTTTTTGAAAAAGCGCTATATTATTGGAATTCAAGATTGATAATAAGTCTTTCTCTAATGATTTTGCAGATACATCAATAATATGTCCTATACTACACCATAGATTTTCGGAGTTTACATATATTACGGGGTAATAATCTTAGAGTATATATACGTGATAAAACTCTTATCTAGTCCAATAACGTATTTTCCATACTTTTTCGAATGTTGTGAAGTTCTCATTAATGGAATGTCACAAAAAGATACCATAGGTATTGCAACTTCATTATATATAAATTCAGGTTTGTCGCCATTTGTTGGGTAATCGTCAAAAGAACCTGATGGGATTTTCTCAATAGCATAAGAAAACCTGAGACCATTTTTAATAATGGATTTTAATGTTTTCAAGTTTCTTGTAAAGTGAAATAGTGAAGATGAATTTGAGTAGCTCATAAAATCTTTTTCTTAAGTTCACGTATCTGTTCAAATAATTCCCTTTTCTTTCTCGGCTGAACTTCCTTCGCCATTTTCCTTTCCAGGTCTGCTATCAGTTTCAAGGTTTTTGTCCGCCGCTCATTATCCTGGACCTGCTCCGCCAGAGTCTTTCCCTCCTGCACCTGTATTTCTCCAATCGCC
The DNA here is from genome assembly GCA_964475015.1 of uncultured Muribaculaceae bacterium. Classification (GTDB taxonomy): domain Bacteria; phylum Bacteroidota; class Bacteroidia; order Bacteroidales; family UBA932; genus Egerieousia. The sequence continues at coordinate 1,114 of CAYYVA010000023.1, forward strand.
TTGATGATATTCTCCCAAACGGTATCGAGATTCAGCCCAGAAAGGGCAATTATAGTTTCATCTGTCGGTTTCCAATCTGACTTTATCAGTTTAGTGTGATATATCGCCAACTGAGTCTGATTCTCATACTGCAATGCAAACAGAATATTCTGCGGAATCAGTTTATGCAGCATAGCAATGTTCTTCTCATCATAATCTTTCCGCTTCAATTGCACTGCCAGCATATAAAACTCCTTGATATTCTCTCCAGCTGCAACAGCCGGCACTGTTGCAGGTGAAACCACAGCCACAATATCTATACGGCTTACATCCGAATCAAAGCTGTCTCTCTGGGCCGGCTTCAACTCAAACTTCGCGTATATTGCCTTCTTCGGCAACTGCTTCCTTATCTCCGTTGTCTGTGGCAGTCCGTACATATTATCTCACAACCAAAAAACATATCAATTCAAAATCTTCCAATCCCTTTATTTCATCTGTAAACAGTGAGCCCGAAACTCCTCCAAGGAAACAGTCTATGTCGCTCTCTTCTTTTACAGTTATGATTGAGGAGATGGCCTGGCCAAGGAGCTCTGAGTATTTCTGCATCTTCAGGCCGTCTCTTGTTTCGGTGTTGAACTTCTGGCAGAGTTCCCTGTAAGGCTCTGCCTTGCCTTTACAGAGGCTTCTGAACTTGTCTAGCAGTTCCTTAGGTGAGAGGTGGTTCACAAGCACTTCCCCCTCCTGTGAGATATAGACCATATAGAACGGGTGCAGCCTGTTCTTTTTGTCTATGTTCACATCATTCATCCTGTTCTTCAGTACATATATTACTCCCGGTCCGGCTGCCCCAACCGCTTTTGCTACTGCATGCAGCCCGTACGGGGTACGTTCTATATCGGGGTTGCTGCGCATATAGTCCAGCAGGTCAAGACGGAATTCGTTTAGGCCCAGATCCATTATTGATACTCCGGAATTCATCTCCTCAATATCCACCACTTCGCTCTGAAGCCTTTGCAATTGGGCTTTGCGGTATTCAAGGTCACCCTGTTCTTCTGCAGAAAGCGGGTTGTCGTCTCCTGTAGCTGTCATTACAGACACCTTCATTCTGGCCTCTACACGTCCTTTCAGGTTTATGTAGTCATCCAATGTCATATCTGGCCAGTAGTTTACCAGCTGTATTGCATTGTTGCGGCTTCCAATCCTGTCAATCCTTCCAAAGCGCTGGATAATCCTTACAGGGTTCCAATGAATATCGTAGTTCAAAAGCCAGTCGCAATCCTGCAGGTTCTGCCCCTCGCTTATACAGTCTGTGGCTATGAGTACATCTATCTCTTCGTTTATATGCGGATAGATTGCAGCCTTTTCCTTTGAGAAAGGGGAGAAGAGGGTGAGCACTTTATTGAAATCCAGCCTTTCCCTCAGCCTGAGAGTGCTTTTTGCCTCTATATCTCCTGTAATGAGTGCAGTATTGAGCCCGTGTTTCTCTTTAATTATAGGTGCAAGGTTTTCATACAGATAAGCTGCGGTGTCTGAGAAAGCAGTAAAGATTATGGCCTTCCTGTTTGAACCGTTTATAGGGTTGGCAAATTTGTTCTTCAAATCTTCCCTCAGTTGCAGCAGTTTTCCATCATGTTCAGGTGTAATGTCCTTCAGCATCAACAGCAGCAGCTGCAGGGTTTCAAGGTCCTTGCACAGATACCCCCTCCATGAAACATAATCCATGTCGGAGAGGGAAATCCTGTTTTTCTTATTCCCGACAGCTATTTCCGTATCATCTGCATCCAGGTCTGCAGCGGCAAATTCTTCAACCTCCGCATTGGCATTTGTGTCTATGAGGCTTATGCTTTTTTCAATCAGTTCCTTTATGCGGCCTAAGGTAAGGCGGAAAGAGTTCACCGAGCTCTCCAGCCTCTTGAGCAGGTTGATGCTCATGAGCCTGCGGATTCCCATCTCGCGCCCTGCCATAGAGAGTCCTCCCTTCATCTCACCCTGTGCCTCTGTATATTTATGTACCCTGCTTGGAAGTATGAATGCGGAAGGTGTATATATTGCCAGATTGAGCTGTTGGATGAGCTCAAATATTTCGTTGTAGTTTATGGCTGTGGTAAGGTCTGTCAGTTGTGGCTGTCGGGAAACAGGAGCAAGTCTTTCTGGGAATTTTCCTATTGCCTGGGTATCATAATATGCCTCAATATGCTTGCGGCTTCGGGCAATTGTTACTGAATCCAGTATTTCAAAGAAATCAAAATGGAGCATTGAGAGGAGTTTTTGGGTACTTCTCTCTTCTTGTGGCAGTTTGCTCCATTTGTTGTATGCTCCTTGTGCCTGCCTGAATATCTCTGATATTGAGTTCTCTGTATTCAGGCTTCCCTCTATGTTGGTTTCATCCCCTTCGTATGCCAGTTGCAGCTGGTTCTTCAGGTCGTTGAAGCGGTTGTTTACCGGCGTGGCGGAGAGCATCAGCACCTTTGTCTTTACCCCTGCACGGATAACCTTGTTCATCAGCTGCAGATAGCGGTTCTCCTTAGGATTCTCATCATCTGTGCCGGCAGTGATTTTTCCGCCGTTACGGAAGTTGTGTGATTCGTCTATAACCACAAGGTCATAATTACCCCAGTTGATATGTGAGAGATCCAGGCCGTTGGTGGTGCCGCCGGTTCTGGAAAGGTCTGAGTGGAAGAGTATGTCATATCTCAGCCTGTCTCCTGCTATAGGGTTGTTTAGGTAGTTGCTGCGGTATGTGATCCAATTGTCATTGAGTTTTTTGGGACACAGTGCCAATACAGACTTGTTGCGGTTTTCATAGTACTTTATTACGGATAGGGCAGTAAAGGTCTTGCCTAATCCTACGCTGTCTGCCAGAATACATCCGTTGTATTTCTCAAGCTTGTTTATGATTGCGAGTGCAGCATCCTTCTGGAAATCGTACAGCTTGTTCCAGATATGGCTGCTCTTGAATCCTGTAGCCTCATTTGGCAGGACATCTTCTGAGATATCTTCCAGAAATTCATTGAAGATGTTGTACAGGGTAACAAAATAGATGAACTCGGGTGAGTTTTCCTTATAGACGTTTGCAATGCTCTCAATAACTTCCTCCGTTACATCTGCAAATTGCCTCTGGTTGTTCCATAGTTCATTGAAATCCTTAAGCCATTTGCGTGACATCTCTGTGCCCATCCTTATGGCACTTGGGCATAGATTGTTCCCCCTTTCACATCCAAGTTCTGTAGTGGTGAACTCATTGAATGGGAGATAGGTGTATTGCTTCTCTGCATTTGTATGGTGCAGGAATCCGTTTATTGTGCCGCCGGAAATATTGCTCTTGAATCTTACCTTTTTCTTTATCCACCCGGCACATTCCCTTGCAACTGCCCTTTGGGAAAGCTGGTTGCGCAGGCGTATTTCAAATTCAGAGCCGTAAAGTGCCCTTTCCCGGGATAGCTTTGGGATATAGAACTCCCTCTGTTGTTTTGTAGAGGTATCTTTGTTGAAGGCAGGTGAGGTGAATATGAATCTCAGTTCATCAATCTTATGCAGCTGTTCCTTCAGTTCCTGATATGCGTAAATGGAGAAACACGCTGCCGCAATGCTCAACTTGCTCCCTTGTTCAAGCTGCTCCTTCAGGTCATCTGCAACCCTTGAGGTTATGTTGTTGAATTGCCTAAGTTCTTCCATTGTACCCTCTGCTTTTTCAAGCGGGTGCGCAACTTATAGCAAAAAAGGCGTGGCCCACTTGTGTAAGGTCAGGATCTGGACATCCTTTAATACAACAAGAAGACCCACGCCAAACGACGCGGTCTTCCTTTACCTGTATTAAATTCAAATTGTCCAGATTTGACCTTACGGTAAAAGAAAACTCTTTTAAAATATGTCTAATATGTTTTTGCTTGCCTGCAAATTGGCGGATTGCCACCGCCGGTTACAAATTTAGTAAATTGATTGTAATTTTTTACAGTGCAAACAAAAAACTCCCGCCACTTGTGGGTGACGGGAGTCGTTTATGTATTGGCAGCTGGAAATTAACCGCCAAAGTTGTCGAACAGGATGTTCTCTGATGCTACGCCAAGGCTGTCCAGGAGGTTCACAACCGACTGGGCCATCATAGGAGGTCCGCACATCAGGTAGAGGATGTCCTCCGGTGCCTCGTGGTTCTTGAGGTATGTCTCGTAGAGTACATTGTGAACGAAGCCTGCTACGTATGGTACGCCTGCCTTGTCTGCCTCAGGATCCGGCCTGTCAAGTGCCAGGTGGAACTTGAAGTTAGGGAACTCCTTCTCAATCTGGGCGTAGTCCTCAAGGTAGAATGCCTCTTTCAAGCTGCGGGCACCATAGAAGAAGTTAACCTTCCTGCTGGTTTTCTCAGTCTTGAACAGGTGCATGATGTGTGAACGCATAGGGGCCATACCTGCACCACCGCCAATGAATACGAACTCCTGGTCTTCAGGGCAGTTGTCCGGAATGAAGAACTCGCCGTAAGGACCTGAAACCATAGCCTTGTCACCAGGTTTCAATGAGAAGATGTATGATGAGCAGACACCTGGGTTAACATCCATGAAGCCGCCTTTAACCCTGTCAAATGGAGGGGTTGCAATACGTACGTTCAATTTGATGATGTTGCCCTCTGCAGGGTATGTAGCCATTGAGTAAGCCCTGAGGGTAGGGGTAGGGTTAACCATCTTGAGGTTGAATACACCCATCTTCTCCCAGTCTTCACGGAACTGAGGGTCTACATCAATGTTCTTGTAGTCTACTGTAATTGCAGGTACATCAATCTGGATGTATCCGCCTGAACGGTAGTTGAGGGTCTCGCCATCAGGAATCTTAACACAGAACTCCTTGATGAAGGTTGCAACATTCCTGTTTGAGATAACCTCGCACTCCCATTTCTTCACGCTGAGTGCGCTCTCAGGAACCTCAATCTGCATGTCCTCCTTAATCTTCACCTGGCAGCCGAGCCTCCAGTTGTTGAGGATCTGTTTCCTGTTGAAGAAGCCCACCTCTGTAGGGAGGATTGTACCGCCACCGGAGATTACACGGCATTTGCACTGTCCGCAGCTTCCCTTTCCGCCACAAGCTGATGGAAGGAAGATCTTCTCATTACCCAAAGTTGAGAGCAATGAGCCGCCTGGGGTTACTTCAAGAACCTTTGAACCGTTGTTGATATTGATTTTAACTGTACCGCTTGGGGTAAGTTTAGCCTTTGCAAAGAGCAATAATCCCACTAGGATAAGGGTTACCACCAAAAAGGCTATTACCGAAATTGTTATAATCTGAGTCATATCTTATACCTTTTTTAGTGATTAAAGTTGAATACCCATGAATCCCATGAATGCTATACCCATAAGACCTACAATGATGAAGGTGATTCCCAAACCTTTCAAAGGTGCAGGAACGTTTGAGTAAGCAAGCTTCTCCCTGATGGCTGCAAGTGAAACGATTGCAAGGAACCAGCCGATACCTGAACCGAGGCCGAATGTTGTAGCCTCTGCCAAGGTTTCGTATCCTCTCTGCTGCATGAAGAGTGAACCACCCATGATGGCACAGTTAACAGCAATAAGAGGGAGGAAGATACCGAGCTGTGAGTAAAGTGCAGGAGCAAATTTCTCAACAACCATCTCAACGAGCTGTGTAAATGCTGCAATTACCGCAATAAACACGATGAAGCTCAGGAAGCTCAAGTCTATGTTGGCAAACTCCTCGCCAAGCCAAGAAAGGGCACCTGCCTTAAGTACGTACTCTTCCAACAGGTAGTTGAGCGGAAGGGTAACTCCGAGAACAAAGATTACCGCAGCACCAAGGCCAACAGCTGTCTTTACATTTTTAGATACTGCCAAGAATGAACACATTCCCAAGAAATAGGCAAATATCATATTGTCCACAAAGATGGACTTTACAAACAAACTTATTAAATCTTGCATAACAGAATGTGTTTATTATTTCTTACTATCTTCTTTCTGGAGACTTCTCTGAAGCCAGATGAAGCATCCTACAATAATCAACGCCATAGGAGGCATGATGAACAGGCCGTTGTTCAGATACCATCCGCCGTTTGCCATGTACCAGCTTTCAGGGATGATCTGTACTCCGAACAGGCAGCCTGAACCTATAAGCTCCCTGATGAATGCTATGGCAATGAGGATAAGGCCGTAACCTGCACCGTTTGCAATACCGTCAATGAATGAAGGGATTGGCTTGTTACCGAGTGCAAATGCCTCAATCCTACCCATAATGATACAGTTTGTAATGATGAGACCTACATATACGGAAAGCTGCTTGCTCACATCATAAGCGTATGCCTTCAGTATCTGGTCAACAAGGATTACAAGCAAAGAGACAATGATCAGCTGCACAATGATACGGATTCTGTTGGGAATTGTATTTCTGAGCAGTGATGCAATAAGGCTGGAGAAACCTGTTACAGCAGTCACAGATATCGCCATTACACACGCAGGCTCCAACTTTACAGTTACGGCCAACGCAGAACAGATACCCAATACCAGTACGGTAACGGGGTTGTTCTTCAAGATAGGGTTTGTAATAATATTCTTATCCATTACTGTAACATTTATTTGGTTTCAACATTCTCCTGAGTCTCTACAACCTCGTCCTCAAGTGGCATTGGAGTGGCTGCAAGAGCCTGGAGTGATTTGATGTAAGGGAGGTAAGCCTCAAGCCACATGCTTACAGATGTCTCAAGAGCCTTGCTGGTGATGGTACCGCCTGAGATTGCGTCAACCTCATTTGTGCTTCCCTCTTTTGCACCGCCCTTCACAATTGCAATTCCTGTGAACTCACCGTCCACAAAAATCTCCTTGCCGATGAACTGGTCTGCAAAGATTGGGGTTGCAATCTCGGCACCAAGACCTGGAGTCTCACCCTGGTGGTCAAATTTTACACCTGCAACTGTATTGAAGTCGGTCTTGAGTGATACCCATCCCCAGATAGGGCCCCAAAGGCCTGCTCCGTATGCGGAGAAGATGTATGCCTGTGAGCCGTCGGGAAGGTCTGCAATGAATACAGGGAGTCTGAGCTCCTCTTTTGGAGCACCCTCCTTTATCAGTGCAGTCTGCTCTGAAGTGCTGATGTTGAATGCCTCGCTGTTTGCAATGTCCGAGGTTGCTGTGTTCACAACTTTACCGTTGCCGTCAACAACAATTGCCTCCTTAATCACCTGAGCGAAGTCTGCATCTGCGCCAAGACCTACGCTGGCAAGCAGATACTGCTTCTTCTCGTTGCTGATGTTCTCGTTCTGTTTGTCCTTCAAGCTGAGAGAAACAAAAGCAAGAACTGCAGCAACCACTACAACCATTACGATTGAGTAGATTATGGTATATGAATTTTTATTTGTATCCATTTCTTTGTTGCTTATTTGATTGTTGATCTTTTGATTCTCTTCTTGATGTTGCCCTCAACTACATAGTAGTCAATAAGAGGTGCGAATGTGTTCATGAGAAGGATTGCGAGCATCATTCCCTCAGGGTATCCAGGGTTGAACAGACGGATAATCACTGCAAGTGCTCCTGTAAGGAATCCGTAAATCCATTTTCCTGCCTCTGTCTGTGCTGAGGTTACAGGGTCTGTTGCCATGAATACTGCTCCGAATGCAAAACCGCCCAATACAAGGTGCCAGTAAGCAGGAACTGCTGCGAATGTACCAGGCTCTGCAAAGCCGTTTACAAGGAATCCCACTGCAAGTGCGCCGGCAACACATGAAACCATGATTTTCCAGCTTGCCACGCCTGTCCAGATAAGGATAACCGCACCAATGAGGATTGCAATTGTAGATGTCTCACCAATTGAACCAGGCATTGTTCCTATGAAAGCCTGCATGAGTGAAAGAGGCTCACCTGTTGTGGTGGTGAAGTCAACTATACCGTTTGCAGCCTGTCCCAGAGGAGTTGCACCTGAGAAACCGTCAACAACCTGCATTGCGTTTGCCTTTGCTGCATTGAGGCCCTCTACCCAGATGGTGTCACCTGAGATCTGTGAAGGGTATGCGAAGAATACAAAAGCACGTGCAATGAGTGCAGGGTTCCAGATGTTCATACCTGTACCGCCGAAGATCTCCTTGCCTATGATTACTGCAAATGCAACTGCAAGTGCAAGAATCCAGAGAGGAACGTCAACCGGCATGATGAGAGGAATGAGCATACCTGATACCAGGAAGCCCTCGTTCACCTCATGTCCGCGGAGCTGGGCTGAAATGAACTCAATGCCCAAACCTACAACGTACGATACAATAATGAGAGGAAGTACCTTAAGGAAACCGAACCATACTTTCTCAATGAATGTCATGTCAAGACCAAAAGCAATAGAGTGCTGCTCGCCCACATTCCATATACCGAATGCAAGTGCAGGAAGCAGTGCAACAATCACTACGGTCATTACTCTTTTCAGGTCTACACAGTCCCTGATGTGAGAACCGCTTTTTGTAACTGTAGAAGGAACAAAAAGGAAAGTCTCAAAGGCATCAAAAGTAGAGTGCAGAAAACCCATTTTGCCACCTTTGCTGAAGGTAGGCTTGATTTTTTCAACTAAATTCAATAACGATTTCATACTGCCCTATTTTTATGCCATTTCTTTAATCATTGTAGCTATGCCCTTTGAAATGATGTCCTGGATGTCAATCTTTGAAGGACAAACATACTCGCAAAGTGCAAAGTCCTCTTCAATAACCTCATAGATACCAAGCTGCTCCATCTTGTCAATGTCCTCGGCAAGGATGGCCTTGAGCAGATATACAGGGTAGATGTCCATAGGGAGCACCTTGCCATACACGTCTGAAACTACAAAAGCCCTCTGTCCGCCGTTGAGGTTAGAGTCAACTTTATATTTCTTTTTAGGTGTGAGCCATGAGAAATAAGATCTTGAGAAGCTGAACTTGCCGCATCTGAACGGTTTTGCCCAACCGAACATCTCATGGTAGTTGCCCTCTGAGATTACAGTAACCATATTGCTCTGGAAATCAAGCGAGCCCTCAAGACCCACATTCTTTCCAGTAAGAACGTTACCGCTGATGTAGCGGCAGCCGGTCTCCTGGTCAAAGATTTCAACTTCCTTCTTGCTTACAAGGAAATCAATATCCTTGATCTGGGTACCAGGCACACAAGTCACATAGCAAGGTTTCCCAACCCTGTTTCCTGCAACGGCAATTGTCCTGGTAACATCATAAATCCCTTTTGTAAAGAGCTTCCCGACAGCAACAAGCATCATAGGGTCAATTGTCCACACAACCTCACCCTTATTAATAGGGGCAATGTTGTTGATCTGTACACCCACATTACCTGCAGGATGCGCTCCGCTGAAACCGTAAAGCTTCACATTCTTGAGGTGGTTGAAAGGTGAACCTGCAGAAGTCTTTGAATTGACACCCACAAACACACCGCCCTTGGTAAGCTTGTTCAGCACGTCAACGGCAACCTGGAGGTTTGCAGCCTCCTCCTTGAGTGTGAAGTTGTAGTCAGGAGCGAGTGGTGCAGAGTCAAATGCAGATACAAAGATTGCACGTGGCTCGTCTGCAGGGTTTGCCACAATGCCGTAAGGCCTCTGAGTAAGGGCTACCCACAATCCGCTCTCCAAAAGAACTTTCTTGATCTCCTCAGCTGTAGCTTTGTTGAGCTCAGGAGCATTGAATTTGATGTAATCTGTGGTCTTGTCAGCTTTTACGCGTATTTCAAGAAGCTTGCGTTTCTCGCCTCTCACCACTGCCTCGACAGTTCCGCTTACTGGGGATGCAAAGCCTACCTCCGGATGGTACTTGTCTACAAATAAAATGCTGCCCGCTTTAACAGCATCACCCTCTCTTACAACGAGTTTTGGGGTGAGGTTCTTAAAGTTGACAGGTTTTACCGAAACAACATCCGAGATAATGGTCTTTTCAATTCTAAGCTCTGCCGCTCCCTGTACAGGAATGTCCAGTCCTTTGTTTAATTGAATATGTTTGATCATTATTTCAGAAATTTTGCGCAAATGTAAGTAATAAATTGCTAATAAATAAGTATTTTCAACTTTGTTTTTTCTTTTTTTACCCAGTAGATTTGCAGCATTATGGAACAGGTGGAAAAGCAGATTTTTGAAGGATTGAATCCGGCACAGTATCAGGCGGTTAGTGATATTGAGGGGCCGCAGCTGATAATTGCGGGAGCGGGCAGCGGAAAAACAAAAGTGTTAACCTGCAGGATAGCCAACATCCTCAGCAAGGGGTATGCTCCCGGAAGCATACTGGCACTTACGTTTACCAATAAGGCGTCACGTGAGATGAAGGAGCGTATTGCAGGCCTCATAGGTGAATACAAGGCCCGCAGGCTTGTTATGGGCACATTCCACTCCATTTTCATACGGTTCCTCAGGGATGAGGCGGAGCTGCTCGGGTTTCCCAAGACATTCTCCATCTATGACACCACAGACAGCCGCAATGTGATAAAGGCCTGCATAAAGGAGCTGCAGCTGGATGACAAGCAGTACAAGGCCAACGAGGTGCACAGCCGCATCTCCATGGCAAAGAACAATCTGGTTACGGCAGAGGCCTACAGCCGCAACAGCACTGCAATACAGAATGATGCGGCGGCCAAGAAGCCGAGGCTCTGGGAGATCTACAGGGAATATGCAAAGAAATGCAGGCAGGCCGGAGCAATGGACTTTGATGACATACTCCTCTATACCAACATACTCTTCAGGGATTTTCCGGATGCATTGAAGCGCATCAGGGAGAGGTTCCAGTTCATAATGGTGGATGAGTATCAGGATACCAACTATGCGCAGTACCTGATAATAAAGAAGCTTGCCAGCGAACACCAGAACATCTCGGTTGTGGGGGACGATGCGCAGAGCATCTACAGCTTCCGCGGGGCAAGGATTGAGAACATCCTCAACTTCAGGAAGGACTATCCGCAGGCCAAGGAGTACAGGCTGGAGCAGAACTACCGTTCCACCCAAACCATTGTGAATGCAGCAAACTCACTCATAGAGAAGAACAGGATGCAGCTCAAGAAGAAGTGCTTCTCCGAGCATGAGAGGGGTGAGCTGATAGAGCTTATAAATGCCTTTACAGAGCAGGAGGAGGGTATTCTGGTAGCCTCTTCAATCATGGAGCAGGTACACCGCACCCATGAGCCGTACAGCAGTTTTGCCATACTTTACAGGACCAATGCCCAGAGCCGTGTGATAGAGGAGGCGCTCAGGAGGAAGAACATGCCGTACAAGATTTTTGCAGGGCACTCGTTCTATGAGCGTGCAGAGGTGAAGGACATGCTGGCCTATCTCAGGCTGGTGGCCAATGGGAAGGATGACGAGGCTTTCCGCAGGGTGATAAACTTCCCTGCAAGGGGTATAGGTGACACCTCTCTGGGAAGGCTTATGGAGGCTGCCGCCTCAAAGGAGATCTCCATGTTTGAGGCAGTGAAGGTGTGTCCCCTTGATGAGTTCAACATAAAGGCTGCAACTGCAACCAAGATGAAGCATTTTGTAGAGGGGATTGAGGTGTTGAGGGAGAAGATGCCATATACCAACGCATACGAGCTGGCCCTTGAGGTGAATGCCCGTTTCGGCATAATTGACTACATGAAGCAGGATACCACCCTTGAGGGGCAGGGAAGGGTTGAGAACGTGGAGGAGCTCTTCAACTCCATAAAGGAGTTTGTGGATGAGGGGATGGCAGAATATGAGCAGATGGCCCAGGAGGGGTACGACATGCCGGTTGTAACCCTGGACCTCTACCTTGAAAATGTCTCCCTGCTGAGCGACCTGGATGGCAAGGAGAACGAGGAGGACAAGAACAAGATTGCCCTCATGACGGTGCACTCCTCAAAAGGTCTTGAGTTCCCGTATGTATATATTGTGGGTGTGGAGGAGAACCTTTTCCCATCTTCGGGAATGGGAGCCGCCAGCCAGCAGGACATTGAGGAGGAGAGGAGGCTCTTCTATGTGGCCCTAACCCGTGCGGAGAAGGGGGTGAAGCTCTCCTTTGCAGGTTCAAGGATAAAATGGGGCAGCCATGTGAGCAACCCTCCGAGCAGGTTCATCAAGGAGATTGACAAGGAATATATATTGAATCCCCTCACAGACTGGGAGGAGGAGCTGCGGACAAAATTTGATGATGATTTTCCCGACAGCAGCAGTTCATATCTGTCGGGAAGAGGAAATTATCCCGGCAGGGGAGGCTCTGCCATGGGGCGCGGGGCAGCCGGTGGCAGAGGTTTCCAGGGAGTGCAGGGAAGCAGGGGACCGCTCCAGGGAAGGCCTGGGGGAATGCAGGCAGGTGCCGGGCAGAAGGTTGCCCCTCCGGCAGGGTTCGTTTCCCAGAAACAGGCGGAGAGGAGGCAGTTCACTCCGGATTCCCCGAGCAAGGTGGAAGTGGGGCAGACAATTGAGCACGACCGTTTCGGAATAGGGGTTGTGGTGTCATTGGAAGGTGATATTGCCAGCCGCAAGGCCATTGTGGACTTTAAGGAGGGAGGGAGAAAAACCCTGCTCTTAAAGTTCGCCAAAATAAGGGTTGTGGCACAATAATTGCAGATTTTTGCTATGAAGTTTTTCATAGTTTAAGTTTAGGTTAAGTAGCGGGGCTGCTCCTCAAAAAGGGGGCAGCCCCGTGAATTTTTAGGGTAAACTGCGTAAATTTTTGCTGAAAAAGATATTTTTTTTCACGCACCTGCAGGTTTTTCTTTTTCAGCAAAGCTTTCTCATCCCACTCCGGTACTTTTGCGGCATATCGCAAATCAAAAAAGGAGGATATCATGAGAAAAAGGATTTTCATTTGTTCGGCCGCATGCATGGCTTTGGCGGCAATTGCGCTGCAGGGGTGCAGCTCTTTCAGATTGGGTGACGAGCCCCAGCCAGGGGCAATTTCATTGGCAATAGGGGAGGTGCCGCAGGTGTTCTACTCAGACGGCACCTTTCTCAAGAGCAATCTTGGCATTGCTGATACCAACAGCTTTATACTTACTATATATTCTACTGAGGGGGAGAAGATTTATGACGGGAAATACGGCGAGAGGCCGGAGGAGATAATTGTAACTCCGGGAGGGTATGAGATTGGGCTGTATTCCAGGAGGTTCAATCCGCCGGCATTTGATTCCCCGGTGTTCGGGGAGGAGCATACCGTTGTAGTTGCTGAGAACGAGCAGGCAAAGGTCTCATTCCTCTGCAGACAGATTAACGCTGGGGTGAAGCTCTCCTTTGCCAACGATTTCATTGCAAGGTTTCCCGGCAGCGGCGTGCATATCCTGCAGGGGGATGAGAGGCTGGCATACGATTACGGCAAGGGGAAATTTGCATACGTTTCAACTGATAATTTCTACATAGTCTACAATAACGGTACGGCTGATACGGTATTGCTTGAAAAGTCACTCTCTGCCGGGCAGATGATTAACATGAAGCTTTCATATAGTGCAAGCAAGACCTCGGCATCAGCGTTCAGGGTGGAGGTGGACACTACCAGGGAGTGGATCAGCTACAATTATAATGTGGGTCTCAAGATTCCCACGGGAGCAATCTCAATTGCCGAGGCAAAGGAGAGGATAGGGGAGAAGAACATGAAGGTGTTCGGGTATATAATAGGGGGAGACCCAACCACCAACTCATTGAGGGTAGGTCCCCCGTTTGAATCAAGGGCTTCCATTGTGATAGCGCCAAGCATGTCTGAGAGGAACCGCAACAACATGATGGTTGTGGAGCTCCCGAGCGGTGCGGTGCGGGAGGCCCTGAACCTGGTGGTATATCCGGAAAATGTGGGGCGCCCGGTGGTTGTGACAGGCACCATTGTGGAATCCTACTACGGGTATCCCGGCATCAAGAATACCAAGGCCTATACATTGCTGTAAGTAAGGAGATGCAGGTTATTGATTTCCAGTATAAGGTGCCAAAATGGCACCTTGAAGAGGGGATAAAATATAAAAAATCCCGTCCGGCAGATACTGTGAACTGCCGGGCGGGAATATATTTGTCGGGAAGATTATTTCCTTACTTTTTTTGCGTAGAATACTCCTGCGCAGGCAAGTGCTGCAACAGCTCCGCCTATGTAGCCTATGACTGGCTCAAGGTTGAGGCCACCCTGCACATTAGGGGCCACAAGGAGGAAGCATACACTTACGTATGTGATGAATGTTGCTGGGATTGACATCACCAGATGGTTCTTGCCGGCTGTTGCAAAGTATGCCGCACATGCCCAAAGGGTTGTGGCTGCAAGCAGCTGGTTGGTTATTCCCACGTATGTCCAGATTATTGAAAAGTCAATTGTACAGCTCAGGAATGCAATGATGAAGATAGGGATGCAGATGAGTATCCTGTTCTTTATTGGTTTTTGTGAGAAGTTGAATGCATATGCAAGGATAAGCCTGAGGCTGCGGAAAGCGGTGTCTCCGGAAGTGATGGGGCAAACTACAATACCCAGGATTGCAATTACCGCTCCGGCCTTGCCCAGCCAGCTTTCACATATTGTGTTTACAATTATTGCAGGTGTATTTCCCTGGTCTGCCATAATGTTAAGCTGCTCGGGGCCGCCAAAATAAGCCATTGCTGCAGTAGCCCAGATACAGGTTACAATACCCTCTGCTATCATTGCCCCGTAGAAGATAGGGCGCCCGTACTTCTCATTGCTCATGCAGCGGGCCATAAGCGGGCTTTGTGTTGCGTGGAATCCGCTGATTGCCCCGCAGGAGATTACAATGAACAGCATAGGGATGAGCATATACTCGCTTGCATTGGACTTGTAGTTGCGGAATGTGTCTGCTGTAAGCTCCACCATCTGAAGATCACCGCTGAATCCCTTTACAAGGAGGCTTCCCCCAATTGCAACGGCCATAAAGAGCAGGATGGCTCCCATATATGGATAAATTGCACCAATAATCTTGTCTATAGGAAGCAGGGTTGCAATTACATAATAGATGAATATTACGGTAAGCCATATCTTTATGTTCCATCCCGACATCTGCTGCAACAGGCCGGCAGGTCCGCTGATGAACGATGTTCCTACAGCAAACAGCAGGACAATGATTACAACTGTAATGAATTTTGTGAATCCCTTGCCAAGGTACCTGCCAATAACCTCGTTGAGGCTGGCACCGTTGTGCCTTAAGGAGAGCATTCCGGCTGTGTAGTCGTGCGCAGCACCCATGAAGATACATCCCAGCACAATCCACAAATATGCAATGGGACCGTATGCCGCACCCATTATTGCACCGAAAATAGGCCCCAGACCAGCAATGTTCAGGAACTGGATTATAAAGATCTTCCATGGCTTTATAACCTGATAATCCACGCCGTCCGCCATCTCTATGGCAGGAGTCCTCCTCTGGGGGTCCGCTCCAAAAAATTTGTCCAGGAACTTGCCGTAAGTGAAATATCCGGCAATCAGGACAGTGATTGAAATAAGAAAGGTGATCATTTTGAAAAGAATTTGTGCAAATTTATAATTATTTTTGACAGTCGTGTCACGACTGTCAATGTAGTCGTGTCACGATTGCGTCTTAAAATGTTAATTATGAGGAGAGTAATTATTTTTGGAGCCTCATCCGGAATTGGGGCGGAGCTGGCGAAAAGCTATGCGGCGGAAGGGAATATGGTGGCGGTGGCGGCCCGCAGGGAGGAGAATCTCAAGGAACTGCAGAGGGAGTATCCCATCAATATAATCACGTTCAGGGCGGATATGGAGGCCCTTCCCCAGGAGGAGGGGGGAACGGCGCAGGAGAGCCCGAGGGGAAAGTTCCTGCAGATGCTGGAGGCTCTTGGAGGGGTGGACCTGGTAATCTATTGTTCGGGGGTGGGCAAGCAGAATGCAGACTTGCAGATGCCGGTGGAGTACAGTACAATAAATGTTAATGTAAAGGGGTTCACTGCCATAGCAGCGGCGGTGGCGGAGTACGGCAGCACCGCACTGCATCATGTGCAGTTTGCAGCAATCTCATCAATAGCGTCAACAAGAGGAATAGGTATAAGCGCATCCTACTCGGCAACCAAGATGTATCAGGTAAGGTATATGGAATCGCTCCGGCAGCTGGCGGCTGTAAGGGGTTGGGACATGACCTTCACCACCATAAAGCCGGGCTTCATAGCAACTGACTTCATAAAGGGGCGCAACTATCCCCTTACAATGAAGCTTCCGTATGCTTCCCGACAAATAAAGAAAGCAATTGACGCCCGCAGGCAATCCGTAACAATTGACTGGCGCTGGGCAATTGTAGTGGCCCTGTGGAAACTCATTCCCCATTGCTTGTGGAGGAGGCTCAAGATAAGGTAGGCTGTTCCGTGTCTCACCCACCCAGGCATCCTGGCCCGGGTATGGAACAGGCCCGAAACGTGCCCGGTTCCCCGTAATTGGGGACTTGGAAAAAAGGCGCACCGGAAGGCGCGCCCCAAATCAGTTATATCACTTTTCAGTTATATCACTTCAACTCCCTGCTCGGCCAGCATCTTGAGGCCTACATCCTTGAGCTTGAATTTCTGGATCTTTCCGCTTCCTGTGAGTGGGAAGCCCTCTACAAAGAGGATGTATTTAGGTATCTTGTACCTTGCAATCTTCCCTTTGCAGAACTCCTTGATGTCGCTTTCGTGAAGGTCCGCCCCCTCGTGAGGGATGATGAATGCTCCAACCTCCTCTCCGTATTTCTTGGATGGGATACCGGCAACCTGCACATCCTTGATTCCAGGGTAATGGTACAGGAACTCCTCAATCTCCCTTGGATAGATGTTTTCTCCACCGCGGATGATCATGTCCTTGATACGTCCTGTAATCCTGTAGTTTCCGTTCTCGTCCTTGATGCCCAAGTCTCCTGAGTGGAGCCATCCGTTTGCATCTATGGTCTCGGCTGTAGCCTGAGGGTTCTTGTAGTATCCCTTCATGGTGTTGTAGCCCTTGTTGCAGAGCTCTCCCTGTACTCCAACAGGGCACTCTTCACCGGTCTCAGGGTCCAGCACCGCTACCTCGGTATGCTCAAATTCGTATCCTACTGTAGTGCATCTCTCTTCAAGGCTCTGCTCAACACGGGTATGGGTCATGCCCGGAGAGGTTTCGGTAAGGCCGTACACGCTGGTCACCTTCATGAACATCTTCTCCTCCACCTTGCGCATGAGCTCTATAGGGCACAATGCACCGGCCATAATTCCAACCCTCAGTGATGAGAGGTCAAACATGCTGAACATAGGGTGGTTCAGCTCCGCTATAAACATGGTAGGCACGCCGTATACGGAAGTACATCTCTCCTTGTGGATTGATGCCAGTGTTACAAGCGGGTCAAACTTCTCCACCATAACCTCTGTACAGCCGTGTGTAATTACGTTCATTGTGGCCAGTACAACTCCAAAGCAGTGGAACAGAGGAACGCACACGCAAAGCTTGTCTTCTGCGGTGAACTTCATGTGTTCGCCTGTAAGGAATCCGTTGTTGGCAATGTTGTGGTGTGAGAGCATAACGCCTTTAGGGAAGCCTGTTGTTCCGCTGGTGTACTGCATGTTCACCACATCATGGCAGCTGATGCTTTTCTTTATTTCTTCATATTCATCATCCCTGAGGCTGTTCTTTCCAAGGAGCAGCAGCTCCGGGATATTGTACATTCCCCTGTACTTCTCCTGTCCTATGAATACCACATTCTTCATCATAGGGAACTTTTCGCTCTTGAGCTGCCCCCTCTGGCAGGTCTTCAGCTCAGGGAGCATTGTGTATGTCATCCCTATGAAATCACTGTCGCGGTCCCTGTCAATGATGCAGAGTGTGTGCATGTCAGAGTTCTGGCACAGGTATTCCAGCTCAGACTGCTTGTAGTTGGTGTTTACGGTTACTGCAACCGCTCCAAGCTTGGCGCAGGCGTAGAGGATTGTGAGCCAGTCAGGGACATTGGTTGCCCAGATGCCCACGTGTGAGCCTTTGGTCACTCCAATCTCCATGAATCCCTTGGCAAGGTTGTCAACCCTTGCATTCAGCTGGGCGTATGTGAACCTGAGGTCTCTGTCGGAATATACAACCGCTTCCTTGTCGGGAGTCTCCGCCGCCCATTTTTCCAACCATTCTCCAATGGTCCTGTCAAATAATGGTAATGTTGCCATATTGCCCCCTTATGCCGGTATATATACAACTGCAAGTGTCTTTGCCCCTTCAGGTGAGGTTGCCCCAACGTGGTGCGGGATGATTGAATCGTAGTAGATTGAATCCCCTTTGCCAAGGTTGTATTTCTCCTTGCCGTAGATTACCTCAACTTCCCCTTCAAGTACATATACGAACTCTTCACCTTCGTGAGATGAGAGCTTTACATCACCTGTTACCTGAGGAAGGTTTACGGCGTATGTTTCCATGTGCCTGTCCTGCTTCCTGCTGGAGAGGCTGAAGTAGCTCATTGTTTCACTGCTCCCTTCCTTGCTCCTCATTACAGGGGTTGCCTCACGCTCCTTGGCGCGTGAAACTACAGGGCCTTCGTTAGAAAAGTCGTCAAGGATGGTCCCAACCCTTACTCCCAGCACACGCACAATCTTTATTAGTTCGCCTATAGAGGGAACTTGTGAGCCTTCTTCAATAGCGTTCAGGTACTGGGTATTCAACTTGCTCATTTCTGCCATATCTTCCAGGGAGATGTTTCTCAGCTCTCTGATGCTTCTGATCTTTGAGCCTATGGCTGTCTTGCACTCTTCCATTTTGTTATTTTTTTAGTAGTACTTAGGTTTTTCAAGCCGGGACAAAGTGTCCCAGCAAGACAAATGTAATAAAATATTGTATTGATTATTATAATTTTTTTTGTTCCAACTCTCTGCATTTAAATACATTATTTGTGGAGTTTGATAAATTTTGTTTAAATTTGAAACCAGATTTTTTAAGTTTGCTGAAAATTCAAAGCATTTGCCGTGGAAACGATTATAAAATCAATTTACGAAAATTATAAAAATTCGGTTGGTATAGGCAAGGTGGCGGATTATATTCCTGCCCTGGCCAAGGTCTCACATGAGAAGTATGCCATTTCTGTGTGTACTGTGGAGGGAGAGAGGTTCAATGTGGGTGACTGGCAGGAGAAGTTCTCCATACAGAGTATATCCAAGGTGTTCACCCTCTCACTGCTGGCACCCCTGGTTGGTCCTGAGTTGTGGGAGTGTGTGGGCAAGGAGCCGTCGGGAAGCCCGTTCAACTCTTTGGTGCAGCTGGAGTATGAGAAGGGAATTCCGCGCAATCCGTTCATAAATGCGGGGGCTCTGGTGGTTACTGACAAGCTGCTTGAGAAGATCCCTGAGCTGGATGATGTGCTGCTGGATTATGTAAGGGTGTTGTCGGGATCACAGGATATACATTTCTGCCGGGAAGTGGCTGCCAGTGAGTATACTACAGGTGAGAGGAACAAGGCGCTTGCCCACCTGATGAAGAGTTTCGGGAATTTCAAGGGGAAGGTCTCAACGGTTTTCAGGGCGTATTGCAACCAGTGCAGCATTGAGATGAGTACCTCACAGCTGGCCCAGGCGTTCCTTTTCCTTGCCAACAAGGGGGTGAACCCGCTCAATGGGGAGCAGGTGGTGAGCTGCAGGGATGCAAAGAGGATAAATTCCCTCATGCTTACATGCGGCTTCTATGATGAGAGCGGCGATTTTGCCTATAGGGTGGGCCTTCCGGGCAAGAGCGGTGTGGGAGGCGGCATTGTGGCGGTGATTCCGGGCAAGCTTTCAATTGCGGTGTGGAGTCCGGAACTCAACGGGTACGGCAACTCATGCAGGGGAATCTCCACATTGGCTGACTTTACCACAGAATTGGGGATAAGCGTATTCTAAAGGAGGAAAATATGGATTTCAGGTTAAGGGCTTTTCTTGCGGTGGCAAAGCATCTGAGCTTTACCAGGGCATCCAGGGATATGGGTGTCTCGCAGCCGGCAATTACAAAACATATACAGGAGCTGGAAAATGCATTCGGTGTGAAGCTCCTGAGCAGGCAGGGGGGAAAGACTGCCCTTACCCGTCATGGGGAGATACTTCAGGATTATGCGGAGAGGATAGTTCTGGAACATGAGATGCTCCGTCTGGAGATGGGGCTCCCGGCAGGGGATCTGGCGGGGGAGCTGAACCTGATTTCAGACTTCAGGGCCGCCGGCATGGTGGTTGCGGATGCCCTTCCGGAGTTCAGGGAGAAGTTTCCTGAGGTAAATGTTGTCATGAAAGTGCTCCAGGATATGCCTGCTGCGGCTGAATGTGCAGAAGATGTGCTCCTTGTGGCTTCCCAGGATGTTTCAGGCGGGGATTCAATAAAAATCTTGCACCATGAGGAGGCGGCTCCCCAGGCGCAGGCATTTGTGGATTTCCTCGGTCTGTCCCTCAGGAGGAGGGGGATCCCGGTCAATATTTGATTCCATTCCCCTTCATCTCATCACTTGTAATCATCTTCTTGTCCATTGCCCTCCAGGCGTATATAATGTAACCCGATACAAACGGTATCAGGAGAGATACGCAGGACATTACAAGCAATGTGTATTGGCTTGAAGAGCTGTTTGCTATTGTAAGCGAGCTCTGCAGGTCTGTGGAAGAAGGGTAGTATGCGGTGCCGTTGAACCCGGCGAGGAAAAACACGCCCATTACAACCAGTATGGTGCCTGTCCCTCCGGCCCAAATCCCTTTGCGGCTTTTGGTAAACCCTCCGGCCCATATTCCTGCAAGCACCAGCACTGTCCCTGCAAGGAGCATCCCCATTACTGCCGGCATCTGCAGCAGGTTGTGCAGATATTTATATTTTTCCATATATATTCTTCCCGATAAATCAACGGCAAATCCCTCCCTGCACATCAGGATCCCTGCCCATACAAGGAAACATACGAGGAACGGTACGGCTGCAACCCTTATGGTCTTCCGCATCTTCTGCTCCAGGTCTGCATCATTTATGTTGTTCATGAGGTACAATGCCCCCAGAATTGTTACAAGACCCACAAGGGTAAGTCCCAGCAGTACTGCATGAGGCTGGGCAAGGGCCTCAAGCCCTCTCCAGGAGCTTCCCCAGGAGCTTATCACCGGGGCGGAGGCATCCATTATGGCTCCCTTGTTTACAGTAAAGTCCGAGCCTGTAAAGAATGTGCCCACGGCGGTACCTACAAGGAAAGGGGCAAGGAACCCGTTTGCCACAAGTGCAATCCGGAACCCCTTTACACCAAGCAGGTTCCCCTTCTTGTGGAGGAACTCATATGAAACCGCCTGGAATACGAATGTAATGAGCAGCAGCATCCATACCCAGTATGCCCCTCCGAAACTGGTGCTGTAAAAGAGGGGGAATGATGCAAAGAAGGCACCTCCGAATGTTACAAGTGTGGTGAATGCAAGTTCCCACTTGCGCCCGGTGGAATTTACCACCATCCGCTTCTGGAGGTCGTCCAGCGATCTGTTTACCAGATGCAGGTTAGCCCCCTGGACGAACATCAGGAACACCAGCAGGCCACCCAGAAGGGCTATGAGGCACCACCAGTAATTCTGTAGAAAAGTATATGACATGACTTTGATTTTTTCAGGTTAAACATCATCTCTCCCCTCAATCCCGGGCCCTTTCCTTATTGCTCCCGTCATAATCCTTATCTCAATGACCAGGAAGAGTGCAAATACAGCCAGGAACACAAAGAATGTTGTCTTTACTGCGGCAACGCTTACATCAGAGATTGCAACGCCTACCGGGAGAAGCCCCTGTATTGTCCATGGCTGGCGCCCCACTTCGGCAACAACCCATCCGGCCTGCCCGCACACATATACGAGCGGAATGGAGAGGAGGGCGGTCCACAGCAGCCACCCCATCCTGGGGAGCTTCCCTTTCCATGCATACCACACTGCAAGCACCATCATCAGGGCAAGGAACATCCCCAGCCCAATCATCACACGGAAAGCCCAATATACAATCCCCACGGGTGGGATTACATCCTCCGGCTCATCCAGGTAGCCATACCCCATATACTGCATGTTCTCCTCCAGCAAGGCACGGGCACCTGCTGCAGCCTGCGGATTCACATCCTTTGTCTCCCTGTACGCTGCCAGTGCTGCCAGTGCAGTCTTCCCCTTCTCCATCTTCTCTGCAACTGAAGGGACCACATTGCTCTCATTGTCCGTATATCCTTCCAGAATATCATTTATCCCCGGTACATATCCGTCAATATCATGTGTGGCAAGGATTGAAAGCACACCCGGAACCTCCACTCCGGGCACAATGCTGAATGCAGCCCTCCTTCCTCCATCTTCAAGCCCCTCGGCGGCAGCCAGCTTCATTGGCTGGTACTTTGCCATCTGTATTCCCGACGAATCCCCGGAGAACATTACAGCAGCAGTCCCCAACAGCCCTGTAAGGCCCCCCACAATCACGCTGGCCCTGGCAAACCTCACCTCCCTGTGGCGGAGAAGGTACCAGCAGCTTATTCCCACCACAAATACTCCTCCGGTAACCCATCCGCTGGTAACAGAATGGAAGAACTTGCTTATGGCAACAGGGTTTGTTATCACCTCAAAGAATGCCTCTACGGATGCCATCTCGCTCCGTACGGTATCTGGGTTGAATGTTGTCCCCACGGGATTCTGCATCCATGCATTTGCAACCAGAATCCAGTAGGCCGATATTGAGGCCCCTATACCTGTAAGCCATGTGGAGATGAGGTGGAACCGCCTGCTCACCTTCTCCCAGCCGAAGAACATAACCGCAAAGAAGGTTGCCTCCATGAAAAAGGCCAGAATCCCCTCAATGGCAAGCGGAGCCCCGAAAATGTCTCCTACAAACCAGGAGTAGTTGCTCCAGTTGGTGCCGAACTCAAATTCCAGGATGATGCCGGTGGCTATACCTACCGCAAAGTTTATGGCAAAGAGCTTCATCCAGAACTGGGTTGTCCTTTTCCAGAACTCATCCTTTGTAACAACATAGATTGTCTCCATTACAGCCATTACCATTGCAAGCCCCAAGGTGAGCGGTACAAACAGCCAGTGGTATCCGGCTGTTACGGCAAATTGGAGTCGTGACCAGAATACTGCATCCATAGCGTAAAAGTTTTATTTGATGGTTAAAGTATCTCTCCTGTCATATTCAACAAGCCTGTTGCCCACTTGTTCGCTCTTCTGCCCCTCTGTCATCCCTGCCATGGCCGGCTTAAAGAAAAACAGCCTCAGCACCAGGAACAGTATTATCACCTTGAGGATTATCAGTCCCCAAAGCGGCCTCCCCCAGGTCATCTCCCTGAAGCCGTCCCTGTAGAAGTGCCAAACTGCAACTATTTTCTTCCCGATGATATTCATATTGTAAATATAACGAAAAAATAAATATTATAAATAAATATAAATAGAAAATTGTTCAAAAAAACACCCCTGATGCCTTGTACGGCAGCAGGGGTGTTCCATAATATCCGGTGTAAGCCTCAATATCTCTGTCAGAACATTTCCTGGATATCCTCAAGCATGTACCACATGTCATCATCAATGCCATTGTCGTAGCTGCGTGAGTTGCAAAGTACAACACCGTTCACGTTGTCGGTGCCCCTTGCCCAGATGGTACATACACCTGCAAGTGTACCTCCGTGGTAGGTTGTCCAGTTGTCAATGTAAGGGTAGTTGGCCCTCCAGCCAAGAGCATATCTGTCCCAATCTGCTCCGCCTGTAGTCTTGATCCCTTCAAGTGGAGTATACATGCGGTCAAGTGTCTCTTTCTTGAACATGTCGGGAACTTTAGTGCCGTAGTCGAGGTAGCTCATGAGTTTCATGAGGGCTGGGGTTGATGCAATTACGCCACCGGCTGCAACACCTGACTCAACATCGTTGCCGTATGCATTCTTGCCACCCTGGCCATAGTAGGTCACCTCATTTTTCCTCCCTCCGTTATTGTCTCCGCCATAAATGTCTTCAATACCCAGTGGGCTGTATACTTCCTCCTTGAGGAAGTCCATGAACTTCTTCCCTGTAATCTCCTCCACAACACGGCCCAAAATGCCGAAATTAGAGTTGTTGTATGAGTAGGTTGTTCCAGGAGGGTATGTAACCGAAGCATTTGCAAGCAGCAGGGATATTCTTCCGTCAATGTTGTTGTTGCTGTAGATGCCTCCTCCAAAGATGCAGTCAGTTGTTATTCCGCTGGTATGCGAGAGAAGATGCTCAAGGGTGATGTTCTTCCATGATGACGACATGTCATCCCCAAACGCTTTTCCAAGGATTCCGTTGGCACCAAACACCTTGTCCTCCAGTTTCAGCAGCCCGCGCTCATATAAAGTCATGATTGCAATTGCCGCGTGCTGTTTGGACATGCTGGCAAGCCTGAACAGGTGGTTTGGAGTTGTCCTCTCCATCTTCTCTCTGTTGGCAAAGCCGTATCCTGCAGAGTACACAATCTCCTCATCCTTGCTTATTGAAACAGATACGCCAGGCAAGGAGTGCTTTATCATAAAGGAGTACACTTTATCATCTATCTTGTTGTTTCCGTTCTTTGCAAGTACGTAGTAAGTCCTCTGGTATCCGTTTTCAGCGGTAACGGTAAAGGTTACGGTATTTGAAAAATCAAGCTGAGTGGTTCCGCTTACAACATCTGTATTGCCTGATTTTACAGTGGCTTTGCCGTCTGTAACGAAGTTGGGAACCATAGACGCCAAGGAGACATTCTCAGGTACTGTAATGTAGATGAGTTCCCCGCTGCTTATTGCCATACAGTTGTTCTCCAGGGAGGCATTTTCATTGGCCAGGAAGGAGAAGCTCTTCATTGATGAATCGGTGGATGGCTCAGGATCGTGGCCCCCTTTTGAACAGGATGCCATAACAGCTGCACATATAAGCAGCATAAGGATGGATTTCAAGTGTTGTTTCATGATGTGTACCATTAGTTTTTTAAATCGGCACCAAAGATAATAAAGAGATATAAAACAAAAAAGAGCAACTTGAAAAGTTGCTCTTCTTGCGGTGCGGACGGGGCTCGAACCCGCGACCCCCGGCGTGACAGGCCGGTATTCTAACCAAACTGAACTACCGCACCAATCCTGTATTTCTTCCTTTTCCAAGGCTGCAATGTTGAGGATCACAACTTGCAATTTTCTGCGGTGCGGACGGGGCTCGAACCCGCGACCCCCGGCGTGACAGGCCGGTATTCTAACCAAACTGAACTACCGCACCAACAGTAGTTTTCCCGTTTTGGGACTGCAAATATAGAAGTAATTTTTGTTTCTGCAAAATTATTTTAGCCTAAAGAAAGAAAAATGGACATTTCCATATTTCTTTTCCTTTACAAAATACTGGTGCCCCTCAAAGCTGTATGTCCCCGGGTGTTCCAGAATGAGGTATCCGTCGGGAAGGAGAAGCCCCTTTTCAAATATTTTGTCGGGAATTGTGTCAAGCCCCTCTATGCTGTAGGGAGGGTCTGCAAAGATTATGTCAAACTTCTTTGTGCAGATGTTCAGGAAGTCAAATACATTGTGCCTTACCACCTGCATCCCCTTTACCTTGTATGCGGTTGCAACCTGTTTTATGAACCTGGCGTGCATGGGGTTCATCTCCACGCTTACAATGTCCCTGCAGCCGCGTGATGCAAATTCAAGGCTGATGCTCCCTGTGCCGGAGAAAAGGTCCAGTACCGAGAGTTCTTCTATGTCATATTCATTTATAAGGATGTTGAACAGTCCCTCCTTTGCAAAATCGGTTGTTGGCCTTGCTCCATAATTTGCGGGCGGAAGGATGTTCTTCCCCTTGAGGTCTCCTCCTATAATTCTCATGGTTGTATAAGATTGTCAAGGTTGTTTTTCTCCACACCATTGAAGAATCTTGCAATGGTGGCCTCCTGCTCTCCGTTGATGCCCGAACATACCCTTATGGTACATTGTCTCGGGTTCATCTGCAGCTGCTGTATGGAGAGGAACAGGAAGTAGAGGGCGCTCTCAAGGCTGTCTGCCTTGAACGAGTTTGCCAGCTTCAGCTCTTCACCCATACATATTATTATATGTGCAACATTTCCGGCACTGCTGTAGTGGAAGACAACCTTATTGAATGCCTCAAGCCCGGCAGCCTCCTCCAGCAGCCTTACAATGAACGGATATACATTTTCTCCCGTATCCTCCTTCCTGAGGGCAAAGGCCACAACGGCATCCTTGTATCCATATTCATTGAATACATGCTCCCCCTGCAGGGCAAACTGCCCTTCAAGTGCCTCAATTCCCCTTTCGCGGGTATATATCTCGCGCGGGATGAGTGTGAATGTTCCGGATAAAATGTATTTTTCCATAGCAGGTTCCAAAGATACACAAAAAACTGGAGTTGGAAGCAACCTGATACATACAAAAAAGAACCGGCCCTTGGACCGGTTCAATATTCTTATGCGCTGTGCAACTGATTACTCCCAGTTACCTGCGTTGTTGTTAGGAGCATCAACGCTACCAACTTTCAAGCCAGGGTATCTGCCCATATCCTCAGCCTCGCATTTGAGGTTGATGATGTACTGGCGGTCAAGACCGATAAGGTAGTCCTCGTAAGGCATGCAAGCCTCAAACAAAGGAACGTCAACACCTGATACCTGTTTTACAAGGGCGTTCATGATGATAGGTTTGCCTGAGAATGGGATAGTCTTGAGGTACTCAGCCTTGAAATCATCCCTCTTGAGCAATGTGTCCTTTACAGGGATAGCCATCTCAATTGACAATACAAGGTTCATACCTTTCTCATAGTACTCCAACAACTGCTCGTTGGTGATTCTCCTGTTCTTCTTCTTCAAAGCCTCAGTATTTGCAACTGCTGCAGAGTCATCCATTGAACCGATCTGCCTTACAATCTTGATGCTGTCATTGTGGTAGAAGCTAACCAATGAGTCAATGCTTGCAGTAAAGTGACCGTGTGCACCTTTGAATGCATCCTGAAGAGTACGGATGTCCTTAAGACGCTGGATAGCTATGCTCTCGCGAGCTTTAGTGTCTTTCTGAAACTGTACCGGCTCCTGTACGCTGTTCCAAATAGCGTAAACCAAGGCAACTATAGCCAATGGAAGAATAAGGAATGTTAAAATCTTTTTCATTGTTATTATGTGTGTATTTTATTGACCTTTTATCGCACAAAAGTAAAAAATATATTTTTCCCTTGCAATATATTTTTAATTTTGCACCCATTAAATTGAGAATTAAGGTGGAAAACATAGCATATTTGGAGAAGTTGGGGAGCATTCTAGAGCCCAGCACAAGCATAATCCTGGTGGGTCATGTCAATCCCGACGGAGATTCTATAGGTTCCCTTGTGGGAATGGCCGGATATCTTGAGGTCCTGGGCAAGGGGGCAACGGCGGTTGTTCCCAACAAGTACCCCGAGTTCCTCTCTTTCCTGGATCCGCAGGGGAAGATACTCTCCTACGCAGACCAGAGGCAGGAGGTGGAGGAGGCCCTGGGTGCGGCGGACCTTATAATATGCATGGACTTCAATTCCCTGAAGAGGATTGATGCCCTTGGGGATGCCATAGCATCGTGCAATGTGTTCAAAGTGCTGATAGACCACCATCCGCAGCCGGATGAAATCTTTGACCTTGTATATTCATACCCAAAATACTCATCAACATGTGAGCTGGCCTACTGGATCATAACCGGGCTGCTCCAGGGGAGCGGGAAACAGTTGCCTCTCCATTCTGCTACAGCCCTGTATACGGGGATGATGACAGATACCAACAATTTTTCAAATTCGGTCCTCCCGTCCACATTCAGGATGGCAGGGGAGCTTATGGATGCCGGAGTTGACAAGGAGTGGGTACAGAAGATGGTGTTCGGCGGGTATTCCCAGGAGAGGATGAGGCTTATGGGGTATATGCTTCTGGAGAACATGAAGATGATACCACAGTACAATGCTGCGGTAATGGTACTTACCAGGGAGATAAAGGAGAGGTTCAATTTCTCGGACGGGGATTCCGAGGGGTTCGTGAACCTTGCACTTAATATAAGGAGCGTGAAGGTGTCAGCACTCTTTACGGAGGGTGACGAGTTCATAAGGGTGTCCCTCCGCTCAAAGGATGACTTTTCGGTGAACAGGCTCAGCAGGGCCTTCTTCAATGGGGGCGGGCATGAAAGGGCTGCCGGCGGAAGGCTGTACATTCCTGTTGCAGAGGTTGAGGGGTATTTTGTGGAATCACTTGGAAAGTTTGTCGGGAATGAAAAATAGGCATGCCTTTTGTTAATGTGTGAATGCGATGAAAAAAGTATTATATATATTGTGTGCGGTCCTTCTCTTTGCCTCATGTGCCAAGGAGGACAGGAACAATACCATTGTAAATCAGGAGGAGTCCATTGACAGGTATATCTCCCAGCAGAAGGATGTGAGGGTGGTGAGGAACGGCGGTTCCAACAGGCTTGTATATATTGAGGGGCAGGGTAAGGATTCCCTTGCTGTGGGTGATACCTTGAAGTTCTATTATGCGGGATATGTATTTTCAGGGGGAAAAGGGAGCCTTTTTGCAACAAATAATCCTGAGATAGCACAGCAGAAGGATTTCCCGCTGGCAGGGGAGGTTGAAGAGTGTGTGTTGGGGAGCGGAAATATGGTGAAGGGGCTGGCCAACGGCCTTGTAGGGGCAAGGGCTGGCGAGAAGTGTGATGTGGTGTTCTCGGCAAAGTACGGGTACGACAATACAGCTGTCTATAATGTGCCCAAGATGACTCCCCTTATCTTTGAGGTGTGGGTTGAGGAGATTGTTAAGAATAAAAATTAATCTGAATCAGTAGTTAAAAATTAACGTTATAAACGCGATGGCGACTTTGC
>CAYYVA010000024.1:0-27619 GCA_964475015.1 uncultured Muribaculaceae bacterium
GTAAGTTATATGGAGAAGAGGGCAACCCTTTACTTTATGCTTTTGGGTCACCCTCATTTTATTTTGAGGTCCGTTGCGCTACTCCTGTTTTTGCAGGCTGGTATTAGCAACTGCAACATTGATGATGCGTCCCATGTGCTCGCTGCCGTCAAGCGCAGCTATTGCAGCCATGGCTTCCTCTTCGTTGTCCATCTCCACAAATCCGTATCCTTTGGACCTGCGGGTCACTTTGTCATGGATGATTCTGGTAGATGAAACTTCCCCGTATGGGGCAAACATTTGAGCCAAGTCGTCCTTTCTGGCCTTGAAGCTCAAACTTGAGACAAAAATATTCATGTTTATTCAGGTTTATAGGTATTTCCTTACAAAGCTAAACAAATAAAGCCAATTTTCAAATACTCCTTAACCGGAAATATAGCCTACAGATGCATTCAGAAGCCTTATTGTGAATGCAAGAGCCTCTGCAGCAAAATCTCCGGCAACCGGTATCCAATGGAGTGCGGCAGCTGCAACTGCCAGGTAAAGTATTGCTGTTGCGGCAGGTACGGCAACAATGTTTGCCAGCAGGAACCACTCCGGGACATTCCCGAAGTAGTACAGCACAAAAGGCAACGTGGTTATCTGGCAGCACACGGAGATTGAAACGGAATCCCACACTTTCCCTAAAGCCCGGATTACACCCTTCCCCCCGTACAGGCGTGTGGAAATCTGTTTATAGGCGGCCCTGCATGTGGGGTAGAGCAGTACAATGCCAATTACAGCCGCGTATGAGAGCTGGAACCCAATATCCATAATCTGCAGCGGGTCAATCACACATAATGTCATTGCGGAGAGGAATATTGCATCCCATTTCCCAACCTGCCTGAAGCTGAATCCTGCAATCTTGTAGATGAAGATCATGAATGCGGCCCTCATTACGGAGGGTGAGGCGCCCGTGAAGAGGGCATATCCGAAGATGAAACCCATTGCAAGGATGTTCCTGAGCCTCTCTCCCCAGGGGAAGAGGCAGAGTGCCGAGAGGCATCTGTATATAATTGCAAAGACTACAGCTATGTGTAATCCCGACAGTGCCAGCACATGCATTGCCCCCGCCCTGGAGTACTCCTCCTTGAGGCTCCTGTCCATAAGCCCCTTCTCCCCGATGACAAGGGCGCAAAGTGTAGCATGTTCCTCCTTTCCCGGGACTATTGATTCAAGATGTCTTGTGGCAGCGGCACGCATCCGGCTGCATTTGCCGGAGATTGCGGACGCAATCCTCCCTTCAGGCAATGCGGCATCCTCCATTGCAGCAGCTGCGGCCCCAGCCCCTGTCAGAAACAGGGCGGAGTGGGCTGCAATAAGGAACATGACGGCCCTCTTTCTTGTTATATATGATGCGGCAATGAGCGGGAGAGGGAGCAGGAGCGTGCATTGGAGGGGTAATTCAAGGAGCAGGGCGGCTGTGATGCCTGCCAGATATGCTGCGGAATATGTTATGGCCCCTCTATCCATCCCCTCTCTATTTTTTTGTTAAAAATAGCTATTTTGAAGTATATTTGCAAATATGAAGAAGGTGGCGTTTATATTGAATCCCGTTTCCGGGACAAGGCATAAAAGTGCCATATTGGAGTATGTCAACGGTGCGCTCTCCAGGAACGGCGGCTATGAGGCTGAGTTCTACAGGACAACATCCGTGGGGGATGCGTGCAGGGCTGCAAGGGAATTTGTCGGGAAGAAGTTTGACATTGTTGTAGCCATTGGGGGGGACGGTACTGTGAATGAGGTGGCTGAGGGGCTTATAAACAGCAATGTGAAGCTTGGCATAATTCCGGTGGGGTCAGGCAACGGGCTGGCCAGGCATCTGAGCATTCCAATGTCGTACCAGCGGGCTGTGGATGCCATCTTTGAAGGGAACTCGCAATTTATAGATGCCGGCATGATTAACGGCAAGGTGTTTTTCTGTACTGCCGGCGTGGGCTTTGACGCCGTGGTTGGCAACAGGTTCAACAGCGCCCCTTCCAGAGGGCTGAAGACATACATGGAGTTCTGTGCCAAGGAGTACATGAAATACAGGCCGGAGGAGTATGAGATACATCTTCTTGGAAACACATTCAGGCAGAAGGCTTTCCTCATCACTTTCGCAAACAGCTCGCAGTGGGGAAACAATGCGGTGATTGCACCGGATGCCAACATATCAGACGGCATGATGGATGTGGTGATATGGCGTGAGGCTCCAAAGGTTACCGTTCCGCTCCTTACAATGGAGCTTTTCCTACGTACAATCAAGTATTCGGAATTCATTGATACATACAGATGCCGTGAGCTTACAATCATAAGGGAGCAGGAGGGGCTCATCCAGTTTGACGGTGAGAGCATGATGATGGGGCGCGAGCTGAGGCTTTCGGTAATCCACAAGGCGGTGGAGGTGGTTGTGCCGGCAGGTTGGAGCCCCATACCGCAGTTCCTTGAGATGATGCCCCAGCACCTGAAGGAGATGTTCCCGCAGCAGCTGAAGGATATGGTGCCGCAGCAGATAAAGGACATGTTCCCCCAGCAGATAAAGGACATTGTCCCAAAGTTGAAGGATATGGTGAAATAAAATGATGAAATGGAGCAAAAAATGATTATATTTGTTTCCATTCTTAACTGACATTATAAATAATTAAATATACTGTTTCGTATGATCATTCTTGTATTGAATTGCGGAAGTTCTTCGTTGAAATACCAGGTGTTGGACATGAAGAACGGTTCCGAGTATTCTCTCCTTGCCAAAGGACTTGTTGAGAGGATAGGTCTTGAGATGGGCGAGATAACCCACAGGGTACCTGAGAAAGACAAATATGTAATTGAGAAACCTGTTCCTGACCATACAGAGGGTATCAAGAGTGTCCTTGACCTTCTTGTTGACGGTGAGCACGGTGTATTGAAATCATTGTCTGAGATCAATGCCGTAGGCCACAGGGTGGCTCATGGCGGTGACCTTTTCAGCTCAAGTGCCGTAATACACAGTGAGGTTATTGAGGGTATCCAGAAATGCTGCGAGCTTGCTCCGCTCCATAACCCTGCAAACCTTCTAGGAATCATGGCTGTGCGTTCGCTTATGCCTGAGATTCCTCAGGTTGCCGTATTTGACACTTCATTCCACCAGACAATGCCTGAGTATGCATACATGTATGCAATTCCATACGAGTACTATGTAAGGGACAAGGTGAGGAGGTACGGCTTCCACGGTACAAGCCATAAATTCGTTGCAGAGAAGTCTGCAAAGCTTGCAGGGCTTGACTTCAACAATTCAAAGATAATCACATGCCACTTGGGCAACGGCGGTTCGGTGACTGCAATCTGCAACGGAAAGTCTGTTGACACATCAATGGGCTTCACCCCTGTTGAGGGCGTTGTGATGGGTACCCGCTGCGGTAATATTGATGCAGGTCTTGTAACATACCTCCAGAGCAAATATGAGCTTGATGTGAAGGGTATCAATGACGTACTCAACAAGAAGAGCGGATTCCTCGGAGTTTCAGGCGTTTCATCTGATGCAAGGGACATTGAGGCTGCTGCAGAGGCCGGCAACGCAAGGGCACAGCTTGCACTTGACATGTTCAGGTATGGTGTACGCAAATATATAGGTGCGTATGCGGCTGCAATGAACGGAGTTGACCTCATAGTGTTTACAGGCGGTATCGGTGAGAATGATGCTGCTGTAAGGGAGAGCGTATGTACCGGATGCTCGTTCCTTGGCATTGATTTTGACAAGGAGGCAAACAATGTGAGGGGACAGGACACTATCCTTACTAAACCGGGCTCAAAGGTTGTTGTCACTACAGTTACAACAAACGAGGAGCTTGTGATTGCACAGGAAACAATGAGACTGACTACAAAATAACAACACAATAAATTATTTATACATTATGATTACCAATTTTGACCAGATGTTTGAGCAGTTGCGCTCAAAACCAAGAAAAAGGCTAGTTGCAGCATGGGCTGTGGATGACCACACCATCAGCGCAGTTTATATGGCTGTTGAGGCAGGTATCGTTGAGGGTATCCTGGTTGGTGACGAGGCCATGATCCAGAAAGTTTGTCAGGAGCACAACTATGACCTGTCAAAACTTACAGTGGTAAACAATCCTAATGAGCTCAAGTCAATTGCACAGGCTGTTGATATGGTAAATGCAGGTGAGGCTGACATCCTCATGAAGGGTCTCTGCTCAACTGACAAATATATGAGGGGTATCCTCAATAAGGAGAAGGGTCTCCTTCCTCCAAAGGCTGTATTGAGCCACGTTTGCGTTGTACAGCATCCTGAGTATCACAAGCTGCTTGTGATTTCAGACATCGCAGTTATCCCTGCACCGGACTTGAAGCAGAAACAGGCAATGATCAACTATACTGTGAATACAGCAAAGGCTCTGGGCGTGGAGAAACCAAAAGTTGCAATGATTACAGCAACTGAGCAGATGCTCCCTGGCATGCCTGCATGCGTTGAGGCAGCTATGCTTGCAAAAATGTCTGAGAGAGGCCAGATTTCAGGTTGCGTAGTTGACGGTCCTTTGGCATTGGACGTTGCAATCTGCAAGGAGGCTGCCCAGATCAAGAAGCTCAAGAGTGAGGTTGCAGGTGATGCAGATTGCCTTGTATTCCCTAACATTGAGTCAGCAAACGTATTCTACAAGCTTGCCGGCCACTTCAGCCCAGGCGTGAGAATGGCTGCAATGGTTGCAGGTGCAAAGGCTCCATGCGTATTGTCGAGCCGTGCAGACAGCACAGAGGTAAAACTTAACTCAATTGCTTTGGCAGCCCTAACTGCAAAATAATTATGGGTAAACTTATATTGGCAATAAATCCGGGATCTACTTCAACAAAGATCTCGGTTTATGAAGATACAAAAGAGGTCTTCACAAAGACCCTCAGGCATTCAAATGAGGAGCTTGCCCCTTACAAGAATGTGATTGACCAGCTTGATTTCAGGAAAGAGACAATCAAGGCTGCGTTGAAGGAGAACAATATTGACATCAACTCTCTGGCCATCATCGTAGGACGCGGCGGTTTGGTGAAACCTATCCCTAGCGGCGTGTATGAGGTGAACCAGGCCATGATTGAGGATATCAGGACAGGTAGGAACGGTGAGCACGCCAGCAACCTTGGAGCAATCATTGCAAATGAGCTTGCCCAGGAGGTTGGCGGAATCAAGGCCCTCATTGCAGATCCTGTAGTGGTTGACGAGCTTGAGCCGGTTGCAAGGATTTCAGGCCATGCGGCATTCCCAAGAATCTCAATCTTCCATGCCCTCAACCAGAAGGCAATTGCAAAACTGTATGCAAAGAACAACGGCAAGAACTATACAGACCTCAACATCATTGTAGCTCACCTTGGCGGCGGAGTATCGGTAGGTATCCATTGCAAGGGCAAGGTGATTGATGTGAACGACGCACTCAGGGGTGAGGGACCTTTCTCACCTGAGAGATCAGGCGGCCTTCCTGCAGCAGCTGTAGTTGATGCATGCTTCAGCGGCAAATATACCGAGAAGCAGATCAGAAAGATGATTTCAGGAGAGGGTGGTGTAGTCTCTTACCTTGGAACAAACTCCTTCATGGATGTTGAGAACCGTGTGAATGAGGGTGATCCTGAGGCAATGCTCATTTCTGATGCATTTGCCTACCAGCTCGCCAAGGAGATTGGTGCAATGGCAACTGTAGTGAGTGGCCAGGTAGATGCAATCATCATCACAGGTGGTATAGCATACAACAAGGACCTTATGGAGAAGGTTAAGTCAAAGGTACAGTTCATAGCCCCTGTATCAATCTATCCTGGTGAGGATGAGATGGGTGCTCTGGCAGGTAACGGACTTGCAGTTCTCAATGGTACTGAAGAGGTAAAAGTTTACTAGTATTGGGTAAAATTTACGATATCGCAATTATAGGAGGGGGAGCAGCGGGCTTGTATGCCGCTGCAACCCTTTCTTCTTTAAACATGCAGGGAAACTCCATGCAGGTGGTGCTTCTTGAGAAGATGCACAGGTGCGGACTCAAGATAGGGATTACCGGCAAGGGACGCTGCAACATTACCAATACAAAACCCTGGGAAGAGTTCTCAACCCATATCCACCCCAAGAACATATTCCTCAAGAACGCATTCTACGGAATGAGCAACTTCGCCACTCTGGATTTCTTCAATTCCATTGGCCTCCCGACAGTAATTGAAAGGGGGGACAGGGCATTCCCGCAGAGCATGAAGGCACTTGATGTGGTCTCTGTGCTGGAGCGTCATATCCTCAAGGGTGGCATTGAGCTGAGAAAAAATTACCCTGTAGCGGGGATTTCACATAAAGAGGAAGGTGAGGGGGCCTTGTTTGAAATAAGGCTGGATGATTCAGATTCCCTCCTTGCCCGTAAGGTGATAATCACCACCGGGGGGCTTTCATATCCTACAACAGGTTCTACCGGGGACGGCTATGTGTTTGCCAGATCGCTCGGGCACAGGATTTCCCCATGCTTCCCATCACTTACGGCACTGGTGCCAAGGAATTATCGGGAAGAGTATCATGGAATCTCCCTGAAGAATGTCTCTGTGCAGCTGATTGTGAACGGGGATATTGTGCAGGAGGAGTTCGGCGACCTGGACTTTACAAACGGAGGCATTGAAGGCCCTATAGGGTTCAAGGTGAGCCGCAAGGGGGTACACAGCCTCATCAACGGGCAGAAGGTGCTCCTGAGGCTTGACATGAAGCCTGCTGTCTCTGTTTCCCAGTTGAAGGAGAGGATTGTGCGGGAGACCGTGCAGGGCGGGTGCAAAGGGTTGAGGCAGCTGCTGCCCAAACTCCTTCCTGCCAGGCTTGTGCCGCTGTTCATGGCGGAAAACAGGGACCTCACATTGGAGAATCTCCCTGCAAGGCTCAAGGGGTGGGATTTTGCAATTGCCGGGAATGTGGGCTACGAAAGGTGCGTTGTTACTGCCGGAGGTGTCTCTCTGGCGGAGGTTTCCCAGAAGACTATGGAATCAAAGCTTGTAAAGGGGGCTTATTTTGCCGGAGAACTTCTGGACCTTGACGGGGATACCGGAGGCTACAATCTGCAGATTGCATTCTCTACAGGAGCCTTGGCGGCAGTTTCGGCGGCCAAGGAGTTTTGTCCAAAACAATGATTCCGGGAAACTGCTCCCCGGAATATCCCATTGCTTATCGGATTATCTCCAGCACCTTCCCGTTTATGGTAAAGGTGCATTCTGTTTCAGGAACCGTTACAGGCGGTTCAATTTCAATTGCCATATAGTCGCCGGTGCGGAATGATACATGCCTTGAGACGGTCTCAAAGGCAGCATTGATCTTTTCCCTGATCTCTTCAGGCAATTCTTCTGCAGGGTGTTCGTCCCCAAGGAGGAATGTGGAGTTGTCAAGCGAGCGGGAAATCCACCAGCTCTCGGGAGAGCCGGCATCCTCAAGTTCAGGGGCATAGAACTGCACTCCTGTACCTGCGGTTGTGTAATACCTCCCTGCAAACTTTGAGGAAACGCTTTTCCCCGCCTTTGAGGCGCGGACATATATGAATACAGCGGCAGCAAGCCTGTTCACTCCGTCCGGACAGAAATAGTCGTTGCTATCCCGGTTGAGGGATGTATCCGGCCTGCAGTAAAAGTGCCTGCTGCTGTATGGTACTGTAAATATGTTCATAATCTGAACACCCGATAGGGTGCAAAAGTTTATCTCATCTTCAATTTCAGCTCTGTAATCACCTTCTTGGTGTCAAGGGTGAAATCTCCGTTCATCATCCATGAATAGTAGCTGGGTTCTGTCCTGAAGACCTCCTCCACAGGCTTGCCCTTATGCTTGCCGAAGTTGAATACAGGTACATCCTTGTCATTGAGGGCTATCCTTCCTGCATAGTCAACCAGCCTGCTCCTTGTTGAGAACTCTGCAAGCATCTTCACGTCATTCTGCAATTTGTCGGGATAACGGTCAAGCTGGCTCTTGAGGATCTCGTATGTTGCAAGGGTATCTGCCTCGGCAGAGTGGGCATTCTCAAGGTCCTTCTGGCAATAGAACTTGTATGCTGCAGAGAGGGTGCGCTGCTCCATCTTGTGGAAGATGTTCTGCACATCCACAAGGTTCCTCTTCCTGAAATCAAAGTCTATACCAGCCCTGAGGAGCTCCTCGGCCAGCATCGGGATATCAAACTTTATTGAGTTGTAACCGGCAAAGTCACACCCCTCCATCCATTTGGCAAGACTCTTTGCAATCTCCCTGAAGGTAGGGCAGTCCTTTACGTCCTCGTTTGAAATTCCGTGTACGGCCTGCGCCTCGGGAGAGATTGGGATTGTAGGGTTTATCCTCCTGGTCTTCACCTCCTCGTCCCCGTTGGGCATCACCTTCACGGCGCATATCTCTACAATTCTGTCTGTAGCAACATTCAGTCCTGTACTTTCAATGTCAAAGAACAGGAGCGGGTTCTTTAAATTGAGCTGCATCTCCTTAATTGTTTATTCTCATTGGCATAAGCAGTGCGCATATCTCCTCGTCAGGCTCTGTCTGTACGGCAGGCTGTATCAGGGCGGCCCTGTTAGGGTCAGAGAGCCTTATGCATATCTGGTCGTATGTGAGGTTGCCCAGAATCTCAATGAGGAAAGTGGACTTGAATCCAATCTCCATAGGGTCACCTTCATATTCGCAGCCCAGAGTCTCATGGGCGCTCATTGAGAAGTCAAGGTCCTGTGCGGTTATGGTTATCTGGTTTGCGGCAAGCTTGAATATGATCTGCCCGGTAGCCTGGTTTGAACATACGGCAACACGTTTTGTGGCGTTGAGCAGCTCTGTGCGGCTCACTGAAATCACATTTGTGTTGTTCTTGGGTATCACGCTCTTGTATGCAGGATAGGTGCCGTCAACAAGCTTGCAGTACATCAGGAATGAGCTGAACTTGAAATATGCATTGTTGGATTTGTCAAATGTAATCTCAATCTCCTCATCCATGCACTTCACAAGATTTGCCTTCAGGATGTTGGCAGGCTTCTTGGGGAGGATGAATGAAGATGTGCCGCCTGATTTAACGTCATTCCTCTTGTAATATACCAGCTTGTGGGCATTTGAAGCCACAAGGGTGGTTGACTCCTCCTCAATGTCAAAATAAATTCCGTTCATCACCGGCCTCAGCTCCTCATCACCTGTAGCATACAGGGTGCTGTTGATTCCGTCTGCCAATATGGCGCCCTTCATCTTTACAACAACAGGAGACTCAAGCTCCTTGAGGGTAGGGTACTCGTCAGCTGATACAAAAGGTATCTGTGCGCTTCCGCTTGCCCAGATGATGTTCACGATATTCTTGTCAGCGTCTGTAGAGAACTCTATAGGCTGTGTAGGGAGCTCCTTGAGCGAATCGGTCAGCAGTTTGGCAGGTACAGCAATCTCCCCGCCTTCCATCACCTCGTTGATGGTCAATATGGTCTTTAGGGTAGTTTCCGCATCAGAACCTGTAATTGTAAGGGAATTCCCGTCCAGGACAAAAAGGAAGTTGTCAAGGATAGGGAGAGGGTTTTTGGATGCAATCACCTTCTGGACCGATAATAAACCTTGTAATAAATCTGTACTTGAAACAATGAACCTCATAACTGTAGTTTTTATTTAAGGATACAAATATAGTAAATTTTCAGGATTGCTCCCTGGCTGCGGCAATTGAGTTTTGGCATATATTTTGAAATTGTTCCATAACGTTAAGGTACACTTATAATTTGGAGATTGAGTATGAATATGAAAAAGAATTTTACATTGTTATTCCTTTCGGTAGTTCTGAGTACCGTTGCTGCCGTTGTTGTCATGAAGATGACCGGCACCGGACAGGGCAATTATTTCTACAGCTCGCAGGAGAGCGTCCCAATAAGGCAGGTGAGTTTTGACCCGCAGAATTTCCCTGATTTCACCTACGCTGCGGAGAGCTGCGTGGATGGGGTTGTGTTTGTAAAGGTAGTGAAGAGGGAGCAGGACAGGGAGGCTTCAATTCTGGAGCATTTCTTCGGCTTCGGCACCCCTTATTCCATGCCAAGGGAGAGGGCAGGCTCAGGCTCGGGAGTAATCATTTCTCCCGACGGATATATAGCTACAAACAACCATGTGGTGTCAGGAGCCTCGCAGATAGAGGTTACCCTCAATGACAACAAGACCTACAAGGCAGAGCTTGTGGGGGCAGACCCGGTTACGGATGTGGCCCTGCTGAAGATTGATGCGCAGGAGCTCCCTGCAATTCCTTTCGGGGATTCGGATGCCCTCCGCCTGGGAGAATGGGTACTGGCTATCGGGAGCCCGTTCAACCTCAGGAGCACCATTACTGCAGGTATTGTAAGTGCAAAGGGAAGGTCTCTTCCCGACATGTCAGGTGAGTTCAAGATAGAATCTTTCATCCAGACAGATGCAGCCGTGAACCCTGGGAACAGCGGAGGTGCCCTTGTGAACACCCGAGGGGAACTTGTGGGTATCAATACGGCAATTGCATCAAATACCGGATCATACACAGGCTATTCATTTGCAGTCCCTACCGCAATTGTAAAGAAGGTGGTTGAGGATATCAAGGAGCATGGGTCTGTACAGAGGGCTGTCCTGGGCATATCAATGACAGAGCTTACTCAGGAGCTTGCATCCCTTGCAGGTATGAAGGGGAATTTCAGCGGCGTGTATGTGGCTGAGCTCAACAGGTCTGGTGCGGCATATAAGGCCGGAGTGAGGGAAGGAGACGTGCTTGTTGCCATCAACGGCAGGAAGATGAAGAACCCTTCAGACGTGCAGGCTACAATCAACGGCTACAAGCCTGGTGACAAGGTGGTGCTTATGATATACAGGGACGGCAAGGAGAGTGTTGTGGAGGCAGTATTGCAGGGTAGCCAGACAGCGGTTGCCGCTGCCGGTGAGAATGAGGCTTCCGTTATGGGGGCGCTCCTGGCACAGCCTGACCAGCAGCTTCTCAAGAGGCTCCGCCTGAAAGGCGGCGTTGAGGTGAAGGCCGTTGACCGTGGCAAGTTCAGGGATGCAGGAATCAGGGCCGGGCTTGTGATCACCCACCTGAACCAGATGCCTGTAAATGACCTTAAGGAGGCGTTGGAGATAATCAACAATGCCAAGAGGGGACTTCTCGTTGAAGGGATGTATCCTGATGGCGAGGTGTGCTACTATGGAGTAGGGGTATAGCCCTTGCAGGAATTTGTACGGCCCGGCGGAAGAAACTCTTGAGCAATTCTGCCGGGCTGTGCTTTTATTTGGTTGGAATATAAATAAATTGCTTATCTTTGCGTGTTAAATTATACTCATGAGACAGTTAAAGATTACAAAATCAATCACTAACAGAGAGAGTGCCTCTCTTGATAAATATCTCCAGGAAATTGGTAGAGAAGAGTTAATCACAGTTGAGGAAGAGGTGGAGCTCGCCCAGAGGATAAAGAAGGGCGACCAGGAGGCGTTGGAGAAGCTGACAAGGGCAAACCTCAGGTTTGTGGTGTCTGTGGCAAAGCAGTACCAGAACCAGGGCCTCAGCCTTCCGGACCTCATCAACGAGGGAAACCTTGGCCTTATCAAGGCAGCAGAGAAGTTTGATGAGACAAGGGGCTTCAAGTTCATCTCGTATGCCGTATGGTGGATCAGGCAGTCAATCCTCCAGGCTT
The DNA here is from genome assembly GCA_964475015.1 of uncultured Muribaculaceae bacterium. Classification (GTDB taxonomy): domain Bacteria; phylum Bacteroidota; class Bacteroidia; order Bacteroidales; family UBA932; genus Egerieousia. The sequence goes on from CAYYVA010000024.1 coordinate 11,617, forward strand.
TGGCCGAGCAGTCCAGGATTGTACGCCTTCCGTTGAACCAGGTGGGTTCACTCAACAAGATCAACAAGGCGCTTTCAAAATTCGAGCAGGAGAACGAGAGGATGCCGTCTCCGGAGGAGCTTGCGGATATCCTTGAGATACCGAGGGAGAAGATTGCAGACACATTGAGGGTTTCAGGAAGACACGTTTCTGTGGATGCCCCGTTCGTTGACGGAGAGGACAACAGCCTTCTTGACGTGCTTGTGAACTCAGATTCCCCTAATGCGGACAGGGGCCTTGTGAACGAGTCGCTCAACAAGGAGATTGAGAGGGCCCTTTCAACCCTTACAGAGAGGGAGAGGGACATTGTGAAGTATTTCTTCGGGATTGGTGCCCAGGAGATGACCCTTGAGGAGATCGGAGAGTATTTCGGCCTTACAAGGGAGCGTGTGAGACAGATCAAGGAGAAGGCAATCAGACGTCTCAGACACAGTGCAAGAAGCAAACTGCTCAAGAGCTATCTTGGGTAGCCTATACTTAATACCTTTTAAAACTATTTGACACTTATGAAAAAGTACTTATTGTCTCTACTTTCTGCAGGGGTACTCGTGACTTCATGTTCACAGCCTCAGGAAGTGAACCCGCTGTTGGTTGAGTGGGATACCCCATACGGCATTCCGCCGTTCGAGCAGGTAAAGCCTGAGCATTACATCCCTGCATACAAGGCTGCAATGGCAGCTGAGCTTGCTGAGATTGATGCCATTGTAAACAATACAGAGGAGCCTACATTTGAGAATACAATTGAGGCTTACACCAATTCAGGTGAGCTGCTTGGCAATGTTTCAGCTGTATTCAGCAGCGCAAACGGAGTTAAGTCAAACCCTGAACTCCAGGCAATTGCAAAGGAGCTTTCTCCGCTGCAGAGTGCGCACAGCAGTGCAATCCGTTTGAATGACAAGCTGTTCCAGAGAATCAAGGCCGTATACGAGAAGAGGAATGAAATGAACCTCAACCCTCAGCAGATGAGAGTTGTTGAGGAGATCTTCAAGGGCTTTGAGAGGGGTGGTGCAAACCTCCCTGCAGACAAGAAGGAGGAGCTCAAGAAGGTAAATGCGGAGATTTCTGCATTGCAGCTCCAGTTCTCGCAGAACGCATTGCAGGAGACTGCTGCATATACCCTTGTAATTGAGAAGGAAGAGGATCTTAAGGGCCTTACAGAGGGCCAGATTGCAGAGGCTGCAGCAAGAGCCAGGAAAGCAGGTCAGGAGGGCAAATGGTTCTTCGGTCTTGATAACCCAAGCATCATGCCTTTCCTTGCAAATGCAGAGAACAGGGAACTCAGGAAACAGATGCTTGAGGCTTATCTCAACAGATGTAACAACAATAATGAGAATGACAACAAGGATGTAATCAAGAAGCTTGTTGAGCTAAGGCTCAAGAGGGCTCAGATTATGGGAGCAGAGAATGCAGCTGCCTATATCCTTGAGGACAGGATGGCAAAGACTCCTGAGGCTGTATATAACCTTCTTGACCAGATATGGAAACCGGCATTGAAGGCTGCCAGGGCTGAGGCAAATGACATGAAGAAGATCATTGCCAAAGAGGGCTCAAACATTGAGCTTGAGGCTTGGGACTGGAGATATTATGCACAGAAGGCAATGCAGGAGAAGTTCAACCTGAGTGAGTCTGAGATGGCACCTTACTTTCAGATTGACAACGTAAGGGAGGGTGTGTTCCATGTTGCAAACAAGCTCTTCGGCCTTACATTCAAGAAACTTGAGAACGTTCCGCTTCCTCACGAAGAGGCAGAGGCTTTTGAGGTATATGACAACGATGGTACTGTAACCGGTATCGTATTCTTTGACATGTTCGCACGTCCCGGACAGAAGAGGGCAGGTGCATGGTGTGGCGGCTTCAGGGGCCAGTCATACAAGAACGGTGAGAGGGTTCTTCCTCTTGTAACCATCTGCGGTAACTTTACAAGGCCTGTAGGTGACCAGCCTGCACTCCTTACAACTGATGAGGTTGAGACATACTTCCACGAGTTCGGACATGGTCTTGCAAGCCTCCTAAAGGATGTGAAATACCAGGGAATGGGCGGTTATCCGAGAGATTTCGTGGAGCTCCCTTCACAGCTCAACGAGCACTGGGCATTCAAGCCTGAGGTCCTCAAAGTGTATGCAAAACATTACCAGACAGGCGAGGTTATCCCTCAGGAGCTTGTAGACAAGATGGTGAAGGCAGGCAAATACGGACAGGGCTTTGCAACTGTAGAGTATCTTGCAGCTTCATATCTTGATATGGACTACCATGTGCTGAATGAGATCCCTGCAGACCTTGACATCAATAAGTTTGAGGCTAAGGTCCTTGGTGACAGGGGCATCCTGAATCAGATCCCTTCAAGGTACAGGAGCACATACTTCAGCCACACTTTCAGCGGCGGATATACTGCAGGCTACTACAGCTACATCTGGGCTGAGGTTCTTGATGCTGATGCATTTGATGCATTTGCAGAGACCGGTGATATTTTCAACCAGGAGGTTGCAAACAAATACAGGACCGAGATCCTTGAGAGGGCCGGTGAGGAGGATGCAATGAACCTCTACATCAACTTCAGGGGCAAGGAGCCTGGAATTGATCCGCTTCTCAAGAACAGGGGCTTGAAATAGGAATTGGTCAGGCTTGGCCTGATACATCAGGACAAAAGGCTGCGGAGTGCTTCTCCGCGGCTTTTTTAATTTTTTAGGTATCTTATTTTTTTATACCTTTGAACCCTTGTTGAAAATATTAAAATTGAACCAGATATGAATAACTTTTTTGATTCATTGGGGCAGGGCATTACTGCAGTCAGTGATTTCGTTTGCGGTTATCCGCTGTTTTTCCTGCTCGTGGGAGGAGGATTGTTTTTTCTTATCTATTCCGGTTTTGTTCCGTTGAGGTATTATGGCCGTGCCATCAAGTCCCTTAAGTCTGAGGATAGCAAAGCTGAGGGGCAGATCAGCTCGTTTGAGGCCCTGGCAAGTGCAATTGCAGCTACTGTCGGAATGGGAAACATTGCCGGTGTGGCAATAGCCCTCTCAATTGGTGGCCCTGGTGCAATCTTCTGGATGTGGGTGAGCTCTATCCTCGGTATGGCTACAAAATTCTTTGAAGGTACCCTCTCTGTGATGTATAAGGGAAAGGATGATACAGGTGAGGTTCAGGGCGGTCCTATGTATATGATTCTGTCGGGATTAGGACCTAAATGGAAACCTCTTGCAGTATTCTTCTCAATTGCTGGTCTTATAGGTACCCTGTGTATCATGCAGTCCAACCAGTTTACAGAGGCAATTACTACAATATTCTTCACTCCTGAACAGAATACAGTAACCTTGAGGTTTATTATTGGTGTAATTATCACCATAATTGTTGCCAGTGTGGTTCTTGGTGGTATCAAGAGGATTTCAAAGGTTGCAACCAAAGTGGTGCCTGCAATGGTAATCATGTATTTCCTTCTTGTGCTTTATATCATGCTTACCAATCTCAGCGAGATTCCAGGTGTATTTGCTGCAATCTTTACAGATGCATTTACAGTTAAGGCAGGTGTAGGTGGCGGAATTGGAGCTCTTGTTTCAATTGCCCTCATAGGTATCAGGCGTGCTGCCCTTGTAAATGAGGCAGGTGTGGGTACAGCTTCAATGATGCACGGTGCATCAAAGAACAACGAGCCTGTAAGGGAAGGTCTCGTTGCAATGATCGGCCCATCAATTGACTCTGGTCTTGTATGTACACTTACAGCAATTGCAATCCTCATACAGAGGGACATTCTTCCTTTGGGAGACGGCATAAGCGGCTCAATTGCAGGTTTGAGCGTGGCCCTTCAGGCTTTTGATGCATCTATACCTGGATTGGGCAAATATCTGCTTCTGCTCATGCTCTTCTTCTTTGCATTCTCTACAATGTTCTCGTATTCATACTACGGACAGAAGTGTACAGGCTTCCTGTTCGGCGCAAAATATTCAAAATATTATAACATCTTCTTCCTTTTAATGCTTGTGGTTGCTGCAGTGATTCCTTTGAAGGCTGCAGTAGGTATGATTGACCTGGCATACGCTCTTATGGCATTCCCTACCATGTTTACATTGGTTATGCTTTCACCAAAGGTTAAGGCGGCAATGAAGGTGTATTTTTCAAAAAACAAATAAGATAACAGATGAATCCTGAAATATTTATAGGAAACAAGGCCAAAGAGGCCGTAAAGGCGTTGTACGGGACTGAGGTTGATGACAAGCTCATCCAGACCCAGACAACCAGAAAGGAATTTGAAGGTGACATTACCCTGGTTGCGTTCCCTCTCCTGAAGACCAGCAGGAAATCCCCTGAGGCAACAGCCGATGAGATAGGGGCGTATATCAAGGCAAATGAGCCTATGGTGGAGTCTTATAACGTTGTGAAGGGCTTCCTGAACATCAAGTTTTCAGGTGAGTTCTGGAAAGATACATTCTCAGGCATCTGTGCAGCTGAGGATTTCGGACAGCTCCCTCCAACAGGGCAGAGTGTGATGATTGAGTTCTCTTCACCAAATACCAACAAGCCGCTCCATCTGGGCCATATCAGGAACAACCTTCTCGGCTGGTCCGTTTCAAGGCTCCTTGAGGCCAACGGACACAATGTGATAAGGGTGAACCTTGTGAATGACCGTGGAATACATATCTGCAAGTCCATGCTTGCATGGCTGAAGATGGGCAACGGCGAGACACCTGAGTCATCGGGAATAAAGGGTGACCACCTTGTGGGCAAATACTATGTGGCCTTTAGCAATGAGCTCAAGAAACAGACAAAGGAGCTTATTGCCCAGGGGGTTCCTGAGGATGAGGCTGAGAAGCAGACCCCAATCCTCAAGGAGGCACAGGCAATGCTTGTAAAATGGGAGCAGGGAGATCCTGAGGTTGTGGAACTCTGGAAGAAGATGAACGGCTGGGTTTATGACGGATTTGACAAGACATACAGCCGCCTTGGAATCTCATTCCACAAGACATACTATGAGTCACAGACATACCTCCTTGGTAAGGCCCTCGTACAGGAGGGACTGGCAAAGGGAATCTTTGAAACCCATGAGGACGGTTCAGTATGGTGTGACCTTACTCCCGACGGATTGGACAAGAAGCTCCTCCTCCGTGGAGACGGGACATCAGTATATATGACCCAGGATCTGGGTACCGCACACCAGAGGTTTGCAGAGCACAAGCTGGATGAGCACATCTACGTGGTAGGAAACGAGCAGAACTACCATTTCCAGGTATTGAAGCTTATCCTCAAGAAGCTGGGCTTTGACTGGAGCGACAGCATCTATCACCTCTCATACGGTATGGTTGAGCTCCCTGAGGGCAAGATGAAGTCACGTGAGGGTACAGTAGTGGATGCAGATGACCTTGTACAGGACATGTACTCTACAGCAAGGGAGACATCCATGGCTCTCGGAAGGCTGGATGACATGCCGGCACAGGAGCAGGAGGACCTCTTTGAGATGATTGGCCTCGGCGCCCTCAAATACTTCATACTGAAGGTTGACCCTAAGAAGACAATGCTGTTTGACCCTAAGGAGTCAATTGACTTCAACGGAAATACAGGTCCGTTCATCCAATACACACATGCCAGGATCAGGTCTATCCTCAGGAAGGCTTCCGAGAGGGGATATGAGGCAGGCATCACACCTGAGGCAACACTTCTCCCTAAGGAGATTGAGATCATAAAGATGCTCAACATGTATCCACAGAGGGTTAAGGAGGCCGGTGACGGACACTCTCCTGCTGTAATAGCAAACTATGCATACGATCTGGCCAAGGAGTTCAGCCAGTATTACCATGATACAACAATCCTGAACGAGGAGAATGCCGCACTCAGGTCATTGAGGCTTGCCCTCATTGACGTAATTGCAAAGGTCCTCACAAGGGCAATGGATATTCTTGGCATAAGACTGCCGGAGAGGATGTAGAATGGCGGAGAAGAGATTCATACCTACCACCAAAAAGGAAATTGACGCATTGGGCTGGGATTATATAGACGTCATCATATTCACCGGTGACGCCTATATAGACCATCCATCATTCGGTACGGCCGTAATTGCCCGTGTCCTGGAGAGCTGCGGATACCGTGTGGCTGTAGTGCCGCAGCCCAACTGGCGTGATGACCTGAGGGATTTCAAGAAGCTTGGGGCACCCAGGCTTTTCTTCGGTGTGAACTCAGGTGCAATGGATTCAATGGTGAACCATTACACCGCAGCCAAGAGGCTCCGCAGCAATGATGCATATACCCCTAACGGGGCACCTTCCATGCGCCCGGATTATGCCGTGAAGGTGTATTCCAACATACTCAAGAAGCTCTATCCCGATACCCCCGTTGTGATTGGGGGAATTGAGGCCTCGCTCCGCCGCTTTACCCATTATGACTACTGGCAGGACAAGCTCCTCCCTTCTGTTCTTGTGGAGAGCAGGGCGGATTACCTTATCTACGGAATGGGGGAGAGGGCAATTGTGGATGTTGCAAGATATATTGAGGAGGGGAGCTGGGAAGACAGGAACAACCTCCGGCAGGTTGCCTGGATTTCTGATGAGAGGCCCAAGGAGTCTCCCGACAGGATATTCCTCCACCCATACGAAAAGTGCCTGAAGGACAAGAAGGCCTTTGTGGAGAATTTCAATGTAATTGAGACAGAGGCAAACAGGATGGTGGAAAGGCAGCTCATAGAGCAGTTCGGAGACAAGTGGCTCTGTGTGAACTCACCATATCCACTCCCTACGGAGGAGGAACTGGATTCATATTATGACCTCCCATATACAAAGCTGCCCCATCCGCGCTACAAGGGTAAGCATATCCCTGCATATGAGATGATAAAGTTCTCCATAAATACCCACAGGGGTTGCTTTGGAGGCTGCAGCTTCTGTACCATAGCCGCCCATCAGGGGAAACATATCCAGAGCAGGAGCGAACGCTCTATTTTGGAGGAGATTTCAAGGCTCAGGGAACTTCCCGGATTTGCCGGTAATATCTCAGATATAGGGGCCCCTACAGCCAACATGTACGGCATGCATGGGAATGACAGGGAAGTGTGTGCGAAATGTTTCAGGAAAAGCTGCCTTTTCCCAAAGATGTGCCCTAACCTGAACAACTCTCACAGAAGGCTCCTGAAGCTCTACAAGAGCATTTCTCAGGTGGAGGGGATAAGGAATGCATACATAGGGAGCGGCATCAGATATGACCTTTTCCTCGATGAGAAGGGATTTCTGGACAGTTCATCCAAACCATACTTTGAGGAACTTGTCCTCAAGCATACCAGCGGCAGGCTGAAGGTGGCTCCGGAACATACCGAGGATTCCGTGCTTGCCCTCATGAACAAGCCTTCATTCATCCTGTTTGAGCGCCTGAGGAGGGAGTTTGACAAGCTGGTGTATGAGAAGAGGCTCAAATACCAGATTGTGCCTTACTTCATCTCTTCGCATCCGGGCTGCACCATGAACGATATGGAAAAGCTGGCTTCAAACAAGGCCCTCAGGGGTGTATATACTGACCAGGTGCAGGATTTTACCCCTACACCAATGACAAAATCCTCAGCAGCATACTATTCCCAGATGGATACCAAGACCTTCAAGCCAATATTTGTGGAGAAAAATATGGAGAGGAAGAAGATGCAGAAATCATATTTTTTCAAGAAATAGGAAAAAACATTTTTTTATAAGAAAAATAGCCGTATAATTGCATCAAGAAACGTTACAAACAGATTTTTGGAATTTAAGATATAGATTATGTGTGCAAAAATTTCAGCAAGATCGCAAAAGAAAAGGGCAGTTGTAAGCTATGCGAATATGTCTCCTGAACTGGCTGCTGCATTCAAGGAAAAATATCCGAAGGGATATGCGGATTATATGGGTGATTTGTTCAAGGTTGACAAGCCTGACGGTTCTTTCTTCTATGCCGTGTCGGTTGAGATACCTGATGCAATTTACCTTGTGAAGATTGAGGTGAAGATTGATGATTACGAGGATGTTGAAAACGGATTGTTCGGAGGCGCCGACGCTGACGACGATGCGGGTGCAGAGGGCGGTACATTCCCGGATGACGGCACCAACTCGTTCGGCGGTGATGACGACTCTGACGAATAGCATCATAATGGTATAATTTAAAGTGGCTGCAGTTACTGCAGTCACTTTTTTTTATTAAATTCGCATTGGTTTAACCTTGCCTGAAACTATGATTAAAAGCGCATTATATAAAATAAAGAAATACCTGCAGGGAATGCCGGAAAGCCGCATGCTCATAGTGCTCGCCCTGGTGGTGGGCTTTGGGAGCGGAACGGCGGCAGTACTGCTCAAGCAGATGGTGCATCTGGTGGAGTGGATCCTTACAGGTTGGTTCAACACCCCTGCGGACAGCTTCCTGTACCTCCTTTATCCTGGTGTGGGTATGCTCCTGGCTCTGCTCTTTGTGAAATACATTGTAAAGGACAACATCGGGCATGGTGTTACAAAGGTGCTGCTGGCTGTATCCAAGAATGAGTCAAAGATAAGGTCCCACAACATGTGGAGTTCCGTTGCGGCCAGTTCCGTTACAATCGGGTTCGGAGGTTCGGTGGGAGCCGAGGCCCCAATCGTATATACGGGGGCGGCCATAGGTTCCAACGTGGCAAGGGCGCTGGGCCTTTCATACAAGCAGATGACAATACTCCTGGGCTGCGGTGCGGCCGGAGCGGTGGCAGGCATCTTCAAGGCCCCTATGGCCGGTATCCTGTTCACATTTGAGATATTGCTCTTCAATATGTCAATGTCATCGCTGCTTCCGTTTGTAATCTCTTCAATTACGGCAACCACGGTCTCATACCTTTTCCTTGGGGATACGGTTGCATTTGAGAATGACCTCACACCGTTTTCAATAGGGAACCTTCCGTTCTATATCCTGTTCGGAAACATCTGTGGATATGCATCGCTGTACTTTACCCGCACAACGCTGTGGCTGGAGGACAAGATAAAGGGGATAATGGGTACAACAAGAAGGTGGCTCATCTCGGCAGCCTGCCTTGGTCTGCTCATCTTCATTTTCCCTCCGCTTTACGGTGAGGGTTATGGCGTACTTACAGACCTCCTGATGAACAACTCGGATGCAGCTGTGGGTACATCAATCTTCTCAAGGTTCTTCACAAGGGAGTGGATAGTCCCCATCTTCTTTATTGGGGTATTCTTCTTCAAGGTGTTCTCAATGTCCTTTACCAATGCAGGAGGCGGAGTGGGAGGTACATTCGGTCCTACATTGTTCATGGGCGGTATCCTGGGCTTCATAATTGCCAGGCTCGTGAACCTGTCGGGAATACATGTATTGCCTGAGGCCAATTTTGTACTTGTGGGCATGGCAGGGCTTATGGCAGGAGTGATGCAGGCCCCTCTTACGGCAATCTTCCTCATTGCGGAGATAACCGGGGGATATACCCTGCTGATGCCGCTTATCATCACCTCTGCAGTTTCATTTGCAACAATCAGGTTCTATGAACCTTATTCAATCTATACCAAGCGTATTGCCAAGCAGGGCGATCTCCTTACCCATGATTCGGACCAGGCGGTGCTCACTCTCCTGAAGACGGATGAGCTCATAGAGAATGACTTCTCAACCATAGGGCTGAACCAGACACTCGGTGACCTTGTAAAGGTTATCGCACATTCCCACAGGAACATCTTCCCCGTTGTGGATGTTGACGGCCAGATGCAGGGAATAGTTTATCTCGATGATGTCCGCGAGGTGATGTTTGAGAGGGATAAATATGATACAAAGATATACTCGCTCATGAAGCAGGTGCCCGAGTTTGTCTATTGCAAGGAGAAGATGGAGAGTGTAATGACCAAGTTTGAGTTTACCGGGGCCTGGAACCTTCCGGTAGTGGACGAGAAGGGTATATATCTGGGCTTTGTCTCAAAATCAAAGATATTCTCCGCCTACAGGGAGCAGCTGCAGCAGGTTTCACACGATTAAAGTTTTCTTATGAACAAGTCTTATATCAAACACATTGCGGGATTATTGTCTGTAAACGAATGGCAGGTTGAACACTGTGCGGAACTCCTGGCTGAGGGGGCTACTGTGCCTTTCATAAGCAGGTACAGGAAGGAGCGTACAGGACAGCTGGATGAGGTGCAGGTTGCGGAGATAAAGCACTGGTGCCTCAAGTTTGAGGAGCTGGACAAGAGGAAGGAGTCCGTGCTCAAGAGCATATCCGAGCAGGAGAAGCTTACCCCGGAGCTGGAGAAGCAGATTGCAGCCTGCATACAGATGCAGGAGCTGGAGGATCTTTATCTTCCGTACAGGCCGAAGAGGCGTACAAGGGCGCAGATTGCGAGGGAGAGGGGGCTGGAGCCTCTGGCAACGGCAATGCTCACCTTCAATGTGGATAATTTTGAGGCCCGCGCGGCATCTTTCATTACAGAAGAGCTTCCCGACAAGGATTCGGTCCTCCAGGGGGCCAGGGACATCATTGCGGAGGCAGTATCCGAGAGGGCAGACATAAGGCAGGAACTGAGGAAATTCTACGGAAAGAGCGGCAGGATATATTCAAAGGTGGCGAAAGGGAAGGCTGATGAAGGGGAGAAGTTCGGCAACTATTTTGATTTTTCAGAGGATATCTCCCGTATCCCCGCACACAGGCTCCTGGCTGTCCTCAGGGGAGAGCAGGAGGGGATTTTGCAGGTGAAGCTGGAGGCGGATGCTGCAATATCAAAGAAAATTGTGAACAGGCTCCTGTATAACGGGGTGAAATGCAATACTTTCAGGCTTTTTGAGCAGATAGACCTTGCGGTGGATGATTCAATAAAGCGTCTGCTCCACCCTTCAATTGAGAATGAGGCGCTCAGGGCGGCCAAGGAGAAGGCGGACCTTGATTCAATAAGGGTGTTCGGCGAAAACCTCAGGCAGCTGCTCCTTGCGGCTCCTGTAGGGGAGAAGCGCACCATGGCCCTTGATCCCGGTTTCAGGACTGGATGCAAGGTTGTGTGCCTTGATGAGAACGGCGGGCTCCTCCATAATGATACAATCTACCCTCATCCCCCTGCAAATGAGAAGGTAATGGCCATGAAGAAGATATCAAACATGGTGCAGGCCTACAGGATTGAGGTTATAGCAATAGGCAACGGTACCGCTGCAAGGGAGACCGAGGCCTTCATAAAAAGGCTGGCCCTCCCTTCCGGGATTAAGGTATATTCCGTGAGTGAGGACGGTGCCTCAATCTACTCGGCTTCCCCTCTGGCAAGGGAGGAGTTCCCTGAATATGATGTTACCGTAAGGGGCGCTGTTTCTATCGGGAGGAGGCTTATGGACCCTCTTGCGGAGCTGGTGAAGATAGACCCCAAATCCCTTGGGATTGGGCAGTACCAGCATGATGTGGACCAGACCCTCCTGAAGGAGAAGCTTGATGATGTGGTGATAAGCTGTGTGAACAGCGTGGGTGTGAACCTCAATACCGCCAGCAGGCATCTGCTTGCTTACGTTTCGGGCATAGGTCCTGCACTTGCAAGGAATATTGTGGAGTACCGTGCGGAGAACGGGCCGTTCAAGTCCAGGGCGCAGCTCCTTGAGGTGAAGAGGCTGGGGGAGAAGGCTTACGAACAGGCTGCCGGTTTCCTCCGTATCCCAGGGGCGGAGAACCCTCTTGACAACTCCGCTGTACATCCGGAGAGGTATCCCCTTGTGGCTGCCATTGCTGCAGATGCGGGGCTTGGGGTGAACGAGCTTATAGGCAACAGGGAGAAGGTGGCATCGCTTGATGTGGAGAAATATGTCTCTGAACAGGTTGGGCTCCCTACCCTCAAGGATATAATGCAGGAGCTGGCAAAACCGGGCAGGGATCCCCGCTCGGAGGTTAAGGTGCTGGAGTTTGCACAGGATATCCATACCCTTGAGGATCTCAGGCAGGGGATGGAGCTGCCTGGCATTGTTACCAACATCACCAACTTCGGGGCCTTTGTGGATATAGGAATCAAACAGAACGGACTCATTCATATTTCAAACATGTCCGGAAAATATATTACAGATCCTAACCAGATATTGAAGCTGCACCAGCATGTGAAGGTGAAGGTGCTTGATGTGGATGTAAAGAGGGGAAGGATACAGCTCAAACTTATCTGATTTCGCTTATGGATTGCGGTTTCCCTCTTGTGGCGGTGGCGTGTGTTTCCCTTTTGTGTACGGTGGCAGCTGTATGCATCCTTGTTGCATCAAGGATGAGGGTACGGAAGGAGCTGGCTGCCGGGATGTCTGTGAGGATTACCCCGGAGGGGAAGGAGGAGCTGGCCGGGAGCCTTGCTGCAAGGTTTGGGGCCCTCAGGAAGATATACGGCACATTATACCTTACATGCGACAATTTCCCCCGCAATATGGAGAAGGTGGCCGAAACTGCAGCTGAATTATATGAAGACGGGAGCCTTTCTGCCCTGTGCAATGACATTGTACAGGTTACCAATATGTGCGAAGGGGGTGCCATCTACAGGATGGGGCGCCAGTACCGGCTCACTCCCGTTGAACTGAGGACCTGCTGTTTCATATACTGGGGCTTCAGGTGGCAGGAGACATGTACGGCGGAATCCCTTACGGAAAATGCCTACAATGTAAGGTGTTCACGCATAAGGAAGAAGTTCTCCCTTGAGAAGGATGAGCGCATACCGGATTTCATAGCGAACTATTGCAGGAGGAACATCACCCTTTCTGGGCAATGATTACACCGGCAATCACCACACAGATACCAATCACTGCAACTATTGTAATGTGCTCCTGACCAAGGGCAGCCGCACCTATTGCGGAAACTGCAGGTATAAGGGCGGAGAATATGTTTGCCTTGGCCATTCCAAGGTTCTTGATTGCATTTACCCAGCATACAAAGGCAAGGCATGAGCAGAGGACTGCCAGTGAAGCCAGCGGCACAAGCACCTCCCTTGAGAAGAATGTGCTGTTGAGCCCGTCAAGCCCGAATCCCAGGAAGAACGGGAAGAACAGGAGTGCCCCAATGATAAACTGCCAGGTTGCAATGGTGGTGGAATTGTAGCTTCCCGACAGCTTCTTTACAACTGCTGCATACCCCGTGGCTCCTGCAACTGCAAGGAACAGCAGCGCAATGCCATAGTAGTGGTCTACCGATGCACTCTCCCCCTTCTTCATTATCACCATAACTATACCGGGGATTGTGATGGCGGTGCCGAGAGCCTTATATATGGAGAAAGGCACCTTGTAAAGGAACTTCTCCACAAAGATGCATGTAATGGGGATTGTGGCTATGATCACTGCCGCCAATACTGCGGAACCTGTTGCCAGCATACCGTATGTCTCACCTATAAAATATATGAACGGCTCAAAGAAGGCCATCAGGAACAGCAGCCCCAGATCCTTCCTGGCAACCTTCTGCAGGGTGCCGGTAATCCTGGAATAGGTATAGAGGAGCATTCCTGCGGCGGCAAGCCTTATGAACAGGAATGTAAATGGGGGGACATCCCTGGCAAGGATGTCATTTGTCCATACAAAAGAGAGACCCCACAATACAACTGCAAGTATTGTGAGGAGATATGTCTTTACAAGTACTGTTCCGCCGGGCTTTTCCATTCTTCAGTCTATCTTTCAAATTCAAGTTCCATTGCATTGCTCTCTCCTGTAAGCCTGCCGTCTGCAACGGCCTGTGTGCCGTTTACAAATACATGCACTATGCTGCTGGAGAACTCCATCCCCTCAAACGGGCTCCATCCGCATTTGTAGGCGGGGGCTGAAGTGGTTTTACTGTCGGGAAGATTGAGGTTCACAATGGCCAGGTCTGCAAAATTGCCCTCCCTGATGAAGCCTCTCCCTTTTATGTTGAAGCACTCTGCAGGGCCGTGTGACATCCTTGCCACAACCTCTTCAACGGTAAATATCCCCTCCCTGCACATCTGCAGCATGAGCTGGAGGCTGTGCTGCACCAATGGGATGCCGCTTGGGGCCTTGGTGTAGTTGTTCTGCTTCTCCTCTTTCAGGTGTGGGGCATGGTCTGTAGCAACCACCTTTATAACCCCCTCCTTCACTGCCTTCCTTATTGCAGCCATATCCTCGGAAGTCTTTATTGCAGGGTTGCATTTTATCTTGCTTCCGTACTTCTCATAATCATTGCAGTTGAACCACATGTAATGCACGCAAACCTCACCCATAATCTCAGGATTGAGCTTGCGGGCCTCCTTTATCATCTCAATCTCATCTGCTGTGCTTATATGCAGTATGTGCAGTTTGCTTTGGTTCTTCACAGCCAGCTCCAGCGCCCTTCCGGTACAGCTGATGCAGGCCTCGCGGCTCCTTATCATGTGATGCATGCCAAAAGGTATCTCCTCACCGTAGCGGGCGGTATATTCCTCCATGTTCTTGCGGATTGTATCCTCCTCCTCGCAGTGGGTTGCAATCAGCACGGGGGATTCCCTGAAGATCCTGCTGAGGGTAACCTCATTGTTCACAAGCATGTTCCCTGTAGAGGAGCCCATGAACACCTTCACTCCGCACACCCTCTTCTTGTCTATAGATGTAATTTCATCAATATTTTCATTGGTGGCCCCAAGATAGAAAGAGTAGTTGGCCAGGCTGTTCTTGGCTGCAATTGTAAATTTCCCCTCAAGGCTGCTGTTTGTGGTGCATGGAGGGTTGTTGTTAGGCATATCCATGAAACTGGTCACCCCTCCAAGAACCGCTGCAGCGCTCTCAGAGGCAATTGTGGCCTTGTGGGTGTTGCCGGGCTCCCTGAAATGCACCTGGTCATCAATCACCCCCGGGAGGACATGCATCCCCTCTGCATCAATGTATCTGTCATACTGTATCTTCCCGACAGCTTCCCTGTATTCATCCTCACCCGGGAAGTCCTTTGCCAGGATAATCCTGCCAATCCTGTTGCCATCAAGCAAAAGGCTACCCAAAACAGATAGCCCCTCATTTACTATAATACCGTTCTTTATAAGTGTTCTCATATTTTTGGAGTGATTTTTCTGAACTTCATCTTGAGTACCCCCCAGAATGCCTCGCCGAAAATGCCGGAGCTCATCTTGGATGTACCCTCTGTCCTGTCAATGAATATAATCGGGACCTCCTTTATCTTGTATCCCAGCTTATATGCATTGTACTTCATCTCAATCTGGAAACCGTATCCCTTCATCTGTATCTTCTCAAGGTCTATGGAACCAAGCACTTCCCTGGTGTAGCACTTGAAACCTGCAGTACAGTCATAGATATTCATCCCCAGTACGGTCCTTACATATGTGGAGGCATAATATGACATTATCACCCTCCCGATAGGCCAGTTCACAACGCTGATGCCGTTGCAGTACCTTGAGCCTATGGCAAGGCCGGCACCGTCCTTGGCGCAGGCATTGTAGAGTTTGGGAAGATCATCAGGATTGTGGGAGAAATCCGCATCCATCTCAAATATATAGTCATAGTTGTGCTCAAGTGCCCAGTTGAACCCTTTTATATAGGCTGTACCCAATCCCAGTTTCCCCTTGCGCTCCAAAATGAAGAGATTTTCCTGGAATTCCTTCTGCAATCCCTTTACAATGGCAGCTGTGCCGTCCGGAGAACCGTCATCTATAACAAGTATATGGAACCCTTCAGGGAGTGAAAACACCTTCCTGATTATCTTCTCAATATTCTCCTTCTCGTTGTAAGTGGGAATTATTATCACTTTCTTGTCTCTCATCCTTCTTCTTTTTAGCCGAAGCAACTTTCAAAGATAAACTATTTTTCTGGAATATCCGCCCTCCCGGACGAATACTTTATATATAAAGAACGGTTTATACCAAAGGAAAGTTTTTTTTGGCAAAAATTTATTTTTGAACAAGGCTTTGAAGATTAGTGATTTAGTAAAAAGGGCGAAAAAATCTTTTCAAAAATTTCAAAAAAAGATTTGCAACTGACCAAAAAGTTACTACCTTTGCAAACCGTTTGAGAAACGAACGTACTCAACGGAAGTTCATTGAAAGAAATAGAAAGACAAGCAGCATAGTTTTTAGACTATGACCTC